>NC_018518.1:2695897-3369871 GCF_000306945.1 Bordetella pertussis 18323 | reverse complement strand
GCGACGCCACGCCGCTTGGGCGCGGCGCCGACCCCGACGAGATCGCCGCGGCGGTGGTGTTCCTGCTCGGGCCGGACGCTTCGTTCATCACCGGCGCCGACCTGCCGGTCGACGGCGGCATGACCGGCGGCGGCATCTATTGGCGTATCGGCAAGGCCACGGGCAATCTCTGAAACGGCGGACGGTCCCCCCCAGCGTTCTGTATCTGGAACGCTGAGGGGCCGATTCCGCGTCTAGGTGTGAAGATTCAATAGGTTGTATGCATGGTTCATCCGAACCGGATTTGAGAAACTGGAAATCGCCAACCCCCCAGTTCACTCAAGGAGCCCGGCCGGATGAACACCCATAAGCATGCCCGATTGACCTTCCTACGTCGACTCGAAATGGTCCAGCAATTGATCGCCCATCAAGTTTGTGTGCCTGAAGCGGCCCGCGCCTATGGGGTCACCGCGCCGACTGTGCGCAAATGGCTGGGCCGCTTCCTGGCTCAGGGCCAGGCGGGCTTGGCCGATGCGTCCTCGCGCCCGACGGTCTCGCCCCGAGCGATTGCGCCGGCCAAGGCGCTGGCTATCGTGGAGCTGCGCCGCAAGCGGCTGACCCAAGCGCGCATCGCCCAGGCGCTGGGCGTGTCAGCCAGCACCGTCAGCCGCGTCCTGGCCCGCGCCGGTCTGTCGCACCTGGCCGACCTGGAGCCGGCCGAGCCGGTGGTGCGCTACGAGCATCAGGCCCCCGGCGATCTGCTGCACATCGACATCAAGAAGCTGGGACGTATCCAGCGCCCTGGCCACCGGGTCACGGGCAACCGACGCGATACCGTTGAGGGGGCCGGCTGGGACTTCGTCTTCGTGGCCATCGATGACCACGCCCGCGTGGCCTTCACCGACATCCACCCCGACGAGCGCTTCCCCAGCGCCGTCCAGTTCCTCAAGGACGCAGTGGCCTACTACCAGCGCCTGGGCGTGACCATCCAGCGCTTGCTCACCGACAATGGCTCGGCCTTTCGCAGCCGCGCCTTCGCCGCGCTGTGCCATGAGCTGGGCATCAAGCACCGCTTTACCCGACCTTACCGCCCACAGACCAATGGCAAGGCCGAACGCTTCATCCAGTCGGCCTTGCGTGAGTGGGCTTACGCTCACACCTACCAGAACTCCCAACACCGAGCCGATGCCATGAAATCCTGGCTACACCACTACAACTGGCATCGACCCCACCAAGGCATCGGGCGCGCTGTACCCATCTCCAGACTCAACCTGGACGAATACAACCTATTGACAGTTCACAGCTAGGACGCTGGACTCGCATGCCTCGCGGGGCCGGCCCCGGGGGGCCGGCCCATCATGCAACGGCTCAGAAGCGGTGGCGCAGGCCCACGGCCACGGCGGTGTTGCGCACTTCGTCATGGAACGCGTAGTTGTCGCCGTAGGCGGCATAGGCGTACAGGTTGGTGCGCTTGCTCAGGTCGTAGGTGGCGCCCAGGGCGAAGATGTTGTAGGTCTTGTCGCCGCCGGTCAGCTTGTCGTTCTTCGGATCGGCGCGCTGCCACGAGCCGAATACCTTGGTCTTGCCCAGCGGCACGGTCGCACCCAGCATCAGGGAATCGACCTTGGCCCCGTCCTTGTACGCCAGCGAAGGCAGCTTGCTGTAGCCGGCGAAGCTGGGGTTGGTGCCCATCGAGTAGCCGGAGAACCAGCCGTCGAACGTCTGGCCCCAGGCCGCGTGCAGCTTGACGACCTCGAAATCGTACATGCCGCCCAGGGCGTATTCCTGCACGCTTTGCGATTCGCCGTTGGTGGCGGCGTGGTTGGGGCTGAGGCGGTCGTAGGTGGCGACCAGGGTCAGCGGGCCGGAAGCGTACTTCGCGCCGGCGGTCACGACGCGCGGATTGTCGCTGGTGCTGAAGTTGTCGCCCTTGGTGGTGTCGGCGTTGAACGAATAGCCCAGCCCGAACCGGAAGCCGCTGAAGTCGGGCGACTGGTACATCACCATGTTGTCCAGGCGCAGCGACTTGGTCGCGCCGAACGTGCTGCCGATGCCGGCCATGCCGTAGTCGGTGCCGAACGGGCTGATGTCGGCCATGTACTTGGACGCCATATTGGTCTGGTGGCCGAACTCCAGCTTGCCCCAGGCGCTGCTGGACAGGCCGACGGTGGCCTGGCGGCCGAACAGGCGGCCGCTTTGTTCGGAGTTGCCGGTCTGGTTGTTGAAGCCGGCCTCGAGAGTGAACACGGCCTGCAGGCCGTCACCGAGGTCTTCGGCGCCTTTCAGGCCCCACCGCGAGCCGCTGCTGACGCCGCTGGTCGCGCCGACATGGCTTTGCTTGAAGCCGTCGGGTCCCTTGACCTGTTCATAGCCGATGCCCGAGTCGATCAGGCCATACAGCGTGACGCTGGTGGCGGCGGCTTGCGCCGTGCCCGCGAATCCGCTGGCCAGGGCGACGGCAAGCAAGGTTTTCTTCATTGTGATGCTCCCAAATTTCTGCAGAAGGTCCGACATACGTCCGGCACGGTTCGTGCTGGAACGTGGACCCGGCGAAGTCTAGGGGCGCTATATGTGCCGGAGTGTTACGCGGTGCGCGAATTGACATTTCCATGCACTGAGGCAATGCGTGCGTGGTGCTGTCATATTGCCTTGCTATCGCGGGCGCG
This sequence comes from Bordetella pertussis 18323, assembly GCF_000306945.1. Taxonomy (NCBI): domain Bacteria; kingdom Pseudomonadati; phylum Pseudomonadota; class Betaproteobacteria; order Burkholderiales; family Alcaligenaceae; genus Bordetella; species Bordetella pertussis. The sequence goes on along the minus strand of NC_018518.1, from coordinate 3,367,226 downwards.
CCGCGCCTGCGCGTAGCACGCGGGATGGCGCCATGGGCGCGGCGCGGGGCAGCCCGTGGCCGGGTTTGCCTGTGGCGAAAACCCTACGGCGCGCGGGAGCGGGTTTGCAGGATCCGCGCACATCATTGGCAATTGTTGACAATCATGGCACGGCATAGCGGCTATGCTCGGCCCATCTATAGCAAGGGATTGAGCAATGACCGATCAACCTCCCGCCACGCCTCCCGTCAGGCCGCAGCGCTGGCCGTTTGGCCGTGCGCAGGAGTCCGAGCGGCCCGAGGAGCCGGCCAGCCGCTTGGCGGCGGCCGCTTCCTGTGCCCGGCTTCAGGCCGGGCGGCCGTCGGGCGCCGGCATGCCGGTGCAGTGTTCCGGCGCCGGGAACGTGCGCGCGCGGACCTCGCTGGCGTAGGCCGCGGCGGCCTGTTCGATGATGGGGCCCAGCTGCGCGTAGCGCTTGACAAAGCGCGGCGTGAAATCCGAGAACAGGCCCAGCACGTCGTCCGACACCAGGATCTGTCCGCCGCAGGCGGGCGAGGCGCCGATGCCGATGGTGGGAACGGGCAAGGCCTCGGTGATGGCGCGCGCCACGGGTTCCAGCGTGCCTTCGATGACCACCGTAAAGGCGCCCGCCGCGGCGATGGCCTGTGCGTCGGCCATGACCTGCTCGGCCTCGGCGCCGCGGCCGACGGTACGGAAGCCGCCATGGCCGTGCACCGATTGGGGCTTGAGCCCGACGTGGCCCATCACGGGAATGCCGCGCTCGACCAGGAACGCCACGGTCGAGGCCATTTCCGCGCCGCCCTCCAGCTTGACGCAGCTTGCGCCGGTCTCGGCCATGATGCGGGCGGCGTTGCGATAGGCCTGGCGCTCGTCTTCCTGGTAGCTGCCGAACGGCATGTCCACCGCCACGCAGGCACGCTGCGAACCGCGCATCACGGCGCGGCCGTGCTGGATCATCATGTCCACGGTAACCGGCAGGGTGGTTTCCATGCCGTAGATGACCATGCCCAGCGAGTCGCCCACCAGCAGCAGGTCGCAGTGCGCATCCAGCAGGCCGGCGATGGGAGCCGTGTAGGCGGTCAGCGCCACGATGGGCTCGTCCGGCGTGCGCATGCGCAATTGGCGGGTGGTGATGCGTTTGGCGGCGGTGGGCACGCTCATGATGTCTCCGTAAGGGGTTGACGCGCGCGTCGCATGCTACAAGAGCACTCTGCTGCGCGATGGCCCGGCATGGTGCCGGATCAGAAGCCGATTGTATCGGCGCAGCGACTTGTGCGGCGGTTTTCCATGTCCGACCTGAAACTCTTCGAAGACCTGATCGCGTTGGCGCAGACCGGCAGCTTCGTGCGCGCGGCCGAGTTGCGCCACGTCACGCATCCGGCCTTCGGGCGGCGCATCCGCGCGCTGGAGACCTGGGCCGGCGCGCCGCTGGTCGAGCGCGGCCGCACGCCGGTCGTGCTGACGGCGCAGGGCGAAGCCTTGCTGCAGGCGGCCGGCCAGGTCGTCGAGCAGGTCGATCGGGTGCGCGAACAGCTGCGCAGCGCTGGCCGCCAGGAAGAGCGCATCTTGCGCATCGGCACCGGCCGCAGCCTGGCGCGTACCCTGGTGGCCGACTGGATAGCGCGGCTGCGCCAGCGCCCCGCGCGCCTGCGCCAGCGCCCCGCGCGCCTGCTGGACGGCGCGCAGGTGGAACTGTCTACCGGCGTGATGCAGGAGATGGCGGCGTTGCTGGAGCAGGGCCGTGTCGACCTGGTGTGCTGCTATGAGCATCCGGCGCTGTCGGTGCAATTGACGCCGGGACGGTTTCGCTACATGACCCTGGGCATCGACAAACTGGTGCCGGTATGCCAGGCCGATGCGCGCGGCCGCCCGCGCCATGCCCTGAGCGAAGGCGGGCCGGCCGCGCCGCTGATCACGTATTCGGGCGGACTGGCCATGGCGCGCATCGCCGGCGACCGGCTCGAGACCTTTCCCTATGCGCTGGCGCCGTTCGTGCGCTGCGACTCCCTCGATGCCGCGCACGGCATGGCGCAGAAGGGGCTGGGCATCGCCTGGCTGCCGTGGTCGATGGTGGCCGGGGATTGCCGGCGCGGCGCCCTGGCCGCGCTGGGCGGACGGGCCGAGGAAATCGCTTTCGAGGTGCGCCTGTACCGGCCGCGTACCCGCCTGTCGGCGCTGGCCGAGGCGGTCTGGGAGTGCACCCAGCGCGGCCGCTAGCTGTGAACTGTCAATAGGTTGTATTCGTCCAGGTTGAGTCTGGAGATGGGTACAGCGCGCCCGATGCCTTGGTGGGGTCGATGCCAGTTGTAGTGGTGTAGCCAGGATTTCATGGCATCGGCTCGGTGTTGGGAGTTCTGGTAGGTGTGAGCGTAAGCCCACTCACGCAAGGCCGACTGGATGAAGCGTTCGGCCTTGCCATTGGTCTGTGGGCGGTAAGGTCGGGTAAAGCGGTGCTTGATGCCCAGCTCATGGCACAGCGCGGCGAAGGCGCGGCTGCGAAAGGCCGAGCCATTGTCGGTGAGCAAGCGCTGGATGGTCACGCCCAGGCGCTGGTAGTAGGCCACTGCGTCCTTGAGGAACTGGACGGCGCTGGGGAAGCGCTCGTCGGGGTGGATGTCGGTGAAGGCCACGCGGGCGTGGTCATCGATGGCCACGAAGACGAAGTCCCAGCCGGCCCCCTCAACGGTATCGCGTCGGTTGCCCGTGACCCGGTGGCCAGGGCGCTGGATACGTCCCAGCTTCTTGATGTCGATGTGCAGCAGATCGCCGGGGGCCTGATGCTCGTAGCGCACCACCGGCTCGGCCGGCTCCAGGTCGGCCAGGTGCGACAGACCGGCGCGGGCCAGGACGCGGCTGACGGTGCTGGCTGACATGCCCAGCGCCTGGGCGATGCGCGCTTGGGTCAGCCGCTTGCGGCGCAGCTCCACGATAGCCAGCGCCTTGGCCGGCGCAATCGCTCGGGGCGAGACCGTCGGGCGCGAGGACGCATCGGCCAAGCCCGCCTGGCCCTGAGCCAGGAAGCGGCCCAGCCATTTGCGCACAGTCGGCGCGGTGACCCCATAGGCGCGGGCCGCTTCAGGCACACAAACTTGATGGGCGATCAATTGCTGGACCATTTCGAGTCGACGTAGGAAGGTCAATCGGGCATGCTTATGGGTGTTCATCCGGCCGGGCTCCTTGAGTGAACTGGGGGGGTGGCGATTTCCAGTTTCTCAAATCCGGTTCGGATGAACCATGCATACAACCTATTGAATCTTCACAGCTAGGCCCGGCGCGCCCCGCCCTAGCCGCGCGCCAGCACGCTGGCGATGGCGTCGGCGGCCACCGCCACGTTGTCGCGGTTCAGGCCCGCCACGCACATGCGGCCCGAGCGCAGCAGATACACGCCCTGGTCGCGCCGCAAGGTCTCGACCTGCTCCGCGCCCAGGCCGGTGTAGGTGAACATGCCGCGCTGCGACAGGTAGCGCTGCAGCATGCGCGGCTCGACGCGGCCGGCCAGGCCGTCGTGGATGGCGCGCCGCATCGCCTGGATGCGCTCGCGCATGGCGCCCAGCTCGGCCTCCCACGATTGCCGCAGCGCCGGCGTGCCCAGCACCTGGGCGACGATGCGCGCGCCATGGGTAGGCGGGTTGCTGTAGATGGCGCGGATGGTGCTGGTCAGCTGGCCCAGCACGCAGCCGGCCTGCTCGGCGGTTTCGCAGACCACGCTCAGCCCGCCGCAGCGCTCGCCGTACAGCGAGAAATTCTTCGAGAACGAGTTGGCCACCACACAGGTCACGCCCGCCTCGGCCAGGGCCCGCACAGCATAGGCGTCGTCGTCCAGGCCATCGCCGAAGCCCTGGTAGGCCATGTCGACGAAGGCGATCAGGCCGCGCTCGCGCAGCACCGGAATCAGCGCGTCCCACTGGGCGCGATCGAGGTCCACGCCGGTCGGGTTGTGGCAGCAGGCGTGCAGCAGCACGACGCTGCCGGCCGGCAGGCCGCCCACCGTGGCCAGCATCTCGTCAAAGCGCAGGCCGCCGCTGGCGTCGTCGTAATAGGGATATGTGTGCACCGCGAAGCCGGCGCCCTCGAAAATGGTGCGATGGTTTTCCCAGCTCGGGTCGCTGACCCAGACTTCCGACTTGGGAAAATAGCGCTTGAGGAAATCGGCGCCCACTTTCAGCGCGCCCGACCCGCCCAGCGTCTGCACGGTGGCGATGCGGCCGGCGCGGCGCGCGGCGCTGCCGGCGCCGAACACCAGTTCCTGCACCAGGTCGCGATAGGCCGGCAGGCCGGCCATCGGCAGGTAGGGGCGCGGCCCGATGTCGGCCAGCAGCGCGGCCTCGGCCTCGCGGGCGGCGGCCATGACGGGGATGCGGCCGGCTTCGTCGAAATAGATGCCGATGGTCAGGTTGACCTTGCCGACACGGGGATCTTTCTGGAAATCCTCGTTCAGGCTGAGGATGGGGTCGCCCGGATAGGCTTGGACGTGCTCGAACATGGAACGGCTTCCTACAATGAATAACGGCGCGGGCACGCCCGCGCCCGCGGATACCGACACGGTAACAGGATTTTATCGAAGCTGGCCGCCGCCCCACTGCGCCGAGAAGGCGGCGCGGAAGTCGCGCAGCCACGCCAGGCGCTGCTCGCCCAGGCGGCGGCCGGCCTCGGTCTGCATGCCGTGCGGCAGGCGGGCCAGCTTGGCCTCGATATGGTCCAGGGTATAGCGGCTGTCGTCGAGCGCGCGCTGCGCGGCCAGCGGATCGGACGGATGGGCCAGCGCGCGGCCCAGGCTGCCGCCCACATGGAACATGCGCACCAGTCCCACCGGGCCGAGCGCGTCCAGGCGGTCGGCGTCCTGCACGATGCGCGCCTCGATGGTGCGCGGCGCGATGCCGGCCGAGAAACTGTGCGCTTCGATGGCATGCGCCACCGCGTCCAGCCGCGCGGCCGGAAAGCCCGCCCGCGCCAGGCGCTCGCGCGCCGCCGCGGCGGCCTGGCGCGACGCCAGGTGGCGCTCGGGATGGTTCTTGGGCAGGTTGACCAGATCGTGCAGGTAGCTGGCGGCCAGCACGACCAGCGCGTCGGCCTCGGGATGCGCCTGCAGCATGGCGCGCGCCGCGTCCCACACCCGCCGCAGGTGGCCCAGGTCATGCGCGGCGTCGTCCTGGCCGGCGGCCGCAGCAATGGCGGCCAGGCGCGGCCGCCAGTGGTCGAGGGTGGCGCGATCCGCCGCGCCGGCCGCGCCATCGCCAGGGTTTGTCATCGTCCGGACCTCCGTGCGGGGCCGCCGCGGCGGCCCGAAACGAGGATCTTAACGCGCGGCGAACGGCGCGGCGAAGCGGCGCAGCCGCAGCGCGTTGCTCAGCACGAACACGCTGGACAGCGCCATCGCGCCGGCCGCGAACACCGGCGACAGCAGGCTGCCGTTGACCGGATACAGCACGCCGGCGGCCACCGGGATCAGCGCCACGTTGTAGGCGAAGGCCCAGAACAGGTTCTGCCGGATGTTGGCCATGGTGGCCTGCGACAGCGCGATGGCGTTGGGCACGCCGCCCAGGTCGCCCGACATCAGCACCACGTCGGCCGCCTCGATGGCGATGTCGGTGCCGGTGCCGATGGCGATGCCCACGTCGGCCTCGGCCAGCGCCGGCGCATCGTTGATGCCGTCGCCCACGTAGGCCAGCGCGCCATGCTCGGCCTTCAGGCGCTTGACCGCGTCGACCTTGCCGTCAGGCAGCACTTCGGCGATGACCTCGTCGATGCCCAGCTGGCGCGCGATCGCCTCGCCGGTGCGGCGGTTGTCGCCCGTGATCATGGCCACTTTCAGGCCCAGGCCATGCAGGGCGCGGATGGCCGCGGCGGTGGTGTCCTTGATGGGATCGGCCACCGCGATCATGGCCGCCAGGCGGCCGTCGATGGCGGCGTACAGCGGCGTCTTGCCCTCGTCGCCCAGGCGCGCCGCCTCGGCGGCGAACACGGCCACGTCCAGCCCCAGCCGCGCCATGTAGCGGTCGGCGCCGATCTCGACCCGCGCGCCGTCGACCCGCGCCGCCACGCCGTAGCCGGTGATCGACTCGAACGCCTCGATCGCGCCCAGCCGGGCGCCCTCGACCTGCGCGGCGTCGACGATGGCGCGCGCGATGGGGTGCTCGGACTTGGCCTCGACCGCGGCCACCTTGCCCAGCACCGCCGCGCGCTCGAAGCCTTCGGCCAGCACCAGGTCGGTCAGCTCGGGGCGGCCCTTGGTCAGGGTGCCGGTCTTGTCCACCGCCACCACGCGGGCGTCCTTGAGCGCCTGCAGCGCCTCGCCCTTGCGAAACAGCACGCCCAGCTGCGCGGCGCGCCCGGTGCCCACCATGATGGAGGTGGGCGTGGCCAGCCCCATGGCGCACGGGCAGGCGATGATGAGCACCGCGACCGCGTTGACCAGCGCGAAGGTCAGCGCCGGATCGGGGCCGAACACGAACCAGATGGCGAAGGTCGCCAGGGCCACGGCCATGACCGCCGGCACGAACCACATGGTGATGCGGTCCACCAGCGCCTGGATGGGCAGCTTGGAGCCCTGGGCCTGCTCGACCATGCGGATGATCTGCGCCAGCACGGTATCGCCGCCCACCTTGGTGGCGCGCAGCGCCAGCGCGCCGTTCTGGTTGACCGTGCCGCCCACGACCTCGGCGCCCGGCTGCTTCTCGACCGGCACGGGCTCGCCGCTGATCATGGACTCGTCCACGAAGCTGGTGCCCTCGGTCACCTGGCCGTCCACCGGCACGCGCTCGCCCGGCCGCACTTCGACCACGTCGCCCGCCGCCACCTGCGCGATCGGCACTTCCACGGTGGCGCCGTCGCGCCGCACGCGCGCCGTCTTGGCCTGCAGGCCCATCAGGCGCTTGATCGCCTCGGAGGTGTTGCCCTTGGCGCGCGCCTCCAGGTAGCGGCCCAGCAGGATCAGCGCCACGATGACCGCGGCGGCCTCGTAATAGACGTTGACCGTCCCCGGCGGCAATACGCCGGCGGCGAAAGTGGCGATGACCGAATACGCATAGGCGGCCGCCGTGCCCACGGCCACCAGCGAGTTCATGTCGGGCGCGCCGCGCAGCAACGCCGGCACCCCCTTGCGGAAAAAGCGCAGCCCCGGGCCGAACAGCACGATGGAGGCCAGCACGAACTGGATGTACCAGCTGTTCTGCACGCCGATGCTGCCGGCCACGGCATGGTGGAAGGCCGGGATCATGTGCGAGCCCATTTCCAGCACGAACACGGGCAGCGCGAACACCGCCGCCACGATCAGCGCGCGGCGCAGGCCCTGCAGTTCGGCCGCCTGGCGCCGGGCCGCGGCATCGGCGGCGGCGCCCCCCGGATCCAGCGGGCGGGCCTCGTAGCCGGCGGCGGCCACCGCCTGGACCAGCGCCTGCGGCGCCACCGCACCCGCGACTTCGACATGGGCGCGTTCGGTCGCCAGGTTGACGCTGGCCGCGCGCACGCCCGGCACCGCCTTCAGCGCGCGCTCGACCCGCCCCACGCACGAAGCGCAGGTCATGCCGGGGACGGCCAATTCCATGGTGCTGGCGGCCACGGCGTAGCCGGCCTGCTCGACCGCCTGCACCGCCGCGCCGACATCCGGCGCGCCGGCAAAGCGCACGTCGGCGCGCTCGGTAGCCAGGTTGACCACCGCGTCGCTGACGCCCGGCACGGCTTTCAGCGCGCGCTCGACACGTCCCACGCACGAGGCGCAAGTCATGCCCTCGATAGGCAGGCTGATGGCGCCCGCCGCGGGCGCGCCGGCTAGGTGTGAACTGTCAATAGGTTGTATTCGTCCAGGTTGAGTCTGGAGATGGGTACAGCGCACCCGATGCCTTGGTGGGGTCGATGCCAGTTGTAGTGGTGTAGCCAGGATTTCATGGCATCGGCTCGGTGTTGGGAGTTCTGGTAGGTGTGAGCGTAAGCCCACTCACGCAAGGCCGACTGGATGAAGCGTTCGGCCTTGCCATTGGTCTGTGGGCGGTAAGGTCGGGTAAAGCGGTGCTTGATGCCCAGCTCATGGCACAGCGCGGCGAAGGCGCGGCTGCGAAAGGCCGAGCCATTGTCGGTGAGCAAGCGCTGGATGGTCACGCCCAGGCGCTGGTAGTAGGCCACTGCGTCCTTGAGGAACTGGACGGCGCTGGGGAAGCGCTCGTCGGGGTGGATGTCGGTGAAGGCCACGCGGGCGTGGTCATCGATGGCCACGAAGACGAAGTCCCAGCCGGCCCCCTCAACGGTATCGCGTCGGTTGCCCGTGACCCGGTGGCCAGGGCGCTGGATACGTCCCAGCTTCTTGATGTCGATGTGCAGCAGATCGCCGGGGGCCTGATGCTCGTAGCGCACCACCGGCTCGGCCGGCTCCAGGTCGGCCAGGTGCGACAGACCGGCGCGGGCCAGGACGCGGCTGACGGTGCTGGCTGACACGCCCAGCGCCTGGGCGATGCGCGCTTGGGTCAGCCGCTTGCGGCGCAGCTCCACGATAGCCAGCGCCTTGGCCGGCGCAATCGCTCGGGGCGAGACCGTCGGGCGCGAGGACGCATCGGCCAAGCCCGCCTGGCCCTGAGCCAGGAAGCGGCCCAGCCATTTGCGCACAGTCGGCGCGGTGACCCCATAGGCGCGGGCCGCTTCAGGCACACAAACTTGATGGGCGATCAATTGCTGGACCATTTCGAGTCGACGTAGGAAGGTCAATCGGGCATGCTTATGGGTGTTCATCCGGCCGGGCTCCTTGAGTGAACTGGGGGGGTGGCGATTTCCAGTTTCTCAAATCCGGTTCGGATGAACCATGCATACAACCTATTGAATCTTCACAGCTAGGGAACTGGCATTCATCATGGCTCCTTCAAACAATGGGATTCGACAGCATGACTCCACTGTAGACCTTGCCATGATTGGAAGGTCAAGCGTCCGCGGCGCGCGGCGCCGTGCGCCCTACGCCAGATGCGTGACGAAATAGATCTTCTTGACGTGGCGGTCCACTTCCCAGCGGCCGGTATAGCCTTCGGGCATGATGAAGGCGTCGCCCGCCTTGACCGCGTGGACCGTGCCGTCCGGGTCCACCAGGCGCGCCTCGCCCTCGATGATGTGGCAGTACTCGATGTAGCCGGTGGTGTTGGACTGGAAGCTGCCGCTGGTGCTCTCCCACACGCCGGACTCGACCTTCCCCTGCCCGCCCTCGAAGGCGGTCACCGTGCGAAACGACGCGTCGCCGGCTATGGGCCGGCTGGGCTTGCCCGCCACCGGGTTGATCATGGGGCCCGTATCGATGCGGACCAGGCGCGATTTGTCGTGTTGCGGCATGGGTTCCCTTTGCAAGTTCACTGGAAGGCCAGCGCCGCCACTGCGGCGCCCGGAATCGGACTATAGCCAATCACGGCTCCGACAGGCGCGGCGCGCCCGCCGCGGGCCTCTATATGCCTAAAGCGTATAAACACCAGCCTAAAATTTCATGGAAAACCCTAGTTTTAGTATGCAAAACTCAGGTCAAACTCCGTTCTGGAAAAAAAACTACTTTTCCGGGATTTCGCAGTTTTCATGAGCACGTTATTTCGCCGCGCGCCGCGTACCATCATTGCTGCCCGCGATTGACCTCGCACTCTACCGACCACGACACCATCGGCATGCCCAACCTGAACCTCAGCCTCGACCATACCGGATTGATCGTCTTCAAGCTGGAAGACGCGCGCCAGGCCTTCGAACGCCTGGGCTTCACCCTCACGCCGCGCAGCATGCACGCCGGCGCGCTGACCCCGGGCGGCCCGGTGGTGCCCTGGGGATCGGGCAACCATTGCGCCATGTTCCGCAACGGCTACTTCGAACTGCTGGGACTGGTGGAGCCGGACAAGCCCAGCACCGCGCGCCGCATGCTGGACCGCTACGAAGGCCTGCACATCGTGGCCATGGACTGCGAGTCGGCCGACGCCATGCACCCGCAGCTGACGGCGGCGGGCGTGCCGGCGCCGGCGCCGGCCACGCTGGAGCGCGACGCGGCCTTCGGGCCGGCCAACGACCAGACCCGGCGCGCGCGCTTTCGCAACATCAACCTGGACGGCGAGGCCTATCCCGAGGCGCGCTTCATCGTCATCGAGCACGGCACGCGCGACGTGCTGTGGCAGCCCCACCTGCTCGACCACCCGAACGGCGCCACCGGCCTGGCGGCCATGTATTTCGCCGCCGCCGACCTGTCGGCCACGCTGGAGCGCTTCCAGCGCCTGCTGGGCACGCCCAGCGCGCACGGCGACGCCTATTGCTTCGAGCTGCGGCGCGGCCGCTTCTGGGTCATGTCCGAGGCGGCCATGCGCGAGCACTGTCCGGTGCTGGTCGACGGCCCCGTGCACCGGGTCGCCGCCGCCTGCATCGAGGTCCGGTCGCTGCCGGCGCTGCAGGAATACCTGCAAGCCCGCCAGATCGATTACGTCGCCGCCCCTTACCTGGACGGGGCCGCGCCGTCCATCTGGGTGGCGCCCGCGCAGGCCAGCTGCGCGGCGCTGCAATTCATCCAAGCCCGATAACCTTCCAATAACACCCAATAACCCCTTCCTGACAGGAAAAGCAATGAGAGCAGCAGTCATTTACGAACACGGTGGTCCCGGCAGCATCAAGTACGAGACCGCCTTCCCCGACCCGGTCGCCAAGCCCGACGAGGTCATCCTCAAGGTCGGCGCGGCCACGCTGAACTACCACGACGTGTTCACCCGCAACGGCATGCCCGGCATCACGGTGCCCATGCCCATCATCATGGGCCTGGACTTCGCCGGCGAAGTCGTCGAGGTCGGCGCGGACGTCAAGGACTGGAAGGTCGGCGACCGCGTGCTGGTCGACCCCTCGGACCGCAAGACCTTCGGCGGCGTCATCGGCGAAGCGCGCCACGGCGGGCTGGCTGAGTACTGCGCGGTGCCCGATCACCACCTGGTGCGCCTGCCCGACGACGTCAGCTTCGAGACCGCCGTCTGCCTGCCGGTGGCCTACGGCACCGCCTGGCGCATGATGCAGACCATCGGCAAGATCCAGTCCGGCGAACGCGTGCTCATCCTGGGAGCCTCCGGCGGGGTCGGCACCTGCTGCGTGCAGCTGGCCAAGATGGCCGGCGCCGAGGTCGTCGCGGCGGCCTCCAGCCCCGAGAAGCTGGCGCGCCTGACCGAGCTGGGAGCCGATCACGTGATCGACTACAAGCAGGAAGACTTCATGAAGGCGATCTTCGCCAAGTTCGGCAAGCCGCACCGCCGCCTCTACGAGAACGGCGTGGACGTGGTGGTCAACTTCACCGGCGGCGACACCTGGGTCAAGTCGCTGCGCACGCTGCACCGCAACGGCCGCGTGCTGACCTGCGGCGCCACCGCCGGCTACGACCCCAAGGAAGACCTGCGCTTCATCTGGAGCTACGAGCTGCAGATCCTGGGCTCGAACGGCTGGACCCGCGACGAACTGATCGCCCTGCTCGAACAGGTGCGCGCCGGCAAGCTGCAACCCATCGTCGACCGCACCTACGGACTGGCCGATATCAACGACGCGTTCCGTCAACTCGAAGACCGCCAGGTCTTCGGCAAAATCCTGGTGAAACCATGAGTCAGCAAGCCGCACGCAAACTGGAGAAGGCCGACATCGAGGCCATCTTCGCCCGTTCCCGGTTCATCAGCGCGATGAACCTGGAGATCCTCGACATCGACCATGCCGGCTCGCGCTTCTCCGTGCGCATGCCGCTGCAGGACACCTACGAGCGCGGCGCTCCCGGCACCAAGCAGTTCCACGGCGGCGCGCTGGCGGCGCTGATCGACGTGGTCGGCGACTTCGCCATCGGCATGCTGGTGGGCGGCGGCGTGCCGACCATGAACCTGCGCATCGACTACCTGCGTCCCGCCGTGGGCGACTACGTGGACGGCGTGGCCGTGGTCCGCAAGGCCGGCAAGTCGGCCGCGGTGGTCGATATCGACATCCTGTGCCCGGCCGGCAAGCTGGTGGCCATCGGGCGCGGCACCTATGTGCCGATCACGGGCTGAATTTCCGCAAACCGACCGAACCTGAAGGAGCCGAACATGCTGCTTGTACCGAGTAACCTTGCGCGGGCCGCCTGCGCCATTGTGATGTCCACGGTGTTGTACTCCCCGGCGCATGCCGAACTGACCAAGCTGAGATACGGCAACGTCACCGACATGACGCTGTCCCAGGCGCCCATGGTCGCCGCCAAGCAGCTCGGCTACTTCAAGGAAGAGGGGCTTGGATGTGGAGCTGATGGGCTTCAAGGGCACCGGCACCCTGATCCCGCAGATGCTCGCCAAGCGGGTGGACATCGGCTACCCCAACCCGGACACGCTGATCATTTCGCGCGCGCCGGGCAAGGACAAGCTGCCGCTGAAGTTCTTCTACAACGCCACCCGCGCCTCGGGGTGGGAGTTCGCCGTGCTGGCGGATTCGCCCCTGAAGTCGCTCAAGGACCTCGACGGCCGCAAGGTCGGCGTGGGCGCGATGACCTTCGGCAACGTGCCCATCACCAAGGCCGAGTTCAAGGAACTGGGCATCGACGCGAGCATGGTGCCGGTGGGCATCGGCAGCGCCGCCTTCCTGGCGCTGCAGAACAAGCAGATCGACGCGCTCAACCTGTTCGATTCGCAGCACGCCACGCTGGAGACGCAGGGCACCGCCATCCGGCGCCTGCCGCAGTTGCCGCGCTACGAGGCGCTGTTCAGCAACGGCATGGTGGCGCACGAGGACATGATCCGCGACAAGCCCGAGGTGCTGGCCGGATTCGGCCGGGCCATGGCCAAGGCCACCGTGTTCTGCGAGACCAACCGCGAGGCCTGCGTGCGGCTGTTCTGGAAGGAGTACCCCAACACCAAGCCGGCCGGCGACGACGCCAAGGTGCTGGCCGACAGCGTCAAGGTGTTCTCGGCGCGCTTCAACAAGATGCTGGTGTTCCCGGAAGGCAAGCCGCGCCAGTGGGGGCAGTACAACCCGGATACCTGGCGCGACTTCGCCGCCGCCCTGCACGAAGGCGGGCAGCTCGAAACGCTCGACGTGGACCTGGACAGCGTCTATACGAATGCGTTCGTGGACAAGTTCTCCGACTTCGACACGGCTGCCGTGCAGGCGCAGGCCAAGGCGTTCAAGGACTAGGAGCCGGCAGCGTGAATCAGGCACAACACAATGGCAGCGCACCGGTCTTCCGCGTCCAGGGCCTGGAGGTGACCTACCGGTCCTCGCGCGGCCCGACCACGGCGCTCGAGGGATTCAGCACCACGGTCGCCGAAGGCGAATTCCTGTCCATACTGGGCCCCTCGGGCTGCGGCAAGTCCACCCTGCTCAAGGTGGCCGCCGGCCTGCTCAAGCCCTCGGCCGGCGTGGCCGAGCTGCGCGGGCAGGCCATCGACGGCCCGCGGCGCGACGTCGGCATCGTGTTCCAGCACGCCACCCTGCTGCCCTGGCAGAACGTGCTGGACAATGTGCTGCTGCCGATCCGCACCATGGGCATGGACATCGCGGCGGGCACCGCGCGCGCGCATGCCCTGCTCAAGACCATGGGGCTGGAGAAGTTCGAGCAGCACTATCCGCACGAACTCTCCGGCGGCATGCAGCAGCGGGTGGGCATCGCGCGCGGCCTGATTCACGACCCCAGCCTGCTGCTGATGGACGAGCCGTTCGCCGCGCTCGACGCGATGACGCGCGAGACCATGATGGTGGAGCTGCAGCGCATCTGGAGCGAGACCCGCAAGTCGGTCATGTTCATCACCCACTCCATTCCCGAGGCGGTGTTCCTATCGAGCAAGGTGGTGGTGCTGGGACCCAGGCCGGCCAGGGTGCTGCGCGAGATCGACATCGACCTGCCTTTCCCGCGGACCGAGGAAACGCTTGCCAGCCCGAAGTTCGCCCAGCTGTGCGCCGAGCTGCGCTCGCTGTTCTCCAACGTGGCGCACTAGGTGTGAACTGTCAATAGGTTGTATTCGTCCAGGTTGAGTCTGGAGATGGGTACAGCGCGCCCGATGCCTTGGTGGGGTCGATGCCAGTTGTAGTGGTGTAGCCAGGATTTCATGGCATCGGCTCGGTGTTGGGAGTTCTGGTAGGTGTGAGCGTAAGCCCACTCACGCAAGGCCGACTGGATGAAGCGTTCGGCCTTGCCATTGGTCTGTGGGCGGTAAGGTCGGGTAAAGCGGTGCTTGATGCCCAGCTCATGGCACAGCGCGGCGAAGGCGCGGCTGCGAAAGGCCGAGCCATTGTCGGTGAGCAAGCGCTGGATGGTCACGCCCAGGCGCTGGTAGTAGGCCACTGCGTCCTTGAGGAACTGGACGGCGCTGGGGAAGCGCTCGTCGGGGTGGATGTCGGTGAAGGCCACGCGGGCGTGGTCATCGATGGCCACGAAGACGAAGTCCCAGCCGGCCCCCTCAACGGTATCGCGTCGGTTGCCCGTGACCCGGTGGCCAGGGCGCTGGATACGTCCCAGCTTCTTGATGTCGATGTGCAGCAGATCGCCGGGGGCCTGATGCTCGTAGCGCACCACCGGCTCGGCCGGCTCCAGGTCGGCCAGGTGCGACAGACCGGCGCGGGCCAGGACGCGGCTGACGGTGCTGGCTGACACGCCCAGCGCCTGGGCGATGCGCGCTTGGGTCAGCCGCTTGCGGCGCAGCTCCACGATAGCCAGCGCCTTGGCCGGCGCAATCGCTCGGGGCGAGACCGTCGGGCGCGAGGACGCATCGGCCAAGCCCGCCTGGCCCTGAGCCAGGAAGCGGCCCAGCCATTTGCGCACAGTCGGCGCGGTGACCCCATAGGCGCGGGCCGCTTCAGGCACACAAACTTGATGGGCGATCAATTGCTGGACCATTTCGAGTCGACGTAGGAAGGTCAATCGGGCATGCTTATGGGTGTTCATCCGGCCGGGCTCCTTGAGTGAACTGGGGAGTTGGCGATTTCCAGTTTCTCAAATCCGGTTCGGATGAACCATGCATACAACCTATTGAATCTTCACAGCTAGCGGCCAACTGCGTTCGCTGGGGCCGGTTCCCGATCCTGCCGCTGCGCTGCAAGCCCGTGCCTTGCGGGACATCAACCATCTGCTGACGCAAGGCGAAGCCCTGTTCGCTCCGGAGCAGGGTGTTTCGTGCCCGGTTTCTTACCCGTTGGAAGCGGTTAACAGGCGCTTGCGCGCCAACGGGTCGCCGGAAGAGGCGCCACCGCTGGTATAAGCCTTGAATGTCGTCTCGGGCGCTTGCCCCAGCCAGGGATCGAGCGCGGAGGATTTCAAGTTCGAAGGGCCGGTGGATTACATACTGGTCACGCACAAACGCAAGAAGACCACGGGCGACGACCATGACGACATTCTGTCGCAGGAGCGCCGCGTGGGGGTTTACGCCGGGGGCATGCCCGTCGGTGAGCACAAGGAATTCGGGCGCGCATGGCACAAGCACTATCGTCGCCTGTTTTCCGGGGAGGTCATGGAGATGCGAGCGGCAGGCCGTGACGCCGGCAAACCCATGTATTCCGTCTACTACCAAAGCTACGGAGGCGGCGGCGCGCCGGAGCTGGCCGGAACGCCCGTTGGCGGGACGGTCGATTTCTTTTCTCCGGACTGGCTGGCACAGCCTCTCAAAACCACGATCACGGTGGCCGCATACCCTGACGCATCGCGCAGAGTCGTCACGATTTATGAGGATGGCGAGCCCGTCAGGCGCTTTCGGGCCAGAAAAATGGACGGGCAATACGTCTTGCATGGTTGGTACGAATACCTCAAGCCACGCGGGAATAGCGTGTGCTACCAACATGCCGTGCAAATCCATGCGACCGAATGCGCCGACCTTTGAGGCACGGGATGACGATGCAATGTAAAAACAAAATTAGCGCGGGACTGATCCTGCTGGCGTGCGGCGTATTGGCTGGTTGCATGGGGGACCACGACCCTTACGCGGGTTATGCGCCCGCGGAACGAGCCAAGATTGAGGCGGACGACAATGCTCGCCTCGCTGCCTTCCATCAGCAGTTCACGCAAGAGAAGGCAAACAACGCAGCGCTGGAAACCGTTGCCGATGAAATGCTGGCGTACCGCATGCGCTCAGGGGATACATCGCTGTTCGAGGGGGTGCGCGTTCGCGGCGACTTTGATCGCTTTGACGGGCAAATGAGCCTGGTGCGCGATGCATACACCCATAAACTGGCGCTCACCTATCACAAAGGTACGTATCATTCCTCGCCGGCATCCACCTACCTCGGTCCTGCATCGGGCTTGAACCAGGCGCCGGCTGGATTCAATGGGCAGTACCAGGGTGATTTCAACATGTTCCTGCAGGCGCCCAGCAAGCTTGACCAGGAATTGGAATTGACCGACCCGGCCATTCGCACGGGGTCTTACGTGATGATTGGCACCTTTGTCCGTCACGATGGCGTGCGGGAACCTGGCATTTACGTGGCGAATTTTGGCAATGGCAATCACGCGTTGAAATTCACCAGGGCCACGCCTGCCTATCTTGCCCAAATGGAGCAGCGCTACGCCGATCAGGTGGCGTCTTTCCGCGAGTCGGAGCGCCAGCGGCGGCAAGCCGAGGCCTCTGGCGGCGGCGACGGATTCGGGGCCTTGCTGGCGCTGGGCCTGGGTGGCTTGATTTTGTCGTCGGCCGATATTCCCGGGGCGGATGTCGCCCAGATCGGCGCGGCCTTGTTCCAAGACGTGATGACCGACGGCCAAACACAGGCGCGCCGCCATTGCGCGAAGTGGTCGAGGCGCATACGCGCCCAGCACGCTAGATGTGAAGATTCAATAGGTTGTATGCATGGTTCATCCGAACCGGATTTGAGAAACTGGAAATCGCCGATCCCCCAGTTCACTCAAGGAGCCCGGCCGGATGAACACCCATAAGCATGCCCGATTGACCTTCCTACGTCGACTCGAAATGGTCCAGCAATTGATCGCCCATCAAGTTTGTGTGCCTGAAGCGGCCCGCGCCTATGGGGTCACCGCGCCGACTGTGCGCAAATGGCTGGGCCGCTTCCTGGCTCAGGGCCAGGCGGGCTTGGCCGATGCGTCCTCGCGCCCGACGGTCTCGCCCCGAGCGATTGCGCCGGCCAAGGCGCTGGCTATCGTGGAGCTGCGCCGCAAGCGGCTGACCCAAGCGCGCATCGCCCAGGCGCTGGGCGTGTCAGCCAGCACCGTCAGCCGCGTCCTGGCCCGCGCCGGTCTGTCGCACCTGGCCGACCTGGAGCCGGCCGAGCCGGTGGTGCGCTACGAGCATCAGGCCCCCGGCGATCTGCTGCACATCGACATCAAGAAGCTGGGACGTATCCAGCGCCCTGGCCACCGGGTCACGGGCAACCGACGCGATACCGTTGAGGGGGCCGGCTGGGACTTCGTCTTCGTGGCCATCGATGACCACGCCCGCGTGGCCTTCACCGACATCCACCCCGACGAGCGCTTCCCCAGCGCCGTCCAGTTCCTCAAGGACGCAGTGGCCTACTACCAGCGCCTGGGCGTGACCATCCAGCGCTTGCTCACCGACAATGGCTCGGCCTTTCGCAGCCGCGCCTTCGCCGCGCTGTGCCATGAGCTGGGCATCAAGCACCGCTTTACCCGACCTTACCGCCCACAGACCAATGGCAAGGCCGAACGCTTCATCCAGTCGGCCTTGCGTGAGTGGGCTTACGCTCACACCTACCAGAACTCCCAACACCGAGCCGATGCCATGAAATCCTGGCTACACCACTACAACTGGCATCGACCCCACCAAGGCATCGGGCGCGCTGTACCCATCTCCAGACTCAACCTGGACGAATACAACCTATTGACAGTTCACAGCTAGACGGAGCCGCGATTGCGTCCGCCGGCAATACGCCCGCCCGCGGCGGCGCCGAACGCACCCAGCAATACCGTGTCACCTGCCCGGCGGGGCATTCCAGCACGGTGCCCATTCCATACAAAAGCGCTTCCTGCCTCGCGGCCAAGCAGGAAATGGCGCGCGTCTACGCTTGCAATCTGGTGGGCGAGTTTGAACAAGTCGCGCGGCAATGCGCACAGGGCTGCGGTTCGCCGCAGTGTGTCGAATGAATATCATCCATGCCGCGCGGCGGTTGGCCCTGGTAGCCTTGGCAAGCCTGGCGCTTTCGGGGTGCGAAACGCTGACCAATATGGCGACCAGCGTGCGCGATGCCTTTGCGCCGGCGCCTCAAAGCGATGCGGCGGTCGAGGCCCCGCCGGCTCCCGGGACTTCCGTGGCGGATTCGTCGGCTGGCCCTGCCGACGAATCCGCCGAGGATCCTCTCGCGCCGGGTTTCCTGCATTTCGTCCTGCCCGATTCCCCCTGGGGTACGGAGGGTTGGCGTTTCGAGGCGTTGGCGGCCAAGTCCACGGCTGGCTTCATCCCTTTGCAGTCCGATGCCAGGTTGGGCTATCACCTCAAGCTGACCTTGTAGCCGGATCAATACCAGGTCCGGGTGTCTTTGCGTGGCGAGACACGCTTGTCCCAGTGGGTGGCGGTCGAGGCCGGAAGGTACACTGTCATCCATGTGGACTTGGGCGTCGTGATGGACGACGTTCTAGTCCTGCATGGCGAAGATGCCCTGAAACGTCTTGCCGAGTCCTTGGCGCTGTCCCGGGATCTGGGTCTGGCGCAGACTTTCAGCCCGTTTCGTCTGGTATTCGACGGCGGTCTGGAGGGGCGCTGGCATGGCCCCAGGGGCGATGGACAGGCTCGCGGTACGGGTAGGCTGGAGCTCTTCCGAGCCCAGTCTCGCGTGGCTCGCCTCGAAAATGCCCTGGCATTGCCGGGTGCGCGAAGCGGTTTCGAGGGCGTGCCGGTATTTGACGACGGCCGGCAAGTGGCGGGCCGCTGGCAGGGCAGGAGCCTGGCCGAGGGCAGCGTCATGCGTTTTCCGGACGGCCGTGTTTTCCAGGGCGGCTATACCGGCACGGAACCCGACACAGGCAAGTTGACCCTGACCGATGGCAGGACGTGGACGGGCAAGGTGAGCAATGGACAGCCGGCAGGCAACGGAGATTTGACGTTGCCCGACGGTACGGTGGTTCACGATGTGCCGGGCATCGACGAGTCGGCATTTGACGGCGAGTACGAATGCACCGCGCCGAGCGGCCGCACCGTCAACTGCGCTTATTTCGAGGGCGAAAGACAGGCTTCTCTTGCGCAATACAAGCGTCGCGACAAGGCGCGGCAGGCCGCGACAGCGCGTGAGGTTGCGCAGGCGCGCGAGTTGGCCGAGGTTGCCCGGCAAAGCCAGCCGGCCTCGCGAACCGATCCCATGAGTAAACAAGGCCTTGCCGCGGCGGTTGCCGCCGCCCAGGAAAACCAGGCCCGTCATCAGGACGCGCCCGCTGTCGACGGCAAACTCGATCGCCCGCAACTATCGAATGCCGCGCCAGCGGCCAGCGGTTGCGCGCGGGTAGCGGGCCGGTTTTCCACCACCACGGGTTTGAGCAAGGTGTCTTTCGATGCCGGCGGACGCGGGCATTTCTGGCAAAAAACATATGGTGGCGCGCGCGCCTATACCTTTGACGTCGATTTCCGTTGGACGAGCACTGATTCCAAGATGCGACGAAGCCGTCTACCGCGATGCGACGGGCAATGAAATGCAGCGTACCCGCATGCCCGGCGGCACTGTCGCCTGCAGCTACGACGGGCGCGAACTGTCGATTGGCGGCGTGTCCTACTTCCGGCTCTAGAAACCAAGGCCTTGCAACTCGATGCGTTGCAAGGCCTTTTAAAAATGGCGGAAGGTGTCATTCCTGTCGAATGTAATGACCCAGCGGAACCTGCTCAGGTTAAGCGGCTAATGCAAATGCCTGAGCCGGAGTCTTCATGCCAAGCGCCCGGTGCGGGCACCGGCGGTTGTAAAAGCGTATCCAGTCCCCTACGACGCGGCTGGCGTGGTGGATGGTCTCGAAGCGATGCCGATGTGCGCATTGTTCTTTCAACGTGCGGATCACGCGTTCGATCATGCCGTTCTGCTGCGGGCAATGCGGCGTGATGAAATCCTGGCGCAGCCCGTAGCCTCGCACCAACGCGGTATAGCTGCGAGACGTGCAGACCAACCCGTTGTCGAATAGTAGACCGTGCGCCGCGGCACGTTGAACCAGCGGCACAGCTTGGCGATCGAGACGGTGATGCCGTCGGCTTGCAGTCCCTGGCGGATCGTCTCGATCACTTCTCGTCCTCGTCCAGCAGGGACTGCAGTTTTTTCTCGCGCGTGGCTCCAGCATCGCCTCGCCGTACGCTTCTTGAAGGTCTTTGAGATGACATTCGTACTGCTCGACTTCCGAGGGCGACAGGTCGTACTGGGGGCTGGCCTCGGCCACGATGGTCTTGCCTTGAATAATGCCCAGCACCAGCGCGCTCTTGCTTTCGTCACTGCCACCCGGCTCCGTTCGTGTTCCATGTTCGGGCATCGCCTACCGCCTCACCATGACCTGAATTGATCGATGCAGACTCAGAATGCCTGCACAGCGCCTACATGAAGCCGAAAAGCAAAAAGGCCGTTAGTGACTACTATCACTAACGGCCTTACAAATCATGGTGGGCTGTGAGTGGCTCGAACACTCGACCTACGGATTAAGAGTCCGCTGCTCTACCAACTGAGCTAACAGCCCGGCGATTGCTGCCTGTCATTCCGGGCCAGCCGGTTTGCAGTTCTGATGCAATTGCAAGAGGGCGCATTGTACACGAATTTTCGGACCTGTCCAGCCGCGCCCGGTTTTCTTTGTGCTCAGGCGGCGTAGCCGCCGTCGACCGACAGCTCGGCGCCGGTGACGTAGCGCGCCTGGGGCCCGGCCAGGTAGGCGACCATGTTGGCGATGTCGGCCGGCTCGCCGTAGTGGGGCACGGCCAGCATCTGGACCAGCGCCGCGGCCTGGTCGGTGCCGGCGGGGTTCATGTCGGTGTCGATGGGCCCGGGGCGCACCACGTTGGCGGTGATGCCGCGCGGGCCCAGTTCGCGCGCCAGCGCGCGCGTGAAGGCGGCGACGGCGGCCTTGCCAGCGGCGTACAGGGCCACGCCCGGCCGGCCGGTGTGCCCGGCCAGGCAGCTGCCGATGTTGACGATGCGCCCGCCCTCGCCCAGGTGCGGCAGCGCCGCCTGGGTGGCGACGAACACGGCGCGCACGTTGATGTCCATCGAGCGGTCGTAGTCGTCGGCCGAGATGTCCTCGACCGGCCCGGCCAGGAAGATGCCGGCGTTGTTGACCAGGATATCGAGGCGGCCCAGGTCGGCGGCGGCCCGGGCCACGGCCTCGCGGACCTGCCCGGCATCGGCCGCGTCGGCGGCGTAGGCGTGGGCGCGCCGCCCGGCGGCGCGCAGTTCTTCCACCAGCGCGTGGGCCTTGTCGGCGGCGCTGACGTAGGTCAGCGCGATGTCCGCGCCGTCGGCGGCCAGGCGGCGCGCGATGGCCGCGCCGATGCCGCGGCTTGCGCCGGTGATGAAAGCAACTTTTCCGTCGAGTGCGGCCATGGCCAGCTCCATTTGTGTAGTGATCGATACATATATAATGAAGGCGGGCCACCCGGTCTGTCAATACCCCGGCGATAGCGGGCCCCACGGGTAGAATCCAGGCATGGCAGAACGTGGTCGCCCGCGCAGCTTCGAACGGACCGAAGCGCTGCGCCAGGCAATGGAAGTTTTCTGGTCCAAGGGATATGAAGGGGCCTCGCTGGCCGACCTGACGTCGGCCATGGGGATCAATGCGCCCAGCCTGTACGCGGCGTTCGGCTCGAAAGAGGCCTTGTTCCGCGAAGCGGTGCAACGCTACGCCGACACCGAGGGCGCGCGCACGCGGCGCGCCCTGCTGGAGGCGCCCGACGCGCGCGCCGCCATCGAAGGCATGCTGCTGGCCGGCGCGCAGACCTGCACGCTGAACGGCAAGCCGCCCGGCTGCCTGATGGTGCTGGGCGCCACCGCGGGCCCGGCGCAGCATGCGCCGGTGCGCGGCTGGCTGTGCGAGCACCGCCGCACGATGCAGGACCTGATCCTGCAGCGGCTGGAGCAGGGGCGCCGTGACGGCGAGATCGGCCCGGGTGCCGACCTGGCCGCGCTGGCGGCCTTCTACGCCACCGTCCTGCATGGCATGTCGATCCAGGCCCGCGACGGCGCCGACCGCGCGGCGCTGCAAGCGGTGGCGCGGCAGGCCATGCACGCCTGGGACGCGCTGGCGCACCCGCCCGCCGCCGCCCGCTGACCTAGCGGCGCGGCGCCCGGGCGGGCTTGCGCATTTCCGTCAGCAGGGTGGCGCAGTGATTCTCGTCGTTGGTGCTGGGCGCGATCAGCGCCAGCAGGCCGGCCGCCGGCGTCAAGAGCACGCTCAGGGCCACCGCGCCGGCGCCGCGGGCGGCCAGCGGCCCGACATGCACGCCGGCGTCGGGCTTCTTGAAGCTGCCTTTCACGTACAGCGGCGAGCGCAGCGAGAACAGCCGAAAGCCCTTGCTGTCGGGATCGATATCGAGGTTGAGCAGTTCCTTGCGGAAGTCGATCGAGCCGGTGATGTTGACGACGGCGTTCTCGGTGTCGATCACGAACACGCGCGGCGTCATGACCCCGCACGTCATGCCCATGTCGGCCGCGGCGCAATTGATCTTGACCTCGTCGTCGCCGAACAGCTTGCTGACGACGTAGTTGCCGACATTCAGACCGGCGATCTCCATCAGCGCGCGGCTGATCACGCCGTCGTTGACCAGCAGCTTGGTCTCGCCGCTGGCGCTGCCCAGCAGGGCCGCCACGGAGTTGCCCTGGCCGGAGAGCGCCACGTCGCCGTTGACCTCGCCCAGCGCCTTCTGCATGGCCTGCACGTTCGGAAACAGCTGCTTCAGGCGCAGCCGCCGCACGGCCAGGTGCACATTGCCGCTCATGGGCGCCTCGCGCCCGTCCAGCTTGAGCGTGGCGTCCAGGCTGCCGCCCGCCATGCCGAAACGCAGCGGCGCCAGGGTCAGCATGCCGTCGTCGAGCAGCACATGCGCGGTCAGGTCGCTAATGGGCAGCCTGTCGCTGTGCACGATGCGTTCGCCGCGCAATTCCACGTCGGCGTCCATAACGCGCCAGCGGTCGGTGCGGAACTCCTGCACCGGCAGGACCTTGTCCGCCGGCTGCGCGACGGCCTTCTCGCCTTCGGCCTTGACGGACTTGGCGCCGCCCGATTGCACGCCGATCAGCGGCCCCAGGTCGGCCATGCGCAGCAGGCGGGAAGACAGTTTGCCGCTCAGCCTGGGGCGCGGTTGCTGCAAGGCGAAGGTGATGTCGCCGTGCAGGTCGCTGGCGCCCACCTTGCCATTGAAATCGCGGTATTCGAAGCGCGCGCCCTTGGAGTCCTGGAGCCGGGCGACCAGGCGGCCGTCGGTGGAGTACGGCGGCGTATCGGGCAAGGTCACCCCGGTCAGGGGATACAGGTTGGCCATCGAAGCGCCGGCCAGCTTCAGGCGCAGGTCCAGCGCGCCCAGGCTCATGGGGTCGGTCAGGGTGCCCGCCACCGCGATCCGGGTCGAGCCGATGGCCACCTCGGCCTGCACCGGAAACGGTTGGCGGGCGTCGCGCAGCGCCAGCATGCCGCCGACCTTGCCCGTCCCTTCCAGCGGCAGGTCCTTGTAGCGGCCGTTCACTTGCCAGCCGAACGCGTAATCGGGCGGCGCGGCAGGCGCGGCGGCATCCGCCGCCTTGCCGCTGTCCGCCTTGCCGGCCGCCTGGTCCGCGGCGCCGCCGGCGGCCGGCGCTCCGGCCAGCTCGGCGAACGGCACGGGCTTGCCCAATGGGTCGACCAGCACGTCGAGGTCGGCCTGCGCAATGGCGTCCGCATAGCGGATGGCTCCCTGGTCGAAGCCGATCGCGTCGATATCCACCTTCCAGGGCGAGGGCTCGCCCGTATCGGGCATGGTGAATTCCCAGTTGGCCACGCCATCGGCGCGGCGCTGCAGGTCGGCGCGCAAGCCGCTCAGCTGGATGCGCCGGATGACCACGCGCTGCCGCAGCAGCGGCAAGGGCGCCAGGCGGAATTCGCCGCGGCGCAGCGTCAGCAGGTTGGGATCGCGGGCCCAGACGGTGTTGGCGATGGCGACATCATGGACGACGAAATGCGGCCACGGCACCCAGCCGCGCCAGCCGCCCTGCCCGGGTTCGCACGCCCATTGCACGCTGAGGTCGCCCTGGATGGCGAACGGCCGGCCCAGCGCGGCGCTCGCCTGCTCGTTGATGGTCGGCTTCAAGCGATTCCAGTCCAGCGTGGCCAGGACCACCAGCACGGCCGCCAACAGGACCAGCACGGCGCCGGCCACTCCCAGGAAAATCTTCTTCTTGCGCGTCATCCCGCGGATCCCTTTGCCTTGCCGCCCGGGGCGGATCCGGCTGTTTATCCTTGCTTAGGGTAGCGCAGGCATGCGCGGGCGCAAAGACCGGCGCACCATCGGGATACAGCCGGCAATACTGCCTTACGTGTACTCGACGCCCCCTCAATCGGGGCGCTGGAAGCGATAACGCGCCTGCTCGCAGGCGGCGTGATGATGACACTGGGGATGATGGTCGTTGACCATGCCGACCGACTGCATGAAGGCGTAGACGGTGGTGGGCCCCACGAAGGACCAGCCCTGCTTCTTGAGCGCCTTGGAAAGGGCCTCGGACTCGGCGGTGCAGGCCAGCACCTCGAAAGGGGCATCCGCGCCGCGCGGCGGCGCCTCGTAGCGCCAGAAGAAAGCCGCCAGCGAACCTTCCCGGTCGCGCAGGGCCAGGGCGCGCCGCGCATTGTTGATCACCGCCTCGATCTTGCCCCGGTGGCGCACGATGCCGGCGTCCTGCAGCAGCGCCTCGACCCGGCGCTCATCGAAAGCCGCCACCCGCTCCATGTCGAAGTCGGCGAAGGCGCGCCGGAAGGCGGCGCGCTTGTTCAAGATGGTGCGCCAGCTCAGGCCGGACTGGAAGCCTTCCAGGCTCAGTTGCTCGAACAGGGCGCGATCGTCGGCCTGCGGCCGGCCCCATTCGTGGTCGTGGTAGGCCACATAATCGACGGAATGATCCAGCCAGCCGCAGCGGGTCAGGCCATCGGCAAAATCGGTACGAGGGTCCATGATGCGGGGAGACAGAAAGGCAAGTTCCGGAACCACCGATGCTAGCAAATCTTCCGGAAAACTCCTGTCCTGCCCGGCATCATTCGTGCGGCGGGAAATGCGGCCCCGCGCCCAGGCGCGCCATGGCGTCGTCGGGATTGCGCAACGGGCACTCCCGCAGCGACAGGCAGCCGCAGCCGATACAGCCATCGAGCTGGTCGCGCAGTTGCGTCAGCCCCAGGATGCGCTGGTCCAGCTCCTGGCGCCAGGCACGCGACAGGCGCCGCCAGTCGGCCACGGTGGGCGCGCGCGAGGTCGGCAGGGTGGCCAGCGCCTGCGCGATCGCGGCCAGCGGCAAACCCATGCGCTGCGCCACGCGTATCACCGCCACCCGCCGCAATACGGCGCGCGCGTAGCGGCGCTGATTGCCGGCCGTGCGGGTGCTGGCGATCAACCCCTTGGCTTCGTAGAAATGCAGGGCCGATACGGCCAGCCCGGTGCGCGCGGCCACCTCGCCCACCGACAGCAAGTCCGGACGCCGGACGGCCTGCGCGGATCGCATCATCACCCACCCCAAATCCTGGTCATCGCGAAATGCTAACAGCGCGCCCGCGCCGAACGCCCACAACCCCGCGACACGCAGGGGCTTTGCGCTTGACCTCAAGCTAGCTTGAGGGTCCATAGTGGTGTCCGTCGTCGATACGTCCGCACGCCGGGCAGTGTAGACATCCAGGGCGCGTTGCCCGGTCACCACGGTGCAATGAACTTATGCCCGGCCGGACGATCCTAATGCTTCGAGCATCGGCAGCATGCGCCGCGCCGCCACACCAAGGAGTACCCATGTCCGAACCCGTACGCACCGCCTCCCGCCCGGGCAAGCAGCCAGCCTCGTCCGCCGCCGAGCCGATGGCCCCGCGGCAGGCGCCGCGCTCGCGCCCCGCGGCGCGCGCTGGCGCCAACGCGTCCGGCCGGCCGCGCGATGCGATCGAGCACGAACTGGTGCGCGCCTGGAGCAACGTGTCATAGAAAACGGCCAGGACAGCCTCGTCCTGGCGCGCCAGCCGTCGCGGCCCGTCTTTATCCGTGCAACGCGAACTCCGGAATCGCCTGGGTCGCCAACGACGCCCGCGCCCGATCCAGGGCTTCGCGTATGGCGTGAAACTGCTTGCCGCCCTCGCTGCCGGCGGAAGCCGCGCTGACCCCATAGACCACCCCGTCGACCTCGAAATCGATGACCACGGCCGTATAACCGGGCGTCAGCACGCTCCGGGTCACGAAACACCCCAGCTTGCGGCATTGCCGGACCCGCTCGCGGATATCCGCCCCCTGGTAGCCGGCGGCGAGCAGCCCGTCCTGGTTGCGCACCAGGTAGCGGTCTATTTCGTAGTCCGGCCAACGGGACAGCAGGCAGACGCCGGCGGGGCCGATGCCGAGCAGGCGCATGGCCGCCACCTTGCTCGGCACGATCTCCAGTTCGGCACGGTCGAAGTAGGTCCGCTGCAGGACCGAATAATCGCCCGAGCAGCGAACCAGATGCAGGCGGCATGCATGCCGGGAGGCAATCGGCTTGAGCACCTCCTCGATGGCGGGCGGCACGTACGGACGCGCGACCGCCTGCACCCCCAGGTCGAACGCCACCGGGCCCAAGTGCAGCTTGCGCGTATTGGGGTGGCGCACGACCAGGCCCGACTGCCGCAGCATGTCTATCCAGCGATACGCCGTCGATAGCGACAGGCCGAGCTGCTCGCTGACGTAGCGGGCCGTCACCCCGGCGCGGTTGCTGTCGCCCACCAGCAGCAGTATCGACACGCAGATCGAAAATGGCGCCATGTCAGGTCAATTCAGCAGCCGCAGGGTTTCTTTCTGCATCGCCGCCGCCGTCTCCTGCTCCGACATGTCATTGGCCAGCATTCTGTTGATGGCGCTCTCGATCTGGCCGGAACTGATCAGATCGCCGGACTTCGGCGTCAGCCCGACCCCGTCGATCCCCGGCATGGTGCCGACCGTATGGCGGCGGATGAAATCGGTGGCGCCGGGAAAGCGCTTGACCGTCTCGTTCGACGCCTGGAACTGGTCGTAGGCCGCCTGGTCGTGGTAGACCGGAAACGAGCTGATGGACGCGGCATCCAGGTAGGCGGCGAACGAGCTGGTGGAGAACAGATGCTCGACGAACGCCTTGGCGTCCTGGCTGTTCTTGCCGTCGGCGATGCACCAGCCGCGCTGGTTCTGGATCGTGCGGTTCACCTTGCCCGGCAAGGCCAGGGCCAGGGTGGAGCCCTCGTCGCGATTGGTGCGCTGGAAGGTTGCCATCGACGAGGGATTGGAGATGGTCATGGCCACCCTGCCCTGCGCCAGCGCGCGCTGGATCTCCGAGAAGCCGAAATTCAACGACCCCGGCGGCGAGTAGGCATACAGCTGCTTGTAGACCTTCAGCGCATCGATGGACGCAGGGGACTCGAAGATGGGGTTGCCCTGCGTGTCGAACGTGCTGCCGCCCATGGAATAGAGAATCATGCCGTAGGCGAAACGCGGCGAGAAATCGGTCTTGCCCGGCATGGCGATGCCGTACTTGCCATTGGCGGGATCATTCAGCTTCTGCGCCGCGCGGATCACGTCCTCCCAGCTCTCGGGAGCCGCCAGGCCGGCCTTCTTGAAAAGGTCGGCCCGGTGCATCAGGTAGGTCGGCGTGCGCGCCACCGGCACGCAGGCCACCGCGCCCCGGTAGCTCCATTGCTTGAGCGCGTCTTCATCGAAGCGGTTTTTCCCCAGACGGTCGATGAGGTCCGACACATCCGCCAGCTTTCCGCCTTTCATCCCGTCAAGCCAGGGCGCCAGCCCATAGGTCGTCCAGATGACATCGGGCAAGCCGCCCGCCGCCGCCGCGGCGGGAATCTTGAGGTAAGCGTCGTTGGGAGACATCTGCACCACGCTAACCTTGACGCCGGGATGCTTGGCCTTGAACGCGGCGGCCTCCGTTTCGAGCCATTTCTTGTAGCCTGGACGGGAGTCCGTCATCCACACGACGATGGAACCATCAGCCATCGCACAGCCGGAATACAGCAGCGACGACACCAACAGTGAAGCAACGCGTTTCATCATGTCCCCTTCGACGATTCTGGTTGAGACAGGTCGACGCCTGTCTATATGAACTTCATGGAAGCCAGCTCGGAAAACGCTGTCCTGGATGAGCTGGCAACGAGCTCATGGGCCGCGATCCCGGCCGACTCGCCCATCTGGATGCACGGCGCAGTGACACGGCAGGAGGCCTGCGCCAACGGCGTGCTGCTGATCGCGCGGCCGACGACCAGGGCGTTCTGGATGTCCTGCGGCAAACACGACTCGTAGGGTATGCCGTAGTAGCGGTCCCCTTCCAGGGGCTCCCAGTGCATCTGCGTATTCGAGCCGTGGAACTCGATCGGCCAGGCTGAATAGGCGACCGAGTTGGCCGGCTTGTCCCCGTCGCGCACCATGGCTTCGGTCAGGGGATGGTCATTGACGATGTTGCGCGAGTCCCGCACGCCCACCGACGCCCCCAGGTCGACGATCTCGATATTGGCGAAGCCGTCGACCTCGCGCTTCAGCAGTTCGACCAGCCGGAAGGCTTCCTTGCGCGCCTCGGTCTCCACCCGGGACATGTCCAGCGCGGCGGCCAGCGCATCATCGGCGGTCGATTCGAAATACACCCTGGTCGCGTTGAAATGCAGCAGCCGCTGGTCGGGATGCACATAGACCGCGACCGCGCTGCGCTTGAACGCCTCCGCCTGGCCGCTGGCATTGTGCTTCTCGATGGCCAGCCTGATTTCCGTGCGCACGTCGCGCACGCGCGGGTCCACTTCGGCCCCGATGACGCGGAACATCGACGATGCCGCCTGCACGGTGCCGTTCTCGCCGCGGCGCAAGGGCGTCGCGCACAGGCCTGCCAGGGAGGCGTTGCCGGTCGCGTCGACATACGCGCGCGCCGCAAGGGAGAACGGGCCTTCCACGCCGGCCAGGTGAACGCGCGCGATCCGCTCGCCTTCCATGTCGACCGCGAACAGCCGCGAATGGAAGAAAGTCGTCACGTTGGGCGGCAGGAGTTGATCCAGCAGGTATCGCACCTTGACCGGCTCGTAAGGCAAGGCCGTGACATGGCCGTACGAATACAGGCCATCGCACGCCTGCGCCTTGCGCATCGCGTGGACAAACTCGTCGAACAGGCCATGCACGACCTGGGTATGCGCCGCGCCCGTCCAGGCCCCGCAGATGCCGCCCAGGGTCACCTGCGTCAGCGTCCCGCCGAGCATCCCGGATGCCTCGACGAGCGCCACGCGCAGCCCCCTGCGGGCCGCGCTGATGGCCGCGAAGACGCCGCTGGTGCCGCCGCCCACGACGACCAGGTCATAACTGTCCTGTGGACTATCCATATTCTTACTCACGAATCCTCCTTCCGCTTTGCGGATCGAAACACATTGCATGCCTGCCCTCGAAGCGGACGCTGTAGCGCTGCGCCCGGTCGAGCCGGTCCGAGCCGAAGGCCTGGACCATCGTCTCGCCGGACTCGCGCTTGAGGGAAACAATGGTCTTTCCGCCGAGATACTCGGAAGAAAGAAACAGGAACTCCCCCTGGGCGTCGGGTGTGATCTCCAGGTGGTCGGGCCTGACCCCAATGAGCAGGTCGCCGTGCGGATCGAGCGGGCAACGTCCATCGCCCAGCGTCACGACGGCCTGCGCCGCGGCTTGGGAAAACTGCGCGCTCGCGACACGCATGAAATTGATCCGGGGCGAGCCAAGAAACTCCGCCGCGTACGTGGTGGCCGGCTGTTCGTACAGTTCGGCCGGCGCGCCATCCTGCTCGATGCGCCCTTCCCGCATGAGAATGACCCGCGTGCCCATCGTCATGGCCTCGGTCTGGTCATGGGTCACGTAGACAATGGTGTGGCCGAGGTCTCGGTGCAGGTCGGCGATCTCGCGCCGTGTCGAGGCCCTGAGCTGGGTATCCAGGTTGGAAAGCGGTTCGTCCATCAGGCAGATTTCCCGGCCATCGACGATGGCCCGGGCCAGCGCCACGCGTTGCCGCTGCCCGCCCGACAGCGCGCGCGGCTTCCTGTCGAGCAAGGGCGTCAGCCTGACTTTTCCGGCCGCCCGCTCGGCGGCCTCGCGCATGGTCTTGAGGATACGCTTGCGGTTCGGAAACAGCCGGCCGAGCAGGGGAAGCGAGTACGCATACTTCCACAGGCTCATCTTTATGGGAAACGAGATGTTCTCCCAGACCTTCAGATGCGGATACAGGGCGTAGCTTTGAAAGACCATCGCCAGGCGCCGGTCCTTCGGCGGCACGTCCGTCATGACCGCATCGCCGATGCGAACGGCTCCGGATGTGGGTTGCTCGAGGCCGGCGATGATCTTGAGCAGCGTGCTCTTGCCGCACCCCGACTCGCCGAGTATCACCACGAACTCCCCCGGTGCGATCGCCAGGGAAATATCGTCCAGTATGGGCGAGCCGCCATACGACTTCGATACCGAATTCAGCTGGATTGCCGTGCTTGTTGACTTCATAGAGTGGTTCTCATCCTTTGACTGCGCCCGACGTCATCCCGCCCACGAAATACTTCTGGAAGAAGACGAAAAGCAGCAGGATCGGCAGCGTGGTGATGGTACCCATCGCCATCATCAGGCCGTCGGTCAGTTCATAATCGGACGACAGGTATCCAATCGCCAGCGGCAGGGTTCGCAGGGTTTCCGAATCGAGCAGGATGAGGGCGAATATGTAATCGTCCCAGGCCAGGATGAACGTCAGCAAGGCCGTTGCGACCACGCCGGGCTTGATCATCGGAGCCAGGATGTAGATCAGCGTCTTCATCCGATCCGCGCCATCGATGGCGGCGGAATGCTCCACCTCCTTGGGCAGTTGCTCGAAATACCCGATCATGACCCAGGTCGCGAACGGTATGGCATAGGTGGAAAGCCCCAGCACATGGCCCATGCGCGTGTTGTAGATGTTCAGCCAGACCGCGATCAGGTAGAACGGCACGACCAGGATGATGATCGGCACCATGTACGCGAACAGCACATAGGCCCGGTAGTACTTGCTGTGGCGGATCTCGAACCGGGAAAAGGCATAACCGGCCAGGATCCCGATCGGCATGGAGAACAGCACCGAAAGCACCGAGTTGACCGCGCTGTTGAAGAAAAACTGGCCGAACGATTTCTCGTACCAGGCCGACTGGATGTTCGCCATGTCGAGCGCGCCGGGCAGGATGCGCAACGGCACCTGGTAGAGCTCGTGTTCCGGCCGGATCGCGGTCAGCACCATCCAGGCGATCGGAACGAATAGCACCGCGCCGACCAGCCACGCCATCGCGGCCGGAAGCGGGAATCGGTTAATTATCCGCATGGCGTCGTCTCATCATGAAAGCGATACATAGGCAGGTCAGCGCCAGGGCGATGACGCCCAGGGCGGAAGCCTTGCCCAACGCGAACTCCCGAAAGGCCAGTTCGTAGATCATCAGCGGCAGGATCCGCGTGCTGTCCGCCGGTCCGCCGTTGGTCAGCAAGGCCATCAGGGAATAGTTGTTGGCGATCTGCATCGTGCGGATCACGGCAAGAATGAGCAGCAGGCCCTTGAGATACGGAAGCGTCACGTAGACGAAGCATTGGATCGAATTGCCCCCCGAGACCCTGGCTGCGTGATAGTCCTCGTCGCTGATCCCCTGCAAGGCCGCGAAGACCATGATCACGACGAACGGAATCCCGCGCCATGCGCTCACGATCAGCGCCGTCGCGAAGGCCGTGTCGGGCGAGGACAGGAAGGGAAACCGCGCCAGCCCTTCCAGCCCCGCGCCGCCCGCGATGCCGGAGACCAGGCCGGTCTCCGGTGTCAGCAGCCATTGCCACATGTACGCCACCACCGCGACGGGTATCACCCAGGGCAGGAAGATCGCGCCCCGCAGGAACGCCCTGAACCGGGTGACGCGATCGAGCAGCACCGCGATGATGGTGCCGAGCGCCAGCTGTGGAATGACCGACAGCACGATCCACAGGAAAGTGATCCTGAGCGATCGCCAGAACGGCTCGCTGGCCAGCAGATCGCCGTAGTTCTGCAAGCCGATGAACTTCGCGCTCGACTCGCCCAGCCTCAGGTCGAAGAACGAGAACGCAATGGTGGCAAGCAAGGGGACGATCACCAGCGCCGTCAGGACCAGCAGCGCGGGGCTGAGCAGCAGCATTCCCAGCCGGTTCTCCTTCATGGCGCGCCATTGATCAGTGTCGAGATTTCGCTTGCCAGCGGGTTGCCGGTTTCGTCGCGCAGACGCGCCACGATGCCGTCGACCGCCTCGGGCGGCAGCAAGCCCCGCGCGCCGTCGGCCAGCTTGGTGGCATGGTCGAAAGGACGGTCGTAGCCGCCGAGCATCTGCTCGACGGTCCGGGTAGCCGTGCGCCCGTCCCGGCCATGCACGGTCACCGTCGCGCCGTACTTGAAGTCCTGGAACTGCGCCTTCTGGAGGCGCTCGCTGGGAACCAGGCTGATCTTGCCGTAGAGGGCCTTGACCCGCGCGTCGGTGGCGTTTTCGACCAGGTATTGCTCGTGGATGAGATCGCCATGGACATAGGCGGCGGCGACGCAGAACTTCGTGTCGAAACACAGGCTCACGTGCGTCAGCAGCCCCTGCTCGTAAGCGTCCAGGACGCCGGGTTCGAAGTCGTCGTAGCGGCCGCCCACGTACAGCGTGGCCGTGCTGCATTCGACCACGATCCGCTTCACGTCCTCGGGCGCGATCTCTTCGCGGATGGACATGGCGCACTCGGCCGCGGGCAGGTTGTACGCGCAACCCGCGTGCTTCTTGGTCGACAGTGTTTCGGTGTACCACTTGACGCCGATATCCCGCGTCAGCTCCTTGAAATCGATAGACTCGGACACCGTGGCGAGATAGCCCGCCGGGTGTTCCACGATGTCGCCGCGGCCCACGATATCCTGCCGGGCCATGTTGGCCGAGGCGATGGCCCACATCGCGGACAGGCCATTGACCAGCAGCTTGGAATCGGTCGTCCAGCCCACCGGACAGTTTTCCATCGCCATGTAGCAGCTATGGCCCAAGGCATAGCCCAGCTGCCGCCGGTCCAGCCCCAGCAACCGGCCGGCCACCAGCGGCAACTCGATCTAATGGTTGGGCAGGCCGTTGCCGAGGTAAGCGCCGCGCTGGATCGCCCGCGACGTACGGCCGGCGATTTCATTGCCGATCGTCACGGCCACGATCACGTCGTTGAGCCGCAGGCCGCGCTCTTCGGCAAGCGCCCATGCCACCGGCACGACGGCGGCGCCGACGTGGCTGATGAGCACCCAGTCTTCCCAGTCCAGGATCTGCGCCAGGCCCGAGTTGTACAGCGCCGCCGAAGCGGCGGACATGCCCGTGCCCGCGCCGAAGGCCGAGCTTTCGCCGCGGCCGAACGTCGCCAGGATGGATTGCTCGAAGGACTTCGCGACCGGCAATTGCGCGCCGCCCAGTATCGAGCCCACCGTGGCGATGATCTGTTCGCGCACGATGGACCTCACGTGGACGGGAATATCCTCGTAGCGCAGGTCATGGGCGAAATCGATGAGGGGAGCCGAGCTGTTCATTGTTTTTCCTCGAGCAGGACGGCCTGCAGCAACATGGAGAAATGCATGATGTAGCGACGTTCGTGCTTCAGGAAGCCGCACTTCCCGGCCAGCACCTTGCTCATGATGGAACGCTCGCCGCTGAGCACCGTATCCCAGTCGGGCGCGCCGAGCTCGATCGTGCAATGGGGCCGATGCGCGTGCTTGCGCACGGCCATGGACGGCTCCACGCACAGGTACACGGACTCTTCGCC
Source organism: Bordetella pertussis 18323 (assembly GCF_000306945.1). NCBI lineage: Bacteria > Pseudomonadati > Pseudomonadota > Betaproteobacteria > Burkholderiales > Alcaligenaceae > Bordetella > Bordetella pertussis. The sequence goes on along the minus strand of NC_018518.1, from coordinate 3,333,399 downwards.
GCGCTTGAGCTGATAGACCGTGCCCAATACTGCTTCCAGCCTTGGTGTCAGGTATTTACGTCCGCTGCGCTGCAAGGCGCTGCGGATTCTTTCTATGTCTTCGAAGAACATGGCGCGTTTCCCGTGGCAAAAGATGGCCGGAGTATTGGGGACAACGCGGCACGGCACAATTGTGCGCGGCGAGAGTTTCGCAGTTTCTGGGAATTTCCATGAAACCGCGGTTACTCCCCTATGGGACCGGCCTCGCCATCCGCTAGGTGTGAACTGTCAATAGGTTGTATTCGTCCAGGTTGAGTCTGGAGATGGGTACAGCGCGCCCGATGCCTTGGTGGGGTCGATGCCAGTTGTAGTGGTGTAGCCAGGATTTCATGGCATCGGCTCGGTGTTGGGAGTTCTGGTAGGTGTGAGCGTAAGCCCACTCACGCAAGGCCGACTGGATGAAGCGTTCGGCCTTGCCATTGGTCTGTGGGCGGTAAGGTCGGGTAAAGCGGTGCTTGATGCCCAGCTCATGGCACAGCGCGGCGAAGGCGCGGCTGCGAAAGGCCGAGCCATTGTCGGTGAGCAAGCGCTGGATGGTCACGCCCAGGCGCTGGTAGTAGGCCACTGCGTCCTTGAGGAACTGGACGGCGCTGGGGAAGCGCTCGTCGGGGTGGATGTCGGTGAAGGCCACGCGGGCGTGGTCATCGATGGCCACGAAGACGAAGTCCCAGCCGGCCCCCTCAACGGTATCGCGTCGGTTGCCCGTGACCCGGTGGCCAGGGCGCTGGATACGTCCCAGCTTCTTGATGTCGATGTGCAGCAGATCGCCGGGGGCCTGATGCTCGTAGCGCACCACCGGCTCGGCCGGCTCCAGGTCGGCCAGGTGCGACAGACCGGCGCGGGCCAGGACGCGGCTGACGGTGCTGGCTGACACGCCCAGCGCCTGGGCGATGCGCGCTTGGGTCAGCCGCTTGCGGCGCAGCTCCACGATAGCCAGCGCCTTGGCCGGCGCAATCGCTCGGGGCGAGACCGTCGGGCGCGAGGACGCATCGGCCAAGCCCGCCTGGCCCTGAGCCAGGAAGCGGCCCAGCCATTTGCGCACAGTCGGCGCGGTGACCCCATAGGCGCGGGCCGCTTCAGGCACACAAACTTGATGGGCGATCAATTGCTGGACCATTTCGAGTCGACGTAGGAAGGTCAATCGGGCATGCTTATGGGTGTTCATCCGGCCGGGCTCCTTGAGTGAACTGGGGGGTTGGCGATTTCCAGTTTCTCAAATCCGGTTCGGATGAACCATGCATACAACCTATTGAATCTTCACAGCTAGGCTAGTCTGTTTTGCCGCGCGCGTGGCGCATCCCGTCGCGCCGGATGCTTGCGCTGTTCATGACCCCGCCTCGAACGCCGGCTGACGCCCTCGCCGCGGCGATATTTCCACCGCTTTCTGGATAACCCTCAGTGTTGCAGCGAGTTTATTTGGTAAGATGAAAATGCGCAATTGGTAATATAACTTTTGAGGATCCGATTATGGAAAGACGCAGGTTGTTATTGGGCGGCCTGGCCGCGGGTATCGCGGCGCCGCTGTTGGCCCGACGCGCGATGGCCAGCCCACGCAAATATCCGGGCAAGCCCATCCGCATGATCATTCCCTTTCCCGCCGCCGGCGTGACCGACATTTCGGCGCGCCTGCTGGCGGCGGCAATGGCCGAGGAACTCGGGCAGACCATCATTCCCGAGAACAAGCCGGGCGCGGCGGGCAATATCGCTGCCAAATACGTGGCCGATGCCGCGCCGGATGGCTACACGATTCTTTTCAACAACTCCGCCACGCACGGCATCAACCCCACCCTGTTCAAGAGCATCAACTTCGATGCCGAACGCGACTTCACGCCCATCCTGTACTGTTCCTCCTCGCCGAACCTGTTCGTGGCGAACAAGAACTTCCCGGGCGACACGATTGCCGATTTCGTCGACATCGCCAGGCAGCAAGGCCCCGCGGTCATGATGGCGCTGGGCAGCCTGGGCAGCAGCCAGCACATGGCCGCCGAATTGCTGTGCCACGTCACGGCCACCCAATTCACCACCGTCCCGTACCGCGGCGGCGCGCTGGCCTTGCAGGATCTGATCGGCGGCACCGTGCAGACGCTGTGCGACGGATATCCGTCGTCCATCCAGCACATCCGCCGCGGCACCATCAAGGCGCTGGGCGTCACTTCCCCGGAACGCATACCGAGCGCGCCCGACATCCCTGCCGTGGCGGAAACCCTCCCGGGCTACAGTGCCTACGGCTGGTTCGGGCTGGTAGGCCCCGCGGGCATGGACGCGGACGTGGTCGCCGTGCTGAACCAGGCCGGCAACCAGGCGCTGCAGGATCCCGAACTGCGCACCCGTTATGCTGAGGTCGGTGCTACCTTGCATGGCGGCCCCCCGGAAGTGTTCAAGCAGCACATCCAGGACGAAATCAAACGCTGGCGGGAGATCATCATCGCGACCAACGCCAAGCCCGAATAACAAAGGATTCCCACTTGAGCTCGACGAAACGACCTGCCTCCCGCGCTGACGAAATCACCCAGGAACTGGTGCGGATGATTCAACTGGCCGACGCCCGTCGAATCGCGAAACTGCCGACCGAAATGGAGCTGGCCGCCCAGCTGGGTATCAGCCGTCCGGTGATACGCGAGAGTCTTTCGAGACTGGAATCGCTCAACATGGTGACGCGCCGCCAGGGTTCCGGCCTCTACATCGTTGCGCCGGAAAAGCGCAGCCCCGAAGCGCTGGTGCTGCTGGAGCAATCGGCGCCGCTGTCGCCACGCTCCATCGCCGAAGCGATGTCGGTGCGCGCGATCCTGGAACTGGAAACCGGCCGCCTGGCCGCGCTCAACCACCGGCAGGTGGACCTGGACCGGATGGCGGCCGAAATCGAGCGGCTGGCGGCCACCGGCGCGCGGGGCTTGGAGGCCGCCGAGGCCGACGAGGCGTTCCACCGGGCGCTGTCGGACGCGGCCGGCAATGTCACCCTGAGCCAGGTGCTGGATCTGTTCCTGCGCCTGTCATGGCGCCGGCGCGTCGAGTATTTCTCGCAGCCCAAGCTGGGTAAACAATCAATCATCGAGCACCAGGAGATCCTCAACGCCGTGGCGTCAGGCGACACGGATGCCGTCAGCACGGCCATCCGGACCCACCTGAACAGCGCGGAACGCTTCTGGGACTCGAAATACGTGAAGAAGAAATCATGATACTGACGGACGAACAACAAGGTCTGTTGAACGGCGACGCCGGCGACGTCGTTGCGAAGTACTTCACCTGGCTGGTCGAATGGGGACGCTTGATGGGCGCGCAACGACTGGTCAAGGTCGACAGCGTGCACACTTCCGGCATCACCGCGCAAGGCAGGGTCGCCGGCGCGGTAAGCCCCGAAGCCCGCAAGAAAACCCTCGAACAGGTCATCGAGTTCACCAGCGTCCGCATGCGAGCGCCGACTGCCACCCACGTGGCGCGCGTATGCGTGGAGGACGACAAGGGCGGCGGCCTGTCGGCGGAAGACCAGGAATTCCAGAAGCTGGTGATAGACCGGGCGCGCGACGCGGGCATCCAGCTGACCTGGACCTGCGCGCCGTACATCGCGGGCATACTGCCCAGCAAGAACCAGATCTGCGCCTGGACCGAGTCCTCGGCGGTCGTCTACATCAACGCCATGGTCGGAGCCCGATCCACCCGCAACGGCACCGAAAGCGCCATCGCGGCGGCCATGTCCGGCTGGTTCCCCGAGTTCGGCGTGCTGCTGGAAGAAAACCGCCAGGCCGATCTCATCGTGGAAGTCGAGGCCGCCCCTTCCGAGGAACTGTGCGACTGGGGCTTCCTGGGCTATTTCGCCGGCGAAGTATCGGGCCTGCGAACCCCGGTCCTCGATCAGCTGCGCGCGCCGTCCCTGGAAGAAGCCAAGCAATTGTCCGCCGCGGTGGCCACCGGCGGCGGCTGCACCATGTTTCATATCGCCGGCGTCACCCCCCGAGGCCCCCACGCTGGACGCCGTGGCCAGGCGCCCGCTGGAGCGCATCCGCTACACGGCGGCGGACCGCGCGCGCATCGCTGCCAAGCTGAACACCCTGACGAGCGAACGGATCGATTACGTCGTGCTGGGCTGTCCGCACGCCACCTTGCACGAGATCCAGGTCATCGCCAGCCAGCTGGAGGGCCGCCGCGTATCCCCGAACGTGCGCCTGGAAGTCTGGACGGCCTGGGCAGTGCGCGCGGTCGCGCAGCGCATGGGGCTGGTCGATGTGATCGAACGGGCCGGCGGCAAGGTGCTGACCGACTCGTGCCCCTCGATCACCCGCTCCGGCCATGGCCGCCGCATGGTCACCAATGCGGTCAAGCAAGGCAACTATCTACAGGGAATGACCGGCCACGAGGTCGCCGTCGGCAAACTGACCGACGTGGTTTCCGCGGCGATGACCGGCACTTGGCAAGGACTTTGACATGCTCACTATCGATACGGCTTCCCGCACTTTCCATTGCAAGACCTGGGTGACGGGCCAGACACAGGGCAAGGCGGTCATCGCTCGCGAACGGATCTCGTTCTGGGGCGGCTTCGACCCGCAGACCGGCAGGATCGTGGACCCCTACTCCTCCCTGCGCGGACGCGACATCTCCGATTGCGTCCTGATCCTGCTGTCCTCGAAAGGCTCGTCCGGGACATCGGGCATGCTCTCGCTGGCGACGCGCGCCGGCCACGCGCCCGCGGCGATGATCCAGGTAGAGATGGACCCCGTGACCGTCATGGGCTGTCTCGTCAACAACATCCCCTTGCTGCAGGCGAGCGGATTCGATCCGTTCGAGCAGATCCAGGACGGAGACCTGGTGCGGATAGACGGCGAGAACGGTACGATCACCCTCACCCCCGGGCAAGCCTGATACCGTCCCCTCCACCAAAGGTACCCCTATGTCCCAACCCTATCTGCAGGTCATCGCGCACTATCACGCCCAGCCGGGCGCCCAGGAGCAAGTCGGTGCGCTGCTTGCCCGGCTGGCGGAACACACCCGCACCGAACCGGCGAATCTGTATTACGAGTACTTCCAGTCGGGAAGCGATCCGTGCCACTTCGTCATCCTGGAAAAATATCGCGACATGCACGGCCTGGATGAGCATCGCCAGACCGCGCATTTCCAGGCAATCGGCATCGGCCAGATCATTCCCCTGCTGGCCAGGCGCGAGGTCGAAAGCCACATGGTCACCCCGGACAGCTAGATCTCCAGGGATTCGCGCGCGCCGCCGCGACGGCGGTGCGCGCGGCGCCAGCGGCGTCAGAACGCCTCTTCGTAGAGTCGCGTGGCGTCGGCCAGCGTGACATCGCGCGGATTGTTCGCCAGCAGGCGCTGTTGCTGCAGGGCCAGCCCGGCCAGCGCCGGGATGTCCGCCGCCGTGACGCCGACCTGCGCCAGCCGCGTCGGCAGTTCCAGCGCCCCTGCCACCTCGGCCATCGCCTGCACGAACGCGGCGGCCTTTTCCGCCACGCCGCCGGCATGCCCCGGCAGGATCACGTCCGCCAGCTCCGCGTACTGGGTCTCGCAACGCAGCGAATTGAACCGCAGCACCGGCCCCAGCACCAGGGAATTGGACAGCCCGTGCGGCACATGGAATGCGCTGCCCAACGGATAGGCCAGCGCATGCACGGCGCCCACCGGCGCATTGGCGAACGCCTGGCCCGCCAGCATCGCGCCCAGCAGCATGTCCTGCCGCGCCGCCAGGTCGCCGCCGTCGCGGCAAGCGACCGGCAACGCGCGAAACAGCAACCGCAACGCTTCGCGCGCCAGGGCGTCGGAAATGGGATTCTTGAGCACCCGGCTGGTATATGCTTCGGTCGCGTGCACCATGGCATCGATACCGGTGGCCGCGGTGATGGCCGGCGGCAGGCCCAGCGTCAAGGAGGCGTCCAGGACGGCCAGGTCGGCGTACAGCACGGGCGAGATGACGCCGGCCTTGGCGCCCTCGCCGGTCGTCACGACGGCGATCGGCGTGGCCTCCGAGCCGGTGCCCGCCGTGGTCGGCACCTGCACCAGCGGCAAGCGCGGCCCCGCGACCAGGCCTATGCCATAGGCTTGGCGCAAGTCCTGCGTCGTCCCGGCGAATGCGGCAGCCAGCTTGGCCACATCCATCGAAGAACCTCCGCCAAAGCCCACGATCATCTGGGCCCGGGCATCGCGCGCCGCCGTGATGGCGCGCTCGACCACCGACTCCGGCGGATCCGCGACCACCTCATCGAACATGGCCACCGTATGGCCCGCGCTGGTCAGCGCGTCGCGCAGCCGGCCCGCCAGGCCCAGTGAAACCAGCGCGCCGTCCGTCACCAGCAGGACGCGGCTCGCGCCCCACCGGGCCGCCAGCGTCTCTCCCAGGGCGTCGCTGGCGCCAGCGCCAACCAGCGTCCTCGCATGCGTACAGAACTCAAACATCGCCACCTCGCTCAGAACAGGCTGAAGTCCGCACGCCGACGCACGGCATCCGCCCGCGCGGCGCGACTCGGAAAACCAGCTTAGCAGGCTGCGGGATCGCGCAGGCAGGCAGGCGCGGCGGTTTCCCAATTGTCGGGAAACCGCGTCACGGCAAACGGATATCGAAGGCGGGATAATGGCCGCGCGCAACAACCAGGCGCACCGCATGAAAATAGCCAGCAAGAAAAAAACCAGCAAGAAAAAAGCCGCTTCCATGAGCGGCTTTTTTCTTGCTGGCCTTGTTGCTGGCCTTGCTTGCTGAATCTGGTTGGTGGGTCGTGCGCGACTCGAACGCGCGACCAACGGATTAAAAGTCCGCTGCTCTACCAACTGAGCTAACGACCCGACCGAAGTCAGGAATTATGACGGATTTCCAGCCCCGTGTCAAAATCGGCCGGGTGAAAAAGCCAAGCCGCCCGAGGGCGGCTTGGCGGGATGCAGGCCCGGCCAGCGCCGGACGCGTGCTGCCGAGGCTTACCAGGCGGCGACCACGGCGCCCTTGTACTTGCCGAGGATGAACTCCCTGACCGGCGCGCTCTGGTAGATGGAAACCAGCTTGCGCAGGTCGGCGCGGTCCTTGTCCTGCTCGCGCACCACCAGGACGTTGGCATAAGGCGACTCGGCCGATTCGCGCACCAGCGCGTCCTTGCTCGGATCCAGGCCGGCTTCCAGCGCGAAATTGGTATTCACGGCGGAGGCGTCGGTGTCGTCCAGCGAGCGCGGCAGTTGGGCGGCGTCCAGTTCGATGAAGCGCAGCTTGCGCGGATTCTCCACCACATCGATCGGCGTGGCCTTCAGGCCGGCTTCCGGACGCAACTTGATCAGGCCATGCTCCTGCAAGAGCAGCAAGGCGCGCCCGCCGTTGGTGGGATCGTTGGGGATGCCGATGCGCGCGCCGTCCTTCAGCTCGTTCAGGTTCTTGACCTTCTTGCTGTAGACGCCGATGGGGAAGATCACGGTCTTGGCGATGCTGACCAGCTTGTAGCCGCGGTCGGCATTGGCGTTGTCCAGGTACGGCTGGTGCTGGTAGCTGTTGGCGTCGAGGTCGCCGGACGCCAGCGCCACGTTGGGCTGCACGTAGTCCGAGAACTCGATGACCTGGATATTCAGGCCCTGCTTGGCGGCCTCCTGCTTGACCACCTCGAAGATCTGCGCGTGCGGACCGGCGGTCACGCCGATCTTCAGCGGCTTGTCCTGCGCCAGCGCAGGCTGCGCAAACACGGCGGCGCCCAGGGCGAACGCGGCGAGGGTTTTCAGGAACTTGGTGCTCATGTTGCGATATTCCCAGATACGGAGTGATGAAAAGAATCGTGCGGGATTCAGCGGTGCGACATGCGGCGCACCAGCCAGTCGCCCAGGCTCTGGACGACCTGCACCAGCGCGATCAGCACGACCACGACAGCCAGCATGACTTCAGGCAGGAAGCGCTGGTAGCCATAACGGATGCCCAGATCGCCCAGGCCGCCGCCGCCGATGGCGCCGGCCATGGCCGAGTAGCCGATCAGGCTGACGATGGTGACGATGGTGGCGGCCACCAGGCCAGGCAGGGCCTCGGGCAGCAGCACCTTGCAGATGATCTGCAAGGGCGAGGTGCCCATGGCGCGCGCCGCGGTGATCAGGCCTGGATCCACTTCGCGCATGGCGTTCTCGGCAACGCGGGCCATGAAGGGAATCGCCGCCACCGCCAGCGGAACAATGGCTGCGGTGGTGCCGATGGAGGTCTGCACCAGCAGGCGGGTGAACGGGATGATGGCCACCATCAGGATGATGAAAGGCACCGAGCGCGTGCCGTTGACGACGGCCGCCAGCACCCGGTTGACCGCCAGGTTCTGCAGCATGCCGCCGCGTCCGGTGACGATGAGCAGCACGCCCAGCGGAATGCCGACCACCACCGAAATGGCGCCGGACACGCCGACCATCAGCAGGGTCTCATGCAGCGACGTGATAAGCAGATCGATCAGTTGCGGGCTCATGGGCGATTTCTTCTACGGTGATTTCACGGGCGGCCAGCGCGGCGAGCGCGTCCTTGACCGCGTGCGGCGCGCCTTGCGCCAGTACGAACAGCGTGCCGACGGCCACGCCCTGGATGTCCTCGACGCGCGCCTGCACCAGGCTCACGTCCAGCGCGAACTCGCGCGCCAGGTCCGACCAGAGCGGCTCGCCGGCGGCCACGCCCTTGAGCGACAGGCGCCACAGGCGCACGGCGCGGCCGGGCTCGGCGGCCGCCAGCGCGTCGATGCGCTGCTTGACGGCGGCCAGGGTGGCCTCGCTGAGATCCGACGCGGTCGCGGCCGAGACCATGGCGCGGGTGACTTCGTGCCGGGGCGCGGCGAACACTTCGCGCGTGCTGCCCAGCTCCACCACCTCGCCATGCGACAGCACGGCGACCCGGTCGCAGATCTCGCGCACCACTTCCATCTGGTGGGTGATCATCACCACCGTCACGCCCGTCTTGCGATTGATATCGCGCAGCAGCGCCAGGATGTTGTGGGTGGTCTCGGGGTCCAGCGCCGACGTCGCCTCGTCGCTGAGCAGCACGTCGGGGTCATTGGCCAGGGCGCGCGCGATGCCCACGCGCTGCTTCTGCCCGCCGCTGATCTGGCTGGGATAGCGGTCGCGCAGGTGCTCCAGGCCGACCAGCGCCAGCAGCCGCTCGACCCTGGCGGGAATCTCGGCGCGCGCCACGCCGGCGATCTCCAGCGGCAGGGCCACGTTGCCGTACACGGTACGGCGCGCCAGCAGGTTGAACCCCTGGAACACCATGCCGATGCGGCGGCGCTGGTTGCGCAGCTGCGCCTCGCCCAGCCCCACCAGGGCCTGGCCGCCAATGGCGATGCTGCCCTGGTCCGGGCGCTCGAGCAGGTTGATGCATTGAACCAGCGTACTTTTGCCCGCGCCGCTCGGCCCGATGATGCCGAATACCTCGCCCTGCTGGATGTGCAGGTTGATGCCCCGCAGCGCTTCGAAGCGGCCATGCGGGGTGGCGTACGTCTTGGATAGATTTTCGATATGAATCATGGCATGCGATTGTGAATCGCCGCTCTTCTTAAGAGAACGACTGTTTATTCCTCTTTTTATAACTATTAGTTATATAAAATGGATAAGACCCGATGCGTGCCGGCAACGGGCCGGCGACGCATCGGGTCGGAAGGGAACGCGCCGGGCACCAGGCCCGGCAGGCGTCAACGAGCGCGCGAGATGCGGACTTCAGCGCCGCGGCGCTTCACTTCCAGCCCTTCGGAAGGCAGGATGCGCAGTCCTTCCAGCCCCTTGATATAGCTGGAACCCTGCATTTGCATTACGCGGATTTTATTGCGCATGACCACCGGATTGTGGACCGGCATGCCGAACATCCAGACCTCGTCCAGGATACGCGCCGAGTTGAACTCGCCCGTGTGCTGCGCGGCCGGGCCGAGACAGAGCATGTGGCCTTCGCGGCCGAACACGGGGTAGCGGTCCAGTTCGCACTCGACGGTCCAGGTCGTGCCGCCCTCGTAGCGGTGGCCGGTGTTGAGGTCCCACCAGGCGTCGCCCTTGGGCAGGTAGACGCGCACCTGCTTGCCCGGCTGCGTCACCGGCGCGACCAGCAAGGCCGGCCCCAGCAGGTATTGCAGGTCCCAGGCATGCGCATGCGGATCGTGCGGGAACGACATGGCCATCGAACGCTGCACCGGCAGGCCGGTACGCGCCGAGTCCTCGATGGCGCCGAGCACGTAGGGAATCAGGCGGTAGCGCCACTGCATCCAGGTGCGGGCATGCGCCAGGGCTTCTTCGCCGAAGGCGTCGGGCAGCAGGCCAGGGACGCCCTGGAAGCTGAAATTGGCCGACAGCACGCAGGCCCCCAGCCAGCGCAGGTACAGCTCGGCGGTCATGCCCTCGAGCGGCGCCTGCGCCGAACCCAGCGCATGCACCTGCACCGGCACGCCGCTCGCGCCGATCGACAGCGCGGTGCGCAGGCTGTGCTCCAGCCCGGCCCAGTCGTTGGTCACGCGCGGGCCCACCTGCCACGGCAGGCGCTGCGCCGCCGGGAACAGGTCGGTGCTGGGCACCACGCCCTCGGGCGGCACTTTCAGGCCGGCCACCGCGTCGAACAGCGCACGGCGGGCCAGCAGTGGATACATGGTGCGCAGCGCCGGGCCGGTTTCGCCGTTGCGCGCCGACACGCCATCGGGAATCGCGATCTGCGCGTCGCAGGCCGGCGCGTCCAGGCCGTCCTCGATCAACTGGCGGTGCCGCTCCACCCACATCGCGTAAGCGTCGCGATACGACAGATCCAGCAGGCCGTAGGGCTGCCCGCCGGTGGCGGCGTTGCCGTCGAACACCTGGGCGCTGCCATCGTCGCGCGTCAGCAGCCAACCGCGGTCTTCCAGCTCTTCGAACAACAGGCTGGATTTCAGCACGCCCGGAAAACCGCTCGCCGCCACATGGACATGATGCTTGTGGAACAGCGCCAGCATCTGGCGCGCGTCGGGGAAGCGCTGGGCATCCCACTCGAGCACCGGCTTGTCGGCCTGGAAGCTCCAGGCCGCCGGCAAGGCCAGCGTCACGGCATCCAGCGCAATCTGCTGATCGCGCAGGCGCGCCACCAGGGCCGCCGTCTCGGTCGGCATCTGGCCGTCGGCCTGCTGCAGCCATGCGCCCATCGCCCACAGCACCGGCTGGCCGGCGCGGCCGGTCAGCGCGGTGTACTGGTTGAGGATCTCGGCCGGCTCGCCGACGAACAGGAACAGGTCCAGCACCGGGTCGTCGATGGTGAGCACATAGGCGCCCTCGGCGGGCTCCAGGCCCACCGCGTGCTCGACGCGCCGCATCGTGTTGGCGTACACGCCCCAGCCGCGCGGGCTCCAGGCCAGCGGCAAGGCGCGATGCTCGGGGTCATCGGACACCACGGCTTCGCCGCGGCGGTTGAGATCTCCCGGCGTTTCGCCCAGGCCATAGACGGGCTCGGCGCCCTCCAGGCCCAGGCCCACGGTCCACACGGCCTCGTCGGTTTCGTCGAGCGCGTTGTGGCCGAACGCGGGCGTATGCGCGGACACTTCGGAAGCAAAGACTTCCTGGTCGCCGCGATACAGTTTCACGCGCACGGGATCGGAGAGCACCTCAAGCGTGGTATCGCCCTGGGCGATACGCCAGCCGCCGCCGTCGTCGCGCGGCGTCAACGTCGCCTCGCCCACGGCCTCCTGGCGCGCCAGCAACATTTCAGCCACGGCGCGCGCACGCGCGCTGGATTTTTCATCGGTGAGGAGACTCGCCTCGCCACAACGCAGGCGGTATACGCCCGGCGCGTGCGCTTCGACTACCAGGTGCAAGCCGTCGCCCGCGTCGAAGTCGATGCGGCTAGGGCGGGACGTCAACAACTCGACGGTGTCGAGCTGGGTAGTATGAGCAAAGTCGAACTTCGGCGGCACAGAGCATCCCCCGGCTTTAGCCAAAAAACCATTAAAAGACGCTATTTTGACGGATTTGGGCCCTGAAATAAACTCGCCCCCTCATTTTGAGGGTGCCGGCATGCCGTAGGCGGCGCTTCAGGCGCCATTTTGCGGCCTGAGCAGTCACTTACTTCCAACCCCCGCAAAATCGCCAATCACCACTATCGTTCAGCTTATATCGGTGTTTCGGGCCCTATTTTGCCGCCAACCCCGGCCGATTATGCGCCCACTGCGCCGCGCGTGGTCGGCAATAGATGCGACACCATTTTATTTTCATCGTGGCGCGATTTGCGCCAGCAAGTCGGTTTCGAGCGGCCCGGGCTCGCCGCAGAGGCGCGCCGCGATCACGTCGCCCATCAGCGCCGCCCAGCTCAGCCCGCGCGATGCGTATCCCGCCGCCAGCCACAGCCCCGGCGCATGGGCAACCGGCCCGGCCGCCGGCAACCGGCCCGGCAGCACGGCGCGCCATCCCGCCCAGCCGGGCAACGAACCGGGCTGCAGGGACGCGAAGGCGGCCGGCGCCTGGCCCAGCAGGCCCGCGGCTTTGTCCAGGTTGACGCGCTGGCCTTCGGCGCCGGTCAGCGCCTGCGCGGCGCCATGCACATAGGTGCTGCCGGCCACGTACCAGCCGTCCACGGCGGGCAGCAGGTATCCCTCGCCGCCGACGACGCAGCGCGGCCCGCCGGACAGGGCCTCGGCCGGCAGCAGGGTCACTTCGCCGGCCAGCGCGTGCATCCGGGCCAGCCGCGGCAAGGGTTCGAGCAGGCCGCTGTCGGCCAGCAGGCGCGGCGCGTCGGCCGCATTGGCCAGGACCACCACCGGCGCCTGCGCCACCTGCCGTCCCTGCGCGTCGAGCACCTGCCACTGGGCGCCGTGGCGCCGCAGCCGCGCAGCCTGCGCCGCGATCGTGCTTATGCCCTCGCCCGCCAGCAGCGCATCGATGAGCGCGCCCGGCTGCACCAGCATGCCGTCGGCGAAGAACACGCCGCCGCGCGCCACCGGCAAGCCGGCCAGCGCCCCCGCCTGGTCGCGGTCCACCATGCGCACCCAGTCGGCCGGAAATTGCAGGATCTGCAGCGTCTGCGCCAGCGCCGCCGCGCGGCCGGCGCCGGCAGGTCGCGCCAGCGCAGCCAGGCGCGCTGGCTGCCCGCGCGCGACAGGCGCGCACGCGGATTGTCGTCGCGCGCGATGACCGGCGTCAGGGCCGCGGCGGCATGGCCGGCGTGCGACGCAAGGCCCGCCAGCCGCGCCGCATCCAGTACCGTCACGGCCCGGCCGCGCAAGGCCAGCGCATGCGCCACCGCCGCGCCGGCCAGCCCGGCGCCGACCACCAGCACCGGCGCGCCGTCATCATCGGGCGCATCGTCGGGTGTCGCCACCCCAGGCAGGCGCTGGCCCAGCGTCATGTGCCACTTGCCGCCAAAGCCCGGCGCGCGCCGGACGGCAAAGCCTGCCTGTTGCAGCGCCTGTCGCACCTGCCCGGCGCTGCACCAGGAGGCCAGCGTGGCGTCCGGCGCTGCCAGCCGCGCCAGGGCCTGCAGCATGTGCGGGTCCCACATGGCGGGATTGCCGCGCGGCGCGAAGCCGTCCAGGAAGTAGGCGTCGACGCGCGCCGTCAGGCGCGGCGCCAGCTGTTGCGCCGCGCCGAAGCCCAGCGTCAAGGTCAGCGCGCCGCCTTCGAACTCCAGCCGGTGCAGCCCGGGCAGCAGCGGGGGCCACTGCACGGCCAACTGGGTGGCCAGCGCCTGCAGTCCCGCCGGCGCATGGGCGCGCAGCACGGCCAGCAGATCCTCGCGCGCAAACGGGTGTCCCTCCAGCGACAGCATGTGCAGGCGGCGCGGCCGCGCCGGATCGTCACGCCAGGCTTGCCACAGGGTGAGAAAATTCAGCCCCATGCCAAAGCCCGTCTCGCAGACGGTAAAGCGCGCCCGGCCGCGCCAACGCTGCGGCAGGCCGTTGCCCCGCAGGAAAACATGCTCCGCCTGGCCGGCCGCGTCGTCGCGCGAGTGATAGACATCGCCATAGGCGGCGCTGTACAGGCGGCCCTGTTCGTCATGGACGACGACGGCGGGCTGCAGGGGCGCATACGGGGCAGACATGGCGGCAGGAAAGATCCGACTATTCAAAGGTTTGCCACTATAAAGCCATCGCCGGCCGTTGGATAAGCACCACGCCGTTGCAACGAAATACCTGGCAGCGGGCCCGAATTCTCCCTGGTTGCGGAATGCGTTGCGAGCATGGGCTTACACTTGGGCTATGCAGACCTCCGCCCAACGCTCCCCTGCCTCCGCCACCCTGGACCTCGGCGCGGCCGTCGACGCAGCCGTCACAGCGGCCCATGCAGGCGCCGCCATTCTGCAGTCGTACGCGCACCATCGCTCGGATCTGGTCATCGACCGCAAGGCGCGCAACGACCTGGTCTCGCAGGCCGACCGCGAGTCCGAGGCCGCCGTCATCAGCGTATTGCGCGAGCGCACGCCGCAGTTCGGCATCGTGGCCGAAGAAACCGGCGGCGCGGCGCAAGGGCCGGCAACCACCTGGTACATCGACCCGCTGGACGGCACCACCAACTATCTGCACGGCATCCCGCACTACGCGGTGTCGATCGCGCTGGTCGCCCACGCGGGCACGCGCGTGGTGGCGGGCGCCGACCTGCAGGAAGACACGCCGGTCATCGGCGTGGTCTACGACCCCAGCAGCGAAGAGCTTTTCACCGCCGTCCATGGCATCGGCTCGTGGCTCAACGGCCATCGCATCTCGTGCTCGCGCACGTCGACGCTCGACGATGCCGTGCTGGCCACGGGCTTTCCGTTCCGCGATTTTTCCTTCGCCCACCAGTACATGCCGATGCTGCACGATGCCATCCGCCGCACCCGCGGCGTGCGCCGCATGGGCGCGGCGGCGCTGGACCTGGCCTGGACGGCCTGCGGCCGCTACGACGGCTATTGGGAAATGGGCCTGGCGCCGTGGGATGTCGCGGCCGGCACCTTGCTCGTGCGCGAGGCCGGCGGCGTGTGCACCGACATGATGCGACAGCAGTCGTGGCCCAGCGGCGGCCGCGTGGTGGCCGGCAACCGGCACATCCACGGCGCGCTGTTCGACATGGTCAGCCCGCACCTGGACGCGCCCGCGCCCGATTCCAGCCAGGCCTGAGCGCCCGCGCGGCCCGCGCTAGCTGTGATGTCTCAATAGGTTGTTCATCCAGGCCGGACCTGGGATGCTGTGGTTACCACGCCATCGCAACTCAGGGCAGGACACTGGATGAACAACCATAAGCATGCGCGATTGACCCGCCTAGGTCGAGCCCTTCTTGTTAACAGGGTGATGCAACAGAACTGGACGATGAGGCAGGCCAGCCAGGCGGCAGGGGTGAGCCTGCGCACCGGTTACAAGTGGCTTGCCCGCTTCCGAAGCGAAGGTCTGGACGGCCTGCTTGACCGCAGTTCTCGCCCGCACCGCAGCCCGAAGGCCTGTGCGCCCGAGCAGGTTGAGCACTTCGCCCAGCAGCGCCGCCAGCGTCTGCCGCTGTGGCGCATCGCGCGTGAAGCCGGCCGCAGCCTGGCCACCGTGGCGCGGTATATGGAACGCATCGGCCTGAGTCGACTCGCCTCGTTGGAGCCGCCGGCGCCGGTGCGCCGCTATGAACGCGCCAGCCCAGGCGAGCTGCTGCACATCGACACCAAGCGGCTGGGCCGCATCCGGGGCGTGGGCCATCGCATCACCGGCGATCGGGCCCAGAACCGCAACCGCGGCATTGGCTGGGACGCTGTGCACCTGGCCATCGATGACTTCTCGCGCGTGTCCTTTGCTCGCATCCTCGACGATGAAGGCGGCGATCAGTGCGCTGAGTTCCTGCGCCAAGCCACCGCCTACTACGCCAGTCTGGGCGTGCGCATCGACCGCGTGATGACCGACAACGGCAGCGGCTACGTCTCCAGGACCTTTCGGGCGGTGTGCGTGGAGCTGGGAATCCGTCACATCCGCACCCGCCCCTACACCCCCAAGACCAACGGCAAGGCCGAGCGCCTCGTGCAGACCTGCTTACGGGAGTGGGCATACGCCAGGCCCTACACGAGCTCAGCCGAACGACAGGCTGCCTTGCAGCCCTTCATTGACCGCTACAACTGGTATCGGCCACACTCCGCTCTCGGACATCAGCCACCCATCACGCGTATCCCAGATGTGAATAACCTATTGAGAATCGACAGCTAGCTGTGAAGATTCAATAGGTTGTATGCATGGTTCATCCGAACCGGATTTGAGAAACTGGAAATCGCCAACCCCCCAGTTCACTCAAGGAGCCCGGCCGGATGAACACCCATAAGCATGCCCGATTGACCTTCCTACGTCGACTCGAAATGGTCCAGCAATTGATCGCCCATCAAGTTTGTGTGTCTGAAGCGGCCCGCGCCTATGGGGTCACCGCGCCGACTGTGCGCAAATGGCTGGGCCGCTTCCTGGCTCAGGGCCAGGCGGGCTTGGCCGATGCGTCCTCGCGCCCGACGGTCTCGCCCCGAGCGATTGCGCCGGCCAAGGCGCTGGCTATCGTGGAGCTGCGCCGCAAGCGGCTGACCCAAGCGCGCATCGCCCAGGCGCTGGGCGTGTCAGCCAGCACCGTCAGCCGCGTCCTGGCCCGCGCCGGTCTGTCGCACCTGGCCGACCTGGAGCCGGCCGAGCCGGTGGTGCGCTACGAGCATCAGGCCCCCGGCGATCTGCTGCACATCGACATCAAGAAGCTGGGACGTATCCAGCGCCCTGGCCACCGGGTCACGGGCAACCGACGCGATACCGTTGAGGGGGCCGGCTGGGACTTCGTCTTCGTGGCCATCGATGACCACGCCCGCGTGGCCTTCACCGACATCCACCCCGACGAGCGCTTCCCCAGCGCCGTCCAGTTCCTCAAGGACGCAGTGGCCTACTACCAGCGCCTGGGCGTGACCATCCAGCGCTTGCTCACCGACAATGGCTCGGCCTTTCGCAGCCGCGCCTTCGCCGCGCTGTGCCATGAGCTGGGCATCAAGCACCGCTTTACCCGACCTTACCGCCCACAGACCAATGGCAAGGCCGAACGCTTCATCCAGTCGGCCTTGCGTGAGTGGGCTTACGCTCACACCTACCAGAACTCCCAACACCGAGCCGATGCCATGAAATCCTGGCTACACCACTACAACTGGCATCGACCCCACCAAGGCATCGGGCGCGCTGTACCCATCTCCAGACTCAACCTGGACGAATACAACCTATTGACAGTTCACAGCTAGCTTCCCGCCTCGGGCCGCAGTTCGCGCCGCAGGATCTTGCCCACGTTGCTCTTGGGCAGTTCGTCGCGGAATTCCACGTGGCGCGGACGCTTGTAGCCGGTCAGCCGCTCCTCGCACCATTGCAGCACCGCTTCGGCCGTCAGGGCCGGATCCTTCTTCACGACGAATACCTTGACCGCCTCGCCCGAATGCTCGTCGGGCACGCCGATGACCGCGCACTCCAGGACACCCGGATGCGCCGCGATGACGGCCTCGACTTCATTGGGATACACCTTGAAGCCCGACACCGCGATCATGTCTTTCTTGCGGTCGACGATGCGTGTGTAGCCGGCCTCGTCCATGATGCCGATGTCGCCGGTCAGGAAGAATCCGTCGGCCGTCATGACGTTGCGCGTTTCCTCGGGCTTCTGCCAATACCCCAGCATGACTTGCGGGCCGCGGATCGCAACCTCGCCACGCTCGCCCAGCGGCACCGGCGCACCGTCATCATCGAGAATGGCCACGTCGGTCGATGGCAGCGGCAGGCCGATGGAGCCCGAATAGGTCTTGGCGTCGGTGGGGTTCACGGTGGCCACCGGCGAGGTCTCCGACAGGCCGTACCCTTCTATCAGCGGATGGCCGGTCAGCTCCAGCCACCGCTCGGCGACCTGGCGCTGCACCGCCATGCCGCCGCCCAGGGTCAGGCGCAGGTCGGTGAAATCCAGCTTGGCGAAATCCGGGTTGTTGACCAGGGCGTTGAACAAGGTATTGACGCCGGGGAAGATATTGATCGGCGCCTGGCGCCAGGCAACGATCAGCGCCGCCTGGTCGCGCGGATTGATGACCAGCAGATTGCGCATGCCGGCATGCATGCCGTAGAGGCCGCAGACCGTCATGGCGAACACGTGGTACAGCGGCAGCGCGCTGATGATCGTCAATTGCCGGCCATGCAGGTCGTGCAGCACCGGCTGCGCCACGGCTTCGGTCTGCAGCACGTTGGCTACCAGGTTGCCATGCGACAGCATGGCGCCCTTGGGTACGCCGGTGGTGCCGCCGGTGTACTGCAGCACGGCCAGGTCGTCCATGCCCAGTGCGGGCGGCGTGAACGTGGCGCGCGCGCCGTCGCGCAAGGCATCCGGCAGGCGGTGCGCCCCGTCGATGCGCCACGGCGGAATCAACTTCTTCACATAGCGCGCCGCCAGGTTGACCAGCGGCGCTTTCAGGCCTCCCAGCAAGTCGCCAGGGCCGACCACCACGACATGCGACAGCGCGCCGCGATCGGGCACCGCCTGCAGCGTGTGCGCGAAATTCTCCAGGATGACGATCGTCTCGGCGCCGCTGTCGAGCAGCTGGCGCTGCAATTCGTCGGCCTTGTAGAGCGGATTGACGTTCACCACCACCATGCCGGCGCGCAGCGTCCCCAGCAGGCACACCAGGTAGGCGGGCACGTTGGGCATCATCAGCGCCACGCGCGCGCCGCGCGCCAGGCCGCGCCCCTGCAGCCAGGCGGCGAAGTGCCGCGCATGGGCATCCAGTTGCGCATAGGTCATGTCCGAGCCCATCGAGCGGCAGGCCACCTGGCCGGCATGGCGCCGGCAGGCCTGGTCCAGCAGGTCGGTCAGCGACGTGTAGTCCTGCGGCGAAATCTCGTGGGGAACCCCCGCGGGATAGTGGGCGAGCCAGGGGCGCAGCATGGTGTTTGCCTCCATTAATTCGAGTTTTGTTTGATGATAACCTTGTTGCCTCGGACTTCCGCATGGAGCCCACGGCATGAAACTGATCGAACCCATCGTCGCGTGGCGCCAGGATATCGCCGCCATACGCCGCGACATACACGCGCACCCCGAACTGGCATTCGAGGAATTTCGCACCGCCGACGTGGTGGCGGCCAGGCTGCAGGAATGGGGCATCGAGGTCGACCGCGGCCTGGGCGGCACGGGGGTGGTCGGCATCATCCGCGGCACGCGCGAAGGCCCGCGGGCGGTCGGCCTGCGCGCCGACATGGACGCCTTGCCCATGCAGGAAGCCAACACTTTCGAGCACGCCAGCCGCAATCCGGGCAAGATGCACGCGTGCGGCCACGATGGCCATACCGCCATGCTGCTGGCCGCGGCGCGCTTCCTGTCGCAGCAGCGCGATTTCGCCGGCACCGTGTACGTGATCTTCCAACCGGCCGAGGAAGGCGGCGGCGGCGCCAAGCGCATGATCGACGATGGCCTGTTCACCCGCTTCCCCATGGAAGCGGTATTCGGCATGCATAACTGGCCGGGCATGAAAGTCGGCCAGTTCGGCCTGACCGCCGGGCCCATCATGGCCTCGAGCAACGAGTTCGCGATCCACATCAAGGGCAAGGGCACGCACGCCGGCATGCCGCACCTGGGCGTCGATCCGGTCATGGCGGCGGTGCAGCTGGCGCAATCGCTGCAGACCATCGTCACGCGCAACCGCAACCCGCTCGACGCCGCCGTGCTCAGCATCACCCAGATCCACACCGGCAGCGCCGACAAGGTGGTGCCCAACGAGGCCGTCATGCGCGGCACGGTGCGCACCTTCACGCTGGAAACGCTCGACCTGATCGAGCGCCGCATGGGCGAAATCACGCGCCTGACCTGTGCCGCCCTCGATTGCGAGGGCGAGCTGGAATTCCGGCGCAACTATCCGCCCACCATCAACCACCCCGCCGAATCGGCGTTCTGCGCCGGCGTCATGCGCGGCATCGTGGGCGCGGAGAACGTCAACGACCACGTCCAGCCCACCATGGGCGCGGAGGACTTCGCCTTCATGCTGCAGGACAAGCCCGGCTGCTACGTCTGGATCGGCAACGGATCGGGCGACCACCGCGACGCCGGCCATGGCGCCGGCCCCTGCATGCTGCACAACGGCAGCTACGACTTCAACGACGAACTGTTGCCGCTGGGCGCCACCTACTGGGTAGAGCTGGCGCGCCCCTGAGCCGGCCAGGCCCCTAGGGCAGCGCCAGGCAGGCGTCCAGGAAGCGCTGGGTGGCGCGCGCCGCGGCGCTGGCGTGCGGCGCCAGGATGCTGAGCGTGCGCGTCAGCGGCCGCGGCAGCAGCCGCAGCGTCGCCAGCGAGCCGTCTTCGTGCCGCACCGACATGATGGAGACGAAGCCCACGCCCAGGCCGGCGCGCACCGCCTGCTTGACCCCTTCCACGCCCGCCAGCTCCAGCCCCACGGCCGGCGCCAGCCCCGCGCTGGCGAAGGCGCGCTCGACCAGCCCGCGCACGCCCGAACCCGGCTCGCGCGTGACCTGGGGCCAGGCCGCCAGGTCGCGCAGCGTGGCCGCGCCGTTGCCCGCCAGCGTGTGGTCGGAGCGCACGATCGCCACCACCTCGTCCTGGCGCCAGGGGTGCACCACCGTATCGGCGGGCAGGCCGGCCGGCACTTCGCCTTCGATGAAAGCCAGGTCCAGGGACGGCAGCCGCTCGACGATCTGGCGCGTATTGCCGTCCGACAGATGCACGCCGACGGCCGGGTAGCGGGCCCGGAAGGCGGCCACCAGGCCGGGCAGCAGGTAGCTGGCCGGCGTGGTGCTGGCGCCCAGGCGCAACGAACCGGTTTCCAGGCCGCGCCAGGCGTCGCGCAGCGCGCCGGCCTGGCTGTATACCTGGCGCAGTTGGCGCGCGTGCTCGGCCAGCCGCTCGCCGGCCGCGGTCAGGACGATGCCATGGCCGCTGCGCCGATACAACGGCTCGCCGAACCAGTCCTGCAACATGCGCAACTGGCCGGACACCGCCGGCTGCGACAGGTGCAGCAGTTCGGCGGCGCGGCTGATATTGCCGGCATCGGCCACGCTGGCGAAGGTAAGCAATTGCTCCGGTGTCATGCCGATATCGTAATTCCTGATGATAGATATTAAAAATAAAGATTTTTCAGATAATAGTCCGGGTCGTAATATTTCTGCCAGTTATTTAGTTATCGCTGACGGCGCTATGACCACCACTACCTCTACCCTGCCCTTGCCCACCCCGTGGCGCGACAAGCTCAATGGCATCCTGTTCGTCGCCCTGATGGCGGCGGCCGTGGTGCAACTGGCCGACCTGCCGTTCATCCGGCAATTCGGCTTCTCGCCCCTGGTGGTCGGCATCGTCTGTGGCATGCTGTATAGCAATTTCCTGCGCGGCACCATGCCGGCCGATTGGGGCGCCGGCGTGCACTTCACGGCGCGCCGCCTGCTGCGCATCGCCGTCGCCTTCTACGGCCTGAACATCAGCATCCAGCAAATCGCCGCGGTAGGACTGCCCGGCCTGGCGGTGTCGGTCGGCGTGGTCGCCTCCACCCTGCTCATCGGCACGGTGGCCGGCCAGCGGCTGCTCGGCCTGGACCGCGACACCGCCATGCTGACGGCCGCCGGCAGCGCGATCTGCGGCGCCGCCGCCGTGCTGGCCTTCGAACCGACCCTGCGCGCCGCCCCTCACAAGAGCGCAGTGGCGGTCGCCACCGTCGTCCTGTTCGGCACGCTCTCGATGTTCCTCTACCCGGTGATCTACCACGCCGGCTGGCTGCCCTTCGACACCCAGGCGCTGGGCATCTATATCGGCGGCACCGTGCACGAGGTTGCCCAGGTGGTCGGCGCGGCCAGCAACATCGATCCGGCCACGACCGAGGTCGCCACCATCGTCAAGATGACGCGCGTCGCCTTGCTGGTGCCCGTCCTGCTGGTGCTGGGCTTCTGGCTGCGCGCCAGCGCCGCCGCCGGCGCCGACGGCAAATCCCACGCCAAGCTGCCGGTGCCGTGGTTCGCGATCGGCTTCCTGGTCCTGGCCATCGTCAACTCCCTCGACATCCTGCCGTCCGACCTGGTCACCGCCATCCGCAAGCTGGATGTGTTCGTCCTGACCATGGCCATGACGGCGCTGGGAATCGAAACCCGCTTCGCCCAGATCCGCAAGGCCGGACCGCGCGTCATGGCGCTGGGACTGGTCCTGTACGCTTGGCTGGTGTTCGGCGGCTACGGAATCGTGAAGCTGGCGACCTGAGCCGCGCGCTTAGGACACGTTTTTCCTGCATAATCGGCCGGGTCCCTTCAGGAGCCGGCCCGCATGACCAACCCACCCAAATCCCCCTTCACCAGCCTGCCCAGCGGGCGCGAGCCGGTCCTGCGCGTCATGCCCATGCCCGCCGATGCCAATATCCATGGCGACGTGTTCGGCGGCTGGATCATGGCGCAGGTGGATATCGCCGGCTCGATCCCTGCCGCCCGGCGCGCCGCCGGACGCGTGGCCACCGTGGCCGTCAACGCATTCCAGTTCAAGCAACCGGTATTCGTCGGCGACCTGCTCAGTTTCTATACCTCCATCACGCGCACCGGCACGACCTCGGTCACGGTGTCGGTCGAAGTGTATGCTGAACGCCAGCGCCTGGACGCCGAAGTCGTGAAGGTCACCGAAGCGGTGCTCACCTACGTCGCCACCGACGAAGCCCGGCGCAGCCGCCCGCTGCCCACCCTTTGAGTCCTGTTGCATGACGCAGTCCTCCGCCACGCCCAAGCCGCCCGCGACGCCCCGCCGGCTCGACCCCGAAGACGCCCAGCACGCACTGGCCGAGGTCCAGGAGTGCCTGCGCCGGCAACATCTGGTCGAAGACCTGGTCCATCGCCAGGAACAGGGCGACGACAAGGCCCACCTGGTGGAAGACCTGGTGCACCGCCAGCATGAGGCGGAGCTGGCGACCCTGATCAACGGGCTGCACCCGGCCGACATTGCCTTCATCCTGGAATCGCTGCCCAAGGACGAACGCCAGACGGTGTGGCGGCTGGTCAGTACCGAGCACGATGCCGATGTCCTGATCGAAGTCGAAGACTGGGTGCGCGAATCGCTGATCGAGGCGATGGACCGCCAGGACCTGGTCGCCGCCACCGGCAGCATGGACGCCGACGAGCTGGCCGACCTGGCGCCCGATCTGCCGCCCGACGTGGTGGCCGAAGTCCAGAAGGGCCTGACCGAGGAAGAGCGTGCCCAGCTGCTCGAGGCCATGGGCTACCCCGAGGACAGCGTCGGCGCCATCATGGACTTCGAAATGGTCCGGGTGCGCGAGGACGTGTCGCTGGAGGTGGTGTTGCGCTACCTGCGCCGCCTGCACGAACTGCCCGACCACACCGACCAGATTTTCGTGGTCGACCGCCAGGACAAGCTGCAAGGCGTCCTGCCGATCGCCACGCTGCTGGTCAGCGAGCCCGATACCGAAGTGCGCGCGGTCATGAACTCGGATTTCCTGACCCTGGGCCCGCTGGATTCCGACGCCGACGCCGCCAGCGCGTTCGAACGCTACGACCTGGTCTCGGCCCCGGTCACCGACGAACAGGGCCGGCTGATCGGCCGCGTCACCATTGCCGACGTGGTGGACGTGATCCAGGAAGACTCGCAGGAGCAGGCGCTGTCGCGCGCCGGCCTGCAGGAAGAAGACATCTTCGCGCCCGTGCTCATGGCCTTGCGCAACCGCGCCCCCTGGCTGCTGTTCAACCTCTGTACCGCGGCCACCGCCTCGTTCGTGGCTTCGCGCTTCGAGGATACCGTCAGCCACATCGTGATCCTGGCGTTTCTCATGTCCATCGTGGCGGGTATCGGCGGCAACTCCGGCAACCAGACCATGACCATGATCATCCGCGCGCTGGCCGTCGGCCGCATCACCGGCCGCAACCTCTGGCAACTGGTCAAGCGCGAAATGCTGGTCACGCTGCTGGTGGGATTGTGCGGCAGCCTGGTGGCCGCCCTGTTCGCCTGGGCCATTTCCGATTCGCTGTCCATCGCCGTCGTCATGATGGCCGCGATGATCTGCAACATGCTGGTCGGCGCCTCGGTAGGCGTCATGGTGCCCATGTTGCGCGCGCGCTTCGGCAAGGACCCGGCCATCGGCTCGTCGGTGCTGCTGACCTTCGCCACCGACTCGCTCGGCTTTTTCATTTTCCTTGGGCTGGCCACGATCTTCCTACTGTAGCTCCGCATTCCAGGTAGGCCATTTCCCTTGACAGCTCCCTGAAAGGCTATATGTTGCGCCATCGGTTAAGGTGTCGGTTTGCACTTTTTCCCGTTAGCTGTGAAGATTCAATAGGTTGTATGCATGGTTCATCCGAACCGGATTTGAGAAACTGGAAATCGCCAACTCCCCAGTTCACTCAAGGAGCCCGGCCGGATGAACACCCATAAGCATGCCCGATTGACCTTCCTACGTCGACTCGAAATGGTCCAGCAATTGATCGCCCATCAAGTTTGTGTGCCTGAAGCGGCCCGCGCCTATGGGGTCACCGCGCCGACTGTGCGCAAATGGCTGGGCCGCTTCCTGGCTCAGGGCCAGGCGGGCTTGGCCGATGCGTCCTCGCGCCCGACGGTCTCGCCCCGAGCGATTGCGCCGGCCAAGGCGCTGGCTATCGTGGAGCTGCGCCGCAAGCGGCTGACCCAAGCGCGCATCGCCCAGGCGCTGGGCGTGTCAGCCAGCACCGTCAGCCGCGTCCTGGCCCGCGCCGGTCTGTCGCACCTGGCCGACCTGGAGCCGGCCGAGCCGGTGGTGCGCTACGAGCATCAGGCCCCCGGCGATCTGCTGCACATCGACATCAAGAAGCTGGGACGTATCCAGCGCCCTGGCCACCGGGTCACGGGCAACCGACGCGATACCGTTGAGGGGGCCGGCTGGGACTTCGTCTTCGTGGCCATCGATGACCACGCCCGCGTGGCCTTCACCGACATCCACCCCGACGAGCGCTTCCCCAGCGCCGTCCAGTTCCTCAAGGACGCAGTGGCCTACTACCAGCGCCTGGGCGTGACCATCCAGCGCTTGCTCACCGACAATGGCTCGGCCTTTCGCAGCCGCGCCTTCGCCGCGCTGTGCCATGAGCTGGGCATCAAGCACCGCTTTACCCGACCTTACCGCCCACAGACCAATGGCAAGGCCGAACGCTTCATCCAGTCGGCCTTGCGTGAGTGGGCTTACGCTCACACCTACCAGAACTCCCAACACCGAGCCGATGCCATGAAATCCTGGCTACACCACTACAACTGGCATCGACCCCACCAAGGCATCGGGCGCGCTGTACCCATCTCCAGACTCAACCTGGACGAATACAACCTATTGACAGTTCACACCTAGTCGAAGTGGTCATGCTTGACTGGCGGACCTTCTGGGAGACAGGGGGCGGCTCCTCGAGGCTCAGTTCGAAGGTGCGCAGGCGGGCCAGGCGCGCCTGCTCCTCCTGCTGTTCGCGGACTTCTATTGGGTTTTGGTCGTCGACTGTTGTGACTGTTGGCTTAGTATGCTTAGGCTCGAGTTTGGGCGAGTGTGGTCTCTAGATATGGCCCTATGCCGAGTTTATGGGGTCTACCAGATCCAGGCTTGGCCTTATCGCACACACGTAGAAGTTGTCACCCGTTTAGCAAGCGGGATGTAGCGGCACGACTTGGGACGTTATGGGCGAGACTTTTCACCCAAGCCCCTGGCGCACAAATGAAAATGCCCAGTGCAAGGGCTGGGCATCGAATTCTTGGTGGCCTGGGGCGGAATCGAACCACCGACACAAGGATTTTCAATCCTCTGCTCTACCGACTGAGCTACCAGGCCAACGAAGTCCGCAACTATACACAATTTTTCGCGGCTGTGCACGCGCACCGCCCGCTTGTGTGAAAAAAGCCGCGCACTTGCGCAGCGATTGCGCAAAAGCGGCGCACCCCAGGTGCTGTGGCGGGGCCGCCGCGTCCGGCGCGCCGGACGCAGGGGTATAGGGGGCCGGGCAGGGGGTACGGGGTATAATCCTTGGCGGTCGCTGTTACAAAATTAGCAGCTTTGCGCCGGGCGCTTGCCCATCCCAGCCTTTCATGTCAGTCGCCGTTCTTGCCTTCGGTCTGAATCACACCTCCGCCCCGGTCTCGGTGCGCGAGCGCGTTTCCATGCCCGTGGACTTGGTCAAGCCCGCGCTGGAAGGCCTGCGCGCGACGTTCGGCGGCGCGGTGCGCGAGGCGGCGATCCTGTCGACCTGTAATCGTACCGAACTCTATTGCGCGGCCGAGGGCCAGGTGGCCGAGCATCTGCCAGCCTGGCTGGCCGAGCACAACCGGCTGGAAGCCGCGGCCTTGCGCCCGCACCTGTACCGCCACCAGCACGACGATGCCGTGCGCCATGCGTTCCGCGTGGCCAGCGGCCTGGATTCCATGGTGCTGGGCGAGCCGCAGATCCTGGGCCAGATGAAAGACGCGGTGCGTGCGGCCAACGAGGCCGGCGCGCTGGGCACGCTGCTGCATCAATTGTTCCAGCGCACATTCTCGGTGGCCAAGGAAGTGCGTTCGCAGACCGCCATCGGCGCACATTCGGTGTCGATGGCCGCCACCGCGGTGCGGTTGGCCGAGCGCGTGTTCGGCCAGCTGGAAGACGCGCGCACGCTGTTCATCGGCGCCGGCGAGATGATCGAACTGTGCGCCACGCACTTCGCGGCCCAGCGCCCGCGCAGCATGGTGGTGGCCAATCGCACCATCGAGCGCGCCGAGACCCTGGCGGGCCGGTTCTCGGCCCAGACCATGAAGCTGGCCGACCTGACCGAACGGCTGGCCGAGTTCGACGTCATTGTTTCCTGTACGGCCAGTTCCCTGCCCATCCTGGGGCTGGGCATGGTCGAGCGCGCCACGCGCCAGCGCCGGCATCGCCCCATGGTGATGATCGACCTGGCGGTGCCGCGCGATATCGAGCCCGAAGTGGGCCGCCTGGACGACGTGTATCTGTATTCGGTGGACGACCTGGGCCGGCTGGTGCAAAGCGGCACCGACGCGCGCCGCGCGGCGGTGGTGCAGGCCGAGGCCATCATCGAGACGCGCGTGCAGGGCTTCATGCACTGGATGCAGTCGCGCGAAGTCGTGCCCGTGATCCGCGACCTGCATCAGGCCGCCGACGACGTGCGGGCCGCCGAGCTCGAGCGCGCGCGCCGCATGCTGGCGCGCGGCGAGTCGCCCGAGGCCGTGCTGGAACAGCTGGCGCACGGGCTGACGCAGAAGTACCTGCATGGCCCGCTGGCCGCGCTCAACCGCAGCGAGGGCGACGAACGCCGCCAGCTGCTGGCCTGGGTGCCGCGCCTGTTTCCCGGCCGCGATTCCCGCCGTTAGCTGCGCGCGCCAGACCCCGCCTTCGCGGCGGGCGTTCGTGCGCCGGGCGTCCGCTTGTGTCCATTCTTTCCTGATACCGAACGCCCATGAAACCGTCCATGCGCAGCCGACTCGAGCAGTTGGCCCACCGTCTCATCGAAGTCGACGCCTTGCTGGCCGAGCCGGAAACGGCGGCCGATATGGACCGTTTTCGCAAGCTGTCGCGCGAGCGCGCCGAGCTGGAGCCGGTCGTCGAGGCGTTCAATGCGTTCCTGGGCGTCGAGGCCGATGTGGCCACCGCGCAGGAGATGCTGTCCGATCCCGACATGAAGGCCATGGCCGAGGACGAGATCAAGACCGGCCGCGCGCGCATCGAGGAGATGGAGGCGGCGCTGCAGTTGCTGCTGCTGCCGCGCGACCCCGACGATGGCCGCAGCCTGTTCCTGGAAATCCGTGCCGGCACGGGCGGCGACGAAAGCGCGCTGTTCTCCGGCGACCTGCTGCGCATGTATACGCGCTACGCGGAAACGCGGGGTTGGCGCGTGGAGATCATGTCGGAGAGCGAGTCGGAGCTGGGCGGCTACAAGGAAGTGATCGCGCGCATCGATGGCGACGGCGCCTATGGCCGGCTGAAGTTCGAGTCCGGCGCGCATCGCGTGCAGCGCGTGCCGGCCACCGAGGCGCAGGGCCGCATCCATACCTCGGCATGCACGGTGGCGGTGATGCCCGAGGCCGACGCGATGTCCGACATCGTGATCAACCCCAGCGATCTGCGCATCGATACGTTCCGCGCCAGCGGGGCGGGCGGGCAGCACATCAACAAGACCGATTCGGCGGTGCGCATCACGCACGTGCCGACCGGCCTGGTGGTGGAGTGCCAGGACGACCGCTCGCAGCATCGCAACAAGGACAAGGCCATGCAGGTGCTGGCCGCGCGCCTGAAGGACAAGGAAATGCGCGAACGCCAGAGCAAGGAGGCCGCCGAGCGCAAGAGCCTGATCGGCTCGGGCGACCGCTCCGAGCGCATCCGCACCTATAACTATCCGCAGGGCCGCGTGACCGACCATCGCATCAACCTGACGCTGTACAAGCTGCAGCAGATCATGGAAGGCGACCTGGACGAGCTGACCGGCGCGCTGCTGGCCGAGCACCAGGCCGAGCAACTGGCGGCGCTGGGCCACGATCTGTGATGCGCGGGCGATGACCTTGCTCAAGGACCTGCTGGCCGACCCGGGCCTGCCCCGGCTGGAGGCGCGCATGCTCGCCGAGCACGTGCTGGGCCGCTCGCGCGCCTGGCTGCTGGCGCACGATACCGACCCGGTCGAGCCCGCGCACGAGGCGGCCTGGCGGCAGCTGGCGGCGCGCCGCCTGGCTGGCGAGCCCATGGCCTATCTGCTGGGCGGGCGCGAGTTCATGGGGCATTGGTACGCGCTGACGCCGGATGTGCTGATTCCGCGCCCGGATACCGAGCTGCTGGTGGAGACGGCGCTGCATTGGCTGCAAGGCCGCGCTGCGCCGCGCGTGCTGGACCTGGGCACCGGCAGCGGCGCCATCGCCGTGTCGGTGGCGCTGGGTTGCCCGCAGGCCGAGGTGACGGCCACCGACCTGAGCGCGGCCGCGCTGGCGGTGGCCGAGGGTAACGCGCAGCGGCTGGGCGCGCGGGTGCGCTGCCTGGCGGGCGACTGGTACGAGGCCTTGCCGGCGCAGGACCGCTACGACCTGATCGTCTCCAACCCTCCCTATATCGCGCGCGAGGACGCGCATCTGGCGCAGGGCGACCTGCGTTTCGAGCCGCGCGGCGCGCTGACCGACGAAAACGATGGGCTGGCGGCGCTGGCGCGCATCGCCGGCGGGGCGCCCGGGCGCCTTCTGCCTGGCGGCGCCATCTGGATGGAACACGGCTGGGACCAGGCCGAGGCGGCACGGGCGCTGATGCGCCAGGCCGGGCTGCGCGAGGTGCACAGCCGGCGCGATCTGGCCGGGATCGAGCGGATTTCCGGTGGATACCTATAATTGAGCTGTTGAGCTACTTCCCTTTGCGAGCCCCCTATGAGCGACGTGCAAGAATTCATCCGCGAAACCGTGACGCAGCACCCCGTCGTGCTGTTCATGAAGGGCACTACCCAGTTTCCGCAATGCGGCTTTTCGGGCCGCGCCATCCAGATCCTGAAAGGCTGCGGCGTCAAGAAGCTGGTGACCGTCAATGTGCTGGAAGACGACGAAGTCCGCCAGGCCATCAAGACGTTTTCCAACTGGCCGACGATTCCGCAGCTGTACGTCGGCGGCGAATTCATCGGCGGTTCGGACATCATGTCCGAGATGAACGAAAGCGGCGAGCTCAAGCAGCTGCTCGATGACTCCGGCGCGACGGCCTGAGTCCATGCGGCGGCTGGTCGTCGGCATCACGGGCGCCACCGGCGCCATCTACGCCGTGCGCCTGCTGCAGGCGCTGCGTGGCGTGTCCGACGTCGAGTCGCACCTGATCGTGTCGGCCTCGGGCGTGCTCAATATCAAGCACGAACTGGACGTGGGCCGGCACGATGTCCAGGCGCTGGCCGACCACGTGCACAGCGTGCGCGATGTCGGCGCCACGCTGGCCAGCGGCGCGTTCCAGACCGCCGGCATGGTGATCGTGCCGTGCTCGATGCGCACGCTGGCGGCCGTGGCGCACGGCCTGTCCGATAATCTCATCACCCGCGCCGCCGACGTCACGCTCAAGGAGCGCCGCCGGCTGGTCATGATGGTGCGCGAAACGCCGTTCAACCTGGCCCACTTGCGCAATATGACCGCCGTCACCGAAATGGGCGGCATCATCTTTCCGCCGCTGCCCGCGTTCTACCATCGCCCGGCCTCCATCGAAGAAATGGTCGACCACACCGTGGCGCGCGTGCTCGAACTGTTCGACATCGAAGTGCCCGGCCCGCACTGGGCCGGCATGTAGCGCATCCGCCTTCGCCTGCCTGTACCTGAAGCCTGCCCCGATGGGGCAGGCTTCTTTGCGTACGGCCGCAGGCAGCCGCGGCAGGGAATCCCCCGATATTGACACCGGACAATTATTCAGTACTATGCGCAATTAACTCAGTGTACTAAGTAGAAGCATAGAAGCACCAAGGCTGTTTGTTGTTCCGGTCAAGATCCAGCCGCCCGCATTCTGCGGGCGGTGGCCACAAGGGGAATACAGATGCAACGCCGTAGTTTTCTAGCCAAAGTCGCCCACATCGCCGCCGCTGTCGGCGTCAGCGCCTGTGCCGCGACCAGTTCCTTCGCCGCCACCGGCGACTTCCCGAACAAGCCGCTCGACATCATCGTCACCTTTCCGCCTGGCGGGGGGACCGACATGCTGGCGCGTTTGATCGGCAACTATCTCACCGAGAGCCTGGGGCAGACCGCGGTGGTCGAGAACCGGCCGGGCGCCAGCGGCAACGTGGGCGCGCGCCTGGTGGCCGACCGTGCGCCGGACGGCTACTCGCTGCTGATGGTCAACAGCTCGTTCGCCGTCAATCCGGGCGTGTTCCGCAATCTGCCGTTCGACCCGAAGAAGGACTTCGCCGCCGTCATCAATGTGGCCTATGTGCCGTCGGTGTTCGTGGTGCCGGCCGGTTCCAAGTACAAGACGCTGGGTGAGCTGATGGCCGCGGCCAAGCAGACCAACACCCAGGTCACCTACGGCTCGTGCGGCAACGGCACGCCGCAGCATCTGGCCGGCGAGCTGCTCAACGTCAGCGCCAAGACGCATATGGTGCACGTGCCGTACAAGGGTTGCGGACCGGCGCTCAACGACGTGCTGGGCAGCCAGATCGGCCTGGCCGTGGTGACCGCCTCGAGCGCGATTCCCTTCATCAAGGCAGGCAAGCTGCAGGCCCTGGCGGTGACCTCCAAGGAGCGCTCGGCGCTGCTGCCCGAGGTGCCCACGGTGGCCGAGCAGGGCGTGGCCGGGTACGAGCTGAACCAGTGGCACGGCCTGCTGGTGCCGGGCGCCACGCCGATGGCGGTGCGCCAGAAGCTGTACGACGGCATCGCCAAGGTGATGCAGCGCGATGACGTGCAGAAGAAACTGGCCGACCTGGGCTACAGCACCGCCAGCGACGGCCCGGAAGTGTTCCAGAAAATGGTGGAAACCGATATCGACCGCTTTTCGGCGCTGACCAAGCAGATCGGCCTGAAAGTGGACTGACCCCTGGGAGATGCAAGCATGAGCAGCAAACTGAAGATCAGCCTTTCCTGCGGCGACTACGATCGCACGCGCGCCTTGTTCGACGGGCGCGCGCCCATCGAGGGCTGCGAGGTCACGGCCGTGCCGCTGGAGCCGGAGGAGGCGTTTCATCGGGCCTTCCGCTACCACGAGTACGACGTCACCGAGATCTCGATGAGCAGTCATATGATGACCACGGCTCGCGGCGACAACGAATACATCGCCATTCCGGCGTTCCTGTCGCGCGTGTTCCGCCATTCGGGCATTTATGTGCGCACGGACCGCGACATCGACAAGCCGCAGGACCTGCGCGGCAAGACCATCGGCGTGCCCGAGTACCAGATCACCGCCAACGTGTGGATCCGCGGCATCCTGGAAGACGCCTATGGCGTCAAGCCGCAAGACATCAAGTGGCGCCGGGGCGGCATCGAAGAGCCGGGCCGCGGCGAGCGGGCGCCGATCGAGCTGCCCGACGGTATCGACCTGCAGCAGATTCCCGACGACAAGACGCTGTCGGACATGCTGGAGGCGGGCGAGATCGATGGCTATATCGGTGCGCGGGCTCCCTCGTGCTTTCTGCGCGGCGCGCCCAACGTGGGGCGCCTGTTCAACGACTACCTGAAGACCGAGCAGGATTACTTCCGCGAGACCCGCATCTTCCCCATCATGCATATGGTGGGCATCCGCAGGTCCCTGGTCGAGCAGAATCCCTGGCTGCCGGTCAGCGTCTACAAGGCCTTCCTCAAGGCCAAGATGCTGGCGGTCAAGGAGCTCAACGAGATCTGCCACCTGGCGGTGACGCTGCCTTGGATGGTGCACCACTACAACGCGGCGCGCGAACTGATGGGCGACGATTACTGGCCGTACGGGCTGGATGCCAATCGCCATGTGATAGAGACCTTCGCGCGCTATCACTACGGCCAGGGCCTGTCGCGCCGCCTGGTCAAGCCCGAGGAGCTGTTCGCGGCCTCTTCGCTGGACTTGTCCAAGATCTGAGAGGCTGTCCGAACCATGAAAGCGCCGGCCTTGCAGTATCACGCGCCTGCTTCGTTGCCGCAGGCCCTGCAGTTGCTCAGCGAGCACGACAATGCGCGCGTGCTGGCCGGCGGCCAGTCGCTGGTGGCGATGCTGAACATGCGGTTCGCGTTCCCGGACTGCCTGATCGACATCAACCGGGTTCCCGAGCTGGCGTACATCCGCCACGAGCAGGGCGCGGTCTGCATTGGCGCGATGACGCGCCAGCGCGAGATCGAGTTCTCGCCGCTGGTGGCGCAGCATTTGCCGCTGTGGCGCGAGGCGGCGCTGCAGGTCGGCCATCGCCAGACCCGTAACCGCGGCACGGTGGGCGGCAGCCTGTGCCAGCTGGATCCGTCGGCGGAGATCCCGACCGTGGCGCTGGCCATGGACGCGACCCTGTCGGTGGCCAGCGTACGCGGCACGCGCACCCTGGCGATGGCGGATTTTCCGGCCGGCTACATGACGCCGGCGCTCGAACCCGATGAAATGCTGGTCGGCCTGGCGGTGACGCCATGGCCGGCCGGCCATGGCCATGCCTTCGTGGAGTTCGCGCGCCGCCATGGCGATTTCGCCATTGTGTCGGTGGCGGTGCTGCTGCTGCTCGACGACGCCGGCTGCGTGGCGCGCGCCTCGATCACCCTAGGTGTGAAGATTCAATAGGTTGTATGCATGGTTCATCCGAACCGGATTTGAGAAACTGGAAATCGCCGATCCCCCAGTTCACTCAAGGAGCCCGGCCGGATGAACACCCATAAGCATGCCCGATTGACCTTCCTACGTCGACTCGAAATGGTCCAGCAATTGATCGCCCATCAAGTTTGTGTGCCTGAAGCGGCCCGCGCCTATGGGGTCACCGCGCCGACTGTGCGCAAATGGCTGGGCCGCTTCCTGGCTCAGGGCCAGGCGGGCTTGGCCGATGCGTCCTCGCGCCCGACGGTCTCGCCCCGAGCGATTGCGCCGGCCAAGGCGCTGGCTATCGTGGAGCTGCGCCGCAAGCGGCTGACCCAAGCGCGCATCGCCCAGGCGCTGGGCGTGTCAGCCAGCACCGTCAGCCGCGTCCTGGCCCGCGCCGGTCTGTCGCACCTGGCCGACCTGGAGCCGGCCGAGCCGGTGGTGCGCTACGAGCATCAGGCCCCCGGCGATCTGCTGCACATCGACATCAAGAAGCTGGGACGTATCCAGCGCCCTGGCCACCGGGTCACGGGCAACCGACGCGATACCGTTGAGGGGGCCGGCTGGGACTTCGTCTTCGTGGCCATCGATGACCACGCCCGCGTGGCCTTCACCGACATCCACCCCGACGAGCGCTTCCCCAGCGCCGTCCAGTTCCTCAAGGACGCAGTGGCCTACTACCAGCGCCTGGGCGTGACCATCCAGCGCTTGCTCACCGACAATGGCTCGGCCTTTCGCAGCCGCGCCTTCGCCGCGCTGTGCCATGAGCTGGGCATCAAGCACCGCTTTACCCGACCTTACCGCCCACAGACCAATGGCAAGGCCGAACGCTTCATCCAGTCGGCCTTGCGTGAGTGGGCTTACGCTCACACCTACCAGAACTCCCAACACCGAGCCGATGCCATGAAATCCTGGCTACACCACTACAACTGGCATCGACCCCACCAAGGCATCGGGCGCGCTGTACCCATCTCCAGACTCAACCTGGACGAATACAACCTATTGACAGTTCACACCTAGGCGGGGTGGCGGCCACGCCCGTGCGCATGGCGCAGGCCGAAGCCGCGCTGCTGGGGCAGCCGGCCGAGCCCGCCACGCTGGCGCGGGCGGCGGCGCTGTGCGCCGCCATCGACGCCAAGGCCGACAGTTTATGTGCCGTCGTGGTACCGCCAGCGGCTGGCGCGCGTGTTGACCGAGCGCGCCCTCACGCAGGCGGTGGCGCGCGCCAAGGAAAGCGAATGAGCGATATCACCGAATCCACCGCGCAGCACGTTTCGTTGACGGTCAACGGGCGCGCATGCGGCGGTTGCGCCGAGCCGCGCATGCATCTGGCCGATTTCCTGCGCGGCGAGCTGGGGCTGACCGGCACGCACATCGGTTGCGAGCACGGGGTGTGCGGCGCCTGTACCGTGCTGGTCGATGGCTATTCGACGCGCAGTTGCCTGATGCTGGCGGTGCAGGCGCAGGACAGCCGGATCGATACCATCGAGGGACTGGCCGGCGAAGACGACGCGTTGCATCCGATCCAGCAGGCGTTCCATGAACTGCATGCGCTGCAATGCGGTTATTGCACGCCGGGCATCCTGATGTCGGTGGCCGAGCTGCTGGCGGCCAACCCTGATCCCGATGAGGCGCAGGTGCGCGACGTGCTCTCGGGCCACCTGTGCCGCTGCACCGGGTATCAGAACATCGTGGCCGCGGTGCTGCGCGCGGCGCAGCTGATGCGCGCGGAGGCCGGTCATGACTGATGCGACAAGCCCCGGACTGGGCCGCAGCGCGCCCCGTATCGAGGACGATGCGCTGCTGCGCGGCCAGGCGCGCTTCCTGGACGATATCGAGGTCGAGGGAGTGCTGCATGCCTGCTTCGTGCGTAGCCCGCATGCCCATGCGCGCCTTGTCTCGATCGACCTGTCGGCCGCCCGCGCGGTGCCGGGCGTGGCCGCGGTCTATGGGGCGCGCGACCTGTTCGGCCAGTTGACGTCCTGGCGCATGCCGCTGGGGTTCCCGCTGGCGGCGCTGCCCGATGACACGACGCCGTTCGTGCTGGCCGAGCGCGAGGTGGCGTTCGTCGGCGAGGCCATCGCGGTGGTGGTGGCCGACAGCCGCCACATCGCCGAGGACGCGGCGGCGCGGGTGGCGATCGAATATGAAGTGCTGGGCGCGGTGGTGGATTGCCGCGATGCGTTGCGGCCCGATGCGCCGCTGGTGCGCGGCGAGCTCGCGTCGAACATTCTGCAGCAGTACACGCTGGCCTATGGCGACTGCGAGACGGCTTTCGCGCAGGCGCACCGGGTGCTGGAAGACGATTTCTGGGTGCATCGGGGCTGCGCGCATCCCATGGAAGGGCGCGGCGTGCTGGCGCGCATGGACCGCGCCACCGACACGCTGACCGTGTGGTCCTCGACCCAGATGGCCCACGAACTGCATTACACGCTGGCCCTGATGCTGGGCCAGCCCGAGGACCGCCTGCGCGTGGTGACGCCCGACGTGGGCGGCGGGTTCGGCGCCAAGTTCATGATTTATCCCGAGGAAATGGCGATTCCCGCCGCCGCGCGCAAGCTGGGCCGCCCGGTCAAGTGGGTGGAGGACCGGCGCGAGCATTTCACGACCTCGATCCAGGAGCGCGACCAGTACTGGAAGGTGGCGATGGCCATCGACGACCAGGGCCATGTGCTCGGCATACGCGGCAACTTCGTGCACGACAACGGCGCGTATACGCCGCAGGGCACCAATGTGCCGTACAACGCCGCCTCGTCCATGACCGGCCCCTACGTGGTGCCGGCGTTCTCGCTCGATGTGAGCGTGGCCTATACCAACAAGGTGCCGGTGGCCACGGTGCGCGGCGCGGGATATCCGCAGGCGGCCTTCGTCATGGAGCGCATGATGGACAGGGTGGCGGCCGAGTTGGGCATCGACCCGGGCGAATGCCGCCGCCGCAACCTGATCGGCCCGGCCAAGATTCCCTACACCAAGCCGTTGAAGTCGCGCGCGGGAATGCCGCTGACCATAGACAGCGGCGATTTTCCCGCCCTGCAGGCATGCGCGCTGCAGGCGTCCGATTATGACGGCTTCGCGGTGCGGCGCGATGCGGCCCTGGCGCGCGGCCGCTGGCGCGGCATCGCGGTGGCCAACAGCGTCGAGCCCACCGGGCGCGGCCCGTTCGAGGTGGCGCGCGTGCGCGTCCAGCCGTCGGGCCAGGTGTCGATCTACACCGGCGCCCTGGCCATGGGCCAGGGCATCAAGACGACGCTGGCGCAGATCTGCGCCGGGCACCTGGGCGTGCCGGTCGCGGCGGTCGAGGTGCAGGCCGGCGATACCGCCTACGTGGGCTACGGCATGGGCGGTTTCGCCAGCCGCCAGGCCATCATGGCCGGTTCGGCGGTCGACCAGGCCGCCGCCCAGGTGCGGCGGCAGGCGCTGGAGACGGCGGCGGCGGTGCTCAAGGCCGAGGCCGAAACGCTGGAACTGGCCGATGGCGAAGTGCGCGCGCCCGACGGACAGTCGGTGTCGCTGGCGCGGCTTGCCATGCTGCGCAAAGGGGTGCCGGGCTATGCGCTGGTCAGCCCGGGCGATCCCGGGCTGGACGCCACCGCGTACTTCCACTGCGACGCGCAGACCTACGCCGGCGCCTCGCATGTATGCGAGGTCGAGGTCGACCCCGCCACCGGGGCCATAGAGATCGTGCGCTATGTGGCGGCGCAGGACAGCGGCCGCATCATCAATCCGCAGCTGGCCGAGGGCCAGGTGCACGGCGGGGTCGTGCACGGCATCGGCAATGCCTTGTTCGAGTGGATGGGCTATGACGCCGCCGGCCAGCCCCTGAGCACTACGTTTGCCGAATACCTGCTGCCCACCGCGCCGGAAGTGCCGCCCATCGAGGTGGTGTTCCAGCCCTCTCCCACCCCCTTGAACCCGCTGGGCGTCAAGGGCGTGGGAGAGTGCGCCACCATTCCGGTGGCCGTGGCCGTGGTCGGCGCCGTGGAGCACGCCGTGGCCCATTGCGGGGTGCGCGTGACCGAGTTTCCGCTTACGCCGGTGCGACTGCTGGAGCTGCTGACGCAGGCCGAAGCGCGCGCCGCCGCGCCTACTGATTCAGGGGAGTTTGTCGATGGAGTTCACTAACACCTTCCATGTGTCCTTGCCGCTGGACGAGGCATGGCAGTTGATGCTGGATGTGCCGCGCATCATGCCCTGCCTGCCCGGCGCGCGCCTGACCGAAGTGCTGGGTCCGGACAAATACCAGGGTTCGGTGACGGTGCGCCTGGGGCCGATCAAGCTGGGCTTCGAAGGCCAGGCCGAACTGGTGCGCAAGGACGAAGCCACGCACACTGCCTGGCTGCAGGGCTCGGGCATGGATCCGAAGGGGCGCGGCTCGGCCAAGTCCGAGTTCAGCTTCGCGTTGACGCCGGCCGCCCATGGCGGCACGGACGTCACGGTCAATACCCAGCTGGCGCTGTCGGGGGCGGTGGCGCAATATGGGCGCGGCAGCGGCATGATCGCGGAAGTGGCCGCGCAGATCCTGGGACAGTTCGAGCAGAACCTGGCGCGCTCGCTCAGCGGCGAGGCGCAGCAGGACCCGGCGCAACCGGCTGGCGCCATGCCTGCGCGGCCCGGGTCCGCGGCGCCTGTAGCCGCGGCCGCGCCCGCGGGCAGCGTGGTCAGCCCGGATGCGCAGGCTGTGTTGCTGCAGGCGCAGGCCGTGCTGAGCCAGGCGCAGGCCG
Source organism: Bordetella pertussis 18323 (assembly GCF_000306945.1). NCBI lineage: Bacteria > Pseudomonadati > Pseudomonadota > Betaproteobacteria > Burkholderiales > Alcaligenaceae > Bordetella > Bordetella pertussis. Next base: position 3,295,581 of record NC_018518.1, on the reverse strand, counting down.
TGCTGGCCATGGCTCAGGCCAGCCTGGCGCGCCCGGCCGGCGGCGCGCCGTCGCGGGCCGCCGCGCCCAGCGCCGAGCTCAACATGCTGGGCATAGGCATGCGCGCCATGTGGGCGCGCGTCCGCTATACCGTGGGGGGCTGGTTCGGAAGGCGGGAGAGCTGACCGCACGGGCGCCCGCCCCGTTCCGATACGCGAGGCGCCTGTCCCGCATGGGAACTGGCGTCTGTCCGTGCAGTGTGCCTGTCCCCGCTGGGACAGGCACACTGCTAGCTGTGAACTGTCAATAGGTTGTATTCGTCCAGGTTGAGTCTGGAGATGGGTACAGCGCGCCCGATGCCTTGGTGGGGTCGATGCCAGTTGTAGTGGTGTAGCCAGGATTTCATGGCATCGGCTCGGTGTTGGGAGTTCTGGTAGGTGTGAGCGTAAGCCCACTCACGCAAGGCCGACTGGATGAAGCGTTCGGCCTTGCCATTGGTCTGTGGGCGGTAAGGTCGGGTAAAGCGGTGCTTGATGCCCAGCTCATGGCACAGCGCGGCGAAGGCGCGGCTGCGAAAGGCCGAGCCATTGTCGGTGAGCAAGCGCTGGATGGTCACGCCCAGGCGCTGGTAGTAGGCCACTGCGTCCTTGAGGAACTGGACGGCGCTGGGGAAGCGCTCGTCGGGGTGGATGTCGGTGAAGGCCACGCGGGCGTGGTCATCGATGGCCACGAAGACGAAGTCCCAGCCGGCCCCCTCAACGGTATCGCGTCGGTTGCCCGTGACCCGGTGGCCAGGGCGCTGGATACGTCCCAGCTTCTTGATGTCGATGTGCAGCAGATCGCCGGGGGCCTGATGCTCGTAGCGCACCACCGGCTCGGCCGGCTCCAGGTCGGCCAGGTGCGACAGACCGGCGCGGGCCAGGACGCGGCTGACGGTGCTGGCTGACACGCCCAGCGCCTGGGCGATGCGCGCTTGGGTCAGCCGCTTGCGGCGCAGCTCCACGATAGCCAGCGCCTTGGCCGGCGCAATCGCTCGGGGCGAGACCGTCGGGCGCGAGGACGCATCGGCCAAGCCCGCCTGGCCCTGAGCCAGGAAGCGGCCCAGCCATTTGCGCACAGTCGGCGCGGTGACCCCATAGGCGCGGGCCGCTTCAGGCACACAAACTTGATGGGCGATCAATTGCTGGACCATTTCGAGTCGACGTAGGAAGGTCAATCGGGCATGCTTATGGGTGTTCATCCGGCCGGGCTCCTTGAGTGAACTGGGGGGTTGGCGATTTCCAGTTTCTCAAATCCGGTTCGGATGAACCATGCATACAACCTATTGAATCTTCACACCTAGCGCTGAAGGGCCTCGTGCTAGGCCGGCCGCTATGCCGGCGCCAGTTCCACCGTCAGGTGCCTGACTTCGTGGATCGACGACACGCGTTCCCGTATCTGGCTGGCCGTGACTCCACGGGCAATTACCAGGGCGCCCGCGTGCGTTGCCATGTTTTCCCGCGACGCCGCGCGTCGCGCCAGGGCCACAGACCTTGCCGCCACCTTGCGGCAATGCAAAATTCGACTGCTTGCCTTTGACAGCCATGGATAACTAAGTTAAGCTGAAGGGCTTACTGCTTTATCTGCGTGCAATTTCGGCATGGCAGGTTCAAGCCGGTAATGCCCATACACCGATCGGTCTGAAGCCCGCCAACCCATGAGGGTCGGCAAAGGCTTGCGCCAGCTCCCGGAAGCATGTTGCAGGTATTTCGGGCCGGGGTGCGTCACGAGCCCTCTATCCTGGATGCATCGATCGTTGTAAGGCACCGCCGGCCTGGCCATGCAGTGTTGTACGCATTATTTGTCTGCAAGACCCGCTCTTTTACGTAAACGAACGTTTGAGGCGGTTTTGCGTGAACTGCCTCCCCCTCGCTTGGGGCCAGATTGGTCGCCGAATGCTGGGAGGGTGCGAGTACGTAAGTACTTACCAGTGGTACGTAAAAGGGATTTCAAAGGTCATGCCTACCATTAGCCAGCTCGTGCGCAAGCCGCGCGAAGTCAGCATCATCAAGAGCAAGAGCCCCGCGCTCGAGAACTGCCCGCAGCGTCGCGGCGTTTGCACTCGCGTCTACACCACCACCCCCAAGAAGCCGAACTCCGCGCTGCGTAAGGTTGCCAAGGTGCGTCTGACCAACGGTTACGAAGTCATTTCGTACATCGGCGGTGAAGGCCACAACCTGCAGGAGCACTCGGTGGTTCTGGTGCGTGGCGGTCGTGTCAAGGACTTGCCCGGTGTGCGTTATCACATCGTGCGCGGTTCCCTCGACCTGCAAGGCGTCAAGGATCGCAAACAGGCTCGTTCGAAGTACGGCGCCAAGCGTCCGAAGAAGGCCTAAGCTCTATATGCAGTACCCCAGGTTGCGGATGTCCGCGGCCCGGAAAGTGCAGCTGCGTCCTTCACATTGCGAAGCCAGCGCAGCATGTAAGGGGTCGTCCTTCTAGGCGGCCATGGCCGTGTCACGAGACGCGGTTCAACTGAACAGACACAAGGAAGCAAAAATGCCCCGTCGTCGCGAAGTACCCAAGCGCGAGATTCTGCCCGATCCCAAGTTCGGCAGCGTCGAACTCGCCAAATTCATGAACGTTGTGATGCTGGACGGCAAGAAGGCCGTCGCCGAGCGCATCATCTATGGTGCCCTCGAGCAAGTTCAGGTCAAGACCGGCAAGGATGCCATCGAAGTCTTCAACCTGGCCATCAACAACATCAAGCCGATCGTCGAAGTGAAGAGCCGCCGCGTGGGCGGTGCCAACTATCAGGTGCCGGTTGAAGTGCGCCCCGTGCGCCGCCTGGCCCTGGCTATGCGTTGGCTCCGTGAAGCCGCCAAGAAGCGTGGCGAGAAATCGATGGATCTGCGTTTGGCTGGAGAACTCATCGACGCCTCCGAAGGTCGTGGCGCCGCGATGAAGAAACGCGAAGACACGCACAAGATGGCCGAGGCCAACAAGGCCTTCAGCCATTTCCGCTGGTAAATTAAGGACTACCTACCATGGCCCGCAAAACCCCGATCGAGCGCTATCGCAACATTGGTATCTCTGCGCACATCGATGCAGGGAAAACCACCACCACCGAACGCATCCTGTTCTACACCGGCGTCAACCACAAACTTGGCGAAACCCATGACGGCTCGGCCACTATGGACTGGATGGAGCAAGAGCAAGAGCGTGGCATCACCATTACGTCGGCTGCTACGACGGCGTTTTGGCGTGGCATGGCCGGCAACTATCCCGAACACCGCATCAACATCATCGACACCCCGGGACACGTGGACTTCACCATCGAGGTGGAGCGTTCCATGCGCGTCCTGGACGGTGCCTGCATGGTGTACTGCGCGGTGGGCGGCGTGCAGCCGCAGTCCGAAACCGTGTGGCGCCAGGCCAACAAGTATGGCGTGCCCCGCCTGGCCTTCGTCAACAAGATGGACCGCACCGGCGCCAACTTCTTCAAGGTCTATGACCAGCTGAAGACGCGCCTGCGCGCCAACCCCGTGCCCATCGTGATCCCGATCGGCGCCGAAGACTCGTTCACCGGCGTGGTCGACCTGGTCAAGATGAAAGCGATCATCTGGGATGAGGCCAGCCAGGGCACCAAGTTCGAATACGGCGACATTCCGGCCGAGCTGGAAGGCACGGCCAACGAGTGGCGCGAGAAGCTGGTGGAAGCCGCCGCCGAGTCGTCCGAGGAACTGATGAACAAGTACCTCGAGACCGGCTCGCTGGACGAAGACGACATCAACGTCGCGCTGCGCCAGCGCACCATCGCTGGTGAAATCCAGCCGATGCTGTGCGGCACCGCGTTCAAGAACAAGGGCGTGCAGCGCATGCTCGACGCCGTGATCGACTATCTGCCTTCGCCGGCGGACATTCCCCCGGTCGACGGCCAGGACGACGATGGCAATCCCATCAAGCGCAGCGCCGACGATGCCGAGAAGTTCTCCGCGCTGGCGTTCAAGCTGATGAGCGATCCGTTCGTGGGTCAGCTGACCTTCGTGCGCGTGTATTCGGGCGTGCTGAAGTCGGGCGATACCGTCTACAACCCCATCAAGGGCAAGAAAGAGCGTATCGGTCGTCTGCTGCAGATGCATGCGAACAACCGCGAAGAGATCAAGGAAGTGCTGGCCGGCGACATCGCCGCCGTGGTGGGCCTGAAGGACGTCACCACCGGCGAGACGCTGTGCGATATCGATTCGCACATCCTGCTCGAGCGCATGGAGTTCCCCGAGCCCGTGATTTCGCAGGCCGTCGAACCCAAGTCGAAGGCCGACCAGGAAAAGATGGGCCTGGCGCTGTCGCGCCTGGCGCAGGAAGATCCGTCGTTCCGCGTGCGCAGCGACGAAGAATCCGGCCAGACCATCATTTCCGGCATGGGCGAACTGCACCTGGAAATCCTGGTCGATCGCATGCGTCGTGAATTCGGCGTGGAAGCCAACGTCGGCAAGCCGCAGGTGGCCTACCGCGAAACCATCCGCAAGAACTGCGACGAAGTGGAAGGCAAGTTCGTCAAGCAGTCGGGCGGCCGCGGCCAGTACGGCCACGTGGTGCTCAAGCTGGAACCCCTGCCCCCGGGCGGCGGCTACGAATTCGTGGATGCCATCAAGGGCGGCGTGGTGCCGCGCGAATACATCCCGGCGGTCGACAAGGGCATCCAGGAAACGCTGCCCGCAGGCATCCTGGCCGGCTACCCGGTCGTGGACGTGAAGGCGACGCTGTTCTTCGGTTCGTACCACGATGTGGACTCGAACGAAAACGCGTTCAAGATGGCTGCTTCGATGGCCTTCAAGGAAGGCATGCGTCGCGCCAGCCCGGTCCTGCTGGAGCCGATGATGGCTGTGGAAGTGGAAACGCCGGAAGACTACGCCGGTACCGTGATGGGCGACCTGTCGTCCCGCCGCGGTATGGTGCAGGGCATGGACGACATTGTCGGCGGCGGCAAGACCATCAAGGCCGAGGTTCCCCTGGCCGAGATGTTCGGGTACGCCACCAACCTGCGTTCGCTCACGCAAGGTCGCGCCACCTACACGATGGAATTCAAGCATTACGCCGAAGCGCCCAAGAACGTCGCTGACGAAGTCATCGCCGCTCGGGGCAAGTAAGTAACCGTCGCCGCGCTTTCAGGTTGGAAGCGCGGCACAACAACCAAGTTTCCTTGAAAGTCAAAGGATAGAAATCATGGCAAAAGGCAAGTTTGAACGTACCAAGCCGCACGTGAACGTGGGTACGATTGGTCACGTTGACCACGGCAAAACGACGTTGACGGCGGCGATCACGACGGTGCTGTCGAACAAGTTCGGCGGCGAGGCTCGCGGCTACGACCAGATTGACGCGGCGCCGGAAGAGAAGGCGCGTGGGATCACGATCAACACCTCGCACGTTGAGTACGAGACGGAGACGCGTCACTACGCGCACGTTGATTGCCCGGGTCACGCTGACTACGTGAAGAACATGATCACGGGTGCTGCGCAGATGGACGGCGCGATCCTGGTGGTGTCGGCCGCAGACGGCCCGATGCCGCAGACGCGCGAGCACATTTTGCTGTCGCGCCAGGTTGGCGTGCCGTACATCATCGTGTTCCTGAACAAGGCGGACATGGTTGATGACGCGGAGCTGCTCGAGCTGGTGGAGATGGAAGTCCGCGAACTGCTGAGCAAGTACGATTTCCCGGGCGATGACACGCCGATCGTGAAGGGTTCGGCCAAGCTGGCGCTGGAAGGCGACAAGGGCGAACTGGGCGAGCAGGCGATTCTGTCGCTGGCGCAAGCGCTGGACACGTACATTCCGACGCCGGAGCGCGCGGTCGACGGTGCGTTCCTGATGCCGGTGGAAGACGTGTTCTCGATCTCGGGCCGTGGCACGGTGGTGACTGGCCGTATCGAGCGCGGCGTGGTGAAGGTTGGCGAGGAAATCGAAATCGTGGGCATCAAGCCGACGGTGAAGACGACCTGCACGGGCGTGGAGATGTTCCGCAAGCTGCTGGACCAGGGCCAGGCGGGCGACAACGTGGGTATCTTGCTGCGCGGCACCAAGCGTGAAGACGTCGAGCGTGGCCAGGTGCTGGCCAAGCCGGGTTCGATCAACCCGCACACGGACTTCACGGCCGAGGTGTACATTCTGTCCAAGGAAGAGGGTGGCCGTCACACGCCGTTCTTCAACGGCTATCGTCCGCAGTTCTACTTCCGCACGACGGACGTGACCGGCACGATCGACCTGCCGGCGGACAAGGAAATGGTGCTGCCGGGCGACAACGTGTCGATGACCGTCAAGCTGCTGGCCCCGATCGCCATGGAAGAAGGTCTGCGTTTCGCCATCCGTGAAGGCGGTCGTACCGTCGGCGCCGGCGTCGTCGCCAAGATCATCAAGTAAAGCAGTACCCAACCAGTGAGGGCGGTAGTCGCCGCCTTCGCTTTTCGTTCTTTAGGAAACGCCATGAAAAACCAAAAGATCCGCATCCGTCTGAAGGCTTTCGATTACAAGCTGATCGATCAGTCCGCAGCGGAGATTGTCGACACCGCCAAGCGTACCGGCGCTGTCGTGCGCGGTCCGGTTCCGCTGCCCACGCGTATCCGTCGTTACGACGTGCTGCGTTCGCCCCACGTCAACAAGACGTCGCGCGACCAGTTCGAGATCCGTACCCATCAGCGCCTGATGGACATCGTGGATCCCACCGACAAGACCGTTGACGCGCTGATGCGTCTGGACCTGCCGGCTGGCGTCGACGTCGAGATCGCGTTGCAGTAAGACGTGTGCGGGTTGGCGCCCCTGTGGCGCAGCTCGTGAAAAATGGCCGCATTCCCCCGGGAGTGCGGCCATTTTGCTTTGGCGCGACAGCTCCGTCGCGGCGTCGGCGCCACAGTTTGCCTGCGGCACGGGCCTGTTTGGCTAGGTGCTTGTGTTGCCAGGAAAAAGCATGCTAATATGCGAGACTTGCCATTTTGTGGCGAGAGAAACTATGGGCGCGCGCAATAGGCCGCCAGCTGGCTTGTCGGCCAGCCGGGGTTTGATGCGGCGTACCAGGTTACTTAGTCCTGTAGGGCGCTGGCCGTTACCCTGCGCCTGATTAGCCCCGACCAATCGCAGTCGGGAATGGAGAAAACAATGTCGAATTCGACGCCCACGCCCGCCGCCCATCGGCTGGGTCTGGTGGGTCGCAAGGTCGGCATGACCCGTATTTTCACGGAGGATGGCGAGTCCATCCCTGTGACGGTGCTGGACGTGTCGAACAACCGTGTGACCCAAGTCAAGTCCCTGGAATCCGACGGCTACGCCGCCATCCAAGTGACTTATGGCACCCGCCGCGCCACGCGCGTGGTCAAGCCGCAAGCCGGTCACTACGCCAAGGCTGGCGCGGAAGCCGGTAGCATCCTGAAGGAATTCCGCCTCGACCCCGCTCGCGCCGCCGAATTCGCGGCTGGTGCGGTCATCGCCGTGGAATCCGTGTTCGAAGCCGGCCAGCAGGTCGACGTGACGGGCACGAGCATCGGTAAGGGTTTCGCCGGTACGATCAAGCGCCACAACTTCGGTTCGCAGCGCGCCTCGCACGGTAACTCGCGCTCGCACCGCGTTCCTGGCTCGATCGGCCAGGCACAGGACCCGGGTCGCATTTTCCCCGGCAAGCGCATGTCCGGCCATATGGGTGATGTCACCCGCACCGTTCAAAACCTCGACGTGGTTCGCGTCGATGCCGAACGCGGCCTGCTGATGGTCAAGGGCGCTGTCCCGGGCCACGCCGGCGGTGATGTCATCGTGCGTCCGGCTGTCAAGGCGCCGGCCAAGAAGGGGGCGTAAGTAAATGGATCTCAAGCTCCTGAATGACCAAGGTCAGGCCGCTACGTTCAGCGCACCCGACACCATCTTCGGTCGCGACTTCAACGAAGCGCTGGTTCACCAGATCGTGGTGGCCTTCCAGGCCAATGCCCGCAGCGGCAACCGCGCTCAGAAGGACCGCGCCGAAGTCAAGCACTCCACCAAGAAGCCCTGGCGCCAGAAGGGTACCGGCCGCGCTCGCGCCGGTATGACCTCGTCGCCGCTGTGGCGTGGGGGTGGTCGCGCGTTCCCGAACTCGCCTGAAGAAAACTTCAGCCAGAAGGTCAACAAGAAGATGTACCGCGCCGGGATCCGCTCGATTCTGTCGCAGTTGGCCCGTGAAGACCGCGTCGCCGTCGTCGATACGTTCACGCTCGAATCGCCCAAGACCAAGCTGGCTGCCGCCAAGCTGAAGAGCCTGGGCCTGGATTCGGTCCTGATCATCACCGACAACGTCGATGAGAATGTTTATCTCGCCACCCGCAACCTGCCGTACGTTGCCGTGGTTGAGCCCCGCTATGCCGATCCGTTGTCGCTGATCCACTACAAGAAAGTGCTGATCACCAAGCCGGCCATCGCGCAACTCGAGGAGATGCTGGGATGAATGCCGAACGCTTGATGCAAGTCATTCTGGCGCCGATCGTGACCGAAAAGGCCACCTTCGTTGCCGAGAAAAATCAGCAAGTCGCTTTCCGTGTCGTGGCTGACGCTACCAAGCCGGAAATCAAGGCTGCCGTCGAACTGCTGTTCAAGGTGCAGGTCGAATCCGTGCAGGTCCTCAACCGTAAGGGCAAAGTCAAGCGCTTTGGCCGCTTCGTTGGTCGCCGCCGCAATGAGCGCAAGGCCTACGTCGCGCTCAAGGACGGCCAGGAAATCGACTTTGCGGAGGTGAAGTAAATGGCCCTCGTTAAAGTCAAACCGACCTCGGCTGGCCGCCGTGGCATGGTGAAGGTCGTCAGCCCGAAGCTGCACAAGGGTGCGCCTCACGCTGCGCTGCTCGAGAAGAAGACCCGTGGTTCGGGCCGTAACAACAACGGCCACATCACGGTTCGCCATCGTGGCGGCGGTCACAAGCAGCACTACCGCGTTGTCGACTTCCGTCGCAACAAGGATGGCATCCCGGCCAAGGTCGAGCGCCTGGAATACGACCCCAACCGTACCGCGCATATCGCACTGCTGTGCTATGCCGACGGCGAGCGTCGCTACATCATCGCGCCGCGCGGCCTGGAAGTGGGCGCCACGCTGATCTCGGGCATCGAAGCCCCGATCCGCGCCGGCAACACCCTGCCGATCCGCAACATTCCGGTGGGCACGACGATCCACTGCATCGAAATGATCCCTGGCAAGGGTGCCCAGATGGCCCGTTCGGCCGGCGCTTCCGCCGTCCTGATGGCCCGTGAAGGCACGTACGCCCAGGTGCGCCTGCGCTCCGGCGAAGTGCGCCGCGTGCACATCCAATGCCGCGCCACCATTGGCGAAGTCGGCAACGAAGAACATAGCCTGCGCCAGATTGGCAAGGCCGGCGCCATGCGCTGGCGTGGTGTTCGTCCGACGGTTCGTGGCGTTGCCATGAACCCGATCGATCACCCGCACGGTGGTGGTGAAGGCCGTACCGGCGAAGCTCGCGAACCGGTGAGCCCGTGGGGTACTCCGGCGAAGGGTTTCAAGACCCGCCGCAACAAGCGGACGAACAATATGATCGTCCAACGGCGCAAGCGCAAGTAAGAGGCGAACACTATGTCACGTTCGATCAAGAAAGGCCCGTTTGTCGACGCGCACCTGATCAAAAAGGTGGATGCGGCTGTCGCGGGCAAAGACAAGAAGCCGATCAAAACCTGGTCGCGTCGTTCCACGGTCCTGCCGGAATTCATCGGCCTGACGATTGCCGTCCACAACGGCCGCCAGCACGTTCCCATTTACATCAACGAGAACATGGTCGGTCACAAGCTGGGCGAGTTCGCGCTGACCCGTACGTTCAAGGGTCACGCCGCGGACAAGAAGTCGAAGAGGTAAGCGATGGAAACTACTGCCATTATCCGTGGTGTTCACATCTCGGCTCAGAAGACCCGTCTGGTTGCGGACCTGATCCGCGGCAAGTCGGTGGCTCAAGCCCTGAACATCCTCACCTTCTCGCCCAAGAAGGCCGCCGTCATCCTGAAGAAGGCTGTCGAGTCGGCTATCGCCAACGCCGAGCACAACGACGGCGCCGATATCGACGAGTTGAAGGTCACCACCATTTTTGTGGACAAGGCTCAATCGATGAAGCGTTTCTCGGCTCGCGCCAAGGGCCGCGGTAACCGTATCGAGAAGCAGACCTGCCATATCACGGTCAAGGTCGGAGCTTAAGGAGTCACGATGGGTCAGAAAATTCACCCCACTGGGTTCCGTCTCGCGGTCACCCGTAATTGGACCTCGCGTTGGTTCGCCGACGACAAGGCTTTCGGCACCATGCTGGCCGAAGACATCCGCGTTCGCGAGTACCTGAAGAAGAAGCTGAAGAGCGCTTCCGTCGGTCGCGTCATCATCGAGCGTCCCGCCAAGAACGCCCGCATCACCGTTTACTCGGCCCGTCCGGGTGTGGTGATCGGCAAGCGCGGCGAGGACATCGAGAACCTGAAGGCCGATCTGCAGCGTCTGATGGGCGTGCCCGTGCACGTCAACATCGAGGAAATCCGCAAGCCGGAAACCGACGCCCAGCTGATCGCCGACTCGATCTCGCAGCAGCTCGAAAAGCGCATCATGTTCCGCCGCGCGATGAAGCGCGCCATGCAGAACGCCATGCGCCTGGGTGCTCAAGGCATCAAGATCATGAGCTCGGGCCGTCTGAACGGCATCGAAATCGCGCGCACCGAATGGTACCGCGAAGGCCGTGTACCGCTTCACACGCTGAAGGCGAACATCGACTACGGCACCTCGGAAGCCCACACCACCTATGGTGTGATTGGCATCAAGGTGTGGGTCTACAAGGGCGATATGCTGGCCAATGGCGAGCTGCCTCCCGAAGCCGCCACCCCGCGTGAAGAAGAGCGTCGTCCGCGCCGCGCCCCGCGTGGCGATCGTCCGGACGGTGCCCGTACCGGTCGTCCGGGTGGTCGTGGCCGTGGTCCCCGCAAGGCGGACGCGGCTCCGGCGCCTGAAGGAGAATAACCATGCTGCAACCCTCTCGCAGGAAGTACCGCAAAGAGCAGAAAGGCCGTAACACGGGCCTGGCTTCGCGCGGCACGCACGTTTCGTTCGGCGAGTTCGGCCTGAAGGCCACCGGCCGTGGCCGCCTGACCGCGCGTCAGATCGAAGCCGCTCGTCGCGCCATCAACCGTCACATCAAGCGTGGCGGCCGTATCTGGATCCGTATTTTCCCGGACAAGCCGATCTCGCAAAAGCCGGCCGAAGTCCGTATGGGTAACGGCAAGGGCAACCCCGAGTACTGGGTCGCCGAGATCCAGCCGGGCAAGGTGCTCTACGAAATGGAAGGGGTCAGTGAAGAACTGGCGCGCGAGGCGTTCCGCCTGGCCGCTGCCAAGCTGCCGATCTCGACCACGTTCGTCGCGCGTCATATCGGTGCTTAAGGAGTACTAAATGAAAGCCAGCGAACTCCGTTCCAAAGACGCCGCCGAGCTCGGCAAAGAGCTCGAGAGCCTGCTGAAGGCACAATTCGGTCTGCGTATGCAGAAGGCCACGCAGCAGCTTGCCAATACCAGCCAGCTGCGCAACGTGCGCCGCGACATCGCGCGCGTGCGTACCTTGCTGACCGAGAAGGCAGGGAAATAATATGAGCGAAACTCAAAACACTCAGGTTGCCAAGCGCCAGCGTACGCTGGTCGGCAAGGTTGTCAGCAACAAGATGGACAAGACGGTCGTCGTTCTGGTCGAACGCCGCGTCAAGCACCCCATCTTTGGCAAGATCATCATGCGTTCGGCCAAGTACAAGGCGCATGACGAGTCGAACCAATACAACGAAGGCGATACCGTCGAAATCGCGGAAGGCCGCCCCATCTCGCGCTCCAAAGCGTGGCGTGTGGTGCGTCTGGTCGAAGCGGCGCGCGTCATCTAAGTTGCACGCAGGATACCGGAGCGGCTCGCCGCTCCGGCATGAAACGGCAAGAGCCTGGCTCTTGCCGTTTTTTTGTTCATCGAGCATTGCCGCGGCAAATGGGGCGGCCGGGAGCCTGTCCCCGCCGGGGCAGGCTCCTCGCCACACGCCAGAACGCTGATGCGCGTCAGGCGAGCGCGGCGGGTGCCGCGAGAAAATCGGCGATCGCCTGTATCTGCGCCGTGACGTTGAGCGCCGGGGCGTGGCCGCAGTCAGGAAAATCGATACGCCGGGCGCGTGGCCCGCGCCGCGTCATGGCGTGCGCGACCTCCGGCAACAGCAGGTCGGAGTCGGCGCCGCGCAGCAGCAATACGGGTATGCGCAGCGAGTCGTATTCGGACCAGCGCTCGTAGTCGGTGGGGTGATGGCGAAACTGGCCGACGATGGCCGGATCGTAGTGCGTGGTGACCCGTCCGTCGGGCAAGCGGCGTATCGAGGTTTCCGCCATGCGGCGCCATTGCGCATCGCTTAACCACCCGTAGGGCCGATAGGCCGAACGCAGCCATGCTTCCAGTTCACCGACGGTGTCGAACGCGGGCGGTGCGCCCGCGTAGGCCAGGATGCGCTCGATGGCCGGCGCGGGAAGCGTGGGGCCGATATCGTTGAGCACCAGGTGCGTGATGCGTCCGCGCAGCGCGGTGGCGGCGCCGTGCATGCCGATGGCGCCTCCCATCGAAGTGCCGATCCAGCGCACCCCGGACAGGCCCAGCCGGTCGAGCAGCTCGCACGCCAGCGTGGCATAGAAATCCAGGCAGTACTCCTGCGCCGGCCGGGGGCTCCATTGCGACAGGCCCCGGCCTATCGTATCGGGGCAGATGATGCGATACCGGTCGGCCAGGGCCTGTGCCAGGTCGTCGAAGTCGCGGCCGGTGCGCGCCAGCCCGTGCCACATGACCAGCGGTGGCGCATCGCGGCGGCCCCATTCGACATAGTGCAGCTCGCGTCCGGCGCACCGCGCGTAGTGCGATGCAGGCAGATGTTGGCAGGACATGGTCTTTTCCCCGGTTGCGCCGGCTGGCCGGCCATGAAAAACCCCGCCGGATCGCGGCGGGGTTGGCCTGAGCCCGGAAGCCGGGATCAGATGTGCGTGATGTACTTCGTGACCAGGTAGCCGTCGAAGGTTTCCAGGCCGCCTTCGCTGCCGATGCCGCTGTCCTTGATGCCGCCGAAGGGCGTCTCGGCCAGCGCGCTGCCGAAGTGATTGATGTTGACCATGCCGGCCTCCAGGGCATTGGAGACCTTGGTTGCCGTCTTCAGCGAGTTGGTGAACACATACGAAGACAGGCCGAACGGCAGGCTGTTGGCGCGTCGCAGCACTTCGTCGGTGTCGGTGAAGCGCACCACAGGCGCCAGCGGGCCGAAGGGTTCTTCGGTCATCAGCATGGCGTTGTCGGGCAGCTCGGTGACCACGGTCGGGCTGAAGAAGTAGCCCTTGCGGTCCGGCGCGTCGCCGCCAAGCACCACCTTGCCGCCGTGCTTGAGCGCATCGTCGACGAAGGTGCTCATGGCGGGAACGCGGCGTTCGTGCGCCAGCGGACCCATGTCGGTGCCTTTCTCCAGGCCGTCGCCGACCTTGATGTTCTTGAGCACCTCGGTAAAGCGGGCCAGGAACTGCTCGTAGGCGCCGTTCTGCACATAGAAGCGGGTGGGCGACACGCATACCTGGCCGGCGTTGCGGACCTTGAAGCGCGCCAGCATTTCGGCGGCCCGGTCGACGTCGGCATCGTCGAACACCAGCACCGGCGAATGGCCGCCGAGCTCCATGGTGACGCGCTTCATGTGCGCGCCGGCCAGGGCGGCCAGTTGCTTGCCGACAGGCACGGAACCCGTGAACGACACCTTGCGCACGATGGGCGAGCGGATCAGGTAGTCGGAGATCTTGGCCGGTTCGCCCCAGACGATGTTCAGGCAGCCCTTGGGCAGGCCGGCTTCGTGGAACATGCGGGCGATCGCCATTACGGCGCTGGGGGAATCTTCCGGCCCCTTGAGCACCACCGTGCAGCCGGCGCCCAGCGCGGCGGCGATCTTGCGGATGGCCTGGTTGTACGGGAAGTTCCAGGGCGTGAACGCGGCGCATACGCCGATGGGTTCGCGCACCACGAACTGGCGGACATCCGGATTGCGCGGCGGGATCACGCGGCCGTAGATGCGGCGGCATTCTTCGGCATGCCAGTCGGCGTGCTCGGAGCAGGAAGCCACTTCGCCCACTGCTTCGGCCAAGGGCTTGCCCTGGTCCAGCGTCATGTTGCGGCCGATTTCCTGGGCGCGGTCGCGCGAGAGCTGGCCGACCTTGCGCAGGATGGCCGCGCGTTCCATGGGCGAGGTGCGCTTCCAGGTTTCGAAGGCACGTTGCGCGGCGGCCAGGGCGCGGTCCAGGTCGGCTTCGGAGGCGTGCGGCAACTGGCCAAGCACCTCGAGCGTGGCCGGATTGACGACGTCCTGCGTGCGCCTGCCGTCGCCCGTCAGGAACTCGCCATCGATATACAGTGCCAACTGTTCATACATGCTTGTCAGTCCTCGCGAATTTATGGGGTGGTGGTGTTTTTTGCCAGTCTAAACCAGCTTGCCTCGTCGCGGGGGGGCCACTAGGAGCCGGGACCAGGGAGCCAATGATGCCGGCGCGCGCGAGCGGTTGCCCGCATTTCACGAAATCTCGCCGGACGTGGGCATGATCACCAACGACCATCAGTGGAAGACCTTCGTGTTCGTGGGGTATGGGATGCGCTCGGCCTGCAACCTGGCACGCTGTCCCCGGACCGCGCAGGCCCTGCTGCGCATTTCCGGATTGCCCAAGGCGTTCTTGTCTCCATTCTCGAACCCGGCACGCGCATCCCCTTGCAGCGTGGCCCGTACAATGGCGTGCTGCGCCTGCATCTGGCCCTGATCGTGCCGCAGATGCCTGGGAGCGCCGGTGCCATGGACCAAAACAGGGCCACATCAGTGCGCCGCCTGCCGCGGCCGTGGGCGTTGGATTAAGCCGACAGTGCGGGGCAAATGTGCAAGGGCCTTGCATAGATTCGTTTGGCGGGGTAGAATTACCAGCTTTCCCAAATTGTTGGTTCGATTGGGCCGGTTTTGGTTGGACTTTCCGGGGTTCTAGGCTTGGGTTAAACGAAACGACCTGGGTGGAATGAGCCTTCGGGCCTGGCATAGCCAGGCAGGGCCAAGCGACAGGCAGGCGGCAGAAGCGCGGAGCGGGCAGGGTATCGGGCAACCGGTGTTTGCAAGCTCCTGATTCGGCGGCCAGATCAGCTGGCAAGAGGGAAATTTCCGCAGGATTTCAACCCAGGGTCGTTCGTTGCCAGCAGGCTGCGCACGGACCTGACGGGACCAAAACTGGCAGGAAATGCGAACCTGGGAAGGGCGTGTTTTCAGTTAAGTTGGAACAGGAAAAATCATGATCCAAATGCAGACCACGCTGGACGTGGCCGACAACACTGGTGCGCGTGCTGTCATGTGCATCAAGGTGCTCGGTGGCTCCAAGCGCCGTTATGCCGGTATCGGCGACATCATCAAGGTGAGCGTCAAAGATGCGGCTCCGCGCGGACGCGTCAAGAAAGGCGAAATCTACAACGCTGTGGTGGTGCGTACCGCCAAGGGCGTGCGCCGCAAAGACGGTTCGCTGATCCGTTTCGGTGGCAATGCCGCCGTGTTGCTCAATGCCAAGCTGGAGCCGATCGGCACCCGCATCTTCGGACCCGTTACGCGTGAACTGCGTACCGAGCGGTTCATGAAGATCGTGTCGCTGGCCCCGGAAGTGCTGTAAGGAGCCCGCGATGAACAACATCCGTAAAGGCGACGAAGTCATCGTCCTGACCGGCCGCGACAAGAAGCGTCGCGGCACCGTGCTGGCCCGCGTTGACGCCGACCATGTGCTGGTCGAAGGCGTGAACGTCGTGAAGAAGCACGTCAAGGCCAACCCGATGGCCAACAATCCTGGCGGCATCGTCGAAAAGACCATGCCCATCCACGTTTCGAACGTGGCGCTGTTCAACCCGGCCACCGGCAAGGGCGACCGCGTCGGCGTGCAGGAAGTGGACGGTCGCAAGGTTCGCGTGTTCCGTTCCAATGGCGCCGTGGTCGGCGCCAAGGCGTAAGGGGCGACAGACATGTCTCGTTTGCAAGAGTTTTACAAGAGCAAGGTCGTTGCCGACCTGCAGGCCAAGTTCGGCTACAAGTGCGTGATGGAAGTGCCCCGCATCACCAAGATCACCCTGAACATGGGTGTCTCGGAAGCGGTCGCCGACAAGAAGGTCATCGAGCACGCTGTTTCCGACCTGACCAAGATCTCCGGCCAGAAGCCCGTGGTGACCAAGACCCGCAAGGCTATTGCCGGGTTCAAGATCCGCGAAAACTATCCGATCGGTTGCATGGTCACGCTGCGTGGTCAGCGCATGTACGAATTCCTGGATCGCCTGGTTGCGGTCGCGCTGCCGCGCGTGCGTGACTTCCGCGGCATCTCGGGTCGTGCGTTCGACGGCCGTGGCAACTACAACATCGGGGTGAAAGAGCAAATCATCTTCCCCGAAATCGAATACGACAAGATCGACGCGCTGCGTGGGCTGAACATCAGCATCACCACCACCGCCAAGACTGACGACGAAGCCAAGGCGCTGTTGACGGCCTTCAGCTTCCCGTTCCGTAACTAAGGGGCTGATGACGTGGCTAAACTCTCCCTCATCAATCGTGATATCAAGCGCGCCAAGCTGGCTGACAAGTATGCCGCCAAGCGCGCCGAATTGAAGGCGATCATCGACGACCAGTCGAAGACCGACGAAGAACGTTACCAAGCTCGGCTCAAGCTGCAACAGCTGCCGCGCAATGCCAACCCCACTCGCCAACGCAATCGTTGCGTGGTTACCGGTCGTCCGCGCGGCGTGTTCCGCAAGTTCGGCCTGACCCGCCACAAATTGCGTGAAATGGCGATGAAGGGCGAAGTTCCCGGCATGACCAAGGCCAGCTGGTAGGAGAACGAATATGAGCATGAGCGATCCCATCGCCGATATGCTGACTCGCATTCGCAATGCGCAGCAAGTTGACAAAACCACGGTGACCATGCCCGCCTCGAAGCTGAAAGTGGCCATTGCCACCGTGCTGAAAGACGAAGGTTACATCGATGGCTATTCGGTCAAGGGCACCCAGGCCAAGCCTGAGCTCGAGATCACCCTGAAGTACTACGCCGGCCGTCCGGTCATCGAGCGCATCGAACGCGTCTCGCGCCCCGGTCTGCGTATCTACAAGGGCCGCACCAGCATTCCTCAGGTCATGAACGGCCTGGGCGTGGCTATCGTTTCGACCTCGCGCGGCGTGATGACCGACCGCAAGGCTCGCGCCAATGGCGTGGGCGGCGAAGTCCTGTGCTACGTGGCCTAAGGAGAGTCGAATGTCACGTATCGCTAAATACCCGGTAGAACTGCCCAAGGGTGTTGAAGCCAGCATCCAGCCGGACCAGATTACCGTCAAGGGCCCGCTGGGTATCTTGGTGCAATCGCTGACTGGCGACGTCAACGTCGCCCAGGAAGACGGCAAGCTGACCTTTGTCGTTGCCAACGACAGCCGCCATGCCAACGCGATGTCGGGCACCTTGCGCGCCCTGGTCGCCAACATGGTGACCGGCGTGAGCAAGGGCTTCGAACGCAAGCTGAACCTGGTCGGCGTGGGTTACCGCGCCCAGATTCAAGGCGACGCGGTCAAGCTGCAGCTGGGTTTTTCGCACGATGTTGTGCACCAGCTGCCCGCCGGCGTCAAGGCCGAATGCCCCACCCAGACGGAAATCGTCATCAAGGGCCCGAACAAGCAAGTCGTCGGTCAGGTGGCCGCTGAAATTCGCAAGTACCGTGAACCTGAGCCCTACAAGGGCAAGGGTGTGCGCTACGCGGACGAACGCGTCGTCATCAAAGAAACCAAGAAGAAATAACGGCGCACGCAAGGACGAATCATGGACAAAAAAGTTTCCCGTTTGCGTCGTGCGGTTCCGACCCGCCGGAAGATTGCGCAGCTGCGAGTGCATCGCCTGTCGGTTTTCCGCTCGAACCTGCACATCTACGCCAACATCATTTCGCCGGAAGGCGATCGCGTGCTGGTCAGCGCCTCGACGCTGGAAGCCGAAGTTCGCGCGCAGCTGGGCGGCGCCGGCAAGGGTGGCAACGCCACCGCCGCCGCGCTGGTGGGCAAGCGTGTTGCCGAGAAGGCCAAGGCCGCCGGCATCGAGCTGGTTGCCTTTGATCGCTCGGGCTTTCGTTACCATGGCCGCGTGAAAGCGTTGGCCGAAGCCGCGCGCGAAGCCGGCCTGAAGTTCTAAGCGAGGATCTGTCAAATGGCTACTAAAGTACAAGGCAAGCACGCCGCGGAAAAAGAGAACGACGACGGTCTGCGCGAGAAGATGATCGCGGTCAACCGCGTGAGCAAAGTGGTCAAGGGTGGTCGCACCATGAGCTTTGCCGCGTTGTCCGTGGTGGGCGATGGCGATGGCCGTATCGGCATGGGCAAGGGCAAGGCGCGTGAAGTGCCGGTGTCGGTTCAGAAGGCAATGGAACAGGCCCGCCGCGGCATGTTCAAGGTCGCCCTGAAGAACGGCACGCTGCACCATACCGTGGTGGGCAAGCACGGCGCCTCGACGGTGCTGATTTCGCCGGCCGCTGAAGGTACCGGCGTGATTGCCGGCGGTCCGATGCGCGCTATTTTCGAAGTGATGGGTGTGCGTAACGTGGTTGCCAAGAGCCTGGGCTCGAGCAACCCCTACAACCTGGTTCGCGCCACGTTGAATGGTCTGCGCGCTTCCCTGACCCCGGCGGAAGTTGCTGCCAAGCGCGGCAAGTCCGTCGAAGAGATCCTGGGGTAAATCATGGCTCAGAAGCAGATCAAAGTTACGCTCGTGCGCTCCGTGATCGGCACCAAGCAATCCCACCGCGACACCATTCGCGGCCTGGGCCTGCGCCGTATCAACAGCAGCCGCGTGCTGGTCGACACGCCCGAGGTGCGCGGGATGATCCACAAGGTGGGTTACCTCGTCTCCGTCTCGGAAGCCTAAGGAATCACGATGTCGGATATTCAACTCAATACGCTGAAGCCCGCCGAGGGCAGCAAGCACGCCAAGCGCCGCGTCGGCCGTGGCATCGGCTCGGGCCTGGGCAAGACCGCCGGCCGTGGCCACAAGGGCCAGAAGTCGCGTTCGGGCGGCTTCCACAAGGTTGGCTTCGAAGGCGGCCAGATGCCGTTGCAGCGTCGCTTGCCCAAGCGCGGCTTCACGCCGCTGGGTCAGCACCTGTACGCTGAAGTGCGCCTGTCCGAGCTGCAATTGATGGAAGCCGAGGAAATCGACGTCCAGGCGCTCAAGGCAGCCGGTGTGGTTGGCCAAAGCGTGCGTTACGCCAAGGTCATCAAGTCGGGTGAACTCTCGCGCAAGGTGGTGCTTCGCGGCATTACCGCGACGGCCGGCGCTCGCGCCGCCATCGAAGCCGCGGGCGGCTCGCTTGCTTGAACGCGAGGTGACGAGTGGCTAAAGCGCAGGCTCTGGGCAAAACCGGTGCACGGTACGGCGATCTGAAACGCCGTCTCGTGTTCCTGGTGCTCGCCTTGGTGGTTTACCGCCTCGGTACCCACATCCCCGTGCCGGGCATCAACCCGGACGCGCTGGCGGACCTGTTCCGCCAGCACGAGGGTGGGATCCTGGGCCTGTTCAACATGTTCTCGGGTGGAGCGCTGTCGCGTTTTTCCATCTTCGCCCTGGGGATCATGCCGTACATTTCGGCATCCATCATCATGCAGTTGATGTCGGTGGTGGTGCCGTCGCTGGAAGCGCTCAAGAAAGAGGGCGAGGCCGGCCGTCGGAAGATTACCCAGTACACCCGCTACGGCACGGTCGTGCTGGCGCTGGTGCAGGCGGTGGGCATTTCGGTGGCGCTGGAGTCCCAGCCGGGGCTGGTCATCGATCCGGGCATGTTGTTCCGCTTCACGACAGTGGTCACGCTGGTTACCGGCACCATGTTCGTCATGTGGCTGGGCGAGCAGATCACCGAGCGCGGGCTGGGCAATGGCATCTCGATCCTGATCTTCGCCGGTATCGTCGCGGGCTTGCCCTCGGCGCTGGCGGGGCTGCTGGACCTGGTGCGGACGAACTCGATGTCGGTGCTGTCGGCGCTGTTCATCGTGGCCCTGGTCGTGCTGGTTACCGCCTTCGTGGTGTTCGTGGAACGCGGACAGCGCAAGATCACGGTGAACTATGCCAAGCGCCAGGTGGGCAACAAGGTGTATGGGGGCCAGAGCTCGCATCTGCCGCTCAAGCTGAACATGGCCGGGGTGATTCCGCCGATCTTCGCGTCGTCGATCATTCTGTTCCCGGCCACGATCACCAGCTGGTTCTCGAGCGGCGAACGCATGGCCTGGCTGCGTGACCTTGCTGCCGCGCTCGAGCCTCGTCAACCGCTGTACATCACGCTGTATTCGGTCGCGATCATTTTCTTCTGCTTTTTCTACACGGCCCTGGTGTTCAACAGCCGCGAAACTGCAGACAACCTGAAGAAGAGCGGCGCTTTCGTTCCGGGCATCCGTCCGGGCGAGCAGACCGCGCGTTACATTGACAAGATTCTGATGCGCTTGACGCTGGCTGGTGCGATTTACATCACGCTGGTGTGCTTGCTGCCGGAATTCCTGGTGATGCGTTGGAATGTGCCGTTCTACTTCGGTGGTACGTCCCTGTTGATTATTGTCGTGGTGACGATGGATTTCATGGCGCAAGTACAGGCCTACATGATGTCTCACCAATACGACTCGCTGCTCAAGAAGGCGAACTTCAAGGGCTCGGGTTTGCCGATGCGGTAAGCAAAGAGAATGTCTAAGGACGACGTCATCCAGATGCAAGGAGAGGTTCTTGAGAACCTCCCCAACGCGACCTTCCGCGTCAAGCTCGAAAACGGCCACGTGGTGTTGGGCCATATTTCCGGCAAGATGCGTATGCATTACATCCGGATTCTGCCCGGCGACAAGGTCACAGTGGAGCTCACGCCCTATGACCTCACGCGAGCCAGAATTGTTTTCCGCTCCAAGTGAAGCGGACCGGATTACGGAAAATTAGGAGTCAACCATGAAAGTAATGGCATCGGTTAAGCGGATCTGCCGCAACTGCAAAGTTATCAAACGTCACGGCGTGGTGCGTGTCATCTGCACCGACCCGCGTCACAAGCAGCGTCAAGGCTAACCCAGTTAGCGGTACGCAACGGATTTATTCAAGGAACAGTCATGGCCCGTATTGCTGGCATTAACATTCCGCCGCAACAGCACGCCGAGATCGGCCTGACCGCCATTTTTGGCATCGGTCGTACGCGCGCCCGCAAGATCTGCGAAGCTGCTGGTGTGCCCGTTACCAAAAAGGTCAAGGATCTGACCGACGCCGAGCTGGAGCGCATCCGTGAACACATTGGCGTGTTCGCGGTTGAAGGCGACCTGCGTCGTGAAGTTCAGCTCTCGATCAAGCGTTTGATCGACCTGGGAACCTACCGCGGCATGCGCCACAAGCGTGGCCTGCCCGTGCGCGGCCAGCGCACCCGCACCAACGCCCGCACCCGCAAGGGCCCGCGTCGTGCTGCTGCGTCCCTGAAGAAATAATCGAGGATCTAGATTATGGCGAAAGCTTCCACCAGCGGCGCTTCGCGCGTACGCAAAAAGGTCAAGAAGAACGTCTCGGACGGCATCGCGCACGTTCACGCTTCGTTCAACAACACCATCATCACCATCACCGACCGCCAGGGCAATGCCCTGTCGTGGGCGACGTCGGGTGGCGCAGGCTTCAAGGGCTCGCGCAAGTCGACGCCGTTCGCCGCGCAGGTCGCCGCTGAGACGGCTGGTCGCGTTGCCATGGAATATGGCATCAAGACCCTCGAAGTGCGTATCAAGGGCCCCGGCCCCGGCCGCGAATCGTCGGTGCGCGCGCTCAATGCGCTGGGCATCAAGATTTCGAGCATCGCCGACATCACGCCCGTTCCGCACAACGGCTGCCGTCCGCCGAAGCGTCGTCGTATCTAAAGGGAATCCACATGGCACGTTATATTGGACCCAAATGCAAGCTCTCGCGCCGCGAGGGTACCGACCTGTTCCTGAAGAGCGCGCGCCGCTCGCTGGATTCCAAGTGCAAGCTGGATTCCAAGCCCGGCCAGCATGGCCGCACCTCGGGTGCCCGTACTTCGGACTACGGTCTGCAGCTGCGCGAGAAGCAGAAGCTCAAGCGCATGTACGGCGTTCTGGAAAAGCAGTTCCGCAAGTACTTCGTTGAAGCCGAGCGCCGTCGTGGCAACACCGGCGAAACGCTGATCCAGCTGCTCGAATCGCGCCTGGACAACGTCGTCTACCGCATGGGCTTCGGCTCGACGCGCGCGGAAGCCCGTCAGCTGGTGAGCCACCGCGCCATCGAGCTGAACGGCCACACCGCCGACATCGCGTCGATGCTGGTCAAGGCCGGCGACGTGATCTCGATTCGCGAGAAGGCCAAGAAGCAAGGCCGCATCCGCGAATCGCTGGATCTGGCTGCCAGCATCGGCCTGCCCCAGTGGGTGGAAGTCGACGCCAGCAAGATGACCGGTACGTTCAAGTCGGCCCCCGATCGCGCTGACGTCGCCCGCGACGTCAACGAGTCGATGGTCGTCGAACTGTACTCGCGTTGATCGCCGCGCGCCGCCGCCCTCGGGATGGCGGTGCTGTGGTGGCTGTGCGAACCGTTTGCCTCACCCGCGCCAGCCCGCTTTCGCCATTTTGGCGGGGCGGGCTTTGCGGTAGAAACGGCGGCCGCTTTCGGGCCGCGGTTTATGCGTAGTTTCACTTAATTCCATCAGCCTTATCGGTGTAACGAGCCGAGGGTATTGAAAAGGAAAACAGTACATGTCCACTCAAGGTTTTCTGAAGCCGCGTTCCATCGAAGTCGAACCGGTCGGGGCGCATCACGCCAAGATCGTGATGGAGCCGTTCGAGCGCGGCTACGGCCATACGCTGGGCAACGCCCTGCGCCGCATCCTGCTGTCGTCGATGACCGGCTACGCGCCGACCGAAGTGCAGATGACCGGCGTGGTGCACGAATATTCGACCATTGCCGGTGTTCGCGAAGATGTCGTCGACATCCTGCTGAACCTCAAGGGCGTGGTGTTCAAGCTGCACAACCGCGACGAAGTGACCCTGGTGCTGCGCAAGAATGGCGCCGGCGCCGTGGTGGCCAGCGATATCGAGCTGCCGCACGACGTCGAGATCATCAATCCGGATCACCTGATCTGCAATCTGACCGATGCCGGCAAGATCGAAATGCAGGTCAAGGTCGAGAAGGGCCGCGGCTATGTGCCGGGCAACGTGCGCGCGCTGTCGGAAGATCGCACGCACACGATCGGCCGCATCGTGCTGGACGCTTCGTTCAGCCCCGTGCGCCGTGTCAGCTATGCCGTCGAAAGCGCTCGCGTCGAGCAGCGTACCGACCTGGACAAGCTGGTGCTGGACATCGAAACCAACGGCGTGATCTCGCCCGAGGAAGCGGTGCGCCAGGCTGCCCGCATCCTGATGGACCAGATCTCGGTGTTCGCGGCGCTGGAAGGCGCGGGCGATGCGTACGAGCCGCCGGTGCGCGGTACGCCGCAGATCGATCCGGTGCTGCTGCGCCCGGTCGACGATCTGGAACTGACGGTGCGTTCGGCCAACTGCCTGAAGGCCGAGAACATCTACTACATCGGCGACCTGATCCAGCGTACCGAGAACGAACTGCTCAAGACCCCGAACCTGGGCCGCAAGTCGCTCAACGAGATCAAGGAAGTGCTGGCCGCACGCGGCCTGACCCTTGGCATGAAGCTGGAAAACTGGCCCCCGCTGGGCCTCGAGCGCCCGTAAGCAGTCAAGCGCGGTGGGCGCGCCATGCGCCCGCCGCGATGTTTTCATGCATCGGAAGGTGCATACTTTTTCCACCGGACCGCGGCCTGTCACAGGCCGATAGAAGAGCCGGATAACCCGATGGCGGAAACGCCGTCCTTAGATTCAAAGGAAATATCATGCGTCACGGTAATGGCTTGCGTAAGCTCAACCGCACCAGCAGTCACCGTCTTGCCATGTTCCGCAACATGGCCGTTTCGTTGATCACGCACGAAGCGATCAAGACCACGCTGCCGAAGGCGAAAGAACTGCGCCGCGTCATCGAACCCCTGATCACGCTGGGCAAGGAGCCCACCCTCGCGAACAAGCGTCTGGCGTTTGCCCGTCTGCGCGATCGCGACGCGGTGGTCAAGCTGTTCGCCGAAATCGGTCCGCGCTACGCGAACCGCAACGGCGGCTATACCCGCGTGCTGAAGATGGGCTTCCGTCAAGGCGACAACGCGCCCATGGCTTTCATGGAGCTGGTTGACCGTCCGGAAGTGGATGCATCCGAAGCGGACAGCGACGCCGAGTAAATCCGGCAGCGCGGAAAGCGGCAAGGGCGGGTCTTCGGACCCGCCCTTGCTTTTTGCGGCGCGCGCAGGTCTTGCGCCGGCCCGGCCGCGGCGGCCAACGGCGCCGATTGCGGCAGGGCGAGGGGCCTTCAGGCCTTGGTCAAGGCGGCGCGCAGATCCTGCGCCACCGACGCGAGCTGTTCGGGCGGCGACTGCGGCGGCATGACGAAGGTCAGGTCTTTCTGTTCGATGTACTGAGTGGACGTGACGTCCTGCGGATGGTGCATCGGAATCAGGTGGGCATGGGCATGCGCCACGTGGATGCCGGTGAAGGCGAAACCGACCCGTTCGACCGAATACAGGCGCTTCATGTGGCGGGCCAGGCGCTGGCCCAGATTCAGGATATGCCCGGCGAGATCGGCAGGCATGTCCTCGAAATACGGGTAGTGCTGGCGGGGAATGATCAGAACATGGCCCGGCCGCACGGGATGGATGTCCAGGAACGCGAGCAGGCGGCTGTCCTGGTGGATGACGTGGGCCGGGATCTCCTCGCGGGAAATGCGGCAGAACAGGCAATCGTGCGACATGTCTGGCAGTCTCCTTGTTGGTCGGGCGCGGCGCAGGAACATACCCGCCGATCGTTATCGATAAAATACCCACAGTATCCCTCAATGCCCGTTCCCAGGAGCCGCCATGTTGCGAGATGACGACGTCGTGCTGGTGATCAGCAATGCGCCAGACATGCTGCTGGCCAAGCGCATGGCCCATGTGCTGGTCGAGGACGGCCTGGCCGCCTGTGTGAACCTTGGCGCCCCGGTCCTGTCTGTGTACAGGTGGAAAGGCGAGGTAGAGGGCGCCGACGAGATTCCTCTGTGGATCAAGACCACATACGCCCGGCACCAGGCGGTGGTGCAGACGCTGGCACAACTGCACCCCTACGAAGTGCCGGAAATCATCGTTTTGCCGGTCATCGGCGGTATCGCGTCCTATCTGGACTGGGTACGCGAGCAAAGCAGCGGCGTCGACTCGCAATAGAGAGGAAGGAATGATGCAGTACGGACACGCGTCGGCCACCGGGCACGGCGCGAGCGCAACAGGCCGCGCCGCGGCCGCGGGACGCTGGCTGGCGTGGATGCTGGCCCTGGCGCTGGTGTTGTTCGCCCGCCCCGCAGCCGCCCTGACCGAAGACGACTTCCTGCCGCCCGAGCAGGCTTTCGTGTTCAGCGCCGCCATGGCCGACCCGGCTACGCTGGTCCTGAATTACCGGATCGCGCCCGAGTACTACATGTACCGCGAGCGTTTCGGCCTGTCGGCCAGCCCGGCGCAGGCGGTGACGCTGGGCGAGGCGGCCTATCCACAGGGCAAGGTGAAGTATGACCCTACCTTTGATAAGGACATGGAGGTCTTTTACGGTACCGTGGCGGTGCGCGTGCCGTTGTCGCAGGGCAACGGGCAGCCGTTCACCCTGACAGTCACCAGCCAGGGCTGCGCCGACGCCGGCCTGTGCTACCCGCCGATGGACAATACGGTGCAGCTGACGCCCGTGACGGGTGGCTATGCGCTCGCGGCGGGTACGGCGTCCGCACCGCAAGGCGGCGGCACGTTCGACAGCTTGCTGGAAGCCGGCGATACGCGGCTTGCGGACTTCATCGGCGGCGGCGGGTGGCTGAAGACGGCCGGCGTGTTCCTGCTGCTGGGCATGCTGCTGGCGTTTACGCCCTGCGTATTGCCGATGGTGCCGATCCTCTCGTCCATCGTGCTGGGCGGCGCGCAGGCGCAGCGCCCAAGCCGCCGGCGCGGCCTGGGGCTGGCCGCCGCCTATGTGTTCGGCATGTCGGTCGTCTATACCGCGCTGGGCGTGGCGGCCGGCCTGAGCGGCGCTGGCCTGGCGGCGTGGCTGCAGACGCCGTGGATCCTGTCGCTGTTCGCCATCCTGCTGGCCGTCCTGGCGCTGGCGATGTTCGGCGCCTTCACCTTCCAGATGCCGGCGGGCCTGCAGGCCCGCCTGAGCGAGCGTTCCAACCGGATCCCGGGTGGCCGTGTAACGGGCGCCCTGGTCATGGGGGCGCTGTCGGCATTGATCGTCGGCCCTTGCGTGGCCGCGCCGCTGGCGGGCGCGTTGCTGTACATCTCGCAGACCGGGGACGTGATCCTGGGCGGCGCGGCCCTGTTCGCGATGGCCTGGGGCATGGGCATTCCGCTGCTGCTGGTGGGCGCGTCGGCGGGCACGCTGTTGCCCCGTACCGGCCCCTGGATGGAAAGCGTCAAGCGGGTGTTCGGGATGCTTTTGCTGGGCACGGCTTGGTGGATGCTGATCCCGGTGGTGCCCACCTGGGTGCAGATGCTGGGCTGGTCGTTCCTGGCGGTGGTGGGCGCGGTGATGTTGCGCGCCTTCGATGCGCTGCCGGCGGGTTCGGGCGCGCCGCGCATGTTCGCCAAGGGGCTGGGCCTGCTGCTGGCGCTGGCCGGCGCGGCCTGGCTGATCGGCGCCCTGAGCGGCGGACGCGATGTGCTGGCGCCGCTGTCGCACCTGGCGGCGCGCGCGCCGGCGGGCGGGGCCGTTGCCGCCGCCGGGCCGGCGGCCGTGGACAAGACGCGTTTCGTGCGCGTGCGCAGCAACGCCGAACTCGATGCCTTGCTGGCCCGGAGCACGCAGCCCGTCATGCTGGATTTCTATGCCGACTGGTGCGTGTCGTGCCGCGAGATGGAGCACTTCACCTTCAGCGATCCCACGGTGGCCGCACGCATGTCGCAGATGCTGCTGGTGCAGGCTGACGTCACCAAGAACAATGCCGATGACCGCGCCTTGCTCAAGCGCTTCCGCCTGTTCGGCCCGCCAGGCATCATGTTCTTCGAACCCGGCGGCAAGCTGATCGAAGACATCCGGGTCGTGGGTTTCCAGGACGCGCGGCGCTTTGCCGGCGTGCTGGAGCAGGTGGCGGACAGGTCCGGCGCGCCGGGCCCGGCGCAAGCAGGCTCCTGACGTTGCTTCGTATCGCCTCGGGCGCGCCCGAGGCGATGGCGTGGGCGAGAGGCTGGTACGATGTTGCCCATACCAGCCGCGCCGGCGGGATCCGGTAGCCTCCCACCCTTCATCCCATTACGTGTCCACCGCCATCGCGTCCCCGGCCAATGTCGGCCGTGTGTATCTGCAGTTGCTGCTGGTCATGGCCGCCTGGGGCGTCAATCTCGTCGCCGTGAAATACCTGACGTTCCACATGGACGTGCAGGTAGTGGCCGCGGTGCGCATCGTGGTGGCCTTCGTGGCGGTGTCGGCGATCCTGCTGTGGCGCCTGCATGGCGTGCCGCGCCTTTCGTTGCGGCAGTTCGGCTGGCTGGCCTGCGCCGGGCTGCTGGTGGTGTACGCGCACCAGATCCTGCTGGTGAACGCCCTGCGCCTGACGCCGGCAGCCAATGCGACGTTGATCATGGCGACCAGCCCCTTGTTCTCGGTGGTGCTGGCGGCTTTTTTCTACCGCGAGCGCCTGACCGCCTCGCGCATCGGGGGCGCGGCGCTGGGGCTGGGCGGCGTGGCCCTGGTGGTGGCCGGCGGCGACGGCGTGCTGGCCAGCGTTGGCCGGGGCGACGTGCTGGCCCTGTGCGCGGTGATCGTGTTCGTCATCGGCGGCCTGATCATCCAGCGCGTATCCCGCGCCCTCGATCCCCTGACCATCCTCTGGTACATGTACCTGGTAGGCGCGGTCACGCTCAGCGCCCATGCGGCGTTCTCGCCCGCTACCTACCTGGCGTCGTCGTGGACGCTCGAGCCCTGGCCATGGCTGGTGGTGCTGTTTTCCAGCGTCATTGCGTCGGGGGTGTCCAATCTGCTGTGGAATGCCGGCATTGCCCGCCTGGGCATGAGCCGGGCCGCCATGTTCGTGAACTGGCTGCCCATCTTCGGGCTGCTGGCCGCCGCGGTGTTCCTGGGCGAACGCATTACGGCGCTGCACTTCGCCGGACTGGCCTGCGTGTTGTCGGGTACCTGGCTGGGCCTGCGCACCGCGCCCGCCCCGGCGGCGGGGCAGGCGGATGCGCGGCCGGCCCGGGCCAGGCGAGCCTAGCGCTGCTGCTGCAGCAGCGTGGCGGCCTCGAGGGCGAAGTAGGTCAGCACGCCGTCGGCGCCGGCACGCTTGAAGCCGAGCAAGGCCTCCATCATGACCTTGTCGTGGTCGAGCCAGCCATTGGCGGCGGCGGCCTTGATCATGGCGTATTCGCCGCTGACCTGGTAGGCGAAGGTCGGCACGCGGAACGCGTCCTTGACCCGGCGCACCACGTCCAGGTAGGGCATGCCGGGCTTGACCATCACCATGTCCGCGCCTTCCTGCAGGTCGGCGGCGACTTCGCGCAGCGCTTCGTCGATGTTGCCCGGGTCCATCTGGTAAGCCATTTTGTC
This sequence comes from Bordetella pertussis 18323, assembly GCF_000306945.1. NCBI lineage: Bacteria > Pseudomonadati > Pseudomonadota > Betaproteobacteria > Burkholderiales > Alcaligenaceae > Bordetella > Bordetella pertussis. The sequence continues at coordinate 3,266,894 of NC_018518.1, read as the reverse complement.
GGACTTGCCCAGGTTGCTGGCCGAGCCGACCGCGTCGCGGAACGGGCCGTAGAAGGCGCTGGCGTACTTGGCCGAATAGGCCATGATGCGGGTGTGGATATGCTGCTGGTCTTCCAGCGCCTGGCGTATCGCGCCGATGCGGCCGTCCATCATGTCGCTGGGCGCGACGATGTCCACACCGGCGGCGGCCTGCACCAGGGCCTGCTTGATGAGGATTTCGACGGTGGGCTCGTTCAGCACGTAGCCGGCGGGGTCGATCACGCCATCCTGCCCGTGGCTGGTATACGGGTCGAGGGCGACGTCGGTGAGCACGCCGAGTTCGGGAAAGCGCTTTTTCAGCTCGCCCACCACGCGCGGGATCAGGCCTTCGGGATTGGCCGCCTCGATGCCGTCGGGCGTCTTGAGGGCCGGCTCGATGGCCGGAAACAGCGACAGCACCGGGATGCCCAGCTTGACGCATTGCTCGGCCACGGGCAGCAGCGTGTCGAGCGAGTAGCGCACCACGCCGGGCAGCGAGGGCACGGCCTGCTGTATGCCTTTGCCTTCGGTCACGAAGACCGGGTAAATCAGATCGTTGGCGGTGAGCGTGTTCTCGCGTACCAGGCGGCGCGTGAAATCGTCGCGGCGCAGGCGGCGGGGGCGGGATACCGGGAATGCGGCGGAAATGATCTGCGGTTTCATGGCACTACCTTGGGAGAGATCCAGTTCTCGATGTGGGCGCCGGCCTCTTCGAGGCCGATGCGTTCGGTCGATGAAAACGGCACCATATGCAGGGCGCCGATATCGGCCAGGTCCTTGCGCACGGCGAATACCGTGCGCATGCGTTGCCCGTATGGCAGCTTGTCTGCCTTGGTCAGCAAGGCCAGCACTGGCCTGCCGGTGGGTGCGATGAAATTGGTCAGGCGGCGATCGAGGTCGGTGACGCCGCGGCGAATGTCGATGAGCAGGACGATGCCGGCCAGCGATGCCCGGTCGCGCAAATAGCCGCCCAGGATGTCGGCCCATTTTTCCTTCTCGCGATGGGCGACCGAGGCATAGCCATAGCCGGGCAGGTCGACCAGGAAGCCCAGCTGTTCGCCGGGTGCGAGGGGATCGGGCAGGCCGAACATGTTGATCAGCCGCGTGCGGCCGGGCGTCTTGCTCGAAAACGCCAGGCGCCGCTGGTTGCACAGCACGTTGATGGCCGAGGATTTGCCGGCGTTGGAGCGGCCGACGAAGCAGACTTCGGGCGCGCCGGCAGGCGGCAACTGGTCCAGACGGGCTGCCGAAATGTAAAAAGAGGCGCGATGTAGGAGGGACACGGTGGAGTCCGATACGGTTGGTTTCGATCCCTATTGTATAATCCGGCGTTTGCAACATTAGTCTCCGCGCGCGGGGCTGGCTTTTTTGCGTTCGAGGACGCTGGCCGGCGTCGATGCCAGGGCTGGATGGGGCGGAGACGTTTTCGTCCACTCTCGCAGCCGCGCGGGCAGGCATGGGAGGGCGCTTTAGGCGCCTTGATCGAGTCCGATCGTCGAGGATTTCATGAAGCGTGTGCTGTCCCGGATGTTGGTAGCAAGCGGACTGGTGCTGGGTGCATCGGTTCACTCCATGAGTTTCGCCGCCGATGGCGCTGCGGGCCCGGCCAAGCCGGACGCCGCCAAGGGCGCCCAGCTGTACGATCAGGGCGATGCGTCGCGTGGCGTCATCGCCTGTGCGTCCTGTCACGGCGCGGCAGGTAGCAGCACCATACCGGCCAACCCGAACCTGGCGGCCCAGCCGCACGAATACCTGGTCAAGCAACTGACGGAATTCAAGGTCAAGGAAGGCGAGAAGCTGCCGCTGCGCATGGGGCCGGGAGGCAATCCCACGCCCATGACCGCCATGGCCCAGCCCCTGACGGCGCAGGACATGCAGAACGTCGCCCTGTATCTGTCGCAGCAGCCGCTCAAGGAGCCGGCTACCGCTGGCCACGAAAATCTGGTCGAATTGGGCCAGAAGATCTGGCGCGGCGGTCTGGCCGATCGCAACGTGCCGGCCTGTGCGGCCTGTCACGGCGCCACCGGCGCGGGCATTCCGGGCCAGTATCCCCGCCTGTCGGGACAGTTTTCGTCGTACATCGAAGAACAGCTCAAGCTGTTCCGCAGCGGCGAGCGTGGCAATAGCGTGCCCATGCACGACATCGCGGACCGTATGTCCGACGCCGATATCAAGGCTGTCGCCGATTACGCCGCGGGCTTGCGCTGACCGGGCCTGAGACGGGCGCGGCCAGGTGCCGCGCCAGAATTTAACCGGGCGCCGGAACAAGTTTGCCGAGCCCGTTGTCTATGAGGGGGGGGGGAAGCCGATTGCGCGGCCCCCCTTTTTTCATGAACGCCACTTCCACAGCCCCCTCCTCCCGCCATACCTTGCGCAGCCTGGCCGGCGACGTCTTCGAACTGCTGGGCTCGATGCGTTTCGCCGTCAGCCTGCTGATGTTTATCTGCATCGCCAGCATCGTGGGGACGGTACTGGCCCAGAACCGTCCCAGCAATGTGTACGTGGACCAGTTCGGGCCGTTCTGGTTCGAGGTGTTCGACAAGTTCTCCATCTGGCACGTCTACAACAGCTGGTGGTTCCTGCTGATCATGACGTTCCTGGTGGTGTCCACCTCGGTGTGCCTGATCCGCAATACCCTCAAGATGCTGCGGGAGGCGCGCTCGTTCCGCGAGCACGTGCGCGCCAGCAGCCTGCGGGCCTTCCCGCACCGCGTCCAGACCGAGGTGGCGCAGCCGGTCAGCGAGACGGCACAGGGCGTGACCGGCCTGCTGGGCCAGTTCGGCTACGCCGTGCGCGAGCGCCGCGATGGCGACGGCATCATGCTGGCGGCCAAGAAAGGCAGCGCCAACCGCCTGGGCTACATCTTCGCGCACTCGGCGATGGTCATCATCTGCATCGGCGGCCTGCTCGACAGCGAGGCGCCGGTGCGGCTGCAGGTATTGTTCGACGGCAAGCAGCCGATCGCCATCAACGGCGAAATGGCGCGCGCAGACATTCCGGACAGCGCCCTGCTGTCGGTCAACAACCCCAGCTACCGGGCCAATCTCTGGGTTCCGGAGGGCAGCAACGCGAGCCTGGCCACCATCGCGGTCAACGACCGGTCGCTGGTGCAGCCGCTGCCGTTCTCGCTGCGGCTGAAGAAGTTCACGGTCGATTACTACTCCACCGGCATGCCCAGCCGCTTCCTCAGCCTGGTCGAGGTCACGGACCCCGAGACCGGCGAGATGTTCGACCAGACCATCGAGGTCAATGAGCCGCTGCGCTACAAGGGCGTGACCGTCTATCAGAGCAGTTTCGATGACGGCGGCAGTTCGGTCAGCCTGACCGGCTATCCGCTGGTGGGCGCGGGCGATACGCCGTTCAAGGTGGACGGCGTGGTGGGCCAGACGTCGGAGATCGGCGCACGTATCGGCGACCAGCCCAAAAGCATGAAAATCGAGTTCACCGCTCTGCGCGTGATCAACGTCGAGGATTTCTCGGGCGGGCAGCCGGGCGCGCAGAATCTCAGCCTGCGCGAGCACGTGGCGTCGGTGGCCGGCAGCGCCGCGGGCAAGAAGAACGAAAACCTGCGCAATGTGGGGCCGCGCATCGACTACAAGCTGATCGACGACGCGGGCCAGGCGCACGAGTTCCAGAATTACATGCTGCCGGTCGTGCTCGATGGCGTGCCGGTATTCCTGAGCGCGGTGCGCAACAACCCGGCCGACGATTTCCAGTACCTGCGCATTCCGGCCGATGACCAGGGTTCGCTGGCCGAATTCATGCGCCTGCGCGCGGCGCTGGCCGATCCGGCGGCGCGCCAGGAGGCGGCCCGTCGCTTCGCCGAGCGCAACGCGCCCAGCGGCACCGATCGCCAGCCCCTGGAGACCGCGGCGCAGCGGGCCCTGGCCACCTTCGCCGAAGGCGGCCTGCAGGCCATTGCGGACTTCCTGCAGGCCAATACGGCGCCCGACGACCTGGAGCGCGCCGCGGGCATCGTGGTGCGCCTGGTGGGCGCCAGCGTGGCGGAGCTGCGCGATATCGCCCGCGCCCGGGCCGGCCTGCCGGCACTGCCGCAAAGCGGCCCGCAGGCCGACGAGGCGGCGCAATGGTCGCGCGTGGCGGTGGCGGCGCTGTCGGACCTGGCGTTCTATCCGGCGCCGGTCATGTTCAGCCTGACCGACTTCCAGGAGCGCCAGGGCAGCGTTTTCCAGGTGGCCCGCACGCCCGGCAAGAATGCCGTGTATCTGGGCTGCGTACTGCTTATCCTGGGCATTTTCGCCATGTTCTATATTCGCGACAGGCGGGTATGGGTGTGGGTCAAGCCCGCCGATGGCGCCGGCAGCAGCATCGAGGCAGCCATGACCTCGCAGAAGCGTACACTGGACTTCAATCAAGAGTTCGATCGCCTGCGCGAGGCATTATTGCGGCAGAGCAAGCCGTAAGGGGTTTTCATGTCTACCACCACCAGCAATTCCGCCGCGGCCTGGACGAGCGGTTTTTCCCCGACGGGCGACGGGCGCGCGCAGCGCGGCCGGCCCGACTGGACCGATATCGCGTTCTTCCTGCTGCTGGCGGCGGGGGCGGGCTTTGCCCTGACCCGCTTCAGCGGCGCCATGGATTACTACGAGAAGCTGATCCTCTGTGGCACCGTGCCGGCGCTGGCCTGGCTGGGGTGGCTGTGGCGGCCGCTGCGCCACCTGATGATCGCCTGTGCGCTGGCCGCCGGGCTGGCGCTCCTGCTGTACCAGAACGACCTGGCGCGCGCCGAGCAGGTGTTCTTCCTCAAATACCTGCTGTCGTCGCAATCGGCCATTCTGTGGATGAGCGCGCTGTTCGTGCTGGCGATGCTGTGCTACTGGATCGGGATCCTGAGCCCGACGGCAGCCTGGCTGGGTACGGCACTGACGTGGGGCGCGGTCTTCGCCGGCACGACCGGCCTGCTGGTGCGCTGGCGCGAAGGCCACCTGATGGGGCCCGACCTGGGCCATATCCCGGTCAGCAACCTGTATGAAGTGTTCGTGCTGTTCGCGCTGATCACGGCGCTTTTCTACCTTTACTACGAGCGCAAGTACGCCACGCGGGCGCTGGGCGGGTTCGTCCTGCTGGTCATCACGTCGGCCACGATCTTCCTGCTGTGGTACTCGTTCACGCGCGACGCCGGCCAGATCCAGCCCTTGGTGCCGGCGCTCAAGAGCTGGTGGATGAAGCTGCACGTGCCTGCCAACTTCATCGGCTACGGCACGTTCTCGCTGGCGGCCATGGTGGGCTTCGCCTACCTCGTCAAGCAGTATGGCCAGACCACGTCGTGGCTGAAGCTGGCGCCGCTGTTCGTGCTGGGCGTGGCCCTGTGCGTCGAGCCCATCGTCTTCCGCACCGAGGGCCTGTCCGCCACCTGGATGATCTATTGCGGCGCGGGCGTGGTGATCGTGGGCGGCATTCTGCTGGCCCGCGCGCGCATCGCGCAGGCATTGCCGTCGCTCGAAGTGCTCGACGACATCATGTATCGGGCCATCGCGATCGGGTTCGCGTTCTTCACCGTGGCAACCGTGCTGGGGGCGCTGTGGGCCGCCGACGCCTGGGGCGCCTACTGGCAGTGGGACCCCAAGGAAACCTGGGCGCTGATCGTGTGGCTGAACTACGCCGCCTGGCTCCATATGCGCCTGATCAAGGGCCTGCGCGGCACCATGGCGGCGTATTGGTCCCTGGTGGGCCTGCTGATCACCGGTTTCGCCTTCCTGGGCGTGAACATGTTCCTGTCGGGCCTGCACTCGTACGGCGAGCTCTGAGCCGCGCCGCCCTTCAAAGACAATGCCCCGCAGATGCGGGGCATTGTCTTTGGCAGGCCTTGCGGGTGCGTCAGGGCAGCGTGGACTCGCCCTGGTACAGCGACTCCAGCGTTTCGCGCTGGCGCACGATGTAGTGGCGGTTGCCGTCGACCATGACTTCGGCCGCGCGCACCCGGGTGTTGTAGTTGCTGGCCATGACCATGCTGTAGGCGCCGGCCGACTCCACCGCCAGCACGTCGCCGGCCTGGATCGCCAGGGCGCGGCCGCGCGCCAGCCAGTCGGCGCTTTCGCAGACCGGCCCGACGACGTCGTACTCGATCCGCTTGTCGGCCCGCGGCGTGACCGGCTGCACGCCGTGGTAGGCCTCGTACAGGGCCGGGCGCAGCAGGTCGTTCATGGCCGCGTCGACAATGGCGAAGTTGCGCGCCTCGGCGTGCTTGAGGTATTGCACCGTGGTCAGCAGCACGCCGGCATTGCCGACCAGCGAGCGGCCGGGTTCCAGCACGATATGCAGGTGCCCCAGGCCGCGCGCGTTGATGCGCTCGAACACCCGGTCGAGCAAGGCCTTGGGCGAGGGCGGGATTTCGTCCGTGTAGCGGATGCCCAGGCCGCCGCCGAGGTCCAGGTGCTTGATGGCGATGCCGTTCTCGGCCAGCTGCTCGATCAGGTCCAGCAGCTTTTCCAGTGCGTCGAAGTACGGGCTGATGTCGGTGAGCTGCGAGCCGATATGGCAATCGACGCCAACCACTTCGACGCCGGGCAGGCGAGCCGCCAGCCGGTATGCCGCCGGCGCGGACTCGATGGCGATGCCGAACTTGTTTTCCTTCAGGCCCGTCGAGATGTAGGGATGGGTCTGGGCGTCGACGTCGGGGTTGACGCGCAGCGATACGCGCGCGCGCCGGCCCATGGAGACGGCGACGTCGGACAGGCGCTCGAGTTCGGCCTCGGACTCGACGTTGAAGCACTTCACGTCGGCTTCGAGCGCGGCGCGCATTTCCCAGGCCTGCTTGCCCACGCCGGAGAACACGACCTTGGCGGGGTCGCCGCCCACGGCCAGCACGCGCGCCAGCTCGCCGCCGGACACGATGTCGAAGCCGGCGCCCAGGCGTGCGAATTCCTTCAGCACGGCCAGGTTGGAGTTGGCCTTCATGCCGAAGCACACCAGCACCGGGCGCTCGCCGATGGCGTCGCGATAGGTCTCCCAGGCCGAGCGCAGCGCGGCGCGGGAATAGACGTACAGCGGCGTGCCCAACTGGGCGGCCAGGCTGTCGAGCGGCACGTCTTCGGCGTGCAGCACGCCGTTCTGGTAGCGGAAATGGGGCGAGCCAGCCAGGTCGGGCTGGACGGAAACGGCGGTCATGGCAGGGACGGAGCAGGGGGGATGGAGGAGGGCGGCGTTTGCTGCCCCGTGGGCGCGGGCTGGCCGGGCTCGGGCGGCGGCAGATACAGGGGACCCTTGTAGCCGCAGGCGGCAAGCAGCCCGCCGAGGGCCAGCGTGGCTACAATGCGTAGAGCCAGACGGTTATGTGCCGAATGGAACACAGGGAACTCCATAATTGTTGCAGGTTGGATTATGACGGAAACCGAATTTCTTGCGTTGGTCGACCAGGTGCTCGACAGTATCGAAAGCCAGGCGGACGATTGGGCCGCAGGCCTGGATGTCGATATCGAAGCCACCCGCAGCGGCAATGTGCTGACGCTGGTGTTCGAAGACGGCACCCAGGTCGTCGTCAATGTGCAGGCCGCCATGCAGGAGCTGTGGGTCGCCGCGCGCAGCGGTGGTTTCCACTATCGCTACGATGGCCAGCACTGGAACGATACCCGTGGGGGTCCGCGCCTGCCCGATGCCCTGTCGCAGATCTGTTCCGAGGCCGCCGGCGTGCCGGTTTCGGTGCGCCTCTGACTGCATCAGTGTAAGCCGGGCCGGGACGCTTGCGTCCCGGCCCGGCCGCCAACGAGTCAGAACGGGATGTTCTGGCTCCAGGGCTGCGACCCTTGCGTGCCCACGCCGGGCGCCACGCGGATCGAATTGTCGTTGCCGCCGGTCAGCCCGTTCAGGAAGTCGCCCAGCGCGTCGCCGGCCTGGGGCAAGCCCAGGCGCGCCACCGCCTGGCCGGGCGGGAACTCGCTGAAATAGAGCTCGCCGTTCTCCACCAGCAGGCCATCGGGACGCGGCCGCTGCTTCTCTTCGGGCACGCCCTTGAGCGCATCCTTCATGTAGTCGAGCCAGATCGGCATGGCCACGCCGCCGCCGGTCTCGCGCGAGCCCAGCGATTTGGGCTGGTCGAAGCCCAGCCATGCGGTGGCCACCAGGCTGGGCGTATAGCCCGAGAACCAGGCGTCGACCGATTCGTTGGTGGTGCCGGTCTTGCCGGCGACGTCGCTGCGCTTGAGCGTGGCGCGGGCGCGGGCGGCGGTGCCGCTGGTGGCCACGCCACGCAGCATATCGTCCATGACGAAGGCGGTGCGCGCGTCGATGGCGCGCGCGGCCGCATCGCCGGCGATGACCGGACGCGATTGCATCAGGACCTTGCCGGAGCTGTCGGTGACGCGATCGATCAGGTAGGGCGTGATGCGGTAGCCGCCGTTGGCGAACACCGCATAGGCGCCGGCCAGCTGCAAGGGCGTGACCGAGCCGGCGCCCAGCGCCAGCGGCAGCACGGCGGGCTGGCGCGCCTTGTCGAAACCGAAGCGGGTGAGGTAGTCCTGGGCGTACTGCGGCCCGATGGCCTGCAGGATGCGGATGGACACCATGTTCTTCGACTTGTACAGGCCCTGGCGCATGGTCAGCATGGGCTCGTACTGGTTGCCGTAGTTCTTCGGATGCCAGGCCTTGGAGCCGGTCTGCGCCGCGGACAGTTCGAACGGCTGGTCGGAGATCTGGGTGGCCGGCGTCAGGCCGCGCTCGAGCGAGGCGGCATAGATGAACGGCTTGATGTTCGAGCCGGGCTGGCGCCATGCCTGCGTCACGCGGTTGAAGTTGCCGCGGTAGAAGTCGAAGCCGCCGACCATGGCGCGGATGGCGCCGTCCTGCGGCGACAGCGCCACGAACGCGGCCTGCACCGCCGGCATGTTGATGACTTCCCAGTTGTCGTTGTATTTGTGGATGTAGACGACCGAGCCGCGCTTCAGGCGCATCTCGGGCTTGGCCTTGTCCGTCAGCGCCCGCGCCACCACGCCCAGCGCCTTCTTGTCGGTGATGGAGATGACTTCGCGCGAGCTGCGCACCAGCTTGATCTCGGTGGGGCTGGCCGACAGCACGACGGCGGTCAGCAGGTCGCCGCTGTCGGAGAACTTGTCGAACACGCCATCGAGGAATTCGTCCAGCGCCTGCGGGTCGTTCTCGACGCCGGCCGGCATGTCCAGCTGTTCCTCGGGGCCGGGGTAGGGCGCGCGCCGCGTGTATTCGAGCACGCCGTCGCGCACCGCGCGATAGGCCGATTCCTGGTCCTTCGACTGGACGGTGGTGTAGATGTTGATGCCGCGCGAATACAGGTTGTCCTGGTACACGTTGTAGAGCAGCTGGCGCGCCAGTTCGGCGACGTATTCGCCATGGATGGCGTAGCCGCCGGCCGGCGTGCCTTCGGCCGACTTGATCACGATGGGCTGCGCCATCGCTTCCTTGTATTCGGGCTCGGTCAGGTAGCCCAGCGAATACATGCGGCCCAGCACATAGCGCTGGCGCAGTTCGGCGCGCGGGCGGTTGGAAATCGGGTTGAAGCGCGACGGCGCCTTGGGAATGCCGGCCAGCATGGCGGCCTCGGACGGCGTGACCTGCGACAGCGGCTTGCCGAAATAGGTGCGCGAGGCGGCGGCGAAGCCGTAGGCGCGATGGCCCAGGTAGATCTGGTTCATGTACAGCTCGAGGATCTGGTCCTTGGTGAGCTGCGATTCGATCTTGAAGGTGAGCAGCAGTTCGTAGAACTTGCGCGAATAGGTCTTCTCGGACGACAGGTAGAAGTTGCGCGCCACCTGCATGGTGATGGTGCTCGCGCCTTGCGACTTCGACATGCTGATCAGGTTGGTCAGGCCGGCGCGGATGACGCCCATCCAGTCGATCCCGCCGTGCTGGTAGAAACGATCGTCCTCGGCGGCCAGCACCGCCGACTTCATGACATCGGGGATTTCGTTGAAGCGCAGCACGTTGCGGCGCTCTTCGCCGAATTCGCCGATCAGCACCCGGTCGGCCGTATAGACGCGCAGCGGCACGCGCGGCCGATAGTCGGTCATGGCGTGCAGATCGGGCAGGTTGGGCCAGGCCAGCGCCAGGGCCATGCCGGCCAGCAGTACGCCGCACAGGGCCAGGCCGCCAAAGAAGATGCCGGCCTTCAGGAAGAACCGCAAAATCGCTGAACCGCTCTTGGCGGGCTTGTCCTGCTTGGTTGAATTCTGGCGCTTGCTCATCGCGGCGATTGTACGGTTATCTCCCATTGTCCCAATTGGGGCCATGGCAGTTTCTGTAACAGAATCGTTCAGTGTGGTAAGCGGGCAACTGACAGCGATGGGATAATGCCGGCATGAATGCTTCCGCTAATTTATGCGCGGCGTCCGCCAACGACCCGCAACCGGGCGACCAGGAGGCCGCCCACCCTGTAGCCTGCGCCGGTGACGAGCCGGCGGCGTTCCTGCCGCACGACCTGCCGATCTTTCTGGTGGGGATGATGGGCGCCGGCAAGACCACCATAGGGCGAGGCCTGGCGCGTGCGCTGAGGCGCGAATTCATCGATCTCGACCATGAGTTGGAGGCGCGTTGCGGCGTGCGGGTTCCGGTCATCTTCGAAATCGAAGGCGAAGCCGGGTTTCGCCGGCGGGAAGCTGCCGCATTGCAAGAGTGTACCCAACGCCGGCAGATAATTCTTGCCACCGGCGGGGGCGCGGTGCTGGCCGCGGAGAACCGGCAGGCCCTGCGCGAGCGCGGCATCGTGATCTACCTGCGCGCCAGCGTGGAAGAGCTGTTCCGGCGTACCAGCCGCGATCGCAACCGCCCCTTGCTGGCCACCGCCGATCCGCGCGCTACCCTGCGCGAGCTGATGGTGGCGCGCGAACCGCTGTATAACGAGGTGGCCGATCTGGTCATCGATACCGGCAGCATGCCCATCGCCACGCTGGTGAAGTCCCTGCTGCCCAAGCTGCAAGCCTACGAGAAGAAATAATGGACGTTGTCGAGGTCGCCACGCCCGGTGGCAGTTATCCCATCCATATCGGCCCCGGACGCCTGGATGCGCTGGACGCGTCGATTCCGGCCGACGCGACGGCCATCGCCGTGGTCACCAACCCGACCGTGGCGGGCCTGTACGGCGCGCGCGTCGAGGCGGCCCTGGCGCGCACCGGCAAGCGGGTGCTGCGCATCGAGTTGCCCGATGGCGAGGCGCACAAGGATTGGCAGACCCTGAACCTGATTTTCGACGCCCTGCTGGAAAACCGCCTGGACCGGCGCGCCGTGCTGGTGGCGCTGGGCGGAGGGGTGATCGGCGACATGACGGGTTTCGCGGCCGCCGTATACATGCGCGGGATCCGCTTCGTGCAGGTGCCGACCACCTTGCTGGCGCAGGTGGATTCGTCGGTGGGCGGCAAGACCGCGGTCAACCACCCGCTGGGCAAGAACATGATCGGCGCCTTCTACCAGCCGGTGGCGGTGGAGATCGATACCGAGGTGCTGGGCACGCTGCCGGCGCGGGAAGTGTCCGCGGGACTGGCCGAGGTGATCAAGTACGGCCTGATCCTGGATGCCGGTTTCTGGCAGTGGTGCGAGGACAACGTCGGCGCCTTGCGCGCGCTGGAGCCCAGGGCGCTGGCCTATGCGATCCGGCGCTCGTGCGAGCTCAAGGCGCAGGTGGTGGGGCAGGATGAGCGCGAGTCCGGCCTGCGCGCCATTCTCAACCTGGGGCATACCTTCGGCCATGCGATCGAGTCCGGCCTGGGTTACGGCGAGTGGCTGCACGGCGAGGCCGTGGGCTGCGGCATGGTGCAGGCGGCCGAGCTGTCCACCCTGGCAGCGGGCTTTCCCGCCGCCGATGTGCAGCGGGTGCGCGATCTGGTGCGCGAGATCGGCTGCCCCACGGTGGCGCCGGACCTGGGCGCCGAGCGCTGGCTGGCGCTGATGCAGGTGGACAAGAAGACCGAAGGCGGCGAGATCCGTTTCGTGCTGATGCCGCGCATAGGCCAGGCCTTGAGCCGGGCGGCGCCGGAGGCGGACGTGCGGACCGCGCTGGAACGAACCACGCGATGAACAAGGACGGGACGGTAGTGCTTATGAACGAATTGGCTTCTTATGCATCCGACCCGTCAAAAACGCGCGGGCGCAGGCACAGCGAGCCGCCGCCAGAGAACCGCACCGAGTTCCAGCGCGACCGGGATCGCATCATCCATTCCAATGCGTTCCGGCGCCTGGAATACAAGACCCAGGTCTTCGTCAACCACGAAGGCGACCTGTTCCGCACCCGCCTGACCCACAGCCTGGAAGTGGCCCAGATCGCGCGCACGCTGGCGCGCAGCCTGCGGGTTTCGGAGGATCTCACCGAGGCCATCGCGCTGGCGCATGATCTGGGGCACACGCCGTTCGGCCATGCCGGGCAGGACGAGCTCAACGCCTGCATGCGCGAGCTGGCGCCGCAGGCGGGCGGCTTCGAGCACAATCTGCAGAGCCTGCGCGTGGTCGACGAACTGGAAGAGCGCTACGCCGAGTTCAACGGCCTGAACCTGTGCTTCGAGACCCGCGAAGGCATCCTGAAGCATTGCTCGGCCACGCATGCGCGCCAGCTGGGGGCGGTGGGCGAGCGCTTTCTCGACCGCACCCAGCCGTCGCTGGAGGCCCAGCTGGCCAATCTGGCCGACGAGGTGGCCTACAACAATCATGACGTCGACGACGGGCTGCGCTCCGGGCTGATCACCCTGGAGCAGCTGCAGGAGGTGGGCATTTTCGCGCGCCACTACGCCGAGGTGGCGCGCCGTTATCCCCAATTGGCGCCGCGCCGCGCCACCTCGGAGACGATCCGGCGCATGATCAATACGCTCATCGTCGACCTGACCGCCACCTCGCTGGCGCGCATCCGCGACCATGCGCCGGCCAGCGCCGACGACGTGCGCCGGGCGCCGCCGCTGGCGGGGTTCTCGGCGGCGGTGCGGCGCGAGGCCGACGAGCTGAAGAAATTCCTGTTCGACAACCTGTACCGCCACTACCGCGTGGTGCGCATGACCACCAAGGCCCAGCGCATCGTGCGTGAGCTGTTCCAGGCCTTCCTGGGCGATCCGCGCCTGTTGCCGCCGGACTACCGGCGCGAGCAGCCGCAGGACCAGGCGCGCGCCATCTCGGATTACATCGCCGGCATGACCGATCGCTACGCGATCCGCGAGCATCGGCGGCTGTTCGAAATGGGCTGAGGGGCTGCCTCGCCCATGCGGCCTACCCCAAATGGGGGGTGCGGGCCGAGGGCTCGCCGGGCTAGGATAGGGCCAGCACTTCGCCGTGCTTTTATTCGCCGGCTCCGCGGCAGTCCAGGGGCATCTGCTGACGGCAACGGGGCCGGCGGATTTTTTCGTCCGCGTAGCGCGGCTCAGCGGTGCGTGCGGTACGGTTCGTCGTCGGCGACGAAGGTGGCTTCGGCCAGCGCGTCGCGGGTCCAGGCCTGCATGGCCGGCAGGGCCTGCACGGCCTCCATGTAGTCGCGCACCGCGCCGGCGGCGGCCACGCCGTAGGTCTGGAAGCGCGAGACCACGGGGGCGTAGAACGCGTCGGCAATCGAGAAACGACCGAACAGGAACGGGCCCGACTGGCCGAATTCGGCGCGCGTGTCGTGCCAGATGGCCTGCACACGCGAAATATCGGCCTGCGCCGCGCTCAGGTCGATGCCCGGCAGCCGGGCCTCGATATTCATGGGCATGGTCTGGCGCAAGGCGCCAAACCCGCTGTGCATCTGCGCCGCGAGCGACCGCGCGCGGGCGCGCGCGCGCCGGTCGGCCGGCCACAGCTGCGCGTCGGGATGGCGTTCGGCCACGTACTCGCAGATGGCCAGTGAATCCCAGACCGCGAAATCGCCGTCGAGCAACACCGGCACCAGGCCGGCCGGCGTTATGGCTTGCAGCCGTTGCGTGAAGGCCTCGGTCAGCAGGCCCAGCTTCTGCTCTTCAAACGGAATGCCGGCCTGGCGCAGCGCCAGCCAGGCGCGCAGGGACCAGGACGAGTAGTTCTTGTTGGCGATCAGCAGGGTATACATGGCGGCCTGGCGGCAAGATAGGGGGGCGGGCGGTTCGCGTCCGTGCCGCCCTAGTTGTGAAGATTCAATAGGTTGTATGCATGGTTCATCCGAACCGGATTTGAGAAACTGGAAATCGCCAACTCCCCAGTTCACTCAAGGAGCCCGGCCGGATGAACACCCATAAGCATGCCCGATTGACCTTCCTACGTCGACTCGAAATGGTCCAGCAATTGATCGCCCATCAAGTTTGTGTGCCTGAAGCGGCCCGCGCCTATGGGGTCACCGCGCCGACTGTGCGCAAATGGCTGGGCCGCTTCCTGGCTCAGGGCCAGGCGGGCTTGGCCGATGCGTCCTCGCGCCCGACGGTCTCGCCCCGAGCGATTGCGCCGGCCAAGGCGCTGGCTATCGTGGAGCTGCGCCGCAAGCGGCTGACCCAAGCGCGCATCGCCCAGGCGCTGGGCGTGTCAGCCAGCACCGTCAGCCGCGTCCTGGCCCGCGCCGGTCTGTCGCACCTGGCCGACCTGGAGCCGGCCGAGCCGGTGGTGCGCTACGAGCATCAGGCCCCCGGCGATCTGCTGCACATCGACATCAAGAAGCTGGGACGTATCCAGCGCCCTGGCCACCGGGTCACGGGCAACCGACGCGATACCGTTGAGGGGGCCGGCTGGGACTTCGTCTTCGTGGCCATCGATGACCACGCCCGCGTGGCCTTCACCGACATCCACCCCGACGAGCGCTTCCCCAGCGCCGTCCAGTTCCTCAAGGACGCAGTGGCCTACTACCAGCGCCTGGGCGTGACCATCCAGCGCTTGCTCACCGACAATGGCTCGGCCTTTCGCAGCCGCGCCTTCGCCGCGCTGTGCCATGAGCTGGGCATCAAGCACCGCTTTACCCGACCTTACCGCCCACAGACCAATGGCAAGGCCGAACGCTTCATCCAGTCGGCCTTGCGTGAGTGGGCTTACGCTCACACCTACCAGAACTCCCAACACCGAGCCGATGCCATGAAATCCTGGCTACACCACTACAACTGGCATCGACCCCACCAAGGCATCGGGCGCGCTGTACCCATCTCCAGACTCAACCTGGACGAATACAACCTATTGACAGTTCACACCTAGTCTAGCGCCGTTTGCCGTTGCGCAATACCCGCCCCAGGTAGTGGCCGGTGTGGCTGTCGGGGCTGGCCGCCACCTGCTCGGGCGTGCCCTGCGCGACCACGCGTCCGCCGCCGTCGCCGCCTTCCGGCCCCATATCCACCAGCCAGTCGGCGGTCTTGATGACGTCGAGGTTGTGCTCGATGATCAGTACCGTATTGCCGCTGTCGACCAGTTGGTTGAGGACCTTGAGCAAGAGCTCGATGTCATGGAAGTGCAGGCCGGTGGTCGGCTCGTCCAGGATGTACAGGGTGCGGCTCGTGCTGCGGCGCGACAGTTCCAGCGACAGCTTGACCCGTTGCGCCTCGCCGCCGGACAGCGTGGTAGCGCTTTGCCCCAGCCGGATGTACGACAGGCCCACATCGATCAGCGTGTGCAGCTTGCGCGCAATGGCGGGCACCGATTCGAAATATTCCAGCGCCTGTTCGACCGTCAGGTCCAGCACTTCGCTGATGTTGCGGCCGCGGTAGCGGATTTCCAGCGTCTCGCGGTTGTAGCGCTTGCCGTGGCAGACGTCGCACGGCACGTACATGTCCGGCAGGAAATGCATCTCGACCTTGACCACGCCATCGCCCTGGCAGGCTTCGCAGCGTCCGCCCTTGACGTTGAAGCTGAAACGGCCCGGGTCGTAGCCGCGCGCGCGCGCTTCGGGCACGCCGGCGAACAGTTCCCGGATGGGCGTGAACAGCCCGGTGTACGTGGCGGGGTTGCTGCGCGGCGTGCGTCCGATCGGGCTTTGGTCCACGCTGATGGTCTTGTCGAAGTGCTCCAGCCCGGCCAGGCCGGCATAGGGCGCCGGCTCGCCTTGCGCATGGTTGAGCTGGCGCGCCAGCGCCACCGCCAGCGTATCGTTGACCAGGGTGGATTTGCCCGAGCCCGAGACGCCGGTGACGCACACCAGGCGCGCCGCCGGGATGCGCAGATCGACCGATTTGAGGTTGTTGCCGGTGGCCCCGGACAGGTGCAGCCAGGGCTGGTCGTCGGCGACCGGCCGGCGCGCCGGGATCTCGATGGCGCGCGCGCCGCTCAGGTACTGGCCGGTGAGCGATTGCGGGTCGGTCTGCACCGCCTCCGGCGTGCCCTGCGCCACCACCTGGCCGCCGTGCTCGCCGGCGCCCGGGCCCATGTCGACCACCCAATCGGCGCAGCGGATCATGTCCTCGTCGTGCTCGACCACGATGACGCTGTTGCCCAGGTCGCGCAGGTGCTGCAGGGTGCCGATCAGCCGGTCGTTGTCGCGCTGGTGCAGGCCGATGGATGGCTCGTCCAGCACATACATGACGCCGGTCAGGCCCGAGCCGATCTGGCTGGCCAGCCGGATGCGCTGGGCTTCGCCGCCCGAGATCGTATCGGCGCTGCGATCCAGCGACAGGTAGTTCAGGCCGACATTGTTCAGGAAGCTGAGACGGGCCTCGATCTCGCGCACGATGCGCTGCGCGATCTCCTGCTTGGCGCCGGTCAGCTGCAGCTGGCGGAACCAGTCCAGGCACACCGACAGCGGCATGCTCTCGACCTCGAAGATCGCCTGGCCATGGCGTTCGCCCTCGCGCGGCTCGCTGCCGATCAGCACGTTGCGCGCCTCGGGACGCAGGCGCGAGCCGCCGCAGTCCGGGCAGGTCTTGATGTTGCGGTACTTGCCCAGCTCCTCGCGCACCGTGGCCGAGTCGGTTTCGCGCCAGCGGCGCTCCAGGTTCGGGATCACGCCTTCGAACGGGTGGCGCTTGACCGTGCTGCGGCCCTTTTCATTGACATAGAAGAAGGCGATCTCTTCCTCGCCCGAGCCGTGCAGTACCTTCTCGCGCACTTCGGCCGGCAGCTCCTCGAACGGGGTATCGATGTCGAATTCGTAATGGGTGGCCAGGCTGGTCAGCAGGGAGTGGGTGAAGGAGTTGCGGCGGTCCCAGCCGCGGATCGCGCCGGCGGCCAGGCTCAGCTCCGGGAAGGCCACCACGCGCTTGGGGTCGAAAAAGCCTACCTGGCCGATGCCGTCGCAACCGGGACAGGCGCCCATGGGATTGTTGAAGCTGAACAGCCGCGGCTCCAGCTCGGCCAGGCTGTGGCTGCAGATCGGGCAGGCGTAACGGCTGGAGAACACCTGTTCGCGGCCGCTGTCCATGTCCAGCGCGATGGCGCGGCCTTCGGCCAGCTGCAGCGCGGTCTCGAAACTCTCGGCCAGGCGCTGCTGGCTTTCGGGGCGGATGCGCAGGCGGTCGATGACCACGTCCAGGTCGTGTTTCTCGGTTTTCTTCAGCGCGGGCAGCTGCTCGATTTCCTGCAGCTGGCCATCGACCCGCAGCCGCACGAAGCCCTGCGCCTGCAGGCTGGCCAGTTCGTCCTCGAAGCTGCCCTTGCGGGCCCGCGCAATGGGCGCCAGCACGGCCAGGCGCGCCTCGGCCGGCCAGGCCAGCACGGCGTCGACCATCTGGCCGACGCTTTGCGCCTGCAGCGGCAGCCCGTGGTCGGGGCAGTAGGGCGTGCCCACCCGTGCGTACAGCAGGCGCAGGTAGTCGTGGATCTCGGTGATGGTGCCCACGGTCGAGCGCGGATTGTGGCCCGCCGACTTCTGTTCGATGGAGATCGCCGGCGATAGGCCTTCGATCAGATCGACATCGGGCTTGTCCATCAGCTGGAGGAACTGGCGCGCGTATGCCGACAGGCTTTCCACGTAGCGACGCTGGCCTTCCGCATACAGCGTGTCGAACGCCAGCGACGACTTGCCCGAACCGGACAGGCCCGTCACCACGACCAACTGGTGGCGCGGCAGGTCCAGCGAGACGTTCTTGAGATTGTGGGTGCGCGCACCCCGAATGCGAATCGCGTCCATTGGGCGTTTAAGCAGTTTCAAAGGCCAACTTGGTACTATAGCGCGCCGAATCGTCCCCCGTTCGCTGGTCCATAGTCTGTCCGGCATGCGCGAGGGGCGGCCGGCGCGCCCGGCCCCAGGCCGTTTCCGTCACCCTTCTCATTTCCTATGCCTGCATGCCGGCCGACCAGAAACTGCAACTGACCCGCTCCGAGCGCCGCGCCAGCGTGGCCTTGGCCGGCCTGTTCGCATGCCGGATGCTGGGCCTGTTTCTGCTGCTGCCGGTCTTCGCGGTGGCTGCGCGCGACCTGCCCGGCGGCAACGACCCCGCGCGCGTCGGCCTGGCGCTGGGCATGTACGGCCTGACCCAGGCCTTCATGCAGATCCCTTTCGGCCTGGCTTCCGATCGCTGGGGGCACCGTCCGGTGGTGGTCGCCGGCCTGGTGCTGTTCATCATCGGCAGCGTGGTCTGCGCGCTGGCTGACGATGTCTACTGGATCACGCTGGGCCGCGCCATCCAGGGCGCGGGCGCCATTTCGGCGGCCGTCACGGCCTGGCTGGCCGACGCCACCCGCGACGAGGTGCGCACCCGGGCCATGGCCATGGTGGGCGGCTCGATCGGCCTGTCGTTCGCCGTGTCGCTGGTTGCTGCGCCGGTGCTGGTGGGGTGGTGGGGGCTGTCGGGACTGTTCTGGACCATTGCCTGCCTGGGCCTGGCCAGCCTGACGGTGGCCCGCTGGATGGTGCCGGTAGTGCCGCGCACCGAGGCGCGCACCATGCAGGGCGCCAGTGCCCGGGCCGTCCTGCTGCACGCCGACCTGCTGCGGCTCAATTTCGGCGTGTTCGTGCTGCACCTGATCCAGGTCGCCCTGTTCCTGGTTACGCCGTCGCTGCTGGCGCGCCTGGGCGGGCTGGACGCGCGCGACCTGTGGCGCGTCTACCTGCCGGTCATCCTGGTTTCCTTCGTGCTGATGGTGCCCGCCGTGTTCGTGGCCGAGAAGCGGCGCGCCCACCGGGCGGCGCTGCGCGCCGCCGTGGCGGGCCTGATCGTGGTCTGCGCCTTGCTGCCGCTGGCCGCTCACGGTTTCTACGCCCTGGCCCTGGCGCTGACCGGTTTCTTCGTGGCCTTCAACATCCTCGAAGCCCTGCAGCCTTCGCTGGTGTCGCGCGTTGCGCCGGCGCAGTACAAGGGCCTGGCCCTGGGCTTCTACAACACCGCGCAGGCCGCCGGCCTGTTCGCCGGCGGCGCGCTGGGCGGCTGGCTGGCGGCCAGCGGCGGGGCCGACGCCGTGTACATCGCCGCCGCCGCGCTGGCGGCCCTGTGGCTGGCCGTGACCTGGGCGCTGCGGCCGCTGCGCTGATCCGTTCGGCCCCGGAAAATGTTACAGCGTGGTGGATAATTCTGCGCCGCCGGCGGTTGGCGCGGCCATGCGTTATCGTCGATAATGTCGGTCATCACAGGGCTTCACCCAGTATGCGCCGGTCACCGACCGGCGTGTTTCATGAAGCCGGTCTTAAACACAGTTTCGTATGCGCAGCCGGCGCCGCGACGTTCCACGCGGCGGCGCGGGCGGGCAACAGAGGGGCATCGGCATGGCATCCGTCAACAAAGTCATTCTCGTCGGCAATCTGGGTCGCGACCCGGAAGTGCGTTACAGCCCGGATGGGGCGGCCATCTGCAACGTGTCGATCGCCACGACCTCGCAATGGAAGGACAAGGCCAGCGGCGAGCGCCGCGAGGAAACCGAATGGCACCGCGTGGTCATGTACAACCGCCTGGCCGAAATCGCGGGCGAATACCTGAAGAAGGGGCGTTCGGTCTACATCGAGGGCCGCCTGAAGACCCGCAAATGGCAAGACAAGGACACCGGCGCCGACCGCTACAGCACCGAAATCGTGGCCGACCAGATGCAGATGCTGGGCGGGCGCGATAGCGGCGGCGACAGCGGCGGCGGTTACGGCGGTGGCTACGACGACGCACCGCGCCAGCAGCGCGCCCCGGCCCAGCGCCCGGCGGCCGCCCCGCAGCGCCCCGCGCCGCAGGCCGCGCCGGCCGCCAACCTGGCCGACATGGACGACGATATTCCGTTCTGAGGCGCTTGCAGCCAATCGCTGGATGCGAAAGCCCTGCCCAGGCAGGGTTTTTTTTCGCCTGGAGCAGGGCGCGACGGGGCATCCGGAGACCTGTGTAATCAATAATAATATTGCGAACAAGTCGCATTCATAATAAAATACGAGTTTTTCTTGGCCATACTGGAGAAATTTCGTGCCTCGTCCTACTTCCCGCCGTACGCGCCCTGCGCGCCGGCAGGCGCAGCCCGCCTTCGTGCCCGCGCTCTTCATGCTTGCCCTGGGCGCCGTTGCCGCCGGCGCGCGCGCCCAGCCCGCTGCGGCGGGTGTCCCGGATACGCAAGGCGTGGCGCAAATGCCGGCCGTCACGGTCAACGCCGCGCCGGTGGACGACACGCTGGAGCATCTGGAGGCGCCGGTCGATACCGGCGCGCTGGGACGGCGCACCCAGCTGGAGACGCCTTTTTCCACCACGGTGGTGACTGCCCGCGACATGGAGGAGCGCCAGGTCAACAAGCTGGGAGACGTGTTCGCGCTGGATGCCTCGGTGACGGACAACAGCGCGTCCTATGGCGCGTGGGCCAGCTACCTGACGGTGCGCGGCCTGCCGCTGGATTGGCAGAATTCGTACCGCATCGATGGCCGGCCGTTCCTGAGCTACGTCACGACGCTGCCGTTCGAGCACTTCGAGCAGATCGACCTGCTCAAGGGGGCGTCGGGCTTCATGTACGGTTTCGGCTCGCCGGGCGGCCTGGTCAACTATGTCACCAAGAAGCCGACCGACGAAGCGGTGCGCAGCGTCGAGCTGGGCTACGTGTCCAAGGGGTTGCTGCGCGAGCACGTGGACCTGGGCGGCAGGGTGGGCGAGAGCGGCGCGTTTGGCTATCGGCTGAATGCCACGCACGAGGAGGGCAATACCTACAACGGTGGATCGCTGTACCGCGATTCGGTGTCGCTGGCGCTGGATGCGCGCCTGAGCGACCGGTTGACCTGGGACTTCCAATCCATCTACCAGGACCGCAAGGCCATCGGGCAGGAGCCCACGATCTATGCGGGCACCATGGCCGGCAGCGAGTTGCCATCGCCGGTGCGCAACGACAATGACAGGCTGGTCGGGCAGGGACCGTATGCGGACAATGCGTTCCGCTATTACTCGACCGGCTTGAAGTACCAATTGGCGGACGAATGGACGCTGAGCACCAATTACAGCTACAGCTCCACGCGTACCCGCCGCAACGAGTCGGTGCTGTTCCTGCGCGACCAGGCGGGCGACTATGACGATTACCGCTCGGACTATGGCGAGGCCTATGGCTACAACCAGTGGCAGGCCATGCTGGAGGGCAAGTTCGCTACCGGTCCCTTGAAGCACCACGTGGTGGCCGGCGCGTCGTGGCAGAAGCAGAAGAACGACTACAGCGCCAACGGGGTCTATCAATTGCAGGGCACGGGCAACCTGCGCGCGCGCAATACCAACACGTACTACAGCGAAGGCCAGCTGCACCTGTACCGCGCGGCCGAGATCACGCAGAAGGCGCTGTTCGCCAGCGACACGGTCGACCTGACCGGCGGCTGGTCGGTGCTGGGCGGGCTGCGCTATACGAATTATGCGCAGCAAGGATTCGATGCCACGGGCGCGCGAACATCGCGCTACGACAAGAACGGCGTGCTGACGCCGACCTTTGCCCTGATGTACAAGCTGACGCCGCGCACCATGGCCTATGCCAGCTACATCGAATCCTTGGAGCCGGGCTCGTCGGTGGGCGCCGCGTACGCCAACTTCGGCGCATTGCTCGATCCGTTGAAGAGCAAGCAGTACGAGCTGGGCATCAAGACCGAACAGGACGGCTGGGCCGCCACGGCGGCGCTGTTTCGCATCGAGAAGAAGGCGGAATACGCGAATGCCGCCAACGAGCTGGTGCAGGACGGCAAGACGCTCTATCAGGGGTTGGAACTGGGCGCCTCCACGCGTATCGCCCGCGACTGGAACGTGGGAGGCAGCCTGATGTTGCTGGATTCGGAATACAAGAAAGGCTCGGATTTCACCGGCAACCGCGTGGCGGGAGCGCCGAAGTTCGTGGCGGCCGCGCAACTGGCGTACTCGGTGCCGCAGGTGCCGGGGCTGAAGCTGCGCGCCGATGTGAAGTACACCGGCAACACGATGCTGGGCGCCAGCAACCGGGTGCAGGTGGACGACTACGCCATCGTCAATATCGGCGCCACCTACGACACGCAGATCCACGGCTACGAGGCGACCTTCACCGCCGGCATCAACAACGTGGCCAACAAGCGCTACTGGCTGTACCAGTCGTCCGACTACGTGAAGGCGGGCGACCCGCGGACCTATGGCCTGACGTCTATATCCAGATATCCGGATATCTGGATATAACAAGAGACGAACCACTTGGAGGAGAACACGATGGGGCATGGCATAGCGGGAGGCACGGGGCTGGCGGCCCGCAACGAGGCGCCGGAGCTGATCCGGGCGCTGGACCGCGACGATGAGCGCTGCTGGGTGCCGCTGGCGCCCGGCGCCTGGTTCTACCCGATGGCATTCGATGTGCGCAACGGCGTGTGGCACAGCGTCTTTCGCGTGGCGCCGGGCGCGCAGCTGCCGACGCACTACCATCTGGGGCGGGTGGTCGGCTGTACGCTGCGGGGGCGCTGGCATTATCGCGAGCGTGACTGGGAGCACCGGCCCGGCTCGTACCTGCTGGAAGTGCCGGGCGACAGCCACACCTTCGAGGTGATCGGCGAGGAAACCGTGGAGCTGTTCACCGTCAACGAAGGGGGCTTCCTGTTGCTGGACGAACGCGGCGACGTCACCGGCATTACCGATGTCTTGCTGCGCCTGGAGCAGGCTCGCGCGCATTACGAGCGTGTCGGGCTGGGCCGGGCCGCGATCGATTCGCTTATCCGCTGACCGCGACAGGAGCCAGCCATGACGACCTTGAAAGCGCGCCTGCGCCAGGGACAGGCAATCACCATGATCGGCAACAGCCTGCCGGATACCTATGCGGCCGAGATGGTGGCCAGCGCGGGATTCGACGCGGTGATGATAGATCTGCAGCATTCCGCCATCGGGCTGCACGAAGTCAACGACCTGGCGCGCGCGGTGCGCGCCCAGGGATGCGCGCCGGTGGTGCGCGTGGCGGCCAATGATCCGGCGGCGATCACCAAGGTGCTCGATGGCGGCGTGGATGCCGTGGTGGCGCCCATGATCAACAGCGCCAGAGCATCCAGGACTATTACGCGCAGACCCGCGACCGCCTGCTGCCCATCGCGATGATAGAGAACGAGGAGGGCGTGCGCCAGGCCGAGCAGATCATGCGTACGGAGGGGCTGGGCGCGATCTACGTGGGCGCGAGCGACCTTTCCATCGCCATGGGGATGGATTGCGTGCCCGACTACCGCAACGCGCGCCTGCTCGATTGCATCAAGGGGCTGATCGACCTGGGCGAGCGCTGCGGCATTCCGGTTGGCGCCTTTGCACCGACACTGGAAGACTCGTTGATGCTGCAGTCGCTGGGCGCGCGGATCCTGTGGGTAGGCTCCGACCAGGGCTTCATCAAGGTCGGCTGCGCGGCCCGCGCGCAGCAGTACCACGCCGAATCGTCGCCGCGGCGATAGCAGCGCCGCGACCGCGCAGGAGACCGCTATGAAGACGCTTGCATCGATGGTTCGCTGGCCCCGCATCGCCGGCGCCGTCGTCCGCCAGGCCTGTGCCGCCGCGTTGGGGCTGGCCCTGGGGGCGGCGCCGGCGCTGGCCGACTACCCCAGCCGCCCGGTGACCCTGGTCGTGCCTTCGCCGCCGGGCGGGTCGACCGACGCGATTGCGCGCGTGCTGGCCGATGCCCTGGGCAAGCGCCTGGGGCAGTCCATCGTGATCGAGAACAAGGGCGGCGGGGGCGGCATCGTGGGCTCGTCGTATGTGCTGGACAAGCCAGCCGACGGTCACACGCTGCTGCTGGCGATTTCCAGCAAGACGGTGGCGCGCGCCCTGCAGCCGGCGCTGGCCTATGATCCCATCAGGGATTTCACGGCGGTGGCGCTGGTGTCGCGCGTACCGACGGTGATGGTGACCTCGGTGGCGGCCGGGCTGCCCGACTTCGCGCGGCTCAAGGCTTACATCGCGGCCAATCCGGGCAAGACGGCATGGGCCGTGCCGGGCATCGGCACCGCGCCGTACCTGACCGAGCACGTGCTGATGCAGGCGCTGGGCGGCAAGGTGAACGAAATCCAGTATCGCGGCAGCGCGCCCATGCACGTCGATCTGCTGGCGGGCCGCGTCGACGTGGTGGTGGACAGCTACACCGCGCTGCGGCAGCACATCGACGATCGCAAGGTGGTGCCGGTCGCGGTCATCGGCCGGGGCCGCATCGAGGCGATGTCGGCGGTGCCGACGCTGGGCGAACTGGGCTATCGGACCTTCGAAGAGGTATTGTTCGACGGTTGGAATGCCATCGATGTGCGCGCCAGCACCCCGCCGGAGGTGGTTGCGCGCTTGAGCCAGGCGCTGCAGGACGTGCTGGCCGATCGCGCTTTTCGCGAGCGCGTCGTGCAGCTGGGGTTGGTGCCGTTCGCGCCGATGCCGGCGAGCCAGGCCCAGGATTTCGTGCAGGATGTCTCGCGCGTGCTCAGTCCGGTGGCCGCGTCCCTGGCGGCTGCGCAATAATCAGGCTTTCGACTTCACCGGCCCCGGCCCTGAGCCACTCCAGATAACCGCCTATGTCTGCTTCCGTTGATGTGTTGTCCCTGCCCGAGGTGGAGGCAGCCGCTTCAGCCGATACGCCCAACCTGCTGTACTGGACCATCTACCAGGGCCTGGTCCGGTCGATCGAGGCGGATACGGCCGCGGTCGGCAAAGACCTCCCGATAGAACGGCTGATATCGGCGCACTATTCGGCCAGCCGCTTTACCGTGCGGCAGGCGCTGGACCTGCTGGAAAAGCGCGGCTATATCCGCAAGCAGCGCGCCAAGCCGGCGCGCGTCATCAGCCGCAGTCCGGTGGTGCCGGTCGAGCGCCATCTGCGCCGCCTGTCCGATATCCTCAGCCCGGCGGTCATCCACCAGACGCGCGTCACCGGCTTCGGGCCGGCGCGGCACGACGAAGCCGCCGCCACGCTAGGTGTGAACTGTCAATAGGTTGTATTCGTCCAGGTTGAGTCTGGAGATGGGTACAGCGCGCCCGATGCCTTGGTGGGGTCGATGCCAGTTGTAGTGGTGTAGCCAGGATTTCATGGCATCGGCTCGGTGTTGGGAGTTCTGGTAGGTGTGAGCGTAAGCCCACTCACGCAAGGCCGACTGGATGAAGCGTTCGGCCTTGCCATTGGTCTGTGGGCGGTAAGGTCGGGTAAAGCGGTGCTTGATGCCCAGCTCATGGCACAGCGCGGCGAAGGCGCGGCTGCGAAAGGCCGAGCCATTGTCGGTGAGCAAGCGCTGGATGGTCACGCCCAGGCGCTGGTAGTAGGCCACTGCGTCCTTGAGGAACTGGACGGCGCTGGGGAAGCGCTCGTCGGGGTGGATGTCGGTGAAGGCCACGCGGGCGTGGTCATCGATGGCCACGAAGACGAAGTCCCAGCCGGCCCCCTCAACGGTATCGCGTCGGTTGCCCGTGACCCGGTGGCCAGGGCGCTGGATACGTCCCAGCTTCTTGATGTCGATGTGCAGCAGATCGCCGGGGGCCTGATGCTCGTAGCGCACCACCGGCTCGGCCGGCTCCAGGTCGGCCAGGTGCGACAGACCGGCGCGGGCCAGGACGCGGCTGACGGTGCTGGCTGACACGCCCAGCGCCTGGGCGATGCGCGCTTGGGTCAGCCGCTTGCGGCGCAGCTCCACGATAGCCAGCGCCTTGGCCGGCGCAATCGCTCGGGGCGAGACCGTCGGGCGCGAGGACGCATCGGCCAAGCCCGCCTGGCCCTGAGCCAGGAAGCGGCCCAGCCATTTGCGCACAGTCGGCGCGGTGACCCCATAGGCGCGGGCCGCTTCAGACACACAAACTTGATGGGCGATCAATTGCTGGACCATTTCGAGTCGACGTAGGAAGGTCAATCGGGCATGCTTATGGGTGTTCATCCGGCCGGGCTCCTTGAGTGAACTGGGGGGGTGGCGATTTCCAGTTTCTCAAATCCGGTTCGGATGAACCATGCATACAACCTATTGAATCTTCACAGCTAGGCCAGGCGCCGGGGGCGCAGCTGTATCGCCTGCAATTGGTGCACGCGGACCAGGCGCAGAACATCGGTTTCAGCGATATCTACTTTCCCGCGCATATCGGGCAGCGCCTGAGCCTGCAGGATTTCGACGCCGCGGCGCGCAATGGGCCGTTGTTCGTCTATCCCATCGTCGAGCAGAAAATCGGCTTCAAGGTCGACCATGCGCGCATCAATATCGGCGCCGAGTCGCATGCCCGCGCCCAGCGCACGGCGGTTGCCGAGGCGCTGGGCACCGCGCCGCTGGTGCGGGTGCAGTATGTTTTCTCGCATGCCGGCGAGCCCGTGCAGTTCACCACCAACTGGCTGGATTCGCGTTTTTTCAGCGTCAGCTACGAGCTGGCGGAAGGCGAGTTCTAGCCCGGCGCGCCGTCTTGGGGCGCGGGACAGGCGTTGACGCGGGCCAGGTCGTAGACGGTGTCGCGCAGCCATTGGTGCGAGGGGCTGCGGCGGGTGCGGTCGTGTCAGAGCTGGGATACCGGGAAATCAGGCAGGGGCAGCGGGTGGGCCAGGACCTGCAAGGGATGCCGCGCGGCGAATTCGCGCGCCACCCGGCAGGCCATGGTCGCCACCAGGTCGGTGGCGGTGAGCGTGGCGGGGATGGCCAGCATATGGGGCACCTGCACCGCCACGTCGCGCGTCACGCCCAGGCGTTGCAGGGTGTCCTGCAATACGCGCTCGCGCGCGCCGTTCTGGCGCGGCATGGCCAGGTGGCGGCTGGAGACGAATTGCTCGATCGGCACCGGGTCGGCCAGCGCGGGATGGCCGGCGCGGCACAGGCACACGTAGTGATCGCGGAACAGCTCCTGGCGGTAGATGGGGAAGTTGACGCTGGCGACGCTGGAGATGACGAGGTCGACCTTGCCGGCCAGCAGCATTTCCTCCGGCATCATGGATTCCATGTCATGCAGCGTCAGCGAGACGTGCGGCGCGGTCTCCTGCAGGCGGCGCATCAACCCCGGCAATAGGACGAACGACACGTAATCGGTGGCGCCGATATTGAAATGCGCGTGCGCGCTGCGCGCGTCGAATTCGGTCACGGGGCCGGCCAGGCTGTTGAGCGCTGCGATGGCCTGGCGCACCTGGTCGGCGATCTCCAGCGCCCTGTGCGTGGGCACCACGCCGCGGCTGGCGCGCAGGAACAGCGGGTCGCCGAACGCCTGCCTGAGCTGGGCCAGGCCCTTGCTGACGGCCGACTGGCTCATCGCCAGGCGTTCCGCCGCGCGCGTGACGTGGCCCTCGGCGAGGATCGCGTCGAAGATCATCAGCAGATTCAGGTCCAGATGCTTGGCGATCATGGCTGGCTCGTCGGCGTAGGGCCCCGCGCGGGGGGCCGAATAATGCACTATTCGAAACCGGAATAAGCCCGGGCCGGGCCGCTCGCCGCGCCTGCGCGGCGCGCCGCAAACCCTGGTTTGGCGCCATTATCCGTGGAAATGGCCGGGTGATGCACGCACTTGTCGCGGCGCCCCGATCCGGTGCAGGCCACGCGCCGTGCGTTGACAGGGTTTCCGATACTAATCAGCATACTGATCAATTGCCCGACGGGCGGCAATGGTCAACAAGGGGAGTATCGGATGCTGACACAGATAAAGGGCGAATGGGTGCTCGGGTTCGCCGACGGCAACCACCGCATGCTGTGCGACGCCAGCGTCGTCTACGAAGGCGAGCGCATCGTGCACGTGGGTACGGAGTTCGACGGCGTGGCCGACCGCGTGATCGATGCGCGCGGCTGCCTGGTGGCGCCCGGGTTCATCGACACCCATGTGCATTCCGGCCATCGCGCCTTGCACAAGCTGCTGGCCGATGGCGGACGCCCGGACCTGTTCGGCCAGCCGTACATGGACGTCACGATCGCGCGCGACGGGACGCGGATCAAGGGTTATCCCAACTACCTGAGCCGCGAGGAGGCCGCGGTCGATCCCGGCATTGCCCTGCATGCCGCGTTCACCGTGGCCGAACTGCTGCGCAATGGCGTGACGACGTTCGTCGAACTGGGCGGCCACGTGATGGTGCAGGAAGCGTTGTGGCGCGAATGCGAGCGGCTGGGCGTGCGCGGCTACCTGGGGCCCGGTTACGACAGCGGGCGATGGGCCGCCGACGACCAGGGCCGCCTGCGGCGCGTTCCGTATCCGGACGGCGGCGATCATCTGTTCGAGGAGGCGGTTGCGTTCATCAAGCGCGTCCAGGCGGCCGGCAACGACCTGGTCAACGGCATCCTGGTGCCGCGCGAGGTCGAGAACTGCAGCGTCGACATCCTGCGCCGTACCGTGCAGGCCGCGCAGGAACTGGGCGTGCCGATGGCCACGCATGCGGGCTACAACGTCATCGAGTTCTACGAAACGGTGCGCGAGCATCGCATGACGCCGATCGAATTGCTGCACAGCGTCGGCATGCTGGGGCCGCGGCTGAACATCGGCCACGCCAATCTGATTTCCGATAGCCCGCGCCTGAACTATTCGGGCGGACGCGACCTGGCCCTGATGGGCGAGCATCGCGTCTCCATCTCGCATTGCCCGATCAACATCGTGCGCCGCGCGCGCGTGCTCGACTCGTGGAAGAAGTATCGCGAGGCGGGCGTCAACCTGACCATAGGCAGCGACACCTATCCGCGCGACATGGTCATGAACATGCGGACCGCGTCCTATCACGGCAAGGTCATGAGCCATGACCTGAACGCGGCGAGCGCGGCCGAAGTGTTCGAGGCCGCGACCCTGGGGGGCGCTCGCTCGCTGGGACGCACGGATATCGGCCGGCTGGAGCCGGGCGCGCGCGCCGATGTGATCGCCATCAACGTGGGCCGCCAGGATGTGCTGCGCTATGGGCCGATCTGGGACCCCATCCGCAGCCTGGTCGAGTGCGGCGTGGGCGATGACGTGGAGCTGGTGGTGACCAACGGGCAGGTGCGCATGGAGCAGGGGCGTATTGCCGGCGTGGACCTGGGCGCGCTGCGCGCCGAGGCGCAGCAGTTTGCCGACAACGTCTGGCGCGACCTGCAGGATTGGGATCCGTTGCGGCGCACGGCGCAGGCCATGTGCCCGCCGTCGTTCTGCCCGGACTGCATGTAGCGGCCCGCCGGGCCGGTCAAGACAACAAGGGGAATGAAATGAAGAAGCTGATGCAGTGGGGCGCCGCGCTGGCGCTGGCGGTAACGTGTGGCGCAGCCCAGGCGGGCGACGCGGTCGCGGCCTATCCGCAGCGGCCGGTGCGGCTGATCGTGCCCTATGGGGCGGGCGGCGCCGCCGATGTGCTGGCCCGCATCATGGCCGAGAAACTGTCGGCCATCTGGAAGCAGCCCGTCATCGTCGAGAACAAGCCCGGCGGCGTGGGCACGATAGGCATCATGGCCACCGTGCAGGCCGAGCCCGATGGCTACACGCTGGTGTCGGTGCCGGTGTCCGACCTGGCGGTCAATCCGCACTTGTACAGGAAGCGGCCGTTCGATGTGCGCAAGGACCTGGCGCCGGTCAGCCAGGTCGGGGCGGTGCCCAATGTCCTGCTGGTCTCCAATGCGTTGGAAGTCGGCGACGTGCAGGCCCTGGTGGCGCGCGCCGCCGCCAAGCCCGGATACCTGACCTATTCGTCGCCGGGGGTCGGAAGCCAGGCACATATCGCGGCCGAGATGTTCGCCATGCGCGCGGGCCTGTCCTTGCAGCACATTCCTTACAACAGCGTGCCGGCGGCGCTGACCGACGTGGCGGGCGGGCAGATCGACATGATGTTCGCGCAGTTGCCGGCCGTGCTGCCTTTCGTCAAGAGCGGCCGGGTGAAGGTGCTGGCGGTCGCCGCCGACGCACGCACGCCATTGTTGCCGGACCTGCCGACCCTGGGCGAAGTGGGCGGTCCGTCGATCGGCGACGCCATCTCGTGGTCGGCGGTGATGGCGCCGGCCGGCACGCCCCTGGCGTTGCGCGAGAAGATCGCCGCCGGTATCGCCAGCGCAATACAGTCACCGCAGGTCAGGGAGAAGCTGGCTGCCCAGGGACTTATCGGGCTGGGCGGCACGCCGCAGCAGCTGGAGCAGGCGTGGCGCCAGGACTACGAGCGCTATGGCGCGGCGGTGAAGGCCATGCATATCCAGCTGCTCGATTGAGCCGCATGCAGCGGGCTGCCGGCGATAATAAAAAACCTCTCTGAATGTGTCGTTATGTGATTTGCGCGATGCGTGGGTAGCACGTTAAGGTTGCCGGGATCTTTCCTGCCAGCAGTGTGTCTATGTACTACATTCACACTGCTACTCTCAGAATGTCCCAACCGCACCCACTGCGCATCGCGCACGCTGAGGCCGCGATAGGCTTTGGCGGGCAAGAGCAGCGCATCCTCAAAGAAGCCCTGGCCATGCGCGAGCGCGGCCATCATGTCGAACTCATTTGCCGGCCCCAGGCCAGGTTGATCGAGCGCGCACTCGACGCAGGCATCCGCGTGCACACCGTGCCCATGGGCGGCTTGCGCAATTTCGTGCGCGGCGTGCCGCGCGTGCGGCGCATCCTGCGCGAGGGCGGCTTCGACGTGCTCAATACGCACAGCCGCATCGATACCCTGCTGGCGGGCGCCGGCGCGCGCCTGGCGGGCACGCCGCTGGTGGTGCGCACGCGCCATCTGAGCAATCGCGTCAACTCGATGCTGTCGTACACGTGGATACCGCACCGCGTCAGCACGGTCAGCGATCATGTGCGCCGCTACCTGATCGAGCGTGGCGTGTCGCCCGCGCATATCGAAACCATCTACTCGCCCATCAACCTGCCCCCGCCGGGCCTGCGCTCGACGCTGCGCGACGAGCTGGGCCTGCCGGCCGACGCCGTGGTGGTGGCGTGCGTGGCGATCATGCGGGCCACCAAGGGGCATCGCGAACTGATCGAGGCGCTGCGTCCGTTGATGGCCAGCCGTCCGCAGGTGCATCTGGTGCTGGTGGGCAATGGTTCGCCGCTGTTCGAGCAACTGCAGGCGCTGATCGCCGAGCTCGGATTGGGCGAGCGCATTCACATGCTGGGCTTTCGCGATGACGTGCCCAACGTGCTGGCAGGCAGCGACATATTCGCGCTGCCCACGCGCAAGGAGGCGTCGGGCACGGTCTTTGTCGAGGCCGCGGCGTGCGGCTTGCCGGTGGTCGGCGTGGATGTCGGCGGCGTCAGCGAGATGTTGCGCAACGGCGAGACGGGGCTGCTGGTTCCTCCCGACGACGCGGCTGCCCTGCAGGGGGCGCTGCGCAGCCTGATCGACGATGCATCCTTGCGCGCGCATGGGCGGCGCCGGCGAGCGCATGGTGCGCGACGAAGGCAAGTTCTCGCTGGCCCGCCTGGCCGAACGTACCGAGCTGGTTTATCGTAAATGGCTCGCCGAGCGGCGCGATGCGCCCACCGCTGCATCCCGATCGGCGCGGCAATCCTGATCGCACATGTCCATACCAACTTCCCGCCTGGCCGCCGTGCAGGCGCCGCCGCAGGATATCGCGCCGCAGACGCTGCGCGACCGCATGCCTGCCGTCCTGCCGGTGATGGATGTCGTGCCGGCGGCCATGGACTGGCCGCCGTTCGCCGTAGTCGACTTGCTGGGCGCGACGCTGCTCGCCACCGGCAGCGAGCGCGATGTCTACCAGCATCCGGGCAACGCCGCGCTGCTGATCAAGATCGTCAATCGCGCGCGCATCAATGAGCCGGGGCGGCGCCGTCCCTGGCACAAGAAATTCCATCGCGAGGATGCGCACCGCGTGTTCATCACCGAACTGATCGAGTACATCTCGACGACGGTGCAGTTGCGCCAGGCCGACGGCAATACGCTGCTGGCGCGGATTGCCGGCCTGGCGCTGACCTCTGCGGGACTGGGCCTGGTGGTGGAGAAGATCGTCGATGCCGAGGGCAAGGCCGCGCCCACCTTGGCGCAGGTCGTGTCGACCCAGGGGTTCGGGCCGCAGCTGCGCGAGCAGTTGCGGGCGTTTTTCCTGGCGTTGATCGAGGCGCATGTGATCTTCAACGACGTCAGCGCCCGCAATATCGTGGTCGGCCGCAACGCGACCGGACAGGATGGCCTGTTCCTGGTCGACGGCTTCGGGCCCAAGCAGCTGCTGCCGCTGTACGCATGGAGCAAGACGTTGAATCGCCGGCGCCTGCTGCGCAAGTACGAGGACATGGTGCGCAAGCTGGCGCGGCTGGGCGACCGGTTGGCGCGCCAGGCCGGGCAGCCCTTGCCCGGCGACGGCGCCAGGCCGCCGCGCTAGGGCAATCCCAGGCAAGCGGCCCCGCAGCGGGGCGCGGCTGGCCGCAAGGCCGGCCGCTTGTCGCCCGCACGCTAATACTTTCTATAAGAATTACTTAACAAGTTCTTAGTTTTCGCCTAAAAATCTCCGTTTTCTTAGTATTGCTTACAGGAGACAGTATGGGCGCGCTCAAGAACGATTCCAGCCTCGATGTACGCATGCTGCGCATTTTTGCCGCGGTGGCAGCGGCCGACAGCCTGTCGGCCGCGGCGCAGGCGTTGAACATCACGCAATCTGCCGTATCGCAGACGGTTACCCAGATCGAAAGCATCCTGGGCATGCGGGTGCTCGACCGTACCCGCCGTCCCTATCGGCTCACGCCTGCCGGCGTCGCGCTGCAGCGCCAGTCGCGCCAGATCGTCGACGATATCGACCGCCTGATCGCGCAGGTGCGCGAAGCCGACCTGATGAACCGCCCGGCGATCCGCATCGGGATGATCGATTCGTTCGCCGCGACCACCGGCCCGGCCATCGTCAAGCGGCTGACGCAAAGCGCCAGCCAGGTGCTGGTCTGGTCGGGGCTGGCCTACGGCCACGCCCAGGCGTTGCTGAACCGGCAGGTCGACATCATCGTTACGACGGATGCGCTCGAGGACGTCGATGGCCTGGTGCGCCGGCCCATCCTCAACGAGTCGTTCGTGGTGGTGGCGCCGGCGGTGCGCGCCGACGAGTTCGCGCCGCTGGACCTGCGCCAGATGGCGCAGGCCGCGCCGTTCATCCGCTTCAGCGGCCGGTCGCATTTCGGCGCCATGATCGAACGCCATCTGCGGCGTTGCGGCGTGACCGCGCCGCCGTTCCTGGAAATCGACACCAGCGACGTGGTGATGGCCATGATTGCCGCCAACCTGGGCTGGGCGCTGATGACGCCGTTGTGCCTGCTGCAGGGGCGTTCCTGGCTGGACCAGGTCGTCGTGCTGCCGCTGCCCGGGCCCAGCCTGGCCCGCACGCTGCACCAGGTGTCGCGCCTCGAGGAGTACCAGGAGATGGCCGACATGTTCTGGCAGCTCAGCCGCCAGGCGCTGGAGACCGAAATTTTCCCGCAAGTGACGACGCAGCTGCCCTGGCTGGGGCGGCAGATGCGGCTTTGTTGAAACACCTACTACAAGGAGATTGAGCATGCAGGAGACTCGCCGACAATTCATCAAGGGCATGGCGATCGGCGCCGCCGCCCTGGCGCTGCCGGTAGCCGGCCGCAGTTGGGCCGCGCAGGCCGAAGCCGTGCGCTACGGCGGCTCGGCCTGGCTGGGCCACTACCCGGCCTGGCTGGCGATCCAGGCCGGCTATTTCAAGGCCGAGAACCTGGAAGTGGGCTGGGAGTCGTTCGGCACCACCTCGGCGCGCGTCAGCGCCCTGCTGTCGGGCAACATCGACATGGCGGTGACCGCCGCGCCGGCCGCGCTGGCGGTGATGTCGCGCGGCTCGCGCCACTTCGCCATCATCGGCGTGCCCGAGAACTTCGGCCGCGTCGAGGGCCTGATCGTGCGCAGCCAGGTCGCGCGCCTGGAGGACCTCAAGGGCAAGAAGGTCGGCGTGACGTTCGCTTCCAGCGCCCACCTGCTGGTCCTCAACCTGCTGGACCAGGCAGGCCTGAAGGCAGGCAAGGACGTGACGGTGCTCAACGTGCCGGCGCCGGAACTGCCGGCGGCATTCCAGTCCGGCCAGATCGACGCGGCCGCGGCCTGGACTCCCCAGTTCAACGCCATCCGCGCCATGCCGGACGCCAAGGTGCTGGTCGATGACACCAGCTTCTCGCTCTACAAGGAGTATGGCGTAACCCCGGGCCCCGACGTGCTGGTGGCGCGGCGCGCCTTCCTGGACAAGAACCCCGAGGCCGTCAAGCGCTTCCTGAAAGCGTACTTCCGCGCCAATGAGCAGCTCAAGACGCAGCCCGACGCCACGGTGGCGGCGCTGACCGAGCTGACCAAGCTGTTGGCGGCCGATCAGCTGGAGATGGTCAAGGGCGCCGACTGGTACACGGCCGCCGAGCAGGGCGCGCTGCTGGCGCCGGGCAGCAAGTACATCGACGGCCTGCAGAAGCTGGCCGAAATGATGGTGCGCTACGACCAGATCGACAAGGCGCCGCCGGTGCGCGAGTGGGTCGACGCGGCGTACCTGTAAGCCGACACGATTGTCCTGCCGGCGGGCGAGGCTGCCCGCCGGTTCTTTGCCTGGATTTGAACGATGAATGCACAAAATCGCCAGCGCCGTCCGGATCTGCTGCTGATCAGCAGCGTGTCTGTGATCGTGCTGTTGTTGTTCTGGGAAGCCGTGTGCCGCCTGCAATGGGTGGATGCGCTGTTCCTGCCGCCGCCCTCGGACGTGTTCGCGCGCATAGGCAACATGTGGGAGCAGGGCTCGCTGCTGGACCACATCGTGGCGTCCGCGCGGCGCGTCATGGTGGGCTTTGCCGCCGCTACCGCGCTGGCCATACCGCTGGGGATTTTCCTGGGCACGTCGCAACGCGCGCGGGCGGCTTTCGATCCCATCCTGTCGTTTCTGCGCCCCTTGCCCTCGATGAGCTGGATTCCCCTCTCGCTGCTGTGGTTCGGCATCACCGAAACGCAGAAGTACAGCATCGTGTTCATGGGCACGTTCGCGCCGGCGCTGCTGTATGTGATCGAAGCCACGCGCAATATCGATCCGCTGCTGATCCGCGCCGCGCGCAACCTCGGCGCCAGCGGCCCGCAGGTCATGCGCTCGGTCATCCTGCCGGCCAGCCTGCCGCAGATCTTCAGCGGCTTCAAGGTGATCCTCGGCCTGTCGTGGACCTGCGTGATCTCCGCCGAGCTGGTGGCCGCCAAGGAAGGCCTGGGCTTTCTCATCATGAACGGCAAGGAGTTCTTCCAGACCGATACGGTGGTGCTGGGCATGGCGCTGATCAGCGTGACCGTGCTGGTTACCGACGTAGTGTTCCGAATCATTGAAAACAGGGTGCTGGCATGGTCGCGGTAAACGATCCCATGATTTCCATCGAAGGTATTTCCAAGTCGTTCGGGCCGTTTCAGGCGCTGCAGGGCGTGGACCTGAAGATTCCGCGCGGCGAGTTCCTGGTCGTGCTGGGCGCTTCGGGTTGCGGGAAATCGACGCTGCTCAACCTGATCACGGGGTTCGAGCGTCCCACCGCCGGACGCATCGTGGTCAATGGCCGCGAAGTGGTCGACGTCGATCCGCACTGCGGCATGGTGTTCCAGCAGTACGCGCTGTTTCCCTGGCTGACCGTGGCCGAGAACGTCGCGTTCGGCCTGAAGATGAAGGGCGTGGCGGCGGCCAGCCGGCGCGAAACCGCGCAGCAGTTCATCGAGATGGTCGGCCTGAAGGGATTCGAGAACGCCTATCCCAAGGCGTTGTCGGGCGGCATGCGCCAGCGCGTGTCGATCGCGCGCGTGCTGGCCAACGATCCGGACGTGATCCTGCTCGATGAACCGTTCGCCGCGCTCGACGCCATGACGCGCCAGGTGCTGCAGGAAGAGCTGACGCGCATCTACGAGCAAAGCGGCAAGACCATCGTCTTCATCACCCACTCGATCGACGAGGCGCTGCTGCTGTCGAGCCGCATGGTCATCATGAGCGCGCGCCCGGGCCGCGTGGCCTGCGACATGCCCAACGACCTGCCGTATCCGCGCAATGCCGATGTCCAGCTTTCGCCGCGCTACATCGAACTGAAGTCGCAGATCTGGGACATCGTGCAGAACGAAGTGATGCGCAGCCTGCAGGCGCGCGCCGACCAGTAATTCCTCAACCGCAACATCGAACTCATCATGTCTTCCCCATCAGGGTCATCGCGGACTTTCCCTCAGTATCAAAGTGGTTCCGGCTGGAACGCCATGCTGCCCAAGCGCACCCCGCGCACCGCGGCGCCGGCGCGACGGCATTTCAAGAGCCTGGTCATCGGCGCCGGCTACACCGGGCTGGCGGCGGCGCGCCGCCTGGCCGAGCTGCAGCCGCAGGACCAGGTGCTGGTGGTGGACGCCACCGTCGCCGGGGAGGGCTCGGCGGGCCGCAACTCGGGCTTCCTGATCAACCTGCCGCACAACACCCGCATGAGCGGGCATCACAGTCCGCTGGAAGTGGCGCGCAAGCAGATCGCCATGCTCCAGTCGGGACTGGACTGGCTGGCGCAGCTTTCCGGACAGGGCGGCTTCGACTGCGGCTGGGATCTGGCCGGCAAGTATCACGCCGCGGCCACCGCCGACGGCGAGCAGAGCCTGCGCGGCGCGCTGCAACAGTACGGCCAATGGGGCGTGGCGTACTCCGAGCTGGACCGCGATGCCCTGCAGGCGCAGTTGGGCACGCGCTATTACCGGTTCGGGTATCACTCCATGAACAACGTCTTCGTGCAGCCGGCCGCGCTGATACGGGGGCTGGCCGACAGCCTGCCGGAGAACGTCTGGCTGACGGAGGACAACCCCGTGCTGTCCATCGACGGCAGCGGGCCGTACAAGGTGCGTACGCGCGGCGGCGAGTTCACCGCCGACAACGTGATCTTGGCCAACAATGCCTTTGCCCGCAGGCTGGGCTTCCTGCGCAGCCGGCTGGTCACCATCTTCACGTACGCGGGCGTCACGCCGGTGCTCAGCCCCGCGCAGCAGGCGCTGCTGGGCGAGCGCGACCAGTGGGGCGTGATTCCGGCCAATCGCCTGGGCACGACCTTGCGGCGCATCAGCGGCGGCCGCTTCATGGTGCGCAGCGCCTATTCGTACGAGGCCGAACAACCGCTGGAGCGCATGGAACAGCTGCTGCGCGATTCGTTCGTACGCCGCTACCCGGACCTGGCCGCGCACGATTTCGAATACGTCTGGAGCGGGTCGACCGGCCTGACGGGCAACGGCGCATCGTTCGTGGGCGCCATCCAGCCCGGCCTGTATGCGTCGGTCGGCTGCAACGGCGCTGGTGTCATCAAGGGCACGATCTACGGCAAGCTGCTGGGAGAACAGGTGGCGGGGCATCGCAGCGCCATGCTGGACGACCTGGCCAGTTTCGAGAAACCGAACTGGCTGCCTCCCGAGCCGCTGCGCCGCATCGGCGCGCTGAGCACGATTGCCTACCAGGCCCGCAAGGCAGGATTGGAAAAATAAGTAATCTACCCGGGAGCCTGTCCCCGCATGGGGACTGGCTCCCGCCAACTTCAGCCGTCAGGTGCCTGTCCCCGCGGGGACAGGCACCCAGGAAGGGACAGGCTCCCGCCACCCCCCAAGCGCTTCAAAACAGCGTCATGTCCTCGTTGCGGTCGGGCAGCTGGCGCAGCAGGCGGCGCCAGCCCTGGCAGGCTCGCACCAGCCCCGCCAGCAACATGACGCCGGCACCGATTGCGATCATTTTCATGATTTCCTCTTTTCGCACGGACGTGCGAATTTAATCGAAAAAAACCGGCGCCCGGCGCCGGACCATGACTGCGTTCAGGTGTTGCGGTAAGTGGCGATCAGGCGCGCGTAGGCTTGCCGTACGCGCTCATGCGCTCGCGGGTCGCGCAGGAAGCGCGCGTCATGCATCAGGCCGACCATCAGGCTGTAAATCTCGAACACCAGTTGTTCCGGATCGGTGTCCGGGCGCAAATGGCCTTCGTCGATCGCTTGCCGCACGGTACGCCCCAGCGCGGCGCGCCAGCCGCGCACATTGGCTTCCACGCGCCCGCGCATCGGGTTGTCGACATCGTCGTACTCGAAGGCGCCGGCCACGTAGATGCAGCCGGTCAGCGCCTCGACGTTGGCGGCGCGTTCGATCCAGTGGCCGACCATGGCATCCAGGCGCGGCAGGCCGCGCGGCGCGGCCATGGCGGGCGCGAACACCGCGCCCAGGAAGCGCCGGTCGTACTCCTGCAGGACGGCGTGCAGCAGCGCCTCGCGCGAGCCGACCCGCGAGAACACGCCGCTCTTGCTGATACCCAGCCGCTTGGCGACTTCGCCAAGCGTCAGGCTTTCCATGCCCTGCGCCGCGGCCATGTCCAGCGCCGCGTCCACGATGGCCGCAAAGGTGAGTTCGCTCTTGGGGATGCTCATGCCAGGCAATTTAGCACGATCGTGCGAAAAATGGCAGCCCGGCAAGCAGGCGCCCGCCGGCAGGCGGGCGCCTGGCGGCGTCAGCGCCGGGCCGCCTTGAAGGCTTGCCGGTACTCGTGCAGCAGGGGCTCGGTGTAGCCGTTGGGCTGGGTCAGGCCCTCGAATACCAACGCGCACGCCGCGCGGTAGGCGAACGAGGTGTCGAAGTGGCCGGCCATGGGCAGGTAGTTGGGATCGCCGGCGTTTTGCTGGTCGACGACCTTGGCCATGCGTTCGAACGTGGCGTTGACCTGTGCGCGGTCGACGATGCCGTGGCGCAGCCAGTTGGCGATGTGCTGGCTGGAGATGCGCAGGGTGGCGCGGTCTTCCATCAGGCCGACGTTGTTGATGTCGGGCACCTTCGAGCATCCCACGCCCTGGTCGATCCAGCGCACCACGTAGCCCAGGATGCCCTGGGCGTTGTTGTCGAGCTCGCGCTGGATGTCATCGGCCGACCAGGCGGCCGGATCGCCTACCGGAACGGTCAGCAGGCCGGCCAGCAGTTCGTCGCGCACGCTGTCGTAGCGGGTTTGCTCCAGCGCCTGCTGCACGGCCGCGACGTCGACCTGGTGATAGTGCATGGCGTGCAGGGTCGCGGCCGTGGGCGAGGGCACCCAGGCCGTGTTGGCGCCCGCCTTGGGGTGGCCGATCTTCTGTTCGAGCATGGCCGCCATCATGTCGGGCATGGCCCACATGCCCTTGCCGATCTGGGCGCGCCCGCGCAGGCCGCAGTCCAGCCCGACCAGCACGTTGTTGCGCTCGTAGGCGGTGATCCAGGCGCTGGATTTCATATCGCCCTTGCGCAGCATCGGGCCGGCCTCCATGCCGGTATGCATTTCGTCGCCGGTGCGGTCCAGGAATCCGGTGTTGATGAAAGCCACGCGCGCCGCCGCGGCCGCGATGCAGGCCTTCAGGTTGACGCTGGTGCGCCGCTCTTCGTCCATGATGCCCATCTTGATGGTGTGGCGCGGCAGCTTGAGCAGGTCCTCGACGCGGTCGAACAACTCGTTGGCGAAGGCGGCCTCGGCCGGCCCGTGCATCTTGGGCTTGACGATGTAGATCGAGCCGGTGCGCGAGTTGAGCCGGTTGGCGCGGTCGGGCAGAGCGGCCAGGCTGGTGATCACCGCATCCAGGATGCCTTCCGGCACTTCACTGCCCTGCTCGTCGAGGATGGCCGGGTTGGTCATCAGGTGGCCGACGTTGCGCACGAACATCAACGAGCGGCCGTGCAGCGTCAGGGTGCCGCCGTCGGGCTTGTGGTACTGGCGGTCGGCGTTCAGGCGGCGGGTGAAGGTCTTGCCGCCCTTGGTGACCGATTCGCTCAGGTCGCCCTTCATGAGCCCGAGCCAGTTGCGGTAGATCAGTACCTTGTCGTCGGCATCGACGGCCGCCACGGAGTCTTCGCAATCCATGATGGTGGTCAGGGCGGCCTCGAGCAGCACGTCCTTGACGCCGGCGGCATCGGTGGCGCCGATCTGGTGCTGGCGGTCGATCTGGATTTCGAAGTGCAGGCCGTTGTTGGCCAGCAGCACGGCGGCCGGTTGCGAGGCGTCGCCCTGATAGCCGGCCAGTTGCGCGGGGTTGCGCAGGCCCGTGCGCTGGCCGGCGCCCAGCGTGACCACCAGCTTGCCACCCTCGATGGCGTAGGCGGTGGCGTCGGCGTGCGAACCCTGGGCCAGCGGCGCCGCCTCGTCCAGGAAGGCGCGCGCGCGGGCGATCACGGCTTCGCCGCGCGCCGGGTTGTAGCCCTTGCCGTCATCGCCGGCCACCGGCGGGATCGCGTCGGTGCCATAGAGCGCGTCGTACAGGCTGCCCCAGCGGGCGTTGGCCGCGTTCAGCGCATAGCGCGCGTTGGAGACGGGAACCACCAGCTGCGGGCCGGCCTGGCTGGCGATCTCGCTGTCCACGTCGCGGGTACTGGCGGTTACCTGTGCCGGCTGGGGCTGCAGGTAGCCGATGCGTTCGAGCAGCGCCTGATACCCGGCGCTGTCGCGCACGGGGCCGGGATGGGCGCGGTGCCAGGCGTCGATTTCGCCCTGCAGGCGGTCGCGCTCGGCCAGCAGTTCGCGGTTGCGCGGCGCGAGGTCGCGCACCAGGGCAGCGAAGCCAGCCCAGAACTCGTCGGGCGCCAGGCCGCTGCCGGACAGCGCCTCGTCTTCGATGAAACGGTGCAGGGAGGCCGCCACTTGCAGGCCATGATGCGGGATGCGTTCAGTCATGCGGGTCTCGCGTCGTGAAAAAGGGCCGGAGCCAGGAGCCCGGCCGGGATTGGGAAATCGGAACCGCCATCATCGGCCGGGCGAGCCGGTCTTGTCCATAGCAAAAAGTACTGGTCATACCAGTTTGTGCGAATGCACATGGCGGCGAGATAAATATTTATATCTGGTTTTCAATCACATAGAATGCCCGTTCGTGTGGAGCAAGTAGCAGCGGATATCGTGGTCATACCAGTGAGGCAAGTCATGGAACCAGGCGTCGACGGGGCGCGCAAACAGATCGCCGAAGTGGTGGCCGAGCGTATCGAGCGGCTGATCCTCGATGGCGTGCTCAAAGCCGGGCAGGCCCTGCCGTCCGAGCGCCGGCTGACCGAAAAGCTGGGTGTATCGCGCACGGCGCTGCGCGAAGGGCTCAGGGTGCTGCGGGCGCGCCAGATCATCCATACCGCCCAGGGCAAGGGTTCGTACGTGGCGCAGATCTCGCAGGTGGATGCGGGCCCGCTGGTGCACCTGTTCAATTCGCAGCCGCGCACGTTGTACGACCTGCTGGAGGTGCGCGCGCTGCTCGAAAGCGAATCGGCCCGGCTGGCGGCGATCCGCGGCACGGACGCCGACTTCATCATGATCCGCCGCCGCTATGACGAAATGCTTGCCGCGCACGGCCGCGAGACCGACAGCGCCACCCATGCGCACCTGGACCACGCTTTCCACCTGGCCATCTGCCAGGCCTCGCACAATGCGGTGCTGGTGCATACGCTGCAATCCCTGACGGATCTGCTGCTGGGTTCGGTATTCGCCTGCGTCAACAATCTCTACCACCGCGAGCCGCACAAGCGCCACATCGACCAGCAAGCACGAGCGCCTGTTCCTTGCCGTGCTGGCGCGCGAGCCCGAGCAGGCTCACCAGGCCGCCCGCGCCCATGTGGACAGCGTGCGCCAGAGCCTGGCCGAGATCGAACAGGAAGAGCAGCGCCTGGTGCGCGCGACGTTGCGCCTGGAGGGTTGGGTCTAGGACCCGGGCAACAACGCCTGCGGCGCCTCCCGCGCCGGCAGCGGCTGGCCGGCGTAGATGCGGCCGTAACGGTTGTCCAGCAGGGCTGCCAGGGGTACTTGTTCCTGGCCGATGAAGCCACGTTGCGGCAAGTGGCCGTGGACCGCCAGGTCAAGCATGGTGCAGATGCCGGCGGCGGTGGAGAGCTGGATGGCGCTGAGCGTCTGGCCGTCCACCGTGGCGCCGTAGATACGCGCCGAGAACGATTCCTGCACCAGCCGTTGCTGGCGATAGCCGCTGGCCGAGGCCAGGATCACGATCACGTCCTGGTCGGTCGAGGGGATGGCGCTTTCCAGGATTTCCTGCAGCAGGTCGCGCCGTTCGCGCAGCCGCAGGTCATTGAGCAGCAGCTTCATGATGGCGCAGTGTCCGGGATAGCGGATCGACTTGTAGTCGACGTTGCGCGCCTTGCCCAGCAGCGTCTGCGGCAACGTGCCCAGCCCGCCGGAGGTGTTGAACGCCTCGTACTCGATGCCGTCGAGCGTGAAGGTTTCGTAGCCCTCCATGGGCGGCACGGCAACCAGCGCGCCATCGACGATCGCCTCGCAGGCATTGCAGTATTCGTTGATCAGGCCCTCGGTGCTCCAGGTCAGGTTGTAGCGCAGCGCATTGGAAGGAAAGCGCGGCAGCGCGCCCACGCGCATGCGCAGGTCGAGCAGCCGGTCGAAGCGCCGCGACAGGTCGCTGCCCACCACGCCGATGAAGCCCGGCGCCAGCCCGCATTGCGGCATCAGCACCGTGCCGGCCGAGGCAGCCAGTTCGCGGATCGCGTGGGTGCTGGCGACGTCTTCGGTCAGGTCGAAATAATGCGCCCCGGCGCGTACGCATGCGGCCGCGGCGGCGCGCGCGCGATGAAACGGCAAGGCGTTGAGCACCGCGTAGCGGCCCGAGACGGCCTGTTGCAGCGCATCGTCATCGCGCACCTGCGCCGTCCGGCACCCCAGCCTGGCGACCGCCTGCAGGCGCGCCGGGTCCTGGTCCGCAACCAGGATGTCGTAGTCGCCGCCGCGTTGCAGCAGCAAGGCGATGGCGGCGCCGATCTTGCCGGCGCCGAGGATGGCGATGGGGTAGGGCGGTCGTACCATGGCAGGCTCCCGGGCGAGGGTTGCGGGCATGCAACCATGCTAACGAGCGCTGCTGTCGATATGTAGCGGTGAAAACGTCGTTTTGATTGAAATAATCAATCAAATCGTCGAAATTTTCCACCGTTTCGACGTCTGCACGGCGGAGGCAAAAAAAACGGCGCCCGTCCCTCTGTACAGGGCGGGCGCCGGCACTTACGGCTGCGGCGAGGGGGGGCGCCGGGGGGATCAGCCGTGTTGCGGCGGGTAGTCCAGGTTGCCGAAGGTCACCACGCCATCGTTCTTGGCCTGGGCCAGGTCGGCCTGCACCTGGGCGCGGGTGGGTTCGGCGCCGAGGTCGGCGGCCTGCGCGCCGGCGGCCATGGTCATCGAAAGAATTACTGCGGTAGCAAGGGTCTTCATGGTATTCCTCCATCCGTCTGATCTGCGGGAGTGACCTGAGGCGGCCTATCCGTCGTCAGTCGTTTGTTGCATCCCGATGACTGCATTCTGCGCTTCAGGACA
Source organism: Bordetella pertussis 18323 (assembly GCF_000306945.1). Classification (NCBI taxonomy): domain Bacteria; kingdom Pseudomonadati; phylum Pseudomonadota; class Betaproteobacteria; order Burkholderiales; family Alcaligenaceae; genus Bordetella; species Bordetella pertussis. Next base: position 3,223,533 of record NC_018518.1, on the reverse strand, counting down.
CTCCGGATAAACCCTGATTCCTGGAAAACATTATTCCACTGGAGACGCTAATTCTCCGGATTCGCCCGCAAGATCCCACCAATGGGGAGTTGGGAACGCGTCTTGCGGGCGCGAGCGCGCCGCCCGGGCAGGGCCGGGCGGGCCAGGTACCGCGAGGGAAGGGTCAGTACGGCAGGGTGCCGGCCAGCGCCGCCGCGATCAGCAGCACGCCGGTCCAGAGGTTGGCGCGGAACAGCTTGAAGTTGCGCTCGGGACGCTGCAGGTCGAACTCGCGCAGCTGCCAGGCCAGGTGAATGGCCACGGCGCCGATACCGGCGAAATAACCCCAGCCCAGGCCCATGGCGTAGCCGCCCCAGGTCCATAGCGCCAGCGTGGCGGCGTAGAAGCCGCCGATCCACAGCATGCCCTGCTCGCCGAAGCGCATGGCGGTGGAGTGCAGGCCTAGGCTGCGGTCATCGCGCACGTCCACATAGGCGTAGATGCTGTCGTAGCCGACCTGCCACAGCACGGCCCCCAGCCACATGGCGATGGCCGCCAGCGGCAGGTGGTCCTGCGTGTCGGACCAGGCCATCAGCATGCCCCAGTTGAAGCAGATGCCCAGCACGACCTGCGGCCAGTAGGTGACTCGCTTGCAGAACGGATAGATGAACACGAAGGGCAGCACGGCCACGGCCAGCCAGCGGCTCATGTCGTTGATGAAGAACAGCAGCGAGGCGCAGACCAGCAACTGGCCGATCAGGAACGCCACCGCCTGGCGCATGCTGAGCTGGCCGCTGGTCAGCGGCCGGAAGCGCGTGCGCTCGACGTGCTTGTCGATGTCGCGGTCCCACATGTCGTTGACGGTGCAGCCGATGCCGCGCATGAGCAGGGCGCCCAGCGAGAAGATCAGGAGCCGGCGCAGGTCGGGCAGGCCGCCGGCGGCCTGCACCAGCGCGGCGATGCACGGCAGCAGCGTCAGCCACGTGCCGATGGGGCGGTCCAGCCGGCACAGGCGCGCATAGGGGCGCCATGGCCTGGGCAGCCAGCGCTCCACCCAATCGGTAAACACGATGTCGTTGAGGTCGACGGATTGTTGCTGCGATGCGCTCACGGGCTGACGAAATGGACGGATGGTGAAACTGCAAGCATAAACAAAACGGCCGGCTTGCGCCGGCCGTCCCGGGACGGTGACTCAGGTCAGATCGCTGCCTTGAGCAGTTTGCCCAGGATGGCGATGCCTTCGCGGATCTTGGCTTCCGGCACCGTGGCGAAGCTCAGGCGCAGCGTATTCTGCCGCGGCGTGCCTGCGTAGAAGGGGCCGCCCGGCACGAAGGCCACGTTCTGCTCGACCGCCTGCGCCAGCAGCTTGGTGCTGTCGATGTGCTCGGGCAGCGTGACCCAGATGAACATGCCGCCCTCGGGCTTGGTCCAGCTGACCGATGCAGGGAATTCGCGCTCGATGGCTTCGAGCATGCAGCGGCCCTGCACGCGGTAGATCTCGCGCACGCGCGGCAGGTGCTCGGCCAGGAAGCCGGTCTTGACGACTTCGTAGACCGCCATCTGCGTGAGCGTGGGCGTGTGCAGGTCGGTGGCCTGCTTGGCCTGCACCAGCTTGTTGATGATGTTGCGCGGCGCGGCGATGTAGCCCAGGCGCAGGCCGGGCGCCAGCACCTTGGAGAACGTGCCCAGCCGGATGACGGTGGCGCCGCATTCGCCGGCCAGGGCCAGCAGGCCGGGTTGCGGTTCCCCGGCGTAGCGTAGCTCGCCGTAGGGATCGTCCTCGATGATGGGTACGCCGAACTGTGCGGCCTGTCGCACCAGGGCCTTGCGGCGCTCCAGGTTGAGCGTGCGGCCGGTGGGATTCTGGAAGTTCGGCAGCGCGTACAGGAAGCGCGCGCCCTCGGCCAGTTCGGCCGTGATCGCCTCGGGGACCAGGCCGCCGTCGTCGGTGGGGATCGGCACGTACTTCGGCTGGTACAGGCTGAACGACTGCAGCGCGCCCAGGTAGCTGGGATCCTCGACCAGGATGGGGCTGTCCTTGTCGATCAGCACCTTGCCCAGCAGGTCGAGCGCCTGCTGCGAGCCCGACACGATGAGGATCTGGTCGGCCGTGACGTTGGCGCCCGCGGCATTCAGGTCGTCGGCCACCCATTGACGCAGGGGCGCATAACCTTCGGTGGGGCCGTATTGCAGGGCGGCGCGGTCATTGGTGACCAAGACCTTGTCGAATGCAGCCTGTACCACTTCTACCGGAAAGCCGCCGGGCGCCGGCAGGCCGCCGGCGAACGAAATGACTTCGGGTCGTTCCGTGACCTTGAGGATTTCACGGATAGCGGAGCTGGTGAGCTGCTTGGCGCGTTCCGAAAAGGAACACTCGGGTTCGAAAGGCTTGTCCATGGAATGGTCTTGAAATAGGGTAAGAAACATGCTGCAAAAGCTGATTGTCCCACAACGCCGCGCTGTCGCCCCGGCCCCTATTGCGGCCTTCTAAAATCAGTTGGTTCGATTCCCGCCAGTACAGTTACAAATGCACACATGTTTGACGCCACCCCTATCTCCACCGTATCCAAGCCCGTCTTCTATGCCGAACTGGCCGCGCAGGCGCGTGCCTTGCTGGCCGGCGAGCACGACCGCATCGCCAACGCCGCCAACTTCAGCGCCCTGGTGTACCAGGCGCTGCCGGACATCAATTGGGCGGGCTTTTATTTCCATGATGGCCAGGAGCTGGTGCTGGGACCGTTCCAGGGCAAGCCGGCCTGCGTGCGCATCGCCCTGTCGCGCGGCGTGTGCGGCGCTGCCGCCAGCCAGCGGCGCACCCAGGTCGTGCCGGACGTCCATGCTTTCCCCGGCCACATCGCCTGCGATGCCGCATCGCGCGCGGAGATCGTGGTGCCGCTGGTGCACAAGGGGAGCCTGCTGGGCGTCTGGGACGTCGACAGTCCGCTGCCCGGCCGTTTCGACGACGAGGACCGCGCCGGCATGGAAGCCTTGTGCGAGGTTTTCCTGCACAGCCTGGGGTCCGCCGATTGACAAGCCTGGCCGGCGCTGGGTAGATTGCGCCTACTGTTGATTCACATATTGCCCATGTTCCAGCCCCGCGTCCGCGTTGCCATTGCCTGTACCTTCGGTGCGGCATCGGCGTGCGTGGTGCTGAAAGCCAAAAAACAGCCGCTCATCTGACCGGAGCTTGCTGTTCCGTCAGATGGGCGACGGAACAGCGGCAAGCCCGGCGGCGCGCGGCCATGCGCGCATCCCCTCCCTGATCCACGCACACCTGAACGGTCGACAACGGTCAACCTTGCACCTCAGGAGTGCCCATGCAATATCCCGCTCAATCTCCGTTCCAGGGTATCTGGATTCCGCTCGTGACGCCGTTCGCCGACGGCGCCGTCGACCTGCCTGCCTTGCGCAGGCTGGTGCGCGACTACAAGGCCGCCGGCGTCGATGGCCTGGTTGCCTGTGGCAGCACCGGGGAGGCAGCCGCGCTGGACGAGGCCGAACAGCTCGCGGTGCTCGACGCCGTGCTGGAGGAGGCTGGCGCGCTGCCCGTGGCCATGGGTCTGGCCGGCAATCACCAGGACCATGTCCTGCGGCGCCTGGCGCGGCTGGGCGAGCGGCCGCTGGCCGGCGTACTGGCGCCCGCGCCGCTCATCCTGTACGACATTCCGTATCGCACCGGCGCACAGCTGGACACCGCCACCTTGCTGGCGCTGGCCGAGCATCCGAACATCGCCGCCGTCAAGGATTGCGGCGGCTCGGTGGACAAGACGCTGGCCTTGATCGCCCACGGCGGCATGGCGGTCCTGGCGGGCGAAGACCTGCAGGGGCTGGGCACGCTGTGCCTGGGCGGCACCGGCATGATCGCTGCCGCCGCCCATGTACGGCCGGACCTGTTCGTGGCGATGCACCGCGCGGTGCGCGCGCAGCAACTGGGCCAGGCGCAGCGCCTGTTCCTGGCGCTGGCGCCCGTGATCCGGCTGTTGTTCGCCGAACCCAATCCGGCGCCGCTGAAGGCGCTGCTGGCCAGCCAGGGGCGCTTGCGCAACGAGATGCGCGCGCCGATGCTACCGGCCGCAGAGGCCTTGACCAGGCGGCTGCAGGCCGAACTCGACGTGCTCGACCGGGCCTTCGCGCCTGGCGCGTAGCGGGCGCATACCTCGCTTGAAGGCGGCGGCCGCATGGCCGCCGTCGCAGGGGTTTCGTACCCCATCGCACCGCACCCGTGTGGGACAGGTCGCGCGAAAAGGAAATTTCCTACACGACAATACGCGCCGGCTGCTTACGTTTGGCCGCACGCAGGAAGATTCTTGCGCCGAGATTCGGTTCGGTTAGGCGCGGTACCGTTTTTCGCACGCCGCAAGCACGCCGATCAGCGTGCAGCCCCCGACCGTTGAATTCCTTCTGATATTGCCACGCACCCGGTAGCGCTTGCGCACCGGCAGGGACGTTTTGCGCCTGCGCTTGGCATGCCTCGACGCGAGAACGGCGTATGGACATGAACTTGATCCCAAAACTGACGCGGGCGCATCTTCCGGCAAGGGGGCGCCGCCACTGGTACAGGCGCCATCGCGCCGGAGCGGCGGGCATGAGCGCCGTGCTGGCAATGCAGGCGGCCGCACCGGTGGCATATGGACAAGGCGCGCCGACGTTCTCCGCCACCCAGGTCGCCGACGCGGCTTCCAACGCTGTTGCGCAGCCCGGGGCGGTCGAAACGCGGGTGGCCCAGACGATTCGTGGCGCAAGCGCGCGAGGCCGGGGGCGCGCCAGGGATGGGCGCGCAAGCCTGGACGGCCAGTTCCTGCGCAGCCAGGCGCAGGCCAATGTGCTGGTCCAGCAAGGGGTGCAGTGGGCCAATGAAACCGGATTGCCATGGCTGCGGCGCTTGGAGGGCAACGTAAACTACGATTTTTCTGGGCGCGATGTCGCCGTGGACGTGCGCACCATCGATGCCTTGCATCTCGACCAGGACCGCGCGCTGCTGCTGCAACTGGGAGGGCATAACCAGAATCATCGTCCAACCATCAACGCGGGCGTGGTCGCGCGCAGCGCCGCTGGGGCGTCGTTGATCCTCGGCGGCAACGCCTTTCTCGATTACGAAGTGGGCAAGCGGCATCTGCGCGGCTCGCTGGGCGCCGAAGCCGTCGCGCCGCAGTTCACCCTTTATGGCAACGTCTATGCGCCGCTGTCTGGCTGGAAGGCCGCCAAGCGCGCCGAACGGCGCGAGGAACGTCCCGCGCGGCGGGCTGGGATGTCGGCTTTACGGCGCGTCCCGAAGCGGTGCAGGGGTTGGCTCTCAACGCCCAGTATTTCCGCTGGCGGGGAGCGCAGGTGGATTACTTCGACGACGGCCGCTATCGCCGCAATCCCAGCGGCTTCAAGTACGGCATCGAGTATCGGCCGGTGCCCTTGATCGGTGTAGGTGTCGAGCAGGCGCGCCTGCAATCGGGCGAACGACAGACTAGCTGTGAACTGTCAATAGGTTGTATTCGTCCAGGTTGAGTCTGGAGATGGGTACAGCGCGCCCGATGCCTTGGTGGGGTCGATGCCAGTTGTAGTGGTGTAGCCAGGATTTCATGGCATCGGCTCGGTGTTGGGAGTTCTGGTAGGTGTGAGCGTAAGCCCACTCACGCAAGGCCGACTGGATGAAGCGTTCGGCCTTGCCATTGGTCTGTGGGCGGTAAGGTCGGGTAAAGCGGTGCTTGATGCCCAGCTCATGGCACAGCGCGGCGAAGGCGCGGCTGCGAAAGGCCGAGCCATTGTCGGTGAGCAAGCGCTGGATGGTCACGCCCAGGCGCTGGTAGTAGGCCACTGCGTCCTTGAGGAACTGGACGGCGCTGGGGAAGCGCTCGTCGGGGTGGATGTCGGTGAAGGCCACGCGGGCGTGGTCATCGATGGCCACGAAGACGAAGTCCCAGCCGGCCCCCTCAACGGTATCGCGTCGGTTGCCCGTGACCCGGTGGCCAGGGCGCTGGATACGTCCCAGCTTCTTGATGTCGATGTGCAGCAGATCGCCGGGGGCCTGATGCTCGTAGCGCACCACCGGCTCGGCCGGCTCCAGGTCGGCCAGGTGCGACAGACCGGCGCGGGCCAGGACGCGGCTGACGGTGCTGGCTGACACGCCCAGCGCCTGGGCGATGCGCGCTTGGGTCAGCCGCTTGCGGCGCAGCTCCACGATAGCCAGCGCCTTGGCCGGCGCAATCGCTCGGGGCGAGACCGTCGGGCGCGAGGACGCATCGGCCAAGCCCGCCTGGCCCTGAGCCAGGAAGCGGCCCAGCCATTTGCGCACAGTCGGCGCGGTGACCCCATAGGCGCGGGCCGCTTCAGGCACACAAACTTGATGGGCGATCAATTGCTGGACCATTTCGAGTCGACGTAGGAAGGTCAATCGGGCATGCTTATGGGTGTTCATCCGGCCGGGCTCCTTGAGTGAACTGGGGGATCGGCGATTTCCAGTTTCTCAAATCCGGTTCGGATGAACCATGCATACAACCTATTGAATCTTCACACCTAGCCGCGCTTCACGCCAGCGCCACGGCTTCCACTTCCACCTTGAAGCCGTAATGCAGCGGCCCGGTGGGCACCACCGCGCGAGCCGGGCGCGCCGCGCCCGCCCATTCGGCGTAAATGGCGTCGAAGGCCGGCCAGTTCTCCACGCTGTCCACGTACACGCGCACCTGGACCAGGCGGTCGATGCCGCTGCCGGCCGCCGCCAGCGCGGCCGCCACGTTGTCCAGCACCTGGCGCGCCTGCGCCTCGAAGGGCGCGTCGGCCAGCTTGGTCCCGTCGGGGCCGATCGGCAGCTGCCCGGACACGTACACCATGCCGTTGGCCACGCAGGCATGGCTGTAGTGGCCGCCCGGCCGGGCCAGGGTGTCGGGCGCAAGATAGCGGGCAGGGGCGGTCGAGGCAGGCATGGACGGCTTTCCAGAAAATGGGGGCAGGCCCGACTATAAACCGCGGGCGGCGCGGCGGCCTTCAGCCCCGCTGCACCTATCGTTCAACCGGGGTTAAGGCGGGCGGACACTTTCGCCGGCGCCGCGCCTTGCGTTACAACAGGCATATCGCGACCCGGAAGGAGCACCCATGGCTTACGACCTCTGGTACTGGGACGGCATACCCGGCCGTGGCGAGTTCGTGCGGCTGGCGCTGGAGGCGGGCAAGATCCCGTATCGCGACCGCGCCCGCGAGCCCGGCGAAGACATGCTGGCCGACATGCGGCGCCGGCGCGACACGGCGCCGTTTGCGCCGCCCTACCTGGTCGCCGATGGCATGACCATCGCGCAGACGGCCAATATCCTGCTGTTCCTGGGCGTGGAGCACGGCCTGGCGCCGCCGGACCGCGCCGGCCGCCTGTGGGTCAACCAGCTGCAGCTCACCATTGCGGACCTGACGGCCGAAGCGCACGACGTGCACCATCCGGTCGCCGCCGGCCTCTACTACGAAGACCAGCAGGACGTGGCGCTGCGCCGGGCCGCCGATTTCCGCGAGACGCGCATGCCGAAGTTCATGCAGTACTTCGAGCAGGCGCTGGACAGGCCGGGCGGCTGGCTCACCGACATGGGCCGCTGGAGCTACGCCGACCTGTCGCTGTATCACGTGGTCGAAGGCCTGCTGCATGCCTTTCCGCGGCGCATGCGCACCCTGATGCACCGCTATCCGCGGCTGATGACGCTGCATGCGCGCGTGGCCGAATTGCCGGAATTGCGCGGCTACCTGGCCAGCGACCGCCGGCTGCCCTTTGGCGACGGCATTTTCCGCCACTATCCCGAACTCGACGGCGCCTGACCGGGCCGCCGTGCGCCCGCGAACCCCCGCCACGTGCGGCGTCGAAGGGGGGTGGTGTCAATTCTTGTTGCGTTTCAACTCATCTTGTCGTGTGTTGCGGCAAGCCCCGGATAGAATTGCGTCCGCGCAATATTCGGAGGGCTTGCCATGAGGTATTTCCTGATCCTGGTGGGGGCCGCTGTGGTGGCCTATCTATTGGCGCGCGGCATCGCCGCCGTGCTGGCCGATAGAAAGGCCCGGAAAACCCAACGGAGAGAAATCGAGTGATCCCGCGTAACGCCAAACTTGCCGCCGGCGCCGGCGTGCTGTTTGTATTGATTCTGATGCTGGCCTTCAGCTCGTGGTTCCAGGTGGACCAGGGCGAACGCGGCGTGGTGCTGCGCAACGGCAAGCTGGTGCGCGTTTCCGAGCCCGGGCTCGATTTCAAGACTCCCTTCATCGATTCGGTCAGCACCGTGTCGGTGCGGGATCACACTTTCATCTTCGAGAACCTCGAAGCCTATAGCTATGACCAGCAGCCCGCCACGCTGCGCGTGTCGGTGACCTACCGGGTGCCGGCCGAGCACGTGGCCGAGCTGTACGCCGAGTACGGCACGATCAGCAACCTGCAGATGCGCGTGCTCGAGCGCAAGACGCCCGACGCGGTCAAGAATGTGTTCGGCCGCTACACCGCGGTGCGCGCCATCCAGGAGCGCCAGAAGCTGGGCGTGGACGTGAATGCGGCGGTGCTCTCGGCCATGGACGGCGCGCCGGTGCAGATCGTCGGCGTGCAGGTCGAGGAAGTGGGTTTCTCGAAGGCGTATGAGCATTCGATCGAACAGCGCATGCTGGCGCAGGTGCAGATCGAGACCACCCGCCAGCAGAAAGAGACGGCCATGATCACCGCCGAGATCCAGGTGGTCAAGGCCAAGGCCGAAGCCGATGCGCGCCGCCAGCAGTTCACCGCCGAAGCCGACGGCATCCGCCTGCGCGGCGAGGCCGAGGCCGCCTCGATCCGCGCCAAGGCCGAGGCGCTGGTCGCCAATACCAACCTGGTCAGCCTGAACGCCGTGGAAAAGTGGGACGGCGTGCTGCCGGCCACGCAGGTGCCGGGCGCGGCCCTGCCGTTCATCGGCATCAAGTAGCCAGGCAAGCGCACCCTTGTGAAAAACCCCGCCGGCGCAGGCCTGGCGGGGTTTTCATGGGTGGACGCGGCGGCTCAGGCCTGGGTCTGGTCCTTGGTGGGCGCCCCGGGGGCGTTGGACTTGACCGACGCGATGCCGTTGTCGCGCGCCTGGGTGGTCTTGTACATTTCGCTGCGTCCGATCGACTGCCCATTGGTCGCCGTCAGCGAAAAATAGGGCGAACCGTCCTTGGCGGTCAGTCGCTGGTAACGCGCGTCATCGGGCGCGTTCTTCTGCACCGACGCGATGCCATCCTGCGCCGACGCCTTGCTGGTGTAGCGTTCGCTGGTCAGGATGATTTCGTGATTGCCCGCGTGCAGATTGAACATGTACTGCGTACCGCTCGCCTTGAGTACAAAGTAGCCGCTCATGGATATTCTCCGCATGATGGAAGGATGAGGGTGTGACTACGGGGTGTGACTACGCTGGGTACGGCGCTGCGCCGGCGAAAACGGCGGCGCGCGTCGAGCATAGCGTATTGCGCGGCGGGCAGCCAGGCGGGCGCGGGCCGCTACCAGCCGTGCGCGCGTTCCCAGGCCTGCAATCCGCCGTCGGCTTCCAGCGCATGGTATTGCGGGAACTGCGCTCCGGTGGCGCAGGCATGGTTGGGCAGGATGCGCAGCCGCATGCCCACCGGAAAGCGCGTCGTCACATCCTCGCCGGCCGGCCCGCCGGCCATGATGCCGTGTTCCTGGTTGGCGCCGATCAGCGTATAACCCGCCAGCGGCGCGCCATCCGCCGTGCAGACCTGGCCATAGCCGAAATCCTGCTTTTGCTTCTGCGTGCCGCGGTCGCGGCTCATCGCCATCCAGCCCGCGTCCACGATGACCCAGCCCTTGTCGGCCTGGTGTCCGATCACGGTGGCCAGCACGCTGAGCGCCAGCTCGTCGACGCGGCACACGCCGATGTTGTGCATCACCAGGTCGAAGAACACGTAGACGCCGGCGCGCACTTCGGTAACGCCCTGCAGCTGCGCGGCCGACAGCGCCGTGGGCGTCGAGCCGACGCTGACCACCGGGCACGGCAGGCCGGCGGCGCGCAGGCGCTCGGCGGCGCGTACGCAGCCCGCGCGTTCCTGCTCGGCCATGGCGGCCAGGGCTTCGGGAGTATCCAGATCGTAGCTCGAGCCGGCGTGCGTCATGACGCCGCCCAGCCGCATGCCGCCCTCATGCAGCGCCGCGCCCACCGCCAGCAGCGCCGCTTCCTCCGGCTTGATGCCCGAGCGGTGGCCGTCGGTGTCGATCTCTATCCACACCTCGAACACTTCGTCGTGGGCACGGCCGAAGTCGGCAATGGCGCGGGCCGACCCGGCGTTGTCGGTAATGATCTTGAGGTCGCAGCCGCGCCGGCGCAGCGCCAGCGCCGCCGGCAGGCGATGCTCGGCCATGCCCACGGCGTACAGGATGTCGGTGATGCCGGCGGCGAAGAACTGTTCGGCTTCCTTCAGCGTCGATACGGTTACGCCATGCGCGCCGGCGGCCAGCTGCGCCAGCGCCACCGGCGTGCATTTGCTGGTCTTAACGTGCGGGCGCAGGCTTACGCCCAGCCCGTTCATGCGGTCCTGCATGCGGGCGATGTTGTGCTGCATGCGCGCCACGTCGACGATGGCGGCGGGCGTGTCGAGGGTATCGAGCGGGTGGGCGTGGGTAGTGGTCATGGTGTGCGGATGGATCGGAAATTCGGGTCAGCGGACGGCAGGCCGGAACGCCTGCAGCCAGGGCAGCGCGGCGGCCAGCGTCGCGGATTGCAGCTCGGGTTCGGGCGCGCCTTGCGGGCGGGCCAGGCCAAGGCGGTTGTGCCAGCATGTGCGCAGCCCCACCGCGGCGGTGCCGAACAGGTCGTGGCCGGAGCCGGCCACGAAGGCGGCGGCGTCGGCCGGCACCTGCAGCGCCTGCAGGGCCATGCGGTACGGGCGCGGGTCGGGTTTGTAGAAGCCGGCTTCTTCCGCCGTCACGATCGCGTCCCAATCGACGCCCAGCAGGCCGGCGGCCTGGCGGCCCAGGTCGCGCGAGCAATTGGTCACCACCGCCAGCTTGCAGTGCGGACGCAGCGCCCGCAGCAGCGCGCGCGCGTCGTCCCAGACAGGCAGTTCATGCCAGCCGGCCTCCAGCGCGGCGGGCGCGCTCTCGGGCAGGCCGGTGGCGCGCGCGGCCTCGCGCACCAGTTGCTCGTAGGGAACATAGCGCCCGCAGCCGTACGCCAGGCGCAGGTATTCGGCGCGCCAGGCGCGGCCGGCGGGCTCCGAGCCCGCGGCGGCGTTCCACGCCGTCCATGAATCGAGCAGGCCCGTCAGCAGGTCGAACAGGACGGCGCGCGGATAGCCCGTTGGCGTGGCGATGGACATGGATCGCTCCAGGTGGGGGAATGCATCGACTATAGGACAGCCAGCCATCTGCATGATTTAATGATTCTTCATCAATCGTTAAGCAGAACTGAATGCTCAGAATCGAGGACCTGCAACTGGCCGCGGCCCTGGCGCAGGCGCCGTCGCTCAGCGCCGCGGCGCGCGCGCTGAACGTGACGCCGCCGGCGCTGTCGATGCGGCTGCGCAAGCTGGAGGCCGGCCTGGGCCTGGCGCTGGCGGTGCGCAGCGCGCGCCGTCTCAGCCTGACGCCCGAAGGCGAGCGCCTGGCCCGCGAGGCCGCCGCCCTGCTGGCGCAATTGCAGGCGCTGCCCGAATCGCTGCGGCGCGACGACAGCCGCCTGACCGGCACGCTGCGGGTCGCCGCGCCGTTCGGCTATGGCCGCTGGCATATCGCGCCGGTGCTGGCGCGGCTGGCGCAGCGCCATCCGGAGTTGCGCGTGCAGCTCGATCTGCGCGAAACGCCCTGGCCCGATCACCAGGACGCCGACGCCGTCGTGCACATCGGCGCGGTGCGCGATTCCTCGTGGGTGACGCGCCGGCTGGCCGACAACGAGCGCTGGCTGTGCGCCAGCCCGCAGTATCTGCAAGACCACGGCATGCCGCGCGAACCGCGCGACCTACTCCATCATCGCTGCATCTGCATCCGCGAAAACGACGAGGACGCCAGCCTGTGGCGTTTCCGCCGCGCGGATGCCGGCGCAGCGGGCCGCAAGTCGGCCGAGACCGTGCGCATCGCGCCCGCCTACGTATCCAACGATGGCAACGTGGCGCGCGCCTGGGCCGAGCAGGGGCTGGGCCTGGTGGTGCGCTCGCAATGGGACGCCGAAGGCGCGGTGGCGCGCGGCGCGCGGCGCGCTGGTGCGCGTCATGCCGCACTGGCAATTGGACAGCGCGCCCGTCATGCTGCTGGTGCCCGGCCGCAAGGGCCGCAGCGCCCGCGTCAAGGCGCTGCTCGAATGCTTCGACGAACAGGCGGGGCACGCATGAGCGGCAAGTTCGAAGGCGTGCGGCCCGCATCCGAATCCTCGATCGAAATCAGCTTCGTCTACCAGGGCAGGACTTGCGTGCGGCGCCTGCGCATGAAACCCACCGTCGCCAACCTCAAGCGCGCGGCCGAGCAACGCGCCGCCATTGTCGAGACCATCGCGCGCGGGGAGTTCGATCCGTTGGTTGCGCCCAGACGGCAGTGAACGCCGGCGCTCGATAGCCGTCGCCGGATCGCGGATCTTCCGCGAGCGTCGGGCACGCCGCTTGCTGGGGCGTTGGCGCACAGGCCGATCGCCTGCACGGCAAGCGGCATGCGTGCGCCTTTTTACCTATCCGAGGAAGACAACATGAAGACCTGCATCCATGCCCTTGCCGCCGTATCGGGCGATGCTCGGGACCAGCGCGAGACGGACGCCGAGATGCGCTACGGCAAGTAGCCGCGACCCATTCCACGACAAGGAGCCAATCATGAACAACCGTATCCGGGCGGCCCTGCTTGCCGCCATCACGCTCGTCGCGCTGGCGGGCTGCAACACCATGTCGGGCGCCGGCAAGGACATCGAGCGCGGCGGCGAAAAAATCCAGGAGAAGGCGCAGTAGCAGCACCTCGGCCGGGGCGCGTTGCCGCTCCGGCAAATCCGCACGACAGGCGCGCGAACGCGCGTTCCACGCATCGCGTCATCCAGACGCTGTCCGGCATCGCGCCGGGCGCAGGCGATTTTTTCAAACGCAATGTACTATTAGGTCGAGATAATTCCTACTCGACTAAGCTGATGGCGCCTGCATCTTTCGATGCCGAATCTCCCTAGGATTTCTTGATTTCCGGTGCCAGTAGTCACTGGCAAGCAAGCTGGGAAGACTACGAATTCCTGTCTGGTTTCCGTCGCCACGCACGTGCACGGCCACTGACCGCGTCAGATCGCCACGGCCGTACCGACCAATTCGCTGCGTGGCCGCTTTATCCCTCTTGCTTCATCCATAAACCTTACCAGCGTCGTGGTGTGATCCCTGCGTACGCCCATACATTTCATTTCGCGGGAGAGATCATGAGACGGTTAAAGGCCCAGGCTTTCGAGGGCAGCCGCAGCAGGCCGGCAGGACATGGGGTGGCGCCTACCTTGCTGGCGCTGGCCCTGGGGTTCCAGGGGGCGGCGGCGTGGGCCAATTGCACGACGTCAAACGGTGCTACCACTTGCACCAACGCCAACGGCTCTCATACCAACAAGGTGGGCAGTGGACCGAGCGGGATGAACGAACGCGTCACCGTGAATCAGGGGGCGCGCATCGAGACAAACGCCAGCGCGGCGATCAGTGTGGGAACGAGCGGGCAGGTACGAATCGAGGGCGGTGCAGTAGTGCAAAGCACGGTCAATACTGCTGCGTCCGGCCAGTACGCCAAAACGCTGGAAGCAGCAAGCAATAACAATATTTCCATCCAAGTAAACGCGCAGCTCCTGGCCAAGGGCAGCGCTTCGCAGTCCAGCGCGTTGGGATTGTCAGGCGCCGGCAATACCGTCACCAACCATGGCACGATCCGGGCCGATAATGCCGCGGCAATCTGGGTCACTGCCAATACCGCCAATGCGGCCAATACCATCGATAACTACGGGACTATCGAAACAGTGCTCAATGGCGGCTACGCCAACGCCATCGGCAGCACGCGGAACAACAGTGCCACGGGCGCTGGCGTGACGGTACGCAATCATGCCAACGGACGCATCGTCGGCAACGTGAAGTTCGAGGCTGGCGACGACAGCGTCATACTCGACGGCGGCTCTACCATCACCGGATCCTTGAACGGTGGCAGCGGCAACAACAGCCTGACGCTGAAAGCCGGCGACGGCACGCTGGGCCGCGCAATCCGCAACTTCGGCACGATCACCAAGCAGGAGGCTGGAACCTGGACCCTGAATGGCCAGGTCGGCCGCAACGACAACAACCTCAAGTCCACGGTCAAGGTGGAGGGCGGCACGCTGGTCTTGCGCGGCGATAACAGCGGCGCCACCCAGGGCGGCGTGTTGCAGGTGTCCGCCGGCGCTACGGCGGACGTAACTGCCGCCAGCGCCATGCAGTCCATCAGCAACGCCGGCACGGTTCAGTTCACGCAGGACAGCAATGCCGCCTACGCCGGCGTGCTGAGCGGGACCGGGAGCATCGTCAAGCGCGGCGGCGGCGACCTGACGTTGACGGGCAACAACACCCATACCGGCAAGGTGGTGGTGGAGGCGGGCAGCCTCAGCGTATCGGCGGCCAACAACCTGGGTGGCGCAGGTAGTTCGGTACAGCTCAAGGGCGGCGCCCTCGCCCTCAAGAAAACCATCGTCGTCAATCGCGGCCTGACGCTCGATTCCGGGGCGCAGACGTTGATCATCGAGCCGGGAACAACCACGACCTGGCAAGGCCAGGTTAGCGGCGCCGGCAAACTGGTGACCCAGGGCGGCACGCTGGTGCTGGAGCACGCGTCCAATACGTATAGCGGCGGTACGGAGATCAACAACGGAACGCTGCGGGCGGCGCATGATGCCAGCCTGGGTTCCGGCACGTTGGCGCTCAAGAACAGCCAGCTGGCCGCCACGGACAGCTTCACGGCCACGCGTGCATTGACGCTCGCTGGAAACGAAAGCATAGACGTCGCAGCCACCAAGATACTCAGTTGGAACGGCGAAATCAGCGGCGCCGGCACCCTGGTGAAGGAAGGCCAGGGGACCTTGCTGCTGCGCGGAACCAATCAGCAAAATGGCGGCACGACCGTCAATGCCGGTACGCTGCAGATATCCCGCGACGCCAATCTTGGCCGAGGGGCGCTGGCGCTGAACGACGGCACGCTGCAGAGCACCGGCAGCTTCGCGACCTCGCGCGCGGCCACCTTGCGCGGCCAGGCCACCATGGAGGTCGACGCTTCGCATACCGTGACCTGGAATGGCGAGCTGAGCGGCGGCGGCATGTTGCGCAAGTCAGGCCAGGGCACGCTGGTCCTGGCCGGCGCCAACACGTACTCGGGTGGCACGGTGGTCGAGGCCGGCGCGCTTCGGGCAGGACACGAAGACAACCTGGGACGGGGCGCAATAACCCTGCAGGGCGGAGATCTGCTTGCCGGCGGCAGTTTTTCGAGCAACCGCGATCTCACGCTTGTCCGCGGTTCCTTGGACGTGGCTCGCGACGCTACCCTGACCTGGAGCGGCGCGATATCGGGCGCCGGCGATCTGGTCAAGAAAGGGGACGGGCGCCTGACACTCACGGGCGTCAACGAGTACGCCGGCCAGACCGTGCTCCGGGGCGGCAAGCTGCGTGTGGCCAGGGACGAAAACCTGGGCCGCGGAGCACTGGTGCTGGAAGACAATACCGTGTTCGAGAGCATGGGCTCGCATGCCGCCACGCGGCAGGTCACGCTCAAGGGCGCGCCCAAGGTAGAGACGCTTGACGGCACTACGCTCGAATGGCGCGGCACGGTCGACGGCGACGGCAAGCTGTACAAGCAAGGCGGCGGCACGCTCGTGCTGAGCGGCAACAATACCTACGCCAAGGGCGTCGAGGTCTGGGGCGGGGTCGTGCAAGTCTCTCGCGACCAGAACCTGGGCGCGGCCAATGGCGCGGTCACGCTCAACGGCGGCGGGTTGGCAGCCAACGGGGATTTCACCAGCAATCGCCAGCTGGAGCTGACCGCCGGGGCCAAGGCCATCGACGTCGCGGCCGGCAAGGACGTGACGTGGCGCGGTGTCGTCAACGGCGCCGGCGCGCTGACCAAGGCCGGCGACGGTACGCTGGCGCTGGCCGGCGCCAACACCTACACCGGCGGCACGCGCTTGCAGGGCGGCACCGTGCAGGTATCGCGCGACAACAACCTCGGCCAGGCCGCCGGCGCGGTCACGTTCGACGGCGGGCGGCTGGCCAACACGGGCAGCTTTGCGACCGCGCGCACGGCCACGCTCAACAAGGCTGGCCAGATCGATACCGACCGGGGCACCACGCTGACATGGAACGGCGCCATCGGCGGCAAGGGCGAGCTGCGCAAGCAAGGGGCGGGCACCCTGGTGCTGGGCGGAGCCAACACTTACCAGGGCGACACCCGCGTCGAGGCCGGCACGCTGCAAGTGTCGGCCGACGCCAATCTGGGCCAGGGCGCCGTGCATCTGCACGACAGCCGGCTGGCGACGACCGGTACGTTCGCGACCTCGCGCCGTCTGGAGTTGACCGGACGTGGCGCGGTGCAAGCGGCTGCCGCCGCCACGCTGGATTGGCGCGGGACGGTCGCTGGCGCCGGCACGCTGGTCAAGGAGGGCGCAGGCACGCTGGTGCTGGCCGGTGACAACCAGCATGCCGGCGGCACCGAGGTCAGGGCCGGCACGCTGCAGGTATCGCGCGCCACCAACCTGGGGCCCGGCGCGCTGGCGCTGGAGAACGCGGCGCTGGCCACGACCGCCAGCTTCACGGCCACGCAGGCAGCCACCCTGACTGGCAACGCCGCCATCGACACGGCCGCCGGCACCACGCTGGGATGGGAGGGGGCCATCGGCGGAACCGGCAGCCTGCACAAAAAGGGCGAGGGCAAGCTGGTGCTGGTCAAGGACAACCACCATGACGGCGGCACCACGATCCACGCCGGTACCCTGCAGGTGTCGCGCGACGCCAACCTGGGCTCGGGACAGAGCGCGGTGACGCTGGATGGCGGCGCCCTGGCGGTTTCTGCCGGGTTCTCCAGCGGGCGCGAGATCGTCGTGGGCGCCGGGCACGGCGCGCTTTCGGTGACGGGCGGCCACACCCTGCAATGGCAGGGCCAGGTCGGCGGGGCGGGGGCGTTGACCAAGACGGGCGACGGCACGCTCGTGCTGGAGCACGACAATACCCACGCCGGCGGTACCCGGATTACCGGCGGGGTGCTGCGCGTCTCGCGCGATGAGAACCTGGGCGAGGCGCATGGCATGCTGACGCTCGACGGCGGCACGCTGTCGACCACCGCCGGGTTCGCGAGCCGGCGCAACGCCACCGTGGGCAACGGCGGCGGCCGGATCGTCGTCGCCGACGCCGCCACGCTGGATTTGCAGGGCGACGTTGCCGGCGCGGGCCGGCTGGTCAAAGAGGGCGCGGGCACGCTGGCCTTGGGCGGCACGAACACCTATGCCGGCGGCACCGTGGTCGAGGCCGGCACGCTGCGGGTCGCGCGCGACGCCAACCTGGGCGGCGGCGCGCTGACCCTGAACAACAGCCGCCTGCATGCGACCGCCGGCTTTGCCACCGGCCGCGATGCGACCCTCTCCGGGCGCGCCTCGATCGACACCGACGACCGGGCGACGCTGCAATGGCGCGGCACGGTCAATGGCGCCGGCAGGCTGGTCAAGCAGGGCCTGGGCACCCTGGTACTGGACGGCGACAACCGGTACGCGGGAGGCACCGAGGTCAATGCCGGCACGCTGCAGGTCGCGCGCGACGCCAACCTGGGCGCGGGCGACGTGGCGCTCAATGGCAGCAGCCTGGCCGCGACCGCCAGCTTCGCCACCGCGCGCACGGCCACGCTGAGCGGCGCGGCCGCCATCGACACGGCCGACGGCGCCACCTTGGACTGGAATGGCCTGCTCGACGGTGACGGCGCCCTGGTCAAGCAGGGCAACGGCACCCTGGCGCTGGCCGCGGCCAACCGCTATGGCGGCGGCACCATCGTCAAGGCGGGCGCCGTGCGGATCGCCCGCGACGCCAACCTGGGGCGGGCCGGCACCGGCGTAACGCTGGACGGCGGCGCGCTGGCCACCACGGCGGATCTCGCGACCGGCCGCGCGGCGACCCTGGGCGCGGCCAACGGCACGCTGGACGTGGCCGCCGGCACCCGCCTGGACTGGAACGGGGCGATCGGCGGCGCCGGCGCGCTGACCAAGACCGGCGCCGGCACCCTGGCGCTCAACCACGACAACCAGCATGCCGGCGGCACCCTGGTCCATGGCGGCACGCTGCGGATCGCCCGCGACGCCAACCTGGGCGCGGCGGGCACGGCGGTGACGCTGGACGGCGGCACGCTGGCCACCACGGCGTCGTTGGCGCCCGAGCGCGCGCTGCGCGTCGGGGCGCGCAACGGCGTATTGCTGCCGGACGCGGGCACGACCCTGGATTGGCGGGGCGTGGTCGCCGGCGCGGGCAAGCTGACCAAGGCCGGTCCGGGCACGCTGGTGCTCAGCGCCGATAACCGCCATGGCGGCGGCACGGCAGTCACCGGCGGTACGCTGCAAGTTTCGCGCGACGCCAACCTGGGCGCGGCGGCCGGCGCCCTGACGCTGGACGGCGGCACCTTGCTGAGCACCGCCAGCTTTGCCTCGGCGCGTGTCGCCACCCTCGATGCCGCGGGCGGCACCTTCGTCACCCGCGACGGCACCCGGCTGGATTGGGACGGCGCGATAGGCGGGGCGGGTGGCCTGGTCAAGGAAGGCGCCGGCGAGCTGCGGCTTGGCAATGCCAATACCTACCAGGGGCCGACCCGCATCGCCGCCGGCCGCCTGGCCGTCAACGGCAGCATCGCCAGCCCGGTCACGGTCGAGCAGGCCGGCGTGCTGGGCGGCACGGGCCGCATCGTCGGGGATGTGGCCAACCGCGGCGTGGTCGCGCCGGGCAACTCGATCGGCGCGTTGACGGTGGCCGGCAATTACGCTGGTACGGGCGGCAGCCTGGAAGTGGAGGCGGTGCTTGGCGGCGACGCCGCGCCGGCCGATCGGCTGGTGCTCGACGGCGGCGCGGCCAGCGGCGTCACGCCGGTCGTGGTCAAGCCGCAGGGCGGGGTGGGCGGCCTGACCCTGCGCGGCATTCCGGTGGTCGTGGCCCAGGGTGGCGCCACGACCGCGCCCGGGGCCTTCCGCCTGGCGCAGCCGCTGGTCGCGGGCGCCTACGAGTACCAGTTGCTGCGCGGCGCGGGCGACGGCGCCGCGGCGCAGGCGCAAGACTGGTACCTGCGTACCTCCCGCGTCGAGCGCGACAAGGCGGGCAGGATCGTCAAGGTCGTGCCCTTCTACCGGCCCGAGGTGGCGCTGTATGCCGGCACGCCCATGCTGATGCGCATGGTCGGCACGGAAGCGCTGGGCAGCTACCGCGAACGCGCGGGCCAGCCCGGCGCGGCCGCGCCCGAGGCGGGCGCCGCAGCCCGGCGTGGCGTGTGGGCACGTACCTTCGGGCGTCGTTTCGAGCGCTCCGCGGGCAGCGAAGCGGCGCCGTCCTTCAACGGCAGCCTGGCCGGCATGCAGCTGGGCGCGGACCTCTACACGCGTCGCTCGGCCACCCGGCATGCCGACGCCTTCGGCGTGTTCGGCGGATACGCCACGGCCCGCGGCGATGTGCGGGGCCTGGCGCGCGGCGAGATCCAGGCGGTGGGCACGTCCACGCTGCGGGCCGCCCAGCTGGGCGCCTACTGGACGCACACTGGTCCGAGCGGCTGGTACGTCGACACGGTGCTGGCGGGCACGCGCTACAAGCAGCAGACCAGCTCGTCGGCCCATGTCGGCGCGACCAGCCGCGGCTGGGGCATGATGGCCTCGGTGGAGGCCGGCTACCCGTGGCAGCTCAATCCGCGCTGGCAAATCGAGCCGCAGGCCCAGTTGGTGTATCAGCAGCTTGGCATCGCCAATGGCGCCGACCGCGTGTCTTCGGTGTCGTACAAGACGCCCGATGCGCTGACGGGGCGGCTGGGCACGCGCCTGGCGGGCCAGTACGCATACGGGAAGGCGCAGTTGCGGCCGTTCATGGGCGTATCGCTGCTGCACGATTTCACCGGCGCCGACACCGTCACGTTCGCGGGCGTGCACAGCGTACGCGCCAGCCGCCAGAACACGGCCGTGGATCTGAAGGCGGGCGTGGACACGCAGCTGGGCAAGAGCGTAGGCCTGTGGGGGCAGGTCGGCTACGGCAAGTCGGTCGGCAGCGGCGACGGCAGCGACCGTGGCTGGAGCGCCAACCTGGGGCTGCGCGTGGCGTATTGACCGGGGGCCGGGCCGGCCGCTCGGCGGCCGGCATTGCGGCTATATTGGCGTATGCCGACCACTACGCCCGCCCTGCGCCCGCAAGACCTGACCGAAACCGCCTTCGCGCCTTATGGCTGGATGCTGGGCAAGCCGCTGCCCGCCGGCGACGATGTGCCGCGGTTCAGCAACCCGGCCACCGATTTCTGGCAGGAGCACGTGTTCGACACCGGCGCCGGCGCCGGCAGGGAAACGGAAGTCCTGTGGGTCAATTACCGGATCAGCCAGCCCGGTTTCGACACCCTGGAAAAGCACCTGCTGACCCAGCAGGCCATCGTGCCGCTGACCGGCGCCATCGTGCAGATCGTCGCGCGCAGCGCGTTCGATGGTAGCCCCGACCTGGCCAGCCTGGCCGCTTTCGTGGTGCCGCCGGGGCAGGGCATTTGCATGCGTCCGGGCTGTTGGCACGCCACCCGGATTTCCGGCGGCGAAGTGACCTGCCTGATGCTGACACGCCGATCGACCACCCTGGACCTGGTGCGCCACCTGCATGGCGAGCCGGCCCGCGAAAGCGAAATCGTGGCCATCGTGCCGCATGGGCTCGACCTGCCCGCGCGGCCCACGGCTGAGGGACCAGCCCCGCACGGGCGCTGATGCCCGCGGCAAGACGTGCCTGTCCCCGCCGGGACAGGCACCCGTCAAGCGACGGTATCTGTCCTTTCCCGCCTGCAGCCCACGTTTTGAGACGGCCCTTGCGGGCCGTTTTTCTTGCGTGCGTCACGCCGATTCCGCTTGCGCGGGCAATATTTGTCCCGTATTATGGGATCAAATCTCAATTTACGGGATTAATAAAAAGCCGCGTCAGCGGCTGCCATCACCCACTGCGCGACTGGGCTGCCTTCAGTCTGCGCATCAGGAGACAAACGATGTACCGAATCGTCAGCGCGCTTGCGGTGTCCGTTACCTGCCTGGCCGGCATGGGCGCCGCGCAGGCGGACCAAGGCGCGGCCGCCTACCCCGACAAGCCCATCAAGATCGTCATCCCCTATTCCGCGGGCGGGGGCACCGACCAGTTCATGCGTATCGTGTCCGAACGCGCCTCCCGGGTGCTCGGCCAGCCCATCACCATCCTCAACAAGCCGGGCGGCAGCACCGTGATCGGCGTGAACGCCGTCATCGGCGCCGCCCCCGACGGCTATACGCTGCTGGTGTCCACCAACACCAGCTACACCCTGATCCCGTACGTGATGTCGCCGCCGCCCTATGCGCCCGAGAAGTCGCTGGACTACGTGGCCACGCTGGGCCAGACGTCCATGGTGCTGACCGCCAACAAGACCATGCCGTCCGATCTGAAGACGGTCCTGGACTCGGCCAGGCAGAGTCCCGGCCGCTACACCTACGCCACG
This sequence comes from Bordetella pertussis 18323, assembly GCF_000306945.1. NCBI lineage: Bacteria > Pseudomonadati > Pseudomonadota > Betaproteobacteria > Burkholderiales > Alcaligenaceae > Bordetella > Bordetella pertussis. Next base: position 3,201,920 of record NC_018518.1, on the reverse strand, counting down.
TATGGCGTGGGCTCGTCGACCCATCTGGCGGGCGAGGTGTTCATGAACGATACCGGCGTCGAGTTCCGCCACATCCCGTACAAGGGCGTGGAGGCGGTGACCGCGCTGGCCGGCAACCAGGTGGACCTGATGATCGACGGCATCAACGCCGCGGGCACCATGCTGGATGCCGGCAAGACCCAGGCGCTGGTGGTGCTGCAGCGCACCCGCTCGCAGTTCCTGCCCGATACGCCGACGCTGGTCGAGGCGGGCTACCCCGAGGCCGCCGAGAACGTCATTTCCTATGTGATGGCGGCGCCCAAGGGCACGCCGGCAGCCGTCATCGACAAGCTGCAAAACAGCTTCGCCGAGGCCCTGCGCGACCCAGGCGTGCTGGCCCAGGCCAAGGCCATGCGCACCGAGGCGGCCTTCAAGGGGCCGGCGCAGACGCAAGCGTTCGTGGACAGCCAGCCGGCCTTGTTCAAGGACATCGTCGAAAAGAAGAACATCAAGTTCTGAACGGACAAGGGCAATGAGCAGTCTCGAACAGCACATGCAGCCGCCGGGGCATACCTGGTGGGACATCATCGAAGAGCACGCCCGGCGCTTTCCGGAGCGCGACGCGCTGGCGCACGGCGACGGCGCCATCACCTATGGCGAGCTGGCCGCGCGGGTGCGGCGCTGCGCCGCCGGCCTGAGCGCACGCGGCATCGGCGCGGGCGACTGCGTGGCGCTGCTGGCTCCGCCGACGCCCGACGCCATGGTCTGTCTGCTGGCCGCGGCGCGGCTGGGGGCGTTGTGGGTGGGGTTGAACCCCAGGTACCAGCCGCGCGAAATGGCATATGTGATCGGCCACGCGCAGCCCAAGCTGGTGCTGTCGGTGCGGGAGTTCGAGGCGCGCCGCTATGCCGACGACCTGGACGCGGCGCTGGCCACGCTGGCGCCGCAGGCCCGGCGCCCCGATCTGCTGTTCTATGACAGCCGGGCATCCTGTGACGAGGCGATGCTGCACGCGTTGTGCGACGCGCCGGATGCGCCATGTCCGGCGCCGTTCGAGGATGCCGCCCAGCCTTGCATGCTGGTCTACACCTCGGGCACCACGGGCATTCCCAAGGGCGTGTTGCTGAGCCAGACGGCGCTGATCTACCGCTCTACCGTGCAGGCCCGCACCTTCGCCACGCAAAGCCACCCGGTGGTCATCAACTTCGCGCCGATCAACCATATCGGCGGCATGCACTTCCGGGGCCTGTCGCAGATCCTGGCCGGCGGCACCATCATCTACCAGGAGCGCTACCGGCCGGCCGAGGTGATGGGCCTGATCGAGAAGCATCGCGTCAACATGCTGATGCTGGGCTCGACCATGCTGCAGATGCTGATCCGCGAGCCGTCCTTCGACATGTCCATCATGCGCGGGATGGAGTGGTTCATTTTCTCGGGCGCGGCCATTCCCATGCCCATCCTGCAGCGCGTCAAGGAGCACTGCCCGCGCATCGGCTCCACCTACGGCCTGACCGAATCGTGCGGGTCGGTCAGCTACATCGTCGCCAGCGATTCGCTCGAGGCGGCCGCCTATACCGTGGGGCGCGCCATTCCCGAAGGCCAGTTGCGCGTGGCCGACGAGCAAGGGCAGCCGCTGCCCGCCGGGACCCAGGGCGAGCTGCAGGTGCGCGGCCAGTACTGCATGAATGGCTACCTGCGCGACGCCGCCGCCACGGCCGGCGCCTTCACGCGGGACGGCTGGCTCAAGACCGGCGACATGGCCCAGCGCGACGACGACGGCAACTTCCGACTGGTCGGGCGCATCAAGGAAATGTATAAATCCGGTGGCTACAACGTTTACCCGCGCGAGATCGAGGTCGTGCTCGAGCAGCACCCCAACGTGTTGATGTCGGCCGTCATCGCCGTCGACGACGAGCTCTACCAGCAGGTCGGCCACGCGCACCTGATCCTCAGGCCCGACACCGAGGTGTCGGAACCGGAGCTGGTGCAGTGGTGCCGCGAACGCATGGCCAACTATAAAGTGCCCAAGCGCATTTTCGTCCGCAACTCACTACCGATGCTGTCGATAGGCAAGGTCGACAAGATTGCCTTGCGGCAGCAGCACTAGACCATCCATGTCCAATCCGCTGAACCGTTACCACCACATCCTGCACGCCATCGCCGGCCGTCCCGGCGGCCTGTCGCTGGCCGACCTGGCCGCCGCCACCGGCCTGCCGCGCAGCACGACCCATCGCATGGCCACCACCCTGCGCGAGATCGATTACCTGGACCAGGACGACGCCAGCGGCAACTTCGTGCTGGGCGATGGCCTGATCGGTCTGATGCGCAGCAGCCTGGCCCAGGACAGCAAGCTGGCGCTGTTCGATCCCGCCTTGAACTTCGTGGTGGGACGCCTGGAGGAAACCGCCTTTTGCGCGCGGCTGTGGAACGACAAGGTGGATCTGGTGCAGGCGGTCACGCCCACCCGCAAGGACCAGCTGTATATCTACCCGGGCGTGGGCGGCCGGCCGCTGGACAAGTGCTCGTCGAGCAAGGCCATCCTGGCCTACCTGGATCCGGCCCGCATCCAGGCGCTGCTCGAACCGCTGGCCAGCAGTACCCCGGGGCTGCGGGTGGACACCTTGATGCAGGAGCTCGACCAGGTGCACCGGCAGGGCTTTGCCATCTGCGACGGCGAGATCGACGAAGGGGTGCTGAGCGTCGCCTGCCCGGTGATGAGCGGCCCGGCGCGCGGCCTCTACAGCATCGGCGTGGTCGGCCCCGCCGCCCGCCTCAAATCGCATGACCTGCAGGAAATCGTCGCAGTCCTGCACTCGGCCGCCGACCTGGCCGCCGCCGAACTGCTGAACAGTTAGCGACTCACAAGGGGAACACCGCTATGAAGGAAATCATTTCGCTGGAGAAAACGGGCGCGGTGGCGACGGTCACCATAGACCGCGGCGGCAAGCGCAATGCGCTGAGCCAGGAGATGGTGCTGCGCCTGACCGATATCGCGCTGGAGCTGCAGCAGGACACCTCCGTGGCGTGCATCGTGCTCAGCGGCAACCAGAACGAATTCTCGGCCGGCATCGACCTGGGCGATGCCATGCGCTGGAGCCTGGACGACAAGACCCAGCTCGAGCGGCGCGCCATCGCCTTGCGCGGCACCCGGCTGTGCAAGGCCTGGGAAGACCTGCCGCAGATCACCATCGCCGCCGTCGAGGGCATGAACGTGGGCGGCGGCATCGCGCTCACGCTCGCCTGCGACTGGCGCGCCATGGGCAAGTCGGCCTTCCTGTTCGTGCCCGAAGTGCAGATCGGCATCCCGTTGGGATGGCAGACCATTCCCCGCCTGGTGAACCTGGTCGGTCCGGCGCGCGCGAAACAGATCGTGCTGCTGGGCGAAAAGATGTCGGCCGACACCGCGCTCGAATGGGGCGTGGCAGATTTCGTCGTGGCCGACGGCGCGGCCTGCGCCCATGCCCAGGACCTCGCCGCGCGCATCGGCAAGATGCCCGAGCTCGCGGTGCGCATGTCCAAGCAAAGCATCAACGCGTATGCCAACGCGCTGAACCACCTGGGCAGCCACATGGACGTGGACCAGGCCATGCTGTGCGGCCAGACCCGGGACGCCGTCGCCGTGCGCGACCGCTACGCCCGGTAACGGCGGCACCTTTCAATCATTCACTCACCCATAAAGGATCAATCATGCTGGACTGGAACCAATACCGCTCGGAACTGATGACGCGCATCGGCGAAATCGCCAAGGCCAGCCCGGAAACCGTCAAGGGCTATCAACAGCTTTCGGCGGCCGGCAAGCAGACCAATCAGCTGGACGCCAAGACGCGCGAACTGATCGCGCTGGCGGTGGCCGTCACCACCCGCTGCGACGGCTGCATCGCGGTGCACGCCAAGGCGGCAACCGACAACGGCGCCACCAAGGGCGAGATCGCCGAGGCGCTGGGCGTGGCCGTGGCGCTGAACGCCGGCGCCGCGCTGGTCTACTCGGCCCGCGTCATGGACGCCGTGGACGCCGCCCAATAACCGCAGCGCCGTCGCGGCGCACCCGGTACAAAACCATACAAGGGGAATAGGGAATGTCGAGACTTGCACGCTTGCTGCTGGCCGGCTGCTGCGCGCTGGGCGCCGCGGCGCCCGCCGGCGCCGGCAACTGGCCGGCCGGCCCGGTTACGTTCATCGTGCCGTTTCCGGCCGGTGGTTCCATGGACACCTTCTCGCGGCCCATCGCCGGGCAGCTCAGCAAGGAGCTGGGCGTTCCCGTGGTGGTGTCCAACCGCTCCGGCGCGGGCGGCGGTGTCGGCATCGCCGCCATCGCCCGCGCCGCGCCCGACGGCTACACCATCGGCATGTCCAGCGTCGGCAACATGGCCATCAACCCGCATATCTATCCCGACCTTCCCTACAGTCCGCTCAAGGACTTCACGCCGATCGGGCTGGCGGGCCGCTTCGTCAACGTGCTGGTGGTCAACAGCAAGATCCCGGCCCGCAATGTCCAGGAGCTGATCGAACTGGACCGCAAGAAGCTCGACAGCATCACCTTCGCCTCGGCCGGCAACGGCTCGACCAACCACCTGTCCGGCGAGCTGCTCAAGCAGCTCACCCACACCAGCTTCCTGCACGTGCCGTACCGGGGCAGCGGCCCGGCGCTGGCCGACGTGGTCGCGGGCAACGTGGCGTTCATGTTCGACACCCTCAACACCTCGATGCCGCTGATCGAATCGGGCGCCTTGCGCGCGCTGGCCGTGACCAGCGCCGAGCGCAGTCCCTTCCTGCCCGATGTGCCCACCATGAACGAAGCGGGCGTGGCCGGCTACGCCAAATCGGGCGAAGACCTCTGGTGGGCCATCATCGCGCCCCAGGGCGTGCCGGCCGACGTGCGCGACAAGCTGAATGCGGCGCTCAACAAGGCGCTCGGGTCTCCCGCCTTGCAGGCCCAGGTGCGGGCCCAGCGGGTCGAGACGCTGACTAGCACCCCGGATGCGCTGCAGACCATATTGCGCGACGACTACAACCGCTGGGGCGGCATCGTGCGCGATGCCGGCGTCAAGCTGGATTGACGGGGCGCGCGCCCTCCGTGGCGCGCGCGCCGCCCGGCTGCGTAAACTGGAGGCGTTCCTGGACGAAGCGCGAGACCGGCCTCGGCCAGGCCCCCGGGCCATGCCCTGCCTGGCCCGCTTCGAGGAGGCTTCCATGTTCGACGCCCTGCTGCTTACCCAGAACGACGACCGCGCCATCGTGGCGCAACGCGCCCGGCTCGACGAGGCGCAGTTGCCCGATGGCGACGTGCTGGTCGACATCGCCTGGTCCACCGTCAACTACAAGGATGCGCTGGCCATCACCGGCCGGATTCCCATCGTGCGGCAATTCCCCATGGTGCCCGGCATCGATTTCGCCGGCACCGTGCTCGAAAGCCATGACCCGCGCTACCGCGCGGGCGACGCCGTGCTGCTCAACGGCTGGGGGCTGGGCGAAACCCACTGGGGCGGCCTGGCGCGCAAGGCGCGCGTCAAGGCCGACTGGCTCGTTCCCATGCCCGGCGGCATGGACGCGCGCCGCGCCATGGCCATCGGCACGGCCGGCTACATGTGAAGATTCAATAGGTTGTATGCATGGTTCATCCGAACCGGATTTGAGAAACTGGAAATCGCCAACCCCCCAGTTCACTCAAGGAGCCCGGCCGGATGAACACCCATAAGCATGCCCGATTGACCTTCCTACGTCGACTCGAAATGGTCCAGCAATTGATCGCCCATCAAGTTTGTGTGCCTGAAGCGGCCCGCGCCTATGGGGTCACCGCGCCGACTGTGCGCAAATGGCTGGGCCGCTTCCTGGCTCAGGGCCAGGCGGGCTTGGCCGATGCGTCCTCGCGCCCGACGGTCTCGCCCCGAGCGATTGCGCCGGCCAAGGCGCTGGCTATCGTGGAGCTGCGCCGCAAGCGGCTGACCCAAGCGCGCATCGCCCAGGCGCTGGGCGTGTCAGCCAGCACCGTCAGCCGCGTCCTGGCCCGCGCCGGTCTGTCGCACCTGGCCGACCTGGAGCCGGCCGAGCCGGTGGTGCGCTACGAGCATCAGGCCCCCGGCGATCTGCTGCACATCGACATCAAGAAGCTGGGACGTATCCAGCGCCCTGGCCACCGGGTCACGGGCAACCGACGCGATACCGTTGAGGGGGCCGGCTGGGACTTCGTCTTCGTGGCCATCGATGACCACGCCCGCGTGGCCTTCACCGACATCCACCCCGACGAGCGCTTCCCCAGCGCCGTCCAGTTCCTCAAGGACGCAGTGGCCTACTACCAGCGCCTGGGCGTGACCATCCAGCGCTTGCTCACCGACAATGGCTCGGCCTTTCGCAGCCGCGCCTTCGCCGCGCTGTGCCATGAGCTGGGCATCAAGCACCGCTTTACCCGACCTTACCGCCCACAGACCAATGGCAAGGCCGAACGCTTCATCCAGTCGGCCTTGCGTGAGTGGGCTTACGCTCACACCTACCAGAACTCCCAACACCGAGCCGATGCCATGAAATCCTGGCTACACCACTACAACTGGCATCGACCCCACCAAGGCATCGGGCGCGCTGTACCCATCTCCAGACTCAACCTGGACGAATACAACCTATTGACAGTTCACAGCTAGCGAATGCGCTGTCGCGGCGCATCGCCGTGGCGATGGCGGTGGCGCAATAAAAACGGCGCGCCTTGAGGCGCGCCGGCATTCCGGGACGAACGGGTGGTTCAGTCGCGGATGAGGAAACTGTCACGCTTGGCGCCGGCGGCTTCTTCGGCAGCCAGCCAGCGCGGCGCCTTGCCGCGGCCGCTCCAGGTTTCGCCCGTTTGCGGGTGGCGGTACTTGGGCGCTACCGCGCGCTTGGCGACCGGCGCGCCAGCCTTGCGGCGTACCGGAGCGCTGGGGGCGCGCACCGATTTGGCCGAACCGAAGGCGGCGGCGATTTCCTCGGGAGTGATATTGTATTCACGCATCGACTTGACGATCGACGCGATCACGGGCTTGCGGCGCCGTGTATGCAGGGCTTCCGCCTTGTGCTTGAGTTTGGTGATTTCTTTCTCTATCTTGGCCTGCAGTACAGCATAGTTTTCACGGGGCATGGTTATTCCTAACTATTTCAAATGACTCGGTCGCCGGCTGAAGGGTATATATGATTGTTGTTTTCCAATAATACAGAAATTGCCCGGCACGGTGTGCTTCCAACTCAGGAAATTTTTGTTTCATATGACAGGCGACCCTCGAACCGACACAACCCCGTCCTGCCGCGTGGCGGCCATACAGATGGTCTCCGGCCCTGACGTTGATGAAAACCTGGCGCAAGCTGCTGAATTGATTGGGAAAGCTGCGCAGGACGGCGCGCGGCTGGTTGCGTTGCCCGAATATTTCTGTTTTATGGGGCATACCGATACCGACAAACTTGCTATCAAGGAAGAGAGTGGTTATGGCAAAATTCAGAGCTTTCTTTCAAATATTTCATCCCAATATGGAATATGGGTGGTGGGCGGCACCTTGCCATTAACCAGCCCGGACCCGCAGCGCGTATTCAATACAACTTTTGTATACGGACCCGGCGGCCAGCCGGCGGCGCGCTACGACAAAATCCATTTATTCAATTTCCAGCGCGGCGCCGAATCGTACGACGAGGCAATTGCCATCCGGCCCGGCAAAGCGGTGCAGGTATTCGATGGCCCGTGCGGGCGGGTCGGACTGTCGGTGTGCTACGACCTGCGCTTTCCCGAGCTGTACCGTGCCATGGGTACGGTCGACCTGATCCTGGTGCCGGCCGCCTTCACCTACACCACGGGCCAGGCTCACTGGGAGCTCCTGCTGCGTGCCCGCGCCATCGAAAACCAGTGTTATGTGCTGGCGCCGGCGCAAGGCGGGCGGCATTCGACCGGACGGCGCACCTGGGGCCATTCCATGCTGGTCGACCCCTGGGGGCAGGTGCTGGACGTTTTACCCGAGGGGCCGGGCGTCATCGGCGGTACCATAGAGGCTGCGCGCCTGGCTGAGGTACGCGCCAGCCTGCCTGCCCTGCGTCATCGCGTTCTATAGACGGAATTCCATGAAATTGATAGATCCCGCCATTTCCGCCCTGGCCACCGCCAAGAATCTGCTGCTCGACCCCTGGGGGTTGACCGAAGCGGATCTGGCGCGCGCCCTGGGCGAGATATTCACGCACAAGGTCGATTACGCCGATCTGTATTTCCAGTACACCCGCAGCGAAGGCTGGAGTCTGGAAGAGGGCATCGTCAAGACAGGCAGCTTTTCCATCGGCCAGGGCGTGGGCGTGCGCGCCGTCAGCGGCGAGAAAACCGCGTTTGCCTATTCCGATAGCCTATCGGCCGACGCGCTGCTGTCGTCGGCGCGCACGGTGCGCGGCATTGCCCGCCAGGGAGCGGGCAAGGTCAAGGTGGCGGCGCAGGTGCCGCCGGTCGACGGCCGCAGCCTTTATGCCGACATCGATCCGCTGGTCACCTTGACGGCGGCCGACAAGGTCGCGCTGCTCGAACGCATCGAGCGCATGGCGCGCGCGCGCGACCCGCACGTCATCCAGGTGATGGCGGGGCTGGGCGCCGAATACGACGTCGTGCTGGTGGCCGGCAGCGACGGCCGCCTGGCCGCCGACGTGCGGCCGCTGGTGCGCCTGTCGCTGACCGTGATCGCCGAGCGCAACGGCCGTCGCGAAATGGGGCATGCGGGCGGCGGCGGCCGCACGGGGCTGGCCTATTTCACCGACGATATCCTGCGCGACTACGTCGAGCGCGCGGTGCACGAGGCCTTGGCCAACCTGGAGGCGCGTCCGGCGCCGGCGGGCGAAATGACCGTGGTGCTCGGTTCGGGCTGGCCCGGCATCCTGTTGCACGAGGCGGTCGGCCACGGCCTGGAGGGCGATTTCAACCGCAAGGGCTCCAGCGTGTTTTCCGACCGCATCGGCGAGCGCGTGGCCTCGCCCGGCGTGACCGTGATCGACGACGGCACCTTGCCCGACCGGCGCGGGTCGCTGAACATCGACGACGAAGGCAACGCCACCCAGCGCAACGTACTGATCGAAGATGGCATCCTGCGCGGGTACATGCAGGACACGCTCAATGCCCGGCTGATGAAGACCGCCGCAACGGGCAACGGCCGGCGCGAATCGTTCGCGCACCTGCCGATGCCGCGCATGACCAATACCTACATGCTGGGCGGCGCCACGCCGCCCGAGGAAATCATCGCTTCGGTCAAGCGCGGCCTGTATGCCGTGAACTTCGGCGGCGGCCAGGTCGACATTACCAACGGCAAGTTCGTGTTCTCGGCTTCCGAGGCCTACATGATCGAAAACGGCAAGGTCACCTACCCGGTCAAGGGCGCCACCCTGATCGGCAATGGGCCGGACGCCATGAATCGGGTCAGCCTGATCGGCAACGACATGCGCCTGGATTCGGGTGTCGGCACCTGTGGCAAGGACGGCCAGAGCGTGCCGGTAGGGGTCGGCATGCCGACCCTGCGCATGGAAGGCCTGACCGTGGGCGGTACCGCCTGAAGGACGCCAGGGACGTATCGCCGTCCCTGGCCTGGAAAAATCGCGTGGTGACGCGCGGTTTTTTTTGTGCTAGAGTCTACCGCTATGAAATTTGCGTCCCCCGCTTTTTACTTTTATTTTTGGTTTCTGAAGCCGCTGGCGGAGGAAGGGACGCGTGTTAACTGAAGTTTGGTAAAGAATCCCCGAAAAAGCCGCCAGCATAGCTGGCGGCTTTTTTCTTGCCGTCAGTCTGGCGGGCAACCCCAGGAGCCGTGCCGTGTCGCACAATACCGATGACCTTCGTATCCGTGAAATCAAAGAGCTGAATCCTCCCGCGCATGTCATGCGCGAGTTTCCGTGCTCGAAGGATGTTTCTGAAATCGTCTACGCCGCCCGCCAGGGCATGCATCGCATCCTGCATGGCATGGATGACCGCCTGATCGTCGTGATCGGCCCTTGCTCGATCCACGATACCAAGGCGGCGCTCGAATACGCGGATCGTCTCAAGCCGGTGCGCGACCGCCTGGCCGCCGACCTCGAGGTGGTGATGCGCGTCTACTTCGAAAAGCCGCGCACCACCGTGGGCTGGAAGGGCCTGATCAACGACCCCGACCTAGATGGCAGCTTCGATATCAACAAGGGCGTGCGCGTGGCGCGCGAACTGCTGCTGGACATCAACAGCCGCGGCCTGCCGGCGGGTTGCGAGTTCCTCGACATGATTACCCCGCAGTACATCGCCGACCTGGTGTCGTGGGGGGCGATCGGGGCGCGGACGACCGAAAGCCAGGTTCACCGCGAGCTGGCTTCCGGCCTGTCGTGTCCTGTCGGTTTCAAGAACGGCACCGACGGCAATGTGAAGATCGCCGTCGATGCCATCAAGGCCGCCTCGCAACCGCACCATTTCCTCTCGGTGACCAAGGGCGGGCATTCGGCCATCGTCTCGACCGCGGGCAACGAGGACTGCCACGTCATCCTGCGCGGCGGCAAGGCGCCCAACTACGATGCCGCCAGCATCGAAGCGGCCTGCCAGGACATGGCCAAGGCCGGCCTGGCCCAGCGCATCATGATCGACGCCAGCCACGCCAACAGCAGCAAGAAACCCGAGAATCAGCCGCTGGTGGTCGATGATGTGGCCAACCAGATCGAGCAGGGCGATGCCCGCATCGTGGGCCTGATGATAGAAAGCCATCTGCTGGGCGGCCGCCAGGACCTGGTGCCCGGGCAGGCCTTGACGTACGGGCAGAGCATCACCGACGGTTGCATCGACTGGGATGCTTCGGTGCAGGTGCTGGAGCGCCTGGCCCATGCGGTGCGCGAGCGCCGGCGCGCGTCGCTGAGCGCCGGCAAGTAGGCCCGCGGCGCCACGATCCCGTCATGGCGGCAGGCGCGAGGTGGCGCTCGCGCCCATCTCGGCCGCGGCGTTGCGGCAGCGGCCCACCCGGCACGCGCCGAAATGCACGACGTCGTAGTGCGCGCCGCTTTCTCCCGCCGCTTTCAGCACATCCGACAGATGGCGCTTGTGCGTCGGCTCGGTGATGATGGCCAGGTCCACATCCGCGCTGCTGCCGTCGGCGTTGTGCCGGCGCAGGAAGTTCAGGGCGAACTGCTCGTGGTAGTACAAGGCGTAATCCTTCATCGTGGCTGCCCCGATGATGGATTCGCGCCGGCCGACGGCGCTGGCGAGCATGGCATCGGTCAACGCCTGCGGGCTCGTATTGTGCATGCGCGCCAGTGCTTCGAGATCCGCCGGCGATATGGCCAGGGTCGGTTGCAGTCCTGTGTAGGTATCGTTCGCGCGCGCGGTGACTTCCTGGTACACCGCGAATCCCTTGGTCGGTATGCCGTCTTCGGTGTAGTAGTCGATGCGCGTGTTCGCCGGCAGCTCGGTATAGCCGTCGCCCCGGACGCGCCTGAGATACCGCGACGTCGTCTTGTCCTTCCAGCCGCCATGCGCCAATACCACCAATTGGCGCGCCTGGCCGCTTTGCGACAACGCGACGCCGTGCGCCACCGACTGCACGATCCGGTTCGGCGCCGCCGTCGATGCACCCGCCTGCGCCCGCGGCTCGTTCAATCCGCCTTGCTCCACGATGCGCTTGCGGCCGGCCGCATCCACGTCGACCCTGCCGGCGTAGCCCGTGACCGCCGGCGTCAGGCCGTGTTCCGTGGCCAGGGCAGTGGAGAACAGCTTGCGCAGGCTGGGACGCGCGACGCAATCGGTCTGGCAGCCGACCAGCGTTACTTTTTCCAGCTGCGAGGGCGGTCCGGCATGCTGGATCGTGCTGGCCATCTGCGCCAGTTCGGCGGGCGTATTGCCGCCCAGTAACGGCATGCTGTAGCGCGGGCCGCCGTGGCCCACGAACTGGATCTTCAGCGGGCCGGCCGCCGGCGTGTCGCCTCCCTGTTTCAACATCAGGGTGCCTTCCAGGGTCTGGCCGTACCAGAGCGAGGTCGCCGCGTGTTTGCGAAACAGCCTGCGCGCGGCGGATTCGGTGACCGTGTCGGAGCCCAGTTGCACGATGACGCGATGGGCGTAGCGGTCGGGCCCGTATGGCGCCTGCGCCTGCGCTTGCGGCGAAGGCGGGCGTGCCGCGCCGGCGCCGGAATGCCACTGCTGTATGACCAGCTTGTCCGGCGCCGGCACCGGCGTGGCGACCTGCTGCGTCGGCGTATCGGTAGCCGGGATTTCCGCGCGGCAGCATGCATAGTGGATGAGGTCGTATCGGACGCCGGACTGGGCCACGGCCTGCAATATTTCAGACAGCCTGATTTCGGAGCCTGGCGCAGCCTGTGCGAGATCCATGTCCGGCTGCTGGCGGGCGGCATGGAAATCCTCGATGGCGCCGAGTCCGGTCTCGGGCGCGGGGCTGACCACGTAGTCCTTGATCAGCGCGCCGGGTTCGCCGATATCCTGAGGGCGGGTCGCGCCCACGAGGGTGTGGCGGGCGACGTCGAAGGGCAGCTGATGCCGGTGCGCGAACCCGCGGATCACGGCACGCGAGAACAGCTCCGCGGCGCCCTGGCCCTGTGCGGCCAGCATGGGCGCGCGCAGCGCGGCCTGGCTGGGCAGGCCGCCGACCAGCTGGTTTTCCCTCGAGTAGAAATACATGGACGTGTTCGCGGGCAGGCGTACCCAGCCGGGCGGGGACGCGCCGTCAGGCTGATCCGCGGGCCCGGGGCGGGGCCAGAACCCGTGTCCGACGATCGTCAATTGCCGCGCTTCGCCGCTTTGCGACAGGGTGACGTTGCCGTGCCGGAATACACGCGGCGCGGGCGCGGCTTCGGGCGGCGGCGTATTGCCCAGGCCGCCCTGTTCCACGATCTGCTTGTGGCCGGCAGCGTCCACGTCGACCCGGCCGGCGTAGCCCTTGACCTCCGCGCTCAGCCCGGCCGTGGTGATCAGGTAATGGTTCAGCAGGTTGCGCAGGCTGGCGCGCGACGCGCAGCCGGTGTTGCAGCCGACCAGGGTGATTTTCTCCACCCGGGCCGTGGCGGGCAGCCCCTGCCGGATGGCCGGCAGCATCCGCGCCAGTTGCGCGGCATTGTTGCCGCCCAGCAGCGGCATGCCTTCCAGTATGCTGCCGTGGCCGACGAACTGGATTTTCTGCGGGCCGGTGGCGGGCGCGGCGGGGGCCCGCACTTGTGTCAGCTGGCCGCTCGCGTCCTGGCTGTACCAGCTGGCATTGCCGGCATGCTTGCGGAACAGGCGGCGCGCGGCCGTTTCGGTCAGTGCGTCGCTGCCCAGCTGGACGATGGTCCGGTGGCCATAGCGGTCCGGCCCATGCACGGGCGGCTCCGCGCCGAGGGGCGTGGGCGGACGCGGCTGCGCCACGCCGGAGCGCTCGCGCCATTGCTGCAGATAGCGCGCCGAAACCGGCGCCAAGGGAGGCGCGACGGCATCGGGCGGCGCGCCGGGCGGGGTGGTCTCGCCGCGGCAGCAGGTGAAATGCAGCAGCGGATAATGATGGCCGGACGCCTCGACGGCGGCCAGTACGTCGGACAAACTGGCGCGCTCGCGCGCGACGGCCATGTCCACGTCGCCCTGGCGCCGTTGCGCGTGGAATTGCTCGACGCCGGTGACCAGCGGGTCGATCGCGGGGGCGAGCCTGTAGTTCTTGACCAGCGCGCCGGCGGCGGCCACTTCCTGCACGCGCGTGCTTTCGACCAGCGCCGCGCGGGCCACGTCGAACGGCGCCTGCCGCGCATGGGCGAATTGGCGGATGACCGAGGCGGGGAATTCCCTGACGAACGGCCGGCCTAGCTGTGAAGATTCAATAGGTTGTATGCATGGTTCATCCGAACCGGATTTGAGAAACTGGAAATCGCCACCCCCCCAGTTCACTCAAGGAGCCCGGCCGGATGAACACCCATAAGCATGCCCGATTGACCTTCCTACGTCGACTCGAAATGGTCCAGCAATTGATCGCCCATCAAGTTTGTGTGCCTGAAGCGGCCCGTGCCTATGGGGTCACCGCGCCGACTGTGCGCAAATGGCTGGGCCGCTTCCTGGCTCAGGGCCAGGCGGGCTTGGCCGATGCGTCCTCGCGCCCGACGGTCTCGCCCCGAGCGATTGCGCCGGCCAAGGCGCTGGCTATCGTGGAGCTGCGCCGCAAGCGGCTGACCCAAGCGCGCATCGCCCAGGCGCTGGGCGTGTCAGCCAGCACCGTCAGCCGCGTCCTGGCCCGCGCCGGTCTGTCGCACCTGGCCGACCTGGAGCCGGCCGAGCCGGTGGTGCGCTACGAGCATCAGGCCCCCGGCGATCTGCTGCACATCGACATCAAGAAGCTGGGACGTATCCAGCGCCCTGGCCACCGGGTCACGGGCAACCGACGCGATACCGTTGAGGGGGCCGGCTGGGACTTCGTCTTCGTGGCCATCGATGACCACGCCCGCGTGGCCTTCACCGACATCCACCCCGACGAGCGCTTCCCCAGCGCCGTCCAGTTCCTCAAGGACGCAGTGGCCTACTACCAGCGCCTGGGCGTGACCATCCAGCGCTTGCTCACCGACAATGGCTCGGCCTTTCGCAGCCGCGCCTTCGCCGCGCTGTGCCATGAGCTGGGCATCAAGCACCGCTTTACCCGACCTTACCGCCCACAGACCAATGGCAAGGCCGAACGCTTCATCCAGTCGGCCTTGCGTGAGTGGGCTTACGCTCACACCTACCAGAACTCCCAACACCGAGCCGATGCCATGAAATCCTGGCTACACCACTACAACTGGCATCGACCCCACCAAGGCATCGGGCGCGCTGTACCCATCTCCAGACTCAACCTGGACGAATACAACCTATTGACAGTTCACACCTAGCCAGGCCAGTTCGGGATTGCGTGGAATCGCCTGTACCGGCACGCCCGATGTCTGCTGGTTGTCCACGCTGTAGAAGTGCATGCGGGTGCCGGACGGCAGCCGCAGCCAGCCCGCCGGGATCTCGCCGGCGCCGGACGTTCCGGCCGGCGGACGGGTCCAGCCGGAGTGGCCCTGGATGAGCAGTTGGCGGGCGTTTTCGCTTTGCGACAGTGTGATGGGGCCATGCGTGAACAGCCGCGCCGCCACGGGCGCGGACGGGGCGGAGGAGGGCGTGGCCGCGCCAGGGCCGGGCGCCGCGGGCTGCGCGGGCGGACGCGGCGAGGCAGGCTCGTCGGCGGGCGGCCGATCGCCAAGGCCGCCCGTGGCGACGCGGCGCTTGCGCCCCGCGCTGTCGACGTCGATGCGTCCGATGTAGCCCGTGACGGTCAGGGCGGGCGCGTCGGGGCGGGCGGCTAGCGACTGCCGGAAGGGTTCGCGCAGGCTGGGGCGGCCTGTGCAGTCGGTGTCGCAGCCCACCAGCGCGATTTTGTCCAACCGGGCGCCGGCCGGGCTGTGCTGTTCCACCTGGTTCAGCAGGTCCGCCAGCGTTGCCGCGGCGTTGCCGCCCAATAGCGGCACGCCATGGTAGACGTCGCCGTGGCCGACGAACTGGACCTTGTGCGGGCCGGCGGCCGGGCCGGCAGCCTGGCGTACGGGCTCGAGCCCGCCATCCCTGGTCTGGAGATACCAGTTGCTGTTGGCGGGGTGCTTTCCATGCAGCGCCGCGGCCGCTCGTGCCGTCGCCGCGTCCGTGCCGAGCTGCACGATGCTGCGCAGCGCGTAGGGGTCGGCGCCGGGCAGTGTCCCGCGCGACGAGGGCGGCAGGGGCAGGGCGTGCACGGGCGCCGAGCTGGCCAGCCAGGATCGGATCAGCAATTCGTGCGGCGGCAGTTGCGGACTCGGGGTATCCGATCCGGGCCGCTGGAACTCTCCCCGGCAGCAGGTGTAATGGATCAGGGGGTACGAATGTCCGGAGGCCGCGACGGCAAGCAGCAGGTCCGACAACAATGCGCCCTTGCCGGGCGCCGCTGACGCGAGATCCACGTCGGCCTGGCTGCGCGACTGGTGGAACGCCAGGGCGGCATCGCGCTGCGGATCGATCGGCGTGAGCAGGTAGTTCTTGACCGCGGTGCCCGGCGCGGCGATTTCCCGTACCTGGGTCGAGGTTTCGAACTCCTGGCGCGCGACGTCGAACGGCACCTTGGCCGCGTTGGCCACGCGCCGTATGCGCTCGGAGGAAATCCGCTCGCTGAACGGCTGCGCGCGCCAGGCCCGCTCCGGATTGTCGGGGATATTGCGCAATGGAATCGCGCTGACCATCTGTCCGTCGTCCGAGTAGAAATGCATGCGTGTGCCGGCGGGCAGGCGCACCGTGCCGCTGTAGCTGGGCGCGACGGCGCGGTCGGGCCGCACCCAGCTGCCGTGGCCATCGATGACCAATTGCCGGGCCTGCCCGCTTTGCGCGATGTTGACGGGGCCGTGGGAAAACACCCGTGGCACGGGCTGCGTGCCTTGCGCGCGCGCCTCGGGATCCACGTCGCCCAGGCCGCCCTGCGCCACGGCGTGCTTGCGGCCCGCGGCGTCAACCTCGAGGCGGCCGATGTAGCCGCTTACGGCAGGCGCCGGTTGCGCCCCGTCGGCCGCCAGGCGTTGCGCGACATCGCCGCGCAGGCTGGCGCCGCTGGCGCAGTCCGTGTCGCAGCCCACCAGCGCCACCTTTGCCAGCGCCGCAGCGGGCGGCAGGCGCTCCCGCAGTTGCTGGACGATGCCGGCGACGGCATGGCCGTCGTGCCCGCTCAAGGCTTGCCGGTCCGCCGAGCCGTGGCCGACGAGCTGGATCTTGGTAGGGCCGGCCGCGGCCGCGCGCAACGGATGCACGGGGTGCAGGCTGCCGTCGTCCGCCTGCCGGTACCAGTCGGATTGCTCCGCATGCTTGTGAAACAGCGCCTGCGCGGCCTGGGTGGCGACGTCGTCCTGCGCCAGCTGGACGATGACCCGGTTGGCGTAGGGGTCCGGCTTGGGGGCGTCGCGGCCTGGCGAAGCGGGGGCCGGTTGCGCGGCGATGCCGGGCGCCGCCGCCGGGTTGGCCGTCGGGCTTGTCGACGATGGGCCTGCCAGGACGCTTGTCAATGGGCGCGCGAGCGGCAGCGCGGGCGCTTTTGCAGCGCCCGGGTGGGCAGGTCGCGCGCCAGGGGAGCCGCTGTCGGCCTTGTCGCGGCGCGATGGCTGGTCGAACGAGAACTCGGTGCGCGCAGATGCCCAGCGCTCGGCGCGCTGCACGACGACGGCCTGGCCGGAGTCGGTATTCAACCGGCCCGACACGCCGCCCCGCGCGGTATAGCGTGGCGCGCCCGGCGCGGCGCCCATGGCGATGGTGGCCTGCCGCACGGCCCGGTATTGTTCGACGGCCGGGCGGCCCAGCGTCAATGAGAGGGTGGGGTTGAGCGTGGTCGACGATATGCCGACGCTCGCGCCGGTCTCGAATCCATCCTTGTCGCGATAGTCATGCAGGGCCTCGGCGTGAATCCGGCCGGCGATGTCCATGCCGCCCTGGTTGGACGCATCGGCGATGATAGCGCCGCGCAGCCGGGCGTCTCGCCCCACCGTCGCGCGCAAGCCCTGGGAGGCCAGCAGGCCCGCCTGGCCGTTTTGCGTCAAGGCCTGGTAGTCGTGCTCGTGCCGCACGCCCGCCCCGATCGTACCGACCGGCGCCACGAGCGTCCGGTTCTGGATCGCCGCGCCCAGCGAGACCTCCCAGTTGCCGCCGGTCTGCGCGAATCGCTGCTCGTCCTGCCGCGAGATGGCATTCAGGTCGCGCGCCACATGCAGGTCCATGCGGGTCGCCTGGGCCATCGACGCGTCGAGATTGAGGTCGCGCGCCTGTAGGTGCAGCTGCGTGGCGCGCAGCGCCGAGCCTTCGTAAGTCTGTCCGGCACCGTGGCGGACCATGTGCGAGCCGCTCAGGCCCGCGGTTACGCCGACGCCTGCCGCGGCCTGCATGGCGTTCGCGCCGGCGTTGATGGTCTGGTGCAGTTGGAGGTCGTGCTGTTCGCCCGATTCCTGGTAGCGGCTGGCGGCAGCGCGGACGTTGATGTCGCGCCGGGCCGACAGCGCCAGCCAGTCGGCGCCGCTGAACTTCGTTCCGGCCAGGTCGATGTCCTGTTCGGTGGCCCGGATGTCGAGGTTGCCGCCGAAGTAGTTCGTGTTCTCGGTCTGCGTATTCCTGTGCGAGTCGGCGTAACCCGCCGCGAAGGTTGCGCTGATGCTGAGCGCCGCGGTGTCGGCGGTCGCGAGCTGTGTCGCTTCGCCCGCCATTTGCAGGGCCATCTGGCCGGCGTGCACCTGGCTGTTTTCCTGCCGGGCCTCGGCCAGCGTATCGCCCAGGCGGGTGGCGGCGGTCGCCACGCTCGAGGTCAGCGCGCCATCGATGCTGGCGCGCAGGTAACTGCTGGCCGTGAGACTGTCGGTGACGTCGAGATACTTGGTGGCGGCCACGCGCGCGGCGCGGATGCGCAGCAAATCGCCGGGGATGGCATCCGACGCCGTGCTCGCGCCCTGGCCGTAGCGGTCGCGGTTGATGTCGGCGCCGCCCAGATCGGCCGTGTTGCCCACCGCCAGCAAGCCCGCGCCGAAATTGAGATCGGCATTGCGATAGTGGGTCATGCGCGACCTTTCGTATTCGCGCGTCGATTCGAACCCGGCCGAGGCATGGGCGCCGGCGGTCTGGCCCCGCCCGGCGTGCGCTTGCAGGCCGCCTTGCGCGCTCAGGTCGATGCCGGCCTCGTAGCCGCCGGCGCCGGCGGACAATCTGAGGAACAGTTGATCGACCCGCTTTGCGCGCTCGGCGTACGCGTAATCGGCGGCGGCGCGAGCCTTGAAATCGTGCGCGACCTGCAGGTCGGTCTGCTGGAAGCGGGCGCTGCTGCCCTCGATATCCATGTCCGTGGCGCGCCCGCTCAATATCGCGCCCTCCAGCGTCGTGCCCTGGAAGCGCGCGTGGCTGGCCGTGGCGGTTTCCGTCTGCGAGGACAGAAGCCACCAAGCCTTGCCCAGGCCGTACCTGCTGGTTTGCGAGTAGCTGCTGTCGACGTCATACAGGCCGCCCAGCCGGACCTTGTCCGCCTCCAGGCGGACATGGTCGCCCGACAGCGTCGCGCCGGCGCTGTCCAGCCGTTTGGCGGCAATGTACAACAGGCCCGCGGCATCGGCGCGGCCGTTCAGGCGCGCGTCGTGGCGCGATACCAGCCGGCCGTGCGCATCGTAGCGCGCGCTGGCGGCCAGGCTGACCCGCTCGCCCGTGAGGTAGGCCTGCGCGGCGTCCAGCAGGCCGCCCTGTATCGCGATGTCGCCGCCACGTATGGCCAGCGTGCCCAGCGCCCGCGCGCCGCCGGCGATACCTTTGTCGTTGATCAGGCGGACAGCGCCGCCCGCAGCATCCAGGATGACGTCCTTGCCGAGGAATGCCGCATTGCCGGATTCGATCGCCGCGCCGCCGGTGTCGGCGAGCACCGTGCCCGCCGACGCCATGAGCGCGCCGCCGGCCTCGCGCGTGGCGCTCGCGGCCGTCCGCGTCGCGCGAGTCAGGTATACCCGCGGCACAAGCACCTCCTGGCCGTCGACCGTTTCCCGTACGTACCACACGAAGTCGCGGGTGGCGCGCGCCAACTGTTCGGCGGTCGGCGCCTGGCCCACGCGCAGCCCCAGCTCGGCGGCCGCCAGCGGCGCCGCATCCATCAGCGACTGCACCAGCGCCAGGCCGCGCACGGCGTTGCGGTATTCGTGGCCGCCCATGGCGCGCGCGATCTGTTCGCGGATCAGCCGGGTCTCGAAATAATTGTCGCCGATGGTCCGCAGTGGTCGGTCCGGCCGGTAGCGGATCAGGTCGAAGAAATACTGGGAGCCGTAATAGTGGCTTTGGTCGAGATAGCTCAGGCGCGTTTCGTACAGGGGTTGGGGCAGGCCGGGCGGCGTGGCCGGCACGTCGGGCCCGCCTGGCCCGGCGGCGGCGCGCGCCGGCGCGGTGCGCGCGAACAGGCGCCGGTTTTCCAGCAGGGCGTGGATGCTGTCCTTGACTGTCACCGCAGGCCCGGCGTCGGGATGGCGGATCGCGTCGATGGAGCCGCGCGGCGTCTCGATCCGTTGTTCGCCGATGTGCACCGTCATGTTCCGGGCCAGCAGGCCGGCGACGTTCTCGCCATTGGTGACGCGCCCGCCCGACAGTACCAGGCCGGCCCCGCCGGCCAGCACGGTCTGTTGCGCCGGATAGAAGGCCAGTTCGCCGCCGGCTGCGCGTCCCTGGGTGGCGACGCGGCGCTTGAAGTCGGCGTAGCGCGCCATCAGGGTGGCGTGCCCGACCGGGCCGTGCCAGTCCGGCCCGAGCACCGCCGCCATGGCCTGGGCGAACAGCGCCACGGCAGGCCGCCTGGGCGGCAGGGAGGCCTGGTCGAGCAGTTGCGCGATACGCGCGGTGCCGGCGGCGCAGGCCTGCGCCCGGGGGGAGCAAAGGGCGGCGGCGATCAGTTTCTCGACCTCGGCGGCGGGCTTGGCGCGTGCGTCGAAAATCGTCTGCGCCAGTGCGGCGACCGCCGCATCCACCTCGGGGGTGCGGGTCTCCAGCTGCGCCAGCTTCTCGCCGTAGCGGGCTCGCAGCGCCCCGTCCACGCGCTGCCGCGCGGTTCGTATCGCCTCGGCTCGCTGCGCGGCCTCGAGCGCCGTGGCGTATTCGGCCAGGTCCTTGTGGTATTGCGCGACGAGCGCCTGGGCGGCCGGGGTGGTGCTCGCCTTGGCCTGCGGGTCGAGTACGGGCGGGCGGGGCACCGGCGGCGCCGTCGGGTCGGGCGCGCCGGCATAGCCCAGGTCGAGATTGCGCAACGTCTGGAATGCCCATTCCGGCCAGGTGCGGTAGTAGCCCCAGATGTATCTGGGCTCGTTGTTCGACAGCAGGAAGTCCAGGAATTCGTACAGCGTATGGAATTTCCAGAACGCCGGGATGACGTGCTGCGCACGGCTGTCGGTAGCCCGCAGCACGATGGGGGCGGCCAGCGGCCGGCGCAGGTACTCGTCCACGGACAGGCTCAGGTGCAGCGATGCGTTGTCGACGTTGCCGTCGACCAGCGCCATGCCGGCTGCCTCGATGCGCCCCTGGTTGGAGACCCGGGCCTGTCTGCCTTTCTGCTCGCCCTGGTTGAGGTGGAGATTGCCGCCGGCCTGCACCACGGATTGAGCGACCCGCACGTCCTTGCCGTCGTAGCGTGGCACGCGTATGCCCGCCGCGCCGGCGGTGAACAGTTCGTGCCAGACGACGGCCGCCGAATGGTAGTGGTCGTAAGTGCCCCCGCCTATTGCCGCGTCGCCTGCCGGGACGATACGGCCGCCAAGGCGTCCCGAGTTGCGCAGCAGCGGGGCATCGGCCCACAGGTCGCCGCCGGCGCGGATGATGCCCAGGCCGTTGTCGATCTCGGCGCGGGCGTCAAGCACCATGCCGGCGGCGCTTTCGATGATGGCCGCCTCGCGGTTGATGATCCGGGTGCCCCGCAGCCGCAGGTCCGCGCCGGACCACAGCAGCGCGCCGGCGCCGTTCTCGATGTCGTTCGCGGCGGATTCCAGCCACAGGCCCTGGCCGGCGGCCAGCGTATCCTGGTTGCGGATCGCGCCGCGCGCCTGGACGGACAGCCGGCCCGGTGTCTCGCTGCGCGCGCGGTTGTCCAGGCTGGCGACCTGCAGCAGCGTCGTTCCCTGCGACACGGGCAGGCGGTGATCGGCATCGAGCGTCAGCTCGACGTCCGGCAGGCGAAGCGCCAGGTCGCCGCCGACGCTGATGCTGCCGGTGTTCGCAAAGCTGCTCAGCGCGAACGAGGCGTCGCCGTTCGCGCCCATCGTTCCGGAATTGGCGAAGGGCCCGGCCGCCGCGATGGACAGCGAACCGCTGGCCGCCATGCCGCCGGTATTCTCGAGCCGGCCGGCGGCCTGCAGCGCCAGCAGCGCGCCGGTGCGCAACACGCCGGCATTGCGGATTTGTGGCCCTTGCGCCTGCAGCATATCCGCCTGGATCTGGCCGCGGTTGACGAAGGCGCGCGTGGTTCGCAGCTTCGCGTCGGCCGCGTCGAGCAAACCGTCGTTCTCGAGCGCGCCGGCGGTGGCCGTAAGGGTGCGTCCCGCCTGCGCCATGCCGGATTGCTCCAGCTGGTCGGCGGCCAGGGCAAGGTCGCGGCCGGCCAGCGTGCGGGCGCCGGCCTTCAGCCGCATGGCGTCGTCGGCATGCATGTCGATGTCCTGATTGGCCCGCAGCACGCCGGCGCTGTCGATGCGCGCCGCCTTCAGAACCAGGTCCGTCACGCTGCCGATCGCGCCGCGGTGGTCGAATCCTTGGCCGGCGCGCATGTCGACCGATCGCGCCACGACGTTGCCGGCCGCGTCGTTGACGATGTCGCGGGCGCGCCAGCTCAAGTCCTGCCGGGCGGTGACGATGCCTTCATTGACAAGCGCAGCGCCGGCCCGGGCCAGCAGCGCGCCGGCGCTGGAGGTGCGGCCCGCCAGGGTCAGGTTTTCGTCGGCGGCCAGCGTCAGGCCGGCGCCGTCGGTCGCGGTGGCGAGACGGCCGCGCGAGGCGATGCGCCGCGCCTGCACGCGCAGGGCATGGGCACTTTGCAGCACGCCGCTGTTTTCCAGGTCGCCCGCCAGCGTCAGCGTGCCGGCCGCGGTGCTCGACAGCGTGCCGGCATTGGCGAGGCGGGCGGCGGCGATGTCCTGGCCGTGGGCGAGCATGAAGCCGGCCGGCTGGTTGACGATCGACAGCTCGGCGCCGCCGCGCAGGCGCAGCGCGCCACGCGCGGCCAGCAGCGAGCCGGCGTTTTCCACCCGGTGTTGGACCGAGAGGTCGAGCGCGGGCGTTCCGGTGTCCGGACCGCTGGCCGTCATCGCTGCGTGGTTGGACAGATCATGCGTGGCCACGCGCAGCGCGGCTGCGCTCAGCAGCATCCGGTTTTCCAGCGTGCCGTCGACCGTCGCTTCCAGTGTGCCGTGTGTGGCGATGTAGCCCAGGTTGACCGCTGGGCCACCGATACGCAGGCCGATATGGCCTTGCCCCGTGCCGGTGCTGTCTATGGCGCCGCCCTCGTTGCGCAGCCCGGCGGCCCGGATCGATATGGGTTGGCTGGCCGCGTACAGCCCGGCGTCCGAGGCCAGCAAGGCGTTCGGGACGGCGCGCTGCGGCTGCCGCGTGTCGACGATGACGGGCATGCCATTGGCCAGCGCGACGCTCGTGCCCTCGATGCGCCGGCCGTCGCCGTCGGCGTCGTGGAGCGTACCGCGCAGGGTCAGGGTGCCGCTCAGGGCGATATCGATGGCGGGTGTGGAGGGTCGCGCCTGCGCCGCGGGCGGCGTGGCGATGACGCGGGCATGCGCCAGCGTGGCGTTGCGCGCCGCCAGGCTGACGCCATCGCGCGTGGCGTGCAGGTCGGCGGCGATCGATGCATCGCCCCGTGTCGCCAGCGCAACGCGGGCGGCCTGCACCGGGCCGTGCACGGCCAGCGCGTCGCCGGCCTGCAGCCGCACGCGGCCACGCGGCGCGTTCAGCGCGCCGTGCGTCGCGATCCGGCCCGCGGCGGCGCGCACCTCGATATCGCCGCCGAACGCGATTACGCTGCCGATCAGCGCGTCGCCGCCGGCACGAATCGTGGCGGAACCGGCCGTGCCGTCCGAGGCGGCGTGCGCCGCCAGCGCCTGCACCGAAACGCCGCCCGCCGCGTCGATGGCGATATGGCCGGCCGCCGAAACCAGGCCGCGGTGGCGCGCGCCCAGGCCGGCGTCGCTGGAAACCAGCGTGATGTGTCGTCCGTACATGGCGCCCGCGGCCGATCCGTCGATGGCGTGGCCGGCGCTGGCGTCCGGCGCCGCGGCGGGCCGCCCGGTCGGCTGCAGACGGGTCCGGCGTCCGTAGTCGTAGCGGTTGGCGCCGGCCACGACATTGATGTCGGCGGGCGGCTGGCCGTCGCCGGCGCCGACCGGCCCGTGCAGCGCCACGGTGCGGGCGACCAGGTCGAAATAGGACAGGCCGGCGGTATTGACGCCGTGCGGGCCGATTTCCAGCCTGCCGCGCGCGACGTCCAGCACGCCGCCGGCGCCCGGGCGTCCGGTCGACAGGGTCAGGCCCCGGATATTGATGGTGCTCAGACCATTGGCGGTCAGGCCATTGGGGTTGGCGACGAGCACGTCGGCGGCCGGGCCGAATACCTCCAGGGCGCCCTCGAGCGTGGTGGGCGAGACGCCGGTCACCTCGTTGAGGATGGCGCGCGCGGGCCCGCGCAGGCCGGGATTGCCGCTGATCCGGCCGGCGAGGGCGGAGACGCCTTCGGCCGTGCTGTTGTTCAAGACCACGCCCGGCTGCCGTACGTTGAATTCGGTGTAGCGATTATGCGAAATGCCCGTCGCATCC
This sequence comes from Bordetella pertussis 18323, assembly GCF_000306945.1. Classification (NCBI taxonomy): domain Bacteria; kingdom Pseudomonadati; phylum Pseudomonadota; class Betaproteobacteria; order Burkholderiales; family Alcaligenaceae; genus Bordetella; species Bordetella pertussis. The sequence goes on along the minus strand of NC_018518.1, from coordinate 3,177,652 downwards.
GGAGCGGCGATCTGGATCACCGGTACGCCATTGCGGGCCGGGGCAACCTGCGTTGCGCCTTGCGGGGCGATGCCGCCCGCCGCCGCCGCGCCGGCCGGCGCGAGCACGGCCAGCGTCACGGCCATTGCCCGCCGCGCGCCGCGCAGCGGGCGGCCGGTACGGTGTTCGTGGACGGGGACCAGCATGCCGAGGGCTGGGGAATGGACCAGTTTGAAGCAATGCTTGTTCATACAGCCGGAAGGCGAATACAGAAGCTCCGCATACGATAGTGGTCCGGGGCGGCTGGCGAACATAGGAATCCATGCTGGCGGTGCATAGGATCCTGCCCTGACGGCCGGGGCATGTCCGCAGCGAGTGTCGTGGGCTCAGTAGGAAGGTGGGCGTAAAATGGCGGCACTTGCTTCCTCAATTGTGTAGATGCCATGAACGCTCCCCAGCCTGCCGAAGCGTTGCGCCGTCCGGTGCCGCCCGCCTGTCTCGACGCCTTGAAGGCGCGCTTCGGCGATCGCCTGTCGATGGCGCACGCGGTGCGCGAGCACCACGGCCGCGACGAATCGCCGTACCCTCCGATGCTGCCGGATGCGGTCGTGTTCGCGCATTCCACCGAGGACGTGGCCGAGGTGGCCCGCTTGTGCAACGAGCACTGCGTCCCCTTGATTCCCTATGGCGCCGGCTCGTCGCTGGAAGGGCACCTGCTGGCCATCCAGGGCGGCATCAGCCTGGACCTGTCGCAGATGAACCAGGTGCTGGCCGTCAACGCGGAAGACCTGACGGTCACGGTGCAGGCCGGCGTCACGCGCAAGCAGCTCAACGAGGAGATCCGCGATACGGGGTTGTTCTTTCCGATCGATCCCGGCGCCGATGCCAGCCTGGGCGGCATGGCCGCCACGCGCGCCTCGGGCACCAACGCGGTGCGCTATGGCACCATGCGCGAGAACGTCATGGCGTTGACCGTGGTGACCGCTGACGGGCGCGTGCTGCGCACGGCGGGCCGCGCCCGCAAATCGTCCGCCGGTTACGACCTGACGCGCATTTTCGTGGGCAGCGAGGGCACGCTGGGCATCATTACCGAGGTGACGGTCCGCCTGTATCCGCAGCCCGAGGCCGTGTCGGCGGCCATCTGCAATTTCCCGAACCTGGATGCGGCGGTGCAAAGCGTCATCGAGATCATCCAGATGGGGGTGCCAGTGGCCCGCGTGGAGTTCATGGACGAGGCGTCCGTGCGCGCCGTCAACATGCACAGCAAGCTGACGCTGCGCGAGACGCCGCTGCTGCTGTTCGAATTCCACGGCAGCCCGGCCGGCGTCCAGGAGCAGGCCGAGACCGTGCAGGCGATCACCGCCGAGCACGGCGGCATGGACTTCGAGTGGGCCGAGCGCCCGGAAGACCGCAGCCGGCTGTGGACCGCGCGGCACAATGCCTATTTCGCCGGCCTGCAATTGCGGCCGGGCTGCCGCGCCAGCACCACCGACGTGTGCGTGCCGATTTCGCGCCTGGCCGATTGCGTGCGCGAGACCGTCGACGAACTCGAGCGCGCCAGTTTCCCGTACACCATCGTGGGCCATGTGGGTGATGGCAACTTCCACGTCCTGATGCTGCTCGACGCCGACAGCCCGCAGGAGTGGCAGGAGTCTGAAACCATTAATCACAATTTGGTCCGTCGCGCGATTGCCGCCGACGGCACCTGCACCGGCGAGCATGGGGTCGGCCTGCACAAGATGCAGTTCATGGCAGAGGAGCACGGCGAGGAGGCGCTGGCGCTCATGCGCAGCCTCAAGCATGCCTTCGATCCGAACAACATCCTCAACCCGGGCAAGATCATCGCCTGGTAGCGCCGGCGCCGCGGCGCGCGGTGCCCGGCAAGCCCACGCGAAGGTCGCGTGGGCTTTTTCATGCCCGCCGGGCGAGGTTGTGCGGGTAAATCCGGTAGTGTGCACCGAGGGGGGCTCGCGCTATTGTTCCGGTCATGAACACCTTGGTGGATGCCGGTTTTCCGCCCAGGCGGGAAGGCTTTGCGCCTCAGCCGCTGATCGAGGCCTTGCTGTCGATACTGCCCGCGCATTGCGTGCTGCATCGCGAAGAGGACACACGCCCGTACGAGTGCGACGGCCTGTCGCTGTACCGGGCGCTGCCGGCGGTGGTGGCCCTGCCGGAAGACGAGGCGCAGGTGCGCGCCATCATGCAGCTGTGCAAGCGCATGAACGTGCCGATCGTGGCGTGCGGCGCGGGGACCGGTCTGTCGGGCGGGGCCATGCCGCACGCGCAGGGCGTGCTGCTGGGGCTGTCCAAGCTCAACCGTATCAAGCGCATAGACCCCGCCGGCGGCACGGCCGTGGTCGAGCCGGGCGTGCGCAACCTGGCCATTTCCGAAGCCGCCGCGCCTTACGGGCTTTACTACGCCCCGGACCCATCCAGCCAGATCGCCTGTTCGATCGGCGGCAACGTGGCCGAGAACTCCGGCGGCGTACATTGCCTCAAGTACGGGCTGACGGTACACAACGTGCTGCGCGTGCGTGTGGTGACCATCGACGGGGAGATCGTCGAGCTCGGCTCGGAAGCGCCCGATGCGCCCGGCCTGGACCTGCTGTCGGTGTTCGTCGGCTCCGAAGGCATGCTGGGCGTGGTGACCGAAATCACGGTCAAGCTGATTCCCTCGCCGGCCTGCGCGCAAGTGGTCATGGCCAGCTTCGCCAGCGTCGAAGCGGCGGGCAACGCGGTCACGCAGATCATTGCCGCAGGCCTGATCCCGGCCGGGCTGGAGATGATGGACCGCCAGGCGGTCCACATGGTCGAGCCCTTCGTGCAGGCGGGCTACGACCTCCAGGCGCAGGCCATCCTGCTGTGCGAGGCCGACGGCACGCCGCAGGAGGTGGCCCACGAGGTCGCCATGATGGAGGCGGTATTCAAGCGGGCCGGCGCGACGAGCCTGCAGGTATCGGGCTCGGAAGCCGAGCGCCTGCGCTTCTGGGCCGGCCGCAAGAATGCCTTTCCCGCCGCCGGCCGCGTGTCGCCCGACTACTATTGCATGGACGGCACGATTCCCCGGCGCCACCTGGCGCGCGTGCTTGGCGCCATCGAGCAGATGGAAGACGATTTCGGCCTGCGTTGCGCCAACGTGTTCCATGCCGGCGATGGCAATCTGCATCCCCTGATACTGTTTGATTCGAACAAGCCCGATGAGGTCGAGCGCGCCGAGAAGTTCGGCGCCGCCATTCTCGAGCTGTGCGTGCAGGTTGGAGGCACCGTGACCGGAGAGCACGGTGTGGGTATGGAGAAAATAAATCAAATGTGCGTGCAATTCTCGCGTGACGAACTCGATGCCTTCCTGGCGGTCAAGCGGGCGTTCGACCCGCCCGGCCTGCTCAACCCTGAAAAGGTCATACCCACGCTGGCACGCTGCGCCGAATACGGCAAGATGCACGTGCATGCCGGCGAAATGAGATTTCCCGATCTGGCGCGCTTCTAGGGCGTGCGGTCATGGATTTCGTCCTGTCGGAGTTGTGCGATCAGGTGATGACGGCGCGCGCCGGTCACAAGCCTCTGTTCATCGTCGGTGGCGGCACCAAAGGGTTTTACGGCAATCATCGTGCCGTGACGCCGCAGGATGGCCACTGCCTGCTGGATATGACCCCTTATCGCGGCATCGTCAGCTACCAGCCTTCGGAACTGGTGGTGACGGCGCGCGCGGGTACGCCGCTGGCCGAGCTCGAGGCGGCGCTGGCCGAGCACGGCCAGATGCTGGCTTTCGAGCCGCCGCATTTCGGGCCTGGCGCGACGCTGGGCGGTTGCGTGGCCGCCGGCCTGTCCGGGCCGCGCCGCATGGCCGCCGGCGCCGTGCGCGATTTCGTGCTGGGCGCGCGCCTGCTGGATTCGCAGGGCCATATCCTGGCGTTTGGCGGGGAAGTCATGAAGAACGTGGCCGGCTATGACGTCTCGCGGCTGCAGGCCGGCGCGCAAGGGATTTTCGGCGCCTTGCTGGAAGTCTCGCTGAAAGTCGTGCCCCGGCCGGCCGTGGTGGAGTCGTTGCGGTTGCCCGCCACGCAGGACGAGGCTCTGCGCTGGTTCGGACAATGGCGCGGGCGGCCGCTGCCGATCTCGGCCAGTTGCTGGACGGCCGATGGCGCGGCCGACGGCGGCGGCGCGGTGGTGCTGCGGCTGGCCGGCGCGCCGCCGGCGGTGCAGGCGGCCCGCGAAGTCCTGGGCGGAGAACTGCTGGATGCGGCGCAGGCCCACGACTGGTGGGAGTCCTTGCGCGAGCAGAGCCATGCCTTCTTCGATCGCGGCATGCCCCTGTGGCGGCTGGCGGTGCCGCCCACCGCGCCCGCGCTGGCGCTGGGCCCCACCCTGATCGAATGGGGCGGCGGACAGCGCTGGCTCAGCGGCCACTACGATGCGCAGGCGGTGCGCGCGGCGGCCGCCCAGGCGGGTGGGCATGCCACGCTGTTTCGTGCCGCCGGCCGCGCGGCGCCGGCCGACGGCGTGTTCCATCCCCTTTCGGACGGCGTGGCGGCCATCACGCGCCGCCTCAAGCAGGAGCTGGATCCGGCCGGCCTGTTCAACCCCGGGCGTCTGGTGCCGGAACTCTAGGACCTGCAAATACTGGAAGATACCCTGGCGCCATGCAAACAAATCTTGCTTCTTGGGCACGCGATACCGATTTCGGCGAGGAGGCCGATGCCATCCTGCGCCGTTGCGTGCATTGCGGTTTCTGTACCGCTACGTGTCCGACCTACCAGGTACTGGGCGACGAGCTGGACAGTCCGCGCGGCCGCATCTACCTGATCAAGCAGCTGCTCGAAGGCAGCGAGCCGACCCAGGCCACCCAGCAGCACCTGGACCGCTGCCTGACCTGCCGCAATTGCGAAACGACCTGTCCATCGGGGGTGGAGTATGGGCGGCTGGTCGATATCGGCCGCCAACTGGTCCACGAGCGCGTACCGCGCCGGCTGGGCGACAGGCTGCGCCGCGAAGCGCTGCGCAGAGGCATGAATTCGGCCTGGTTCGGCCCGGCCATGCGGCTGGGCCAGATGGTGCGCGCCATGCTGCCGCAGGCGTTGCGGCGCAAGGTGCCGGCGGCGCGGCCGCCCGGCCTGTTGCCCGATCCGTCGCGCCATGAGCGCCAGGTGCTGATGCTGACCGGCTGCGTGCAGCCGTCCATGATGCCCACCATCGACGCCGCCACCCTGCGCGTGCTCGACGCCATTGGCATCGGCGCGCGCCTGGCGCCGGGCGCGGGCTGTTGCGGCGCCGTCAACTTCCACCTGGACGCGCAAGGCGAGGCCTTGGCGCAGATGCGCGCCAACGTCGACGCCTGGTGGCCCTGGGTCGAGCGCGGCGAGATCGAGGCCATCGTCATGAACGCCTCGGGTTGCGGCGCCATGGTGAAGGAGTATGCGCACCATTTGCGCCGAGACCCGGACTACGCCGAGCGCGCCGCCAGGATCGTGGCGCTGGTCAAGGATGTCGCCGAAGTGGTGGCGCCGCACGCGGCGGCGCTGCGCGAGCGGCTGGCGCCGGGTCCGCGCGCGGCCTTCCATCCGCCCTGCACGCTGCAGCATTGGCAAGGCCTGCGGCCGCTGGCCGAGCGTCTGCTGGTCGAGCTGGGGTTCGAGCTGGCGCCGTTCGGCGAGTCGCATCTGTGTTGCGGCTCGGCCGGCGCCTATTCCGTCCTGAATCCGGACATCGCGCTCACCCTGCGCGACCGCAAGCTGGGCGAGATCGCCGCCGCGGCGCCGACCGTCATCATGTCGTCCAACATCGGTTGCATCGGCCACCTGCAAAGCGGCACGGATACGCCCGTCAGGCATTGGATCGAAGTGGTCGACCAGCGCCTGGCCACTCAGGGCTGAGCGGCCAGCTCGGCGGCCGCCTGCGCCGAGGCGGGCAGCATGGCGCCATGCGACAGCCCGGGAAACTCGCGCAGCGTGACCGACAGGCCTGGCTTGGCGGCCAGGATCGCGGCCAGCCGGGTGGTCGCGCCCGCCGTGGCCAAGGGCGCCGCGCCGGGGCGGCGCAGCATTTCGGCGCCGCCGGCCATCAGGTGCAGGGTTGGCGCGCCGTGGCTGAAATCCCCCGCGTCGGACGCGCGCCGCATCATGTAAGGCGCATGCCACCACAAGGATGGACTGGCCGCGACATAGCGCTGGAACGTTTGCGGACGGGCCAGTAGCGTGTGCAGGACGAACAGGCCGCCGTACGAGTGGCCGTAGAGGGTCTGGCGGCCGGTATCGACGCGCGTCGTGCCCGCCACCCAGGGCTTGACGCGCGTTTCGATGAATTCCAGCCAGGCCTCGGCTCCGCCATTGCGCCGTTGCGGGCTGCGCGGGTCCGGCGTGCCATGGACGCCGGTACCGGGCAGGGCAGGGGTGTAGTCCCAGGCGCGTGCCTGGCCATCGATGCGGCCCGGGCTGTCATAGCCTATGCCCACCAGCACGGCCTGCCGGGCCAGGTCGGCGCGGTTGGCCTGTGCCAGCGCCTGCAGGGCGGCGCCGTCGTCGAGCATATAGATGACCGGCCAGCCGGCGGCCGGCGGCTGGCCCGCCGGCACGGCCACGGTGAGGCGCACGTTGCGCAAGCCCCCGCCGCGCGCCAGCACGGTCTGCTGGACCAGCCCCAGCACGCTCAGGCGCGCCCGCGCGCGCTCGGGCGGTTCGCTCGGCACGGCCGCCGGCTGGGCCCGCGATGCGGCCGGCCGCAGGGCGGCGGCCAGCAGCCAGGGGGCGGCGCGACGCGGCAGGAGAGCCGTCGCCATGGTCAGAACGACACCGTCGCCGTGGCGTAATAGGCGCGCCCCGGTTCGTTGTAGGTGGCCGCGCCCGCGCTGCTGGCATTGCCTTCGCGGTACAGCTGCTTGTCGAACAGGTTGCTCACGCCGACGCGGAACTTCAGGTTCCGGTTGACTTCGTAGCCCATGCTCAGGCCCGCCAGGGCATACGGACTGATGGTCTGGCGGCCGTCGCCGTTCAGTTCGACGCCGGTGCGTACATTGGTGGACGGGCCTTCCTGCTTGCCGTAATAGGTGAGATTGGCCTGGAACGACAGCTGCGGCGTGTAGAACCAGTCCAGCGTGCTGTTGATGGTGTATTCGGGAATCACGCTCAAGGGTTCGCCGGTAGCCTTTTCCTTGGACTGGATCATGTAGGTGAAGTTGGTGTTCCAGTCGAGATTGCTGGCCAGCGGAATGAACAGGTTGCCTTCCAGCCCTTCGACCACGGCCTTGCCGCTGTTGGTCCATTGCAGCACCCGGGCGCCATTGGCCAGGCGGTACTGGACGTCGGTGCCGGCGACGATCTTGTTGCGGTAGTCGTTGCGGAAATAGGCCATGCTGGTGCGCCACGTGCCCGGGTCGTACTCGAAGCCGATTTCCTTGTTGACGCTGGTTTCCGGCGAGAGGTCCTCGTTGCCGACCAGATAGCAGCCGTTGGTGTTGGTCTGCGAGGCCAGGCAGCCATTGCCGCGGCTGTACAGCAGGTAGTTGGGGTTGGATTGGTAGAGGTTGGGCGCCTTGTAGGCGCGCGCGATGCCACCCTTGAGCTTGAGCGCGTCGGTGACGGCGTACGAGGCGTTCAGGCTGGGACTCCAGTTGCTGCCGAATTCGCTGTTGTGGTCCAGGCGCACGCCGGGCGTGAGCATGGTGCGCTCGTCGATCTCGATGTTGTCCTCGGCGAACAGCGCATAGCTGGTCTGGCGCGATTTCGGGTCGCGGTCGGCCGGGGCCGTGCCGCCGATGGCGCCGCCGGTATAGGTCTGGCGCGTGCCGGCGGGGTCTTCCAGCGATTCGCGCAGCCATTCCACGCCGACCGTGGCGACCTGCTCGAAACCGAGATGGAACGGCACGCTGGCCTCGGCCGCGGCGCGCCAGTTCTTCAGGCGCGCGGTGTCGTAGCCGCCCGCGGTGGGCGCGCCCTCGGGGCCGCCGGCCAGGCCTTCGCGCTGGCGCGCGTTGCGCGTGTAGTCATAGCCGACGCTGGCGCGCGAGGTGCCCCAGTCGTAGACGCCGCGGTGCGTCAGCGCATAGTTCTCGCGGTACATCGCATTGGTTTCCTTGCCGTACAGGCTGTCCGAGAAGTCGCTGTTGGCGTTGTTCATGGTGTCGCCGGCGAACAGGTTGCCCTGCCGGCTGAAGCCCATGTCCAGGTCCACGGTGTTGTGGCTGTCGGCTTTCCACGAGAACAGCGCGCTCAGGTCCTGGTTGATGACGCCCTCGCGTCCGGCGGTCGAGGGGTTGCCGTTGTCGCTGGTGTTCGCGTGGCCGGCGTTGATGTCGCGGGCATCCGGATTGGTCTTGTTGTAGTTGCCGTACAGCCGCATGCTCAGCGTGTCGCTGATCGGCGCGCTGATGCGCGCATTGACGCGGTTGGTGTTGCCCTCGCGGCTGTCTTCCGGCTGGTTCGTGTAGTAGGTGATGGAGCCGGTGGCGCGATCGGCGGGGCGCTTGGTGATGATGTTGACCACGCCGCCCATGGCCCCGGAACCGTAGCGGGCGGCGGCCGGGCCGCGGATCACTTCGATGCGCTCGACTTCCTCGGCGGGCACCCAGTTGGTGTCCCCGCGCGTGTCCCGGTCGCCGTTCCAGCCATAGCGCACCGCATTGCGCGAGGTGACGGGCTTGCCGTCGATCAGGATGAGGGTGTTCTCGGGGCCCATGCCGCGGATGTCGACCTGGCGGCTGTTGCCCCGCGCGCCGCTGGCGCTGTTGCCGGTCAGGTTGACGCCGGGTTCGCGGCGGATCAGGTCGGACAGGTCATTGGTGGGCGGGCGGCGGGCGATCTCCTCGGCGGTGATGACCGAGACGCCCAGCGACTCCTTGATTTCCTCTTCGGCCGTGCCCAGCACCTGCACCGTCGCCATCTGCTGCACCTGCGACGGATCGTGGATCTGGGTGGCCGTCTGCGCCATGGCCAGGCCGGATGCGGCCAGCAGGACTGACGCGCTGGCGTAATGCAGCGCGAATCGGGGGGTGGACATGCGGCTTCTCCGTGTGCGTGCGCGGGCCCGTCCACATGGCGGCCAGCCATGTATCGGGCCTGTTTGCGATTGGGAATGATTTCTAATAAGATTTGGCGTTCATGATTCTGTCAGAGAAGATCCCGGCAAAGGTTTCGGCACGCGCCATAAGCCTTTGCACTATCGCCATTCATTCATGACCCAGACTCCTCCACGCGCACCGCGCGGCGGCGCCGGCGCCGCCCTGGTGGCGGGCCAGACGCTGATCGATCTGTCGCGCCACAGCGCCGCGCGCTACTACCTGTCGGTGCCCGGCAAGGAGCGGCCGGTTTTCCAGGGCGTGTTTGATACCAGCGAGGTGGCGCCCGGCGTGGTGGCGCACCGGGTCGATATCCGCGATCTGCAGGGCGCCGCCGTGCGCGCCGAACTCAAGCCCGGCCTGCGCCTGGCGCTGACCATAGGCGGGCGCGCCGACGTCTCCATCGGCCATTGCCGCCTGCCGCGCGGCCCGCAGGGCGGCGACGGGGTGCAGGGCGCCCTGGTGGCGGTCGCCGCGCCGGCGACGTTCGCGCGCCAGTCGCGCCGCGGCGACATCGAGCGCACGGTCAGCCTTGCATTCAGCCACGACTGGCTGGCGCGGCGCCTGGGCGCCGACGGCGCGGCATTGGCGGCGTTTGCCCAGCGCCATCTGGCCATGCATTGCTGGCCGGCATCGGCCCAGGCGATCACGCTGGCCGAGCAGATGCTGCGCCCGCCGGCGCTGGCGCCGGCGCTGTGGCGCCTATACCTGGAGTCGCGTGCGCTGGATCTGCTGGTCGAGGGCTTCGACGGCCTGGAGGCCGGGGCCGGTGCGGCGCCGCAGGCCGGGCGCGGCGGACTGGTCCGGCGCGATTTCCTGCGCATGGCGCGGATACGGGAACTGCTGGAAAGCGGCGAGGCCGATGCCTGGAGCCTGGAAGAACTCGCCCGCCATGCCTGCCTGAGCGTCAATACGCTGCAGCGTCATTTTCGCGCCGCATGGGGCATGACGGTGTTCGAGTGCCTGCGCGGCGCGCGCCTGACGCGTGCGCGGCTGGGGCTGGAGCGCGACGGCCTGAGCGTGGCCCAGGCCGCCTGCCTGGCCGGCTATACCAGCGCGGCCAATTTCGCCACGGCCTTCCGGCGCGCCTTTGGCGTGACGCCAGGGCAATTGCGCGCGCGCCGTTAGGCGGGCCCCGGCGCGGCGCCATGCGCCGCACCGGCCCCGTGCCTTATTCCACGGCCTTGACCATGTCTTCCAGCACCTTCTTGGCGTCGCCGAACACCATCATCGTGCGGTCCATGTAGAACAGCTCGTTGTCCAGGCCGGCGTAACCCGCGGCCATCGAACGCTTGTTGACGATGACGGTGCGGGCCTTGTAGGCCTCGAGGATGGGCATGCCGGCAATCGGCGAGGCAGGGTCGTTCTTGGCCGCCGGGTTGACCACGTCGTTGGCGCCGAGCACCAGCACGACGTCGGTCTGGCCGAATTCGCCGTTGATGTCGTCCATCTCGAACACCTGGTCGTAGGGCACCTCGGCCTCGGCCAGCAGCACGTTCATGTGGCCAGGCATGCGGCCGGCCACCGGATGGATGGCGTATTTCACCTGCACGCCTTTTTCGCCCAGCTTGGTGGCCAGTTCCTTGAGCGCGTGCTGGGCGCGCGCCACGGCCAGGCCGTAGCCCGGCACGATGACCACGCTTTCGGCGTTGGCCATCAGGAACGACGCGTCGTCGGCGCTGCCCGACTTCACGCTGCGCTGCTGGCCGTCACCGGCCGCGGCGGCCGTGCCCGCCTGGCCGCCGAACCCGCCCAGCAGCACGTTGAAGAACGAGCGGTTCATCGCCTTGCACATGATGTACGAGAGAATCGCGCCCGAAGAGCCCACCAGCGAGCCGGCGATGATCAGCATGGGGTTGTTCAGCGAGAACCCGATGCCGGCGGCCGCCCATCCCGAATAGCTGTTGAGCATCGATACCACGACGGGCATGTCGGCGCCGCCGATGGGGATGATGATCAACACGCCCAGCGCGAACGCCAGTACCGTCATGATGACGAAAGGCGGCCAGGCCTGGGTGGCCATGAACCACAGGCCGCAGCCCAGCATCAGCAAGGCCAGCGCCAGGTTGAGCAGGTGCTGGCCGGGAAACACGACCGGCGCTCCCTGGAACAACCGGAACTTGTACTTGCCCGACAGCTTGCCGAACGCAATGACCGACCCGGAGAAAGTGATGGCGCCCACGAAGGTGCCGATGAACAGCTCCAGGCGGTTGCCGGTGGGTATCAGCCCGCCGGCCGTGGCGATGCCGAAGGCATGCGGCTCGGCCACCACCGCGACCGCGATGGCCACGGCGGCCAGGCCGATCATGCTGTGCATGAAGGCCACCAGCTCGGGCATCTTGGTCATTTCGACGCGCTTGGCCATCAGGGTGCCGGCGCTGCCGCCGATCAGCAGGCCCAGCAGCACCCAGCCCAGGCCGGGGCCGGCGCCGTCGCGCGCCAGCGCGATGATGAGCGCCGCCGTGGTCAGGACCGCGATGGCCATGCCGACCATGCCGAAGGTATTGCCCAGCCGCGACGTGGTGGGGTGTGACAGGCCCTTGAGCGCCTGGATGAAGCAGACCGAGGCGATCAGGTAGAACAGAGTAACCAGGTTCAACGAAATCATTGCGCACCCTCCGTGCCGGGCTTGCGTTCCTTCTTCTTGAACATCTCCAGCATGCGCCGGGTGACCAGGAAGCCGCCAAATACATTGACCGCCGCCAGGGCGACGGCGACGACGCCCATGGTGCGCGCCAGTCCGGCCCTCGGTGAGCGCGGCGGCCAGCATGGCGCCGACGATGATGATGGCTGAGATCGCGTTGGTGACCGCCATCAGCGGCGTATGCAGCGCAGGGGTGACATTCCAGACCACGTGGTAGCCGACATAGATGGCCAGCACGAAGATGATCAGATTGATCAGGGTAGGGCTGATGCTTTCCATCTTATGACCTCCGGGTAACCTGGCCGCCTTCGCACATCAGACAGGCCGTGACGATTTCGTCATCGCGCCGTATGGCCAGCGCGCCTTCGGCATCGACGATGAGTTTGAGGAAATCCAGCAGGTTGCGCGCATACAGAGCCGATGCGTCGGTGGGCAACATTCCGGGCAGATTGGTCAGGCCGACCAGGGTAACGCCGTGGTGGTCGGCCACCAGGCCTTTTTGCGTCAGCGGGCAGTTGCCGCCGCGCTCGACCGCCAGGTCGACCACGACCGATCCGGGCTTCATGGCCTGCACGGTTTCGGCCGTCAGCAGCGTGGGCGCCGGGCGGCCGGGGATCAGCGCGGTGGTGATGACGATATCGGCCTGCTTGCAGCGCTGGGCGACCAGTTCGGCCTGCCGGGCCATCCATGCCGGGGGCATGGGACGGGCGTAGCCGCCGACACCCTGCGCGATTTCGCGCTCTTCATCGGTCTCGAACGGAACGTCGATGAACTTGGCGCCCAGCGACTCGATCTGCTCCTTGGCGGCCGGACGCACGTCCGAGGCCTCGACCACGGCGCCCAGGCGGCGCGCGGTGGCGATGGCCTGCAGGCCCGCCACCCCGGCGCCCAGCACGACCACGCGGGCCGCCTTCAGCGTGCCGGCGGCGGTCATCATCATGGGCAGCAGCCTGCCGTAGTAGTTGGCCGCCAGCAGTACCGCCTTGTAGCCGGCCAGGTTGGCCTGCGATGACAGCACGTCCAGGCTTTGCGCGCGGGTGATGCGCGGCGCCGCTTCCAGCGCGAAGGCGGTCAGCCCCGCGGCGGCCAGGCGTTGCAGGTCGTCGGCATCGAACGGATCGAGCATGCCGGCGAGCACCGCACCGCGTTTCATGTGCGGCAGTTCGTTGTCGGCCGGCGCGCGGACTTTCAGCACCAGCTCGCAACCCAGTGCGGTTTCGGCCGTGCCCAGCGTGGCGCCGGCCTCCTCATAGGCGCTGTCCGGGTAATGCGCGGCCACGCCTGCTCCGCGTTCGACGATCACGCTGTGTTTGCCGCCTATGTACTTCTTGACGGTCTCTGGCGTTGCCGCGACGCGGGTTTCCCCATCCCGGGTTTCTTTAGGTACCCCGATTTGCATTGACGCTTCTCCTCCGAAGGTTCGCCGTAGTTATACACGAATCCTCACAGGGCGCCGGTATCGGGGCAGCCGGTGGCGTCCTTGCGACGCGTTGATGGCAGGGGAAGAGGAAAAGCGCCACGCGCCGCGAGGCGCGCTCCCGCGCCGTCCAGCCGCGCGGCCGGCGAAAAAAAGCCCCGCTGGCGTGGTCGTCCAACGGGGCGGCTGCATGGCGGGCGCAAGCCCGCCATGCACGAGTGCGCAGACGTCCGGCGTCAGGCCGCCTGCGCGCGCGTCCAGTCAACCAGCGCGGCGGTCAGCTCGCGCAGGTGCGCCTTCAGGCGCGGATAGTTGTCGTTGGGCCGCAGCGAGACTTCGTCCATGTACAGCTTGCGGTTGATCTCGATCTGCAGGCTGTGGCGGCCATCGGCCGGGCGGCCGAAGGCGCGCACCAGTTCCACGCCCTTGTACGGGTCGTTGACCGATACGTCGTAGCCGCGCTCGCGCAGCCACGCGGCGACGAACTCGCGGAAGGCGGGGTCGCTGGTCGAGCCGTCGCGGTCGCCGAGCACGAAGTCGGGGTGCACCAGACCCGGCTGGTCGGTCGCGAAGGCGCCCGCCACGCTGGGCATCGAATGGCAATTGATGTGCCAGACCTTGCCAAAGCGGGCATGTGCCTGGTCCAGGACTGCGCCCAGGGCGCGATGATACGGCTTCCAGCAGGCCTCGATGCGATGGCGCACCTCGTCGACCGACAGCTTGCGGTCGTACAGCGGCGTGCCGTCGTCCAGCATGCGCCACACCAGGCCCTTGCCCAGTTTCACCTTGGGCGACTCGTTGATGGCCTCGGGCCACGGCTGCGCAAGCAGCAGCGGATCGATTTCATCGACGGCGCGGTTGGCGTCGATGTAGCTGCGCGGGAAGCTGGCGGCGATCAGCGGCACGCCCAGCCCGACTGCATCGCCCCACAGATCGTCGACCCAGGTGTCCTCCGCCGTGCGCAGCGCGCCGGCCGACACCGACGGCGCGAAATCCGGCGGGTAGGCCGCGCCGCTGTGCGGGGAATCCAGCACCAGGGGAGTGGACGATTGCGCGTGGGGATATTCGGTCGGCAGGTCGAGTCGGTAGGACAGAGGCTGGGTAATAAACATATATGAGTGCAGGTGCTGGAATCGGCCCCCCGCCGCGCGGGCGGGGGGGGTGAGCGCGCTTAGTCGATCTTCACGTTGGCTTCTTTGGCGATACGCTTGTTCTTGGCGATTTCCTCGGAAATCTGCTTGGCGTATTCGGCGGGCGTGTTGGCCACGGGCGCGGCACCCAGGCCTTCCAGGCGCTTCTTGACGTCGTCCTCTGCGCTGACCTTCACGACAGTGGCGTACAGCTTGTCGATGACAGGCTGCGGCACCTTGGCCGGCGCGACCAGGCCGAACCACGACGAGTCGTTGACGGGTTGCAGGCCGGCCTCGGCGAAGGTCGGCACGTTGGGCAGGGCCGCGACGCGCTGCGGCGCGGCCACGGCCAGCGGCACCAGGGCGCCCGACTGCACGTGCGGCAGCGACGACGGCAGGTTGTCATATAGCACGTCGACCTGGCCGGCCAGGGTGTCGTTCAGCGCCGGGCCCACGCCGCGGTAGGGCACGTGCATCAGGTCGGTGCCCGAGGCCATCTTGAACATTTCGCCCATCATGTGCGAGACCGAACCGTTGCCGGCCGACGCATAGGTCAGCTTGCCGGGCTGGCTCTTGGCCAGCTTGATGAAGTCTTCGATGTTCTTGGCCGGCACCTTGGGGTTGACCACCATGATGTTGGGCACGGCCGCCAGATTGGAGATCGGCGTGAAATCCTTCTCGGCGTCGAACGGCAGGTTGGTGTAGATGGCCGGGTTGATGCCGTGCGTGCTCACCGTCGCGATGCCCAGCACGTAGCCGTCGGGGACGCTGCTGGCCACGAAGGCGCTGCCGATCGAGCCGCCGGCGCCGCCGCGGTTTTCCACCACGACGGTCTGGCCCAGTTCCTTGCTCAGCTTGTCGGCGAACAGGCGGCCCACGATGTCGGTGGTGCCGCCGGGCGGGAAGGGAACGATCAGGCGGATCGGCTTGTTGGGATAGGCGTCTTGGGCGTGCGCGACGCCGGCGGCCAGCGGGGCGGCCAGGATCGCGGCGAGGGACAGGCCCAGGATGACATTACGACGTTGCATGGTTTCCCCTGTAGGAAGATGTTCAGATCAGTGCGCGAACTTTGTGGTTCTTGGCGCAGACTGCGTCATTCTGTAAGGGTGTCTGGTTTGCGCAAACGAAAGATTCTCCGTAAGCTATTCCTTTTACTCATGGCTGGTTTGTCATAAAACCTGAATCGGCCCCTTTTTCCATGCGCCGTTTTTGCCCGTCCCTGACCGATCTGCAGGCTTTTGAAGTCGCCGCAAGGCACAACAGTTTCACTCGCGCCGCACAGGAATTGTGCGTGACCCAGGGCGCCGTGAGCAAACAGGTGAAACATCTTGAGGAGTTTGTCGGCGTCGAACTATTCCTGTGGATCAGGCAAGGCCTGGTGCTGACCGAGGCCGGCCGCAGTTATCTGAAGAAGATCCGCGCCGGCCTGGGGCAGATCGAAGCGGCCACGCTGCACCTGACCGCGATGCCCACCTTCGGGGCCCGCTGGCTGATCCCTCGCCTGGCGGCGTTTCGCCGCCTGCGGCCGGACATTCATGTCGAATTCCTGCCGCATCGCCAGGGCTACGATTTTTCCACGCCGGAACTGGATGCGGCGGTGCGCTTTGGCGAAGGCATCTGGCCCGGCAGCGGCGCCGACTACATCGTGGGGCGCGACGTCGTGCCCGTGTGCAGCGAGCGCCTGGTGCCCGGCGGCTGCCAGGACGCGGCCGACCTGCTGGCGTATCCCTTGCTGCACCACACCTCGGCGATGGAGGGGTGGCGCGAATGGTTCGAGCAAGCCGGCTGCGATACGCGGCGCAGCCTGGAAGGCGCGCGCTTCGACCAATATTCGCTGCTGTCGCAGGCCGCCGCAGCCGGTTTCGGCGTGGCGCTGATACCGCGCTGCCTGATCGAGGACGAGCTGCGCGACGGCAAGCTGCACGTGCCGATCCAGCTGCCGATCCGCGCCCGCCAGGGGTACTACCTGTGCTATCCGGAGCAGAAGGCCAGCTCGCCGACCTTGCAGGCGTTCCGGGGTTGGCTGATGGAGGTATCGAGCGAGGCCGAGCCGCGGCCGGACCAGTTGGCCGCGGCCGTCTAAAATAGCCGCATCATGCCATCCAATCCTACCCGCAAAGGCCGCGTTGTCGTCGGCATGTCGGGCGGCGTCGACTCATCGGTGACCGCCTGGCTGCTCAAGCAGCAGGGCTATGAGGTCGTCGGCCTGTTCATGAAGAACTGGGAAGACGACGACGATTCCGAATACTGCTCGACGCGCCAGGACCTGCTGGACGCGGCCAGCGTCGCCGACCTGGTCGGCGTCGAGTTCGAATACGTCAATTTTGCCGCCGAATACAAGGACCGGGTGTTCGCCGAGTTCCTGCGCGAGTACTCGGCCGGCCGCACGCCCAATCCCGACGTGCTGTGCAACGCCGAGATCAAGTTCAAGGCCTTCCTGGACCACGCCATGGCGCTGGGCGCCGAGCATATCGCCACCGGGCACTATGCCCGGGTGCGCACCGTCGAGACGCCGGCCGGGCCGCGCCACCAGTTGCTCAAGGCCCTGGACGACACCAAGGACCAGAGCTATTTCCTGCATCGCCTCAACCAGGTGCAGCTGGCGCGCACCCTGTTTCCGCTGGGTGAACTGCGCAAGACCGAGGTGCGGCGCATCGCCCACGAGATCGGGCTGCACAACGCGGCCAAGAAGGACTCGACCGGCATCTGCTTCATCGGCGAGCGGCCGTTCCGCGAGTTCCTCAATCGCTACCTGCCGAGCGAACCCGGGCCCATCCTGACGCCCGAGGGCCAGCGGGTCGGCACCCACCATGGGTTGTCGTTCTATACGCTGGGCCAGCGCAAGGGACTGGGCGTGGGCGGGGTCAAGGGGCGCCAGCGCGACGACGGCACGGCCGAGGCCTGGTACGCGGCGCGCAAGGACCTGGCGCGCAACGTGCTGTACGTCGTGCAGGGGCACGACCATCCATGGCTGCTGTCGGCGCAGCTGCAGGCGCAGGACGCGAGCTGGATCGCCGGCGAGCCGCCCGCGGCCGGCGCCTACGGCGCCAAGACGCGCTATCGCCAGGCCGATGCGGCATGCCGGCTGGACCAGGCGGGCGGCGAGCGCTTCGCGCTGGCATTCGAGCAGGCCCAATGGGCGGTCACGCCGGGGCAGTCGGCCGTGCTGTACGACGGCGAGGTCTGCCTCGGGGGCGGCATCATCATCTGAACATGCGGGCCGGCGCGCCAGGGGAGGCGCGCCGGTCTCGCGGTGGCCGCGGCCGCGGCCGCCACAGCGGTTTCATAAACCTGGGAAAGAGGAGTCTGTCGTGGATGTAGTGATGTTGATTTGCCTGCTGGCGCTCGGCGCCGTGGTCGGCTTTGCCGCCGGGCTGCTGGGCATAGGCGGGGGCATGTTGCTGGTGCCGTTCCTGACGATGTTGTTCGCCTGGCAAGGCATGCCGGGCGACCTGGTGGTGCATGCGGCCATCGCCACGTCGATGACCTCCATCCTGTTCACCTCGGTGTCCAGCGTGCGGGCCCACCAGAAGCGCGGCACGATCCAGTGGAGCATTGTGTGGGCCATGGCGCCGGGCATCATCATCGGCGGCCTGCTGTCGGGCGGCGCGGTGTTCGCGGCGCTGAGCACCGCCTGGCTGTCGTTGTTCTTCGCCCTGTTCGTGGGTTATTCGGGCTGGAACATGCTGCGCAGCAAGAAACCCAAGGCAAGCCGCCAGATGCCGGGCATCGTCGGCACCAGCGCCGCCGGCGCCGGTATCGGCTTTCTGTCGGGTCTCGTCGGGGCGGGCGGGGGCTTCCTGTCGGTGCCGTTCATGGTCTGGTGCAACGTGGCGCTGCACACGGCGGTGTCGACCTCGGCCGCGCTCGGCTTTCCCATCGCGCTGGCCAACAGCGTGGGCTATGTCATCTCGGGCCTGAACGAAAGCGTGACGCGGCCCGGCATGCTGGGATACATCTACTGGCCGGCCCTGCTGGCGCTGGTGGCCACCAGCGTGCTGACCGCGCCCCTGGGCGCGCGCATGGCGCATCGCCTGCCGGTGGGCACGCTGAAGCGGGTGTTTGCCACGCTGCTGTTCGCCCTGGCGGCCTACATGCTGACCAAGGCATGGCAGGCGTTCATGGTTTGACGGCCCATGGCATCCTGGCGCCGGTCGGCGGCCAGGGTGGCCGGCAATGAAAAAGGCGGCTCATGCGAGCCGCCTTTTTCATTGCACGCCGGTTCGGTCAGGCGGTCGGCGGCATGCTGTCGACGAAGGATGGGCGTGCCGACAGCTTTTCATACAGGCGGGCCAGGTTGGCGTGATCGGCGCGCCAGTCCAGGTCCGCAAAGCGCAAGTTCAGATAGCCCAGCGCGCAGCCCACGGCGATGTCGGCCAGGCTGTAGTTCACGCCCATGCAGTGGGCGTTTTCGCCCAGGCTGTGGTCCATGGCGTCCAGGCTGGCGCGCACCTTGCCGTACTGGCGCTCGATCCATTCGGGGCTTTGCTGCGCGGCCGGGCGCAGGCGTTCGCGCACGACGGTGACGCAGGCGTCGAGCAGGCCGTCGGCGATGGCTTCCCAGCACTTGACGGCCGCGCGTTCGCGGCCCGGCTGCGGAATCAGCCGCGCCACCGGAGACAGGGTATCGAGGTATTCGACGATCACGCGCGAATCGAACAGCGCGCCGCCGTCTTCCATGACGAGGCAGGGTACCTTGCCCAGCGGGTTGTACTTCTGTACCTGCGAATCAGGCGACCAGACGTTCTCCAGCTCGAGCTGGTAGTCCAGCTTCTTTTCTGCCATAACGACCCGCACTTTGCGGACGTAAGGACTGGTAAGTGAGCCGATCAGTTTCATGGAGTCACAAAGGCGTAGTCGAAGCGGGCGAAGTATAGCAGGGCGCCCGCTCTCGAATCGGCGTGCGCGCGCCGGATCGCAGCGCATTTGCCACATATGTTACAGAGAGGGCGAATGGTAAAATCGCCCGGCTTACAACCGCTTCCTTCTTACACCGACATGCAGATTGCCGACCAGCTTACCCAACTCAATGCTCTTTCGCCACTGGATGGACGCTATGCGTCGCGCGCCGGGGCGCTGCGGGGGCTGCTGTCCGAGGCCGGGTTCATGGCGCATCGCGTCGAGGTCGAGGTGGCCTGGCTCGTTGCGCTGTCCGATGCGGGCCTGCCCGAGCTGCCGGCGTTCCCGGCCGCCGCGCGCGAGCGCCTGGCCGCGCTGGTGCGCAATTTTTCCGAGGCCGACGCCGCCCGCATCAAGGACATCGAGCGCGTGACCAATCACGATGTCAAGGCGGTCGAGTACTGGCTGAAAGAACAGGTGGCCGACGATGCCGAATTGGCGCGTGCCGCCGAGTTCATCCATTTCGCGTGCACCTCCGAAGACATCAACAATACTTCGCATGCGCTCATGCTCACGCGTGCGCGCGCCGAAGTCGTCGTGCCGCAGCTCAACCAGGTGCTGGCCAAGCTGAACGAACTGGCCCGGACGCATGCCGACCAGCCCATGCTGTCGCGCACGCACGGCCAGCCCGCCAGTCCGACCACGCTGGGCAAGGAGTTCGCCAACGTGGCGGCGCGCCTGCAGCGCGCCGTGGCCGCCATCGAGGCGGTCGAGCCGCTGGCCAAGCTCAATGGCGCCACGGGCAACTACAACGCGCATCTGTCGGCGTACCCGGAAATCGACTGGCCCGCCTTCAGCCGCAATGTGCTGGCCGGCCTGGGCCTGATCCAGAACCGCCATACCATCCAGATCGAACCGCACGACTGGATGGCGGCGCTGTTCGACGCCGTGGCGCGCGCCAACGTCATCGTGCTGGACCTGGACCGCGACATCTGGGGCTACGTGGCCCTGGGCTACTTCAAGCAGCGCCTGAAGGAGGGCGAGGTCGGCTCCTCGACCATGCCGCACAAGGTCAACCCGATCGATTTCGAGAACTCCGAGGGCAACCTGGGTCTGGCCAATGCCGTGCTGCGCCATCTGTCCGAGAAGCTGCCGGTTTCGCGCTGGCAGCGCGACCTGACCGATTCGACGGTGTTGCGCAACCTGGGCGTGGGCCTGGGCTATGCGCTGGTCGCCTGGGATGCTTGCCTGCGCGGGCTGAACAAGCTGGAAGTCAACGCCGCGGCGATCGACGCCGACATCGATGCGTGCTGGGAAGTGCTGGCCGAGCCGGTGCAGACGGTCATGCGCCGCTACGGCCTGCCGCAGCCGTACGAGCAGCTCAAGACGCTCACGCGCGGCAAGGGCATTACCGAAGAGGCCTTGCGCGAGTTCATCGGCGGCCTGGCGCTGCCCGACGAGCCCAAGGCCCGCCTGCTGGCGATGACGCCGCGCTCGTATATCGGCCTGGCCGCGCAACTGGCGCGGGCGGTATAGTCCGGCTATCCGGCCGGCGCGCGAGGCGGCCGGCCGTTGCCCATCCACAAGGAGTTTGCCCGATGAAGAAACTGTCCATTGTTGCCGCGGTGGTCTGTACGATGCTGGCGCCGCTCTGGTCGTCGCCGGCCGCGGCCCAGTTCGCCAAGCCCCAGGACGCGATCAAATACCGCCAATCGGCCCTCACGCTGATGGCATCGCACTTTGGCCGCATGCAGCCGGTCATGCGCGGCCAGGCGCCCTACGATGCGGCGCAGATCAAGGCCAACGTGGATATCTTCAAGACGCTGTCGACGCTGCCGTGGGCGGCGTTCGGCCCGGGCACCGAGGGCGGCGATGCCTTGCCGGCGGTCTGGAGCGACGCCGAGGACTTCAAGCAGAAACAGCAGCGCCTGGCCGACAATGTGGCCAAGCTGTCGGCCGCGGCCGATGCGGGCGATTACGACAAGGTGCGGGCGGCGTTCGGCGACGTGGGCGCCAGCTGCAAGGCTTGCCACGATTCGTTCCGCAAGAAGAAGTAAGGCGGCGCGCTCCCCGCGCCCGCAAGGCAAAAAAAACCGGTCGCGCGACCGGTTTTTTTTCGTTCGTTTCGGCGCTTGCCCGCGCTAGGAGAACGACATGTCGACGGCGACGGCCTGCGCCTGTATCCACAGCACGAGCGCCGCGCAACAGGCGCCCACCACGGCGGCGCGCAGCCAGATGGCCGGGCCGTCCTGCGAGGCTGGCGTGGCGGGCGGCAGCTGGGCAGCCGGCGCGTTGCCGGTGATCATGGCGCGCACCAGCGCCCGGCGGCGCACCGCCGAGTACCACGCGATGGCCAGCAGATGCGCGCCCAGCAGGCCAAAGATGATCCATTCGTTGGCCTGGTGCAGGCCGGTAAGGGTGTTGGCGGTTGCCTCGCTGACGTGGCCGTACAGCGGGCCCTGGATCATGATGTCGTCGCTGGCGAACAGGCCGGTCGCGGCCTGGACTCCGATGACGGCCAGCATGGCCAGCACCGACAGGGCGCCGAGCGGATTGTGGCCGGCATGGTCGGCGGCGCGGCCGCGCAGGTAGGCAAGCATCGCGCCGGGACCGCGCACGAACGTGGCAAAGCGCGCGTGGCGCGGGCCGACGAAGCCCCAGATCAGGCGAAACAGGACCAGGCCCAGCGCGGTCAGGCCGAACCGGACGTGCCAGTCCATGTACAGCCCGCCCAGCTTGACGGTGACCAGCGCGCCGATGACGGCGGCCGCAAAGGCCCAATGAAACAGTCGCGTGGGCAAGTCCCAGATGCGAACGGAGGTTGCGGTTGGCTGCATGGCAAGACGGCGTAGGGCACGGACGCAGCCAACTTTAGCACGGCGCGCCGGCCGCGCCGCTTCAGTGGGTCAGGCCGCGCACCGACTCGATGCGATGCACGTGCTCGTGGCGGAAACGGATGCGTTGGCCGTGGCTGGCCTTGTCGTCGCCGGCGCAGCGGATCAGTTCGGTCGTGTACGTCGTGGTGCCGTTGATCGGCGCGTTGTAGATCACGCGCGCCCGGATGACCGGGCCGTCGGCCAGTTGCAGATGCACGACGTCGCCGACGTGGATGGGAGTGTCGTCCAGCTTGGTTTGCGTGGGACGGCGGATCAGGTGGTTGGTGTCAAACAGTTGGTTCATGTTTTTCCTCTTTCGAGTTCTAGTTATGGAATGTGCGCAAGGCCGCAAGAGCGGCCTTGCCTGGTACGGCGAACATGCATGCGCGGCATGCGTGGCGCCGGGAGCATGGGGCGGCGGATCGCAAGGACCCGGAGAGGCCGGCGGGGACCGGCTGTATCCCGATGCTCGAAGTGCGTGCCGTGGGCAGGCCAATGGCGTTGCCGGATGACACACACAGCGTTGGACACCAAGGGTGGTGCCAGGGTTCCCTGCGTTCAGGGCAGGGCAGCGATGGGTTTGTAGCAAGCCGTAAGGCGTAAAGCGCGGGCTTGCGGTTTCGGGTCGGCCACGCCAGGCGTGTTCTGATATGAGGGGGCCGACGGCTTGCCTGTGGGCACATGACCGGATCGGCCATGTTGCTGCCATATGATGATATATGGCGTTATGGGTAAGCATGAATAACCAAGCATTCTAGTGCATGGAATTTTGTTTGTCAAGAACCTGTCGCAGGCGCCTGTCACAGATCGCTTCGATGGCAACAAAGTGCCTGCTCCAGGGGAGTTTTCCGGATGCCAGCCCGATAATGCCGGCAATGCGTAGTGGCGCCGCATGGGTGCTGGAAGGGAGGTTTATGCGGTTTGGATGGGGATTGCCGGCGCTGGCCGTCGTGCTTGCGCTGGCCGGATGCGTGAATCGCGAGCCAGAGGAGCGCGCGGCCTTCATCGCGTATCTGGAACAAGTGGCCGCGCCGCAGGCGGGCGTCGTGGCCGCGCCGCCCGACCCGCCCACGCGCAAGGCCCTGGGCGACTACGAGGCGCAGTACGAGCCGATGGAAGCGGCGCACGCCGCCGTGCGCGAAGCGTTGGCGGCGCAGCAGGCGGCGCTGCAGGCGCTGCGGCTGCATTCGGTCGACGAGATCGTCGCACGCCAGGACGGCTGGGACAGGCTGGCCGAGCGCCTGGCGGCCGCGCGCACCGGGCTCGAACAGGCGCGCGCCGCCGCCGACGCCGCGCGCGCCGGGATGGAGCAGCCTCCCGACCTGCGCAACGCCTACGCGCGCGCCTATGAACACAGCGTCACGGCGCCGGCACAGGCCTTGGCGCGGATATCCGGCCTGCTCGAACCCGCCGTGGAGGATGCGCGGCGCGTGGCCGGGTTCGTTGCGCGCCATCGCGATCAGGTCGATACCGATGGTCCGCTGACCCAGGTGCGCGATCCCTCGGTGCGCAGCGAGCTCAATGTACTGCTGCAGGCGCTCAATGGCCGCTCCGACCAGGTTTCGCAGGCGCAGGCCTTGCTCAATGGCCTGGCGGGACCGGCTCGCCAGGCGCCCTGAGTACAATAGCGCCTCGTGCGGCCAGGCCGCTTCCGGGATGGAACATGAGCCAATCGAGTCTTTTCAACAGCAGGGCGTTCGTCGGGCTGCTCATCGTGGTGACGATCGCCTTCGCCTGGTTGCTGTGGCCTTTCTACGGCGCCGTGTTCTGGGGCGCCATCCTGGCCATCATCTTCGCGCCGGTCCACCGCCGCATCGCCGTGCGCCTGGCGCCGCGGCGCAATCTGGCCGCCTTGCTCACGCTGTTGATGGTCCTGCTGGTGGTCATCATCCCGCTGATCTTCATCACCGGTTCGCTGGTCCAGGAAGGCGCCAATCTGTATCAGCGGCTCAAGAGCGGCAACCTGAATTTCGGCGCCTACCTGCAGCAGGCCATCGATGCCCTGCCGCCCACGGTGCACGACGTGCTGGCGCGCTTCGACCTCGCCGACCTGGGCAGCATCCAGGAAAAACTGACGGCCGGCATGATGCAGGCCAGCCAGTTCATCGCCACCCAGGCGTTCAACATCGGGCAGGATACCTTCCAGTTCCTGATCGGCTTCGGCGTCATGCTGTACCTGCTGTTCTTCCTGTTGCGCGATGGTTCGCAGCTGTCACGCCGGCTGCGCCGCGCGGTCCCGCTGGACGAGCATCACAAGCAGCACCTGTTTCGCAAGTTCACCACGGTGATCCGCGCCACGGTCAAGGGCAATATCGCCGTGGCGGCCGCGCAGGGCGCGCTGGGTGGCGTGATGTTCTCGGTGCTGGGCATACAGGGCGCGCTGCTGTGGGGCGTGATCATGGCCTTTCTGTCCTTGTTGCCGGCTATCGGCGCCGGCCTGATCTGGGCGCCGGTGGCGGTGTATTTCCTGCTGACGGGCGCGATCTGGCAGGGCGTGGTGTTGATCCTGTTCGGCGTGCTGGTGATCGGCATGGTCGACAACGTCCTGCGTCCCTTGCTGGTCGGCAAGGACACCAAGCTGCCCGATTACGTCGTGCTGATCTCGACGCTGGGCGGCATGGCGCTGTTCGGCCTGAACGGCTTCGTGATCGGGCCGCTGATCGCGGCGCTGTTCGTGGCTTGCTGGGACCTGTTCTCGCCGCCCGACGACACGGCCGGAGATGGCGCCGCGCGGCCCTAGCTGTGAACTGTCAATAGGTTGTATTCGTCCAGGTTGAGTCTGGAGATGGGTACAGCGCGCCCGATGCCTTGGTGGGGTCGCTGCCAGTTGTAGTGGTGTAGCCAGGATTTCATGGCATCGGCTCGGTGTTGGGAGTTCTGGTAGGTGTGAGCGTAAGCCCACTCACGCAAGGCCGACTGGATGAAGCGTTCGGCCTTGCCATTGGTCTGTGGGCGGTAAGGTCGGGTAAAGCGGTGCTTGATGCCCAGCTCATGGCACAGCGCGGCGAAGGCGCGGCTGCGAAAGGCCGAGCCATTGTCGGTGAGCAAGCGCTGGATGGTCACGCCCAGGCGCTGGTAGTAGGCCACTGCGTCCTTGAGGAACTGGACGGCGCTGGGGAAGCGCTCGTCGGGGTGGATGTCGGTGAAGGCCACGCGGGCGTGGTCATCGATGGCCACGAAGACGAAGTCCCAGCCGGCCCCCTCAACGGTATCGCGTCGGTTGCCCGTGACCCGGTGGCCAGGGCGCTGGATACGTCCCAGCTTCTTGATGTCGATGTGCAGCAGATCGCCGGGGGCCTGATGCTCGTAGCGCACCACCGGCTCGGCCGGCTCCAGGTCGGCCAGGTGCGACAGACCGGCGCGGGCCAGGACGCGGCTGACGGTGCTGGCTGACACGCCCAGCGCCTGGGCGATGCGTGCTTGCGTCAGACGGTTGCGGCGCAACTGATTGATACGGACAACGTTGTCCGTATCAATCACTTGCGCCGAAACCGTCTGACGCAAGCACGCATCGCCCAGGCGCTGGGCGTGTCAGCCAGCACCGTCAGCCGCGTCCTGGCCCGCGCCGGTCTGTCGCACCTGGCCGACCTGGAGCCGGCCGAGCCGGTGGTGCGCTACGAGCATCAGGCCCCCGGCGATCTGCTGCACATCGACATCAAGAAGCTGGGACGTATCCAGCGCCCTGGCCACCGGGTCACGGGCAACCGACGCGATACCGTTGAGGGGGCCGGCTGGGACTTCGTCTTCGTGGCCATCGATGACCACGCCCGCGTGGCCTTCACCGACATCCACCCCGACGAGCGCTTCCCCAGCGCCGTCCAGTTCCTCAAGGACGCAGTGGCCTACTACCAGCGCCTGGGCGTGACCATCCAGCGCTTGCTCACCGACAATGGCTCGGCCTTTCGCAGCCGCGCCTTCGCCGCGCTGTGCCATGAGCTGGGCATCAAGCACCGCTTTACCCGACCTTACCGCCCACAGACCAATGGCAAGGCCGAACGCTTCATCCAGTCGGCCTTGCGTGAGTGGGCTTACGCTCACACCTACCAGAACTCCCAACACCGAGCCGATGCCATGAAATCCTGGCTACACCACTACAACTGGCATCGACCCCACCAAGGCATCGGGCGCGCTGTACCCATCTCCAGACTCAACCTGGACGAATACAACCTATTGACAGTTCACACCTAGTCGGTATCGGCCGCCACCGCCTTGCGGTCGACCGGCCGTTCGAAGTACCACTGGGCCGCGTTGTGTACGTGGCGCGCCGCCAGCAGGCTGGCGAGGTCGGCATCGCCGGCGGTGACGGCCTGCAGGATGCCCGCGTGTTCGTCCAGGATGTCGGCCGCCCGTGTCACGCTGTTGCGGGCGAACAGCAGGGCGGTGCGGTCGCGCAGCGAGCGCATCAGGTCCTGCAGCACGGCGTTGGTGCTCACGCCGCCCAGCAGTTCGTGGAACTGCCGATTCTGCTCCACCAGGGCGGCGGTGTCGCCGTGTTCGCAGGCGTGCGCGCCGTCGCGGATGGCGCGGTCCATGTCGACCACTTGCTGGGGGTTGCGGGGCTGCGCGGCCAGGCGGGCGTTCAGGGCTTCGAGGGTGGCGCGCACTTCGACGATGTCGCGCGCATGCTCGGGCGACAGGCTGGCCACCGAGGCGCCGCGGCGGGGTTCGATGCGCACCAGGCCGGCGGCGGCCAGGGCGCGCAGCGCCTCGCGCACCGGAATGCGCGAAACGCCCATTTCCTCGGCCAGGTCGCCCTCGACCAGGCGTTCGCCCTGGGCATAGGCGCCACTCAGGATGCGTTTGCGCAGGGTTTCCTGCACCAGGGCGAACAGCGGCGAATGTTGGCTGCCTAGGGTCATCGTCGTGATCCGCGCGGAGCGCGGATTATCCAAGCCTGCGATGGTCGGTAGCCAAACCGTATACCGTATTCAATGAAAACGCAACAAGGGAAATCCTGATTGTCGAACCTTGCGCGGTCATCTCTGGTTTTTATGGAAGTTCGTTGATTTTAATGAATAAAATTTCGTATTAGCTTGCTTGATTCATTGTGTCTAAATTCGGAATTTAAGAATATAGTATACGTTAGTGGTGGTTCGCTCCGGCGCCGTTCGCGTGCCGGCCTTGTTGCACAACAAGCGCAAATCAGGGGGTAGTCATGGGCCAGCAAGTTGTCATTACTGCGGCGCATTGGATGTATCTGCTGGGCGTGGTCGTCATCGTGATCACGATGATCTTTCGCGCCAACGTCGTCGTTCCATCCCTGCTGGGTACGTTGCTGGTCGGCATCGCCTTCGGCGGCAGCATCGTCAGCGGCGTGACGGCCGTGTTCAACGCCAGCTTCATGGCGGCCAAGGAGCTTTTCAACATATTCCTGGTCATCGCATTCATGACCGCCCTGCTCAACGCGCTCAAGACGCTGGGCTCGGACGTGCGCATGGTGCAGCCCTTCCGGGCCGTCATGACCAACGGCCATATCGCATTCGTCGTGCTGGCGCTGGCCACCTATCTCATCTCGCTGTTCTTCTGGCCCACGCCGGCCGTGCCCCTGGTGGCCGCCATCCTGCTGCCCGTGGCCATCGCCGCCGGCCTGCCGCCGCTGGGCGCGGCCTGTGCCATCGCCATCGCCGGGCAGGGCATGGCTCTGTCGTCCGACTATGTCATCGGCGTCGCGCCCGGCATCAGCGCCAAAGCCGCCGGCGTGGCCACCGCCCTGGTTGCCGAACGCACGCTGATCCTGTCGCTGGTGACCGGCATCGTCGCGCTGGTGCTGGCCTACGTCGGCATGCGCCGGCAGATCCAGGCCCCCAGCGAAGCGCTGCTCGACGCCTGGCAGCGGCGCGCGGTGGTCGTGCCCGAGTCGGTCGAGGAGTCGGGCACCATGGACAAGGGCGAACTGGCCGCCGCCGTCGATTACGACAGCGGCTCGGTGCCGCTGGGCAAGCAGGGCTGGTCGCGCCTGTTCGCCATCGTCACCCCGGTGGTCTTCCTGCTGGTGGTGCTGGTCATGGTGGCGCCGCGGCTGTTTCCCTCGCTGCCGGCGCTGCGCGGCGGCGAAGCGGCGGCCCTGGTGGGCGGCGCCGCGGCGCTGCTGATGGTGGCCGCCACCGCCGTCGGCGTGCCTGGACGCGATTTCCTCAACACGGCCGCCGACCACGTCACCGACGGCTTTGTCTTCGCGTTCAAGGCCATGGGCTCGGTGCTGCCCATCGCCGGCTTCTTCTTCCTCGGCGCGCCCGACCAGGCCGCCGGCATCCTCGGCGTCGAGCCGGGCCATGCGCCCAACCTGCTGTTCGACCTGCTGCAGGCCGCGCAGGGCTGGATTCCCAATAGCCACCTGGTCGTCGCCTTCGGCGTGCTCATCGTCGGGGTCATCACCGGTATCGACGGCTCGGGCTTTTCCGGCCTGCCGCTGACCGGCGCCTTGTCCGGCGCGCTGGGCGCGACCGTCGGCGTGGACGCCGCCACCCTGGCCGCGGTGGGCCAGATGGGAGCGATCTGGACCGGCGGGGGCACCCTGGTGGCCTGGTCCTCGCTGATCGCGGTGGCGGGCTTTGCCCGCGTGCCGGTGCTGGAGCTGGTGCGCAAGCTGTTCGGGCCGGTGGTGCTGGGCCTGATTGTCTCCACCGTGGCGGCGGTGATGTTCATGACCTGAGGCCGCGGCGGCGCCGGGCCGGGCAGGCCGGCGCCGCCGGATGAGGCAGGCGGGGCGCGACGGCATACACTGTCGGTCGATCCTGTCTTTCGCGATCCTCTGCGATCCGCCTTATTGTGACCAACACGTCTTTTTCCTCCCTGCCTCTTCTGCCCGCCTTGCTCGACAACCTGCAAGGCCTGGGCTTCGAACAGATGACGCCGATCCAGGCGCAAAGCCTGCCGCTCATCCTGGAAGGCCGCGACCTGATCGCGCAAGCCAAGACCGGCAGCGGCAAGACCGCCGCATTCGGCCTGGGCGTGCTGCAGAACCTGGACGTCAACCGCCTGGCGCCGCAGGCGCTGGTGCTCTGTCCCACCCGCGAACTGGCCGACCAGGTGGCCCAGGAGCTGCGCCGGCTGGCCCGCCTGATTCCCAACGTCAAGGTGCTGACGCTGTGCGGCGGCGCCGCCGCGCGTCCTCAGGCCGAGTCGCTGGCGCGCGGCACGCATCTGGTGGTGGGCACGCCCGGCCGCATCCAGGACCACCTGGCGCGCGGCAGCCTGGACTTGTCCACGCTGAACACGCTGGTGCTGGACGAGGCCGACCGCATGGTGGACATGGGGTTCTATGACGACATCGCCGCCATTGCCTCGCATTGCCCGGCCAGGCGGCAGACCCTGCTGTTCTCGGCCACCTACCCCGACAACATCCGCAAGCTGAGCGCCCGCTTCCTGCGCAATCCGGCCGAAATCAAGGTAGAGGCCCAGCACGACGCCAGCCGCATCGAGCAGCTCTTCTTCGAGATCGACGAAGGCCAGAGGCTGGATGCCGTGGCGACGCTGCTGGCCCACTTCCGCCCGGCGTCCACGCTGGCGTTCTGCAACACCAAGATCCGCAGCCACGACCTGGTCGAACGCCTGCGCGCCCAGGGCATCAGCGCCCAGGCGCTCAACGGCGACCTGGAGCAGCGCGAGCGCGATGAAATCCTGATCCAGTTCGCCAACCAGAGCTGCGCCGTGCTGGTCGCCACCGACGTGGCCGCCCGCGGGCTGGACATCCAGAACCTGGGCGCGGTCATCAACGTGGACGTGACCAAGGACACCGAGGTCCACGTGCACCGCATCGGCCGCAGCGGCCGCGGCGACCAGAAAGGGCTGGCGCTGAGCCTGTGCTCGCCCGAGGAAATGCGCTGGGCCAACCTCATCGAGCAATACCAGGGCGCCCCGCTGAAATGGGCCGACCTCGGCTCGCTGCGGCCCAAGTCCGACCGCCCCTTGCGCGCGCCCATGATCACCCTGTGCATCCAGGGCGGCAAGAAGGACAAGCTGCGTCCCGGCGACCTGCTGGGCGCGCTGACCGGCGACGGCGGGCTGGCGTTCGAGCAGGTCGGCAAGATCAACATCACCGAATTCAACGCCTATGTGGCGCTGGACCGCCAGGTCGCCAAGCAGGCCTTCGCGCGCCTGTCCAACAGCAATATCAAGGGACGGCGGTTCCGCATGCGCTTCCTGGAAGAGTTCTGAGCGCGGCGGGCCGAGGCGCGCGAGCGCGGCGCTAGAATGGACGGATCCATGCGCCGGCCGCGAGCGGCGCGCAGCGCATGGACGAGCCGGCCAGGGAGACGATCCATGCGAATCAGACTGAACAGCATCTTTGTCGACGACCAGGACAAGGCGCTGCGTTTCTATACCGACGTGCTGGGGTTCACCAAGAAGCACGACATCCCGGCCGGCGCGGCGCGCTGGATCACCGTGGTGTCGCCGGAAGGGCCCGACGACCTGGAGCTGGTGCTGGAGCCGAACGGGCATCCCGCCGCGAGCGCCTACCAGGCTGCCCTGCGCCAGGACGGGATACCGGTCACCGCGTTCGAAAGCGCGGATATCCACGCCGAGGCGCGGCGGCTCAAGGACCGGGGCGTGGCGTTCACGATCGACCCCACGCCGGCCGGCCCGGCCACGATCGCCATCTTTTCCGACACCTGCGGCAACCTGATACAGCTGTACCAGGTCGAGCGCTGAGCAGCGCCGGCTCAGGCGATGCGGCGCGTCTCGTCCGCCGCGGCCAGCCTGGCGCTGGCCTCGTCCACCGACAGCACGTCGCCGAAGAACAGCATCCAGCCATGCAGGGCGTTTTCGTGCTCGGCGGGCGTGACCGCCGCCAGGGCATCGTCGACCATGATGGTGCGGAAGTCGCGCATCATCGCGTCGCGGGCGGTCGATTCGCAGCAGACATTGGTGACCGTGCCGGCGATCAGCAGCGTGTCGATGCCGCGGCCGCGCAGCAGCGGCTCCAGCTCCGACGAGCCGGGGGCCATGGCGCTGTAGAAGCGCTTGGTCACGCGTACGTCTTCGGCGCGGGCGTCCATGTCGGGGTGCAGCGCGTAGCCCTCGCTGTCGCGCTTGAGCGTCTCCAGCCGGCGCTTGCTGCGTTCGGGCGTCAGCATCACGCCATGGTGGTGCGACCAGAACGAGTCGGCATGGTCGGAGGCGGTCTGCACCCAGACCACGCTGCCGCCGGCGGCGCGCACCGCGGCGCACAGCCGGTTGATGGGCTGCACGATGGCGCGCGCGGCCGCGCATTCGCCCTGGTAGCCGGGCAGGGTGAAGTAGCGCTGCATGTCGATGACGACGGCGGCGGTGCGGGGGCCGGGCAGGCTATCGTAGGGATGCAGGCAGCCCTGGCGCGCCTGTACGCGGTCGACGACCCATTGGGGAAATTCCATGGTGTGGGTGCTCCTCAGGCGTAGCGGCGCGCAACGGCCGCTTCCAGGCGATAGATCACCAGGTACATCACGCTGGAAATCAGCGCCAAGAGGGTGATGGCGGTCATGACGATGTTCAGCTTGAAGATCTGGCTGCCGTTCATGATCAGGAAGCCCAGGCCGAGGTCGGCGGACTGGAATTCGCCCACGATCACGCCCACCAGGGCCAGCCCGATGTTCATCTTCACGGCGGCGATCAGCGTGGGCACGCTGCCGGGCAGGATGACCTTGGTGAGCACCTGCCAGCGCGAGGCGCCGAAGGTGTACGCCAGTTTCATCTTGTTCGGATCCACGCCGCGAAAGCCCGCGTAGACGACCATGATGGTGACGAACACGGCGATCGCCACCGCCATGCCGTAGACCGCGTAGTCGGATCCCAGCCACAGGTAGAAGATCGGCACGAAGGCGATCTTGGGCATGGCGTTGGCCACGACCAGGAAGGGATCGATCACCTTGTAGAGAAAGTCCGGCCACCACAGCGCCGCCGCCACGGCCACGCCGATCAGCATGCTCAGCCCGAAGCCGACCAGCGTGGCCATGACCGTGGCGGCGATGTGGCGCGGCAGGTTGCCGTGGTTCCACAGTTCGAAGAACGTGGGCCACAGCGCGCTGGGATAGCTGGTCAGCAGCGGATTGAGGACGTGCATGCGCGGCAGGATTTCCCATGCGCACAGGAACAGGACCAGCAGCATCAGCTGGGCCAGGCGCACATGGTGCTTGCGGCGCCGGTCGCGGCGCAGGTATTCCTGGTATTTCTCGCTGGGCGCGTGCGCGGGGCGCAGGGCGAGCGTGTTGGCGGCAGGCGCGGTCATGGTTACCCCTCCACGTGTACGTCGAGCTCTTCCCACAGCTGCTCGAAGTAAGTGTTGAACTCCGGGCGCGAGCGGGCCTGGAACGGCGTCGGGCGCGGCTCGGCGAAGTTGATGCGGTACTGGCTCTTGAGGCGGCCCGGGCGGCGCGACAGCACGATGACGCGGTCGGTCATGGCGATGGCTTCGCCGATGTCGTGCGTCACCAGCACCACGGTCTTGCGTTCGCGGCGCAGGATGTCCACCACCTCGTCCGAGATCGCCAGGCGCGTCTGCGAGTCCAGCGCCGAGAACGGCTCGTCGAGCAGGATGACGTCGGGCTCGGTCACCAGCGTGCGCGCCAGCGCGGCGCGCTGGCGCATGCCGCCCGACAGCTGGCGCGGCGTGTGCTCCAGGAACGCGCCCAGCCCGCATTTCTCCAGCAGGTGCACGGCGCGCGCCTCGCTGCGGGCGTCGCGCCGGCCCTGGATCTCGGCGCCCAGCATGACGTTGTCCAGGATGGTGCGCCACTCGAAGAGATAGTCCTGCTGCAGCATGTAGCCGATGCGCGGCGAGGGCCGCGTGACCGGCGTTCCGTCGACCAGCACGGCGCCCGAGGTCGGCGGGATCAGCCCGGCGATCAGTGACAGCAGCGTGCTCTTGCCGCAGCCGCTCTGGCCTATCAGGCTGACGAATTCGCCTGGCGCGAGCGAGAACGACACCTTGGACAGGGCCTCGGTCTCGCCCTCGGGCGTGAAGTAGCTCAGGCTGACCTCGCGCAGTTCGATCTTGGCCGCGGCCGGCGCCGGCATCAGGTTGTGCACGACCGCGCTCATGGCTTGGCCTGCCTGGCGAACTCGGGCATCGCCACGTCTTCGTACTTGACGCGCGCCGCGTCCTTCATCACCTCGCTGGCGATCAGCATGTCCTGCAACTGGTTCATGGCTTCGGGCGTCACCAGCGGCGTGGTCTTCCAGATCTGGTATTGCTTGTAGCGCTCGATGGCATCGATGATGCCCTGCTGCTCCAGGCCCGGGAAGAAGCTGGCGATCTCCGGCGCCAGCGTGGCCGCCGGCGTGTCCTGCACGTATTTCTCGGCGCGCGCCACCACGTTGGTCCAGGCCTGGATCACCTTGGGGTTGTCGCGGATGTACTTGTCGGTGGAGGTGAACACGGTGTAGTCGACCTGGCCGACTTCGTGCCCGACCGAGGCCACGATGTGGCCCTTGCCGTTGCGCACCAGCTCGCCCGCCTCGGGCTCAAGGAAGATGCCGTACTCGCCCTGGCCGGCCATCCAGGCGCCGGCGCGCGCCGGAATGCCGATCTGGTTCAGCAGCTTGACGTCCTTCTGCGGATCGATGCCGTGCTTGCGCAGCACGGTCTCCAGGAAGACCAGCGGGTTGGACCCTTGCCGGAAGCCGATGATTTCTTTGCCCTTGACCATCGACCAGTCGAATTTGTCGATGGGCTTGCGCGACAGCAGGAAAAAGCCGTCGGTGGCGGTCAGGCCGGCGAATATCTTGGGCTTGACCGGCGATTCGCTGTTCTGCACGTAGATCGACGCTTCCGGGCCGATCAGCACGATGTCGGCGCTGCCCGAGAGCAGGGCGGTCATGCCCTTGTCGGTGCCCTGCGACGTCTTCATCGAGACGTCCAGCCCGGCGTCCTTGAAATAGCCCTGCGAGAGGGCCACGTACTTGGGCACGTACAGGATGGAGCGCACCACTTCTTCGTAGCGGACTTTGACCGGCGGATTCAGCGGCTGGGCGGCGGCCAGGCCGGACCCGAGCAGGCCGGCCAGCATGCCGGCGGCAAGCAGCCGGCGCGCGAAAGGCGAGGATGGGGATTTCACGGGCACTTCCTCCTGCGTTCTGACAGCCATGCCCGGAGTCGGCACATGGCCATACGGGGTAGAGGGATGAAACAGGAAGGCCTGGGACCGCTACTGAAGTAGGCCTGACTACATTTTGGATACTATATTCAAAAATGGCGGGCCCACAAGTGTTTTGGGATTAGCGTTTTCCTCTATGGAAACAGTCTACGTCTCTCGATGGAGGGACGGAGCGGTATTTCTTACTGTATACAGTTCTGATTCAGCGCAGCACTTCCCGCAAGAACGCGCCGATGTCGGCGACTTCTTCCAGGCAGACCGAATGCGGCATGGGGTAGGTGTGCCAGCGCACGTCGTAGCCCAACGCCTGCAGGTGCGCGCGCGAGGCGTCGGCGCGCTCGGGCGCGACGACCGGGTCGTACAGGCCATGGGCCAGGAAGATGGGCGTGGCCGCGTTGGCGGGATGGCGCTCGGCGGCGGCGCTGTCGAGCAGTGGCAAATAGCCGGACAGGCCCATCATGCCCGCCAGTTGCTGGTCCAGCCGCAGCCCCGTGTGCAGCGTCATGGCGCAGCCTTGCGAAAAGCCGGCCAGCACGATCTTCGAGGCGGGAATGCCGCGCTCGTTCTCGCGCGCGATCAGGGTGCGCACCGCGGCCTCCGAGGCGCGGATGCCCGCGGCGTCCTCGCGGCGCACCAGGTCCGTCACCAGGATGTCGTACCACGAGCGCATCGCCATGCCGCCGTTGATGGTGACCGGCTGCACGGGGGCGTTGGGGAACACGAAGCGCACGGCCAGGCCATCGAGCCGCAGCTCGGGCACGATGGGCACGAAATCGTTGCCGTCGGCGCCCAGGCCATGCAGCCAGATCACGGCATGGGTGGGGTTGGGCGCGGTTTCGAGTTCGATGCAGTCCAGGAGATCGGTTTGGGCGGTCATGGGTCGGGGCGGCTCAGGCCGAAAGGTTCTTGAGGGCCTGGAACAGGGCCCGGTACTGTTTGCGCTGCGGTTCCTGGCCCTGCGACAGGGCGGCGTTGGCGGCGGCTTCCTTGCGGGCGGCGCAGATCAGCGCGCGCAGGTGCTGGATGTCGGCGTCGGGGTTGCGCTGCAGCACGGCGGTCAGGGCGTCGTCGTCCGTGAGCAGCCGCTCGCGCAGCGCTTCCAGGCGGTGCATGGCGGCGGTTTCCTCGCGCGAGCCATTGCGCCAGGTATCGAGCTGGGCGCGGATGGCCTCGGCCGGCGCGCTGCGCATCAGCTTGCCCACGAAGTGGATCTGGCGCCGGCGGCCTGCGCGGCCGGTGGTGCGCTGGGCTTCGCGGATCGCCTCGTACAGCCGTTCTTCGAGCGGCAGCTGGCGCAGCCGTTCGGGCGAGAGCTCGACCAGCTCCTTGCCGAGGTCCAGCAGCGCGTGCATTTCGCGCTTGACCTGGGATTTGTTGGGGCGGTCGTATTCGGAATCGTCGAAATTTTCTTCGCCGACGGGTTCTTGGGAATGGGAACTCATGGGAAACTGCGTAGAGACGGACTTGGCTATGATAACCGTCTCAGCAAACTGGACAGCAATGGTCAATTCTTCAAACTCCTTGCCGATCGCGGCGAACCACGCGCGATTCTCCGAACTGGTCGAGCAGGTGCTCGCCTATGCCCGCCAAGCCGGCGCCAGCGACGCCGCGGCCGAAGTCTCCGAAAGCCTGGGGCTGTCGGTTTCCGTGCGCAAGAACGATATCGAGACGGTCGAGCAGACGCGCGACCGCTCGCTCGACCTGACCGTCTACGCCGGCCAGAGCCGCGGCTCGGCCTCGACCTCGGACTTCTCCGAGCAGGCCCTGCGCGAAACGGTCGAGGCCGCCTGGCACATCGCCCGCCATACCGCGGCCGATCCGGCCGCCGGCCTGCCCGACGCCGACCTGCTGGCCACCGAGTTCCCGGACCTGGGCCTGCACTATCCGTGGCCGGTCACCACCGAAGAGGCGGCCGAGCTGGCGCTGCGCGCCGAGCGCGCGGCCCGCGACGTCGATGCGCGCATCACCAATACCGACGGCGCGTCGGTGGCCTCGTACGAAGGCCAGTTCGTCATGGGCAACACCCGCGGCTTCCTGGGCGGCTACCCCTATTCGCGCCACAGCCTGTCGGTGGCGCCGATCGCCGGGCGCGGCAACAACATGCAGCGCGACTACTGGTACACCTCCGACCGCAACCCCAACCGGCTGGCCGCGCCCGAAGTGGTCGGCCGCTATGCGGCCGAGCGCACGCTGTCGCGCCTGTCGGCGCGCCGCCTGCGCACCGGCAAGTTCCCGGTGCTGTTCGAGGCTCCGCTGGCGCTGGGCCTGCTGGGCGCCTTCACCCAGGCCGCCAACGGCGGCGCGCTGTACCGCAAGGCCACCTTCCTGGTCGATGCGCTGGGCAAGCCGATCTTCGCCGACCACATCGACGTGTCCGAGAACCCGCACATCCCGGGCGCCATGGGCAGTTCGCCGTTCGACGACGAGGGCGTGCGCACGCGCGCGCGCAGCGTGGTCAGCGCCGGCGTGCTCGAAGGCTATTTCCTGTCGTCCTATACGGCGCGCAAGCTGGGCATGGCCACCACGGGCAACGCCGGCGGCTCGCACAACCTCACGCTGTCCTCGCGCCTGACGCGGCCCGGCGACGACTTCGAGGCCATGCTGCGCAAGCTGGGCACCGGCCTGCTGGTCACCGAGCTGATCGGCCAGGGGGTGAACTACGTGTCGGGCGACTACTCGCGCGGCGCGTTCGGCTATTGGGTCGAGAACGGCAAGATCCAGCATGCCGTGCAGGAGATCACGATCGCCGGCAACCTGGTCGACATGTTCCGCCATATCGTCGCCGTGGGGTCCGACGCGATCTCGCGCGGCACCAAGACCACGGGGTCCATCCTGATCGAGCAAATGTCGGTGGCGGGCACCTGATCGTCCTCCAGCCGGCGCCGGCAGGGTGCCTGTCCCCGTGGGGACAGGCACTGTCTCGTTCATGGCGTATGACGGGGAGCCTGTCCCGGCCGGGACAGGCCCCCTCGCCATGCGGGGACAGGCGCCCCGTCATGCGCACGCGGGCTCCTGTCGTTCCCGCGCCATTCACGGCGCGCCCGCCCGGCGGAGAGACGGATTTTTGCGGTGCAGCATCGGCGCGGCCTCGGCGGCGCAAGGCCGGCATCTTGATAAAACCCCATCAACAGGACGTATGACAACGTGTAATATCCGGCGGGTATTGCTTATTTCTCAAAATCCGTAGCATCAGGAGGAGCCTGAAGATGCAACGTCGTTCATTTCTCAAGCACGCCGGTCTCGGCGCGGTCGCAGGCAGCGCCGCGGTCGCCGCGCCGGTCTTCGCGCAGGACGCGCCCACGCTCAACTGGCGCATGGCGTCCAGCTTCCCGCGCAGCCTGGACACCCTGTTCGGCACGGGCGAAATCTTCGTCAAGTTCGTGTCCGAGGCCACCGGCGGCAAGTTCAATATCCGCCAGTTCCCCGGCGGCGAAATCGTCCCGGCCCTGCAGGTGATGGACGCGGTGTCGAACAACACCATCGAATGCGGCCACACCGTCTCGTACTACTACTACGGCAAGGATCCGGCCTACTGCTTCGACTCGGCCGTGCCGTTCGGCCTGAACGCGCGCCAGATGAATGCCTGGATGTTCGACGGCGACGGCATGAAGCTGACCCGCGAAATGTTCAAGCCGCTGAAGATCGTCAACTTCCCGATGGGCAATACCGGCGTGCAGATGGGCGGCTGGTATCGCAAGGAAATCAAGTCGCCGGAAGATCTCAAGGGCCTGAAGATGCGCACCGCCGGCTTTGCCGGCGAGGTGCTCTCGCGCATGGGCGTGGTGCCGCAGCAGCTGGCCGGCGGCGACGTGTATCCGTCGCTGGAGAAGGGCACGCTGGACGCGGTCGAGTTCGTCGGCCCGTAGTTCGTCGGCCCGTACGACGACGAGAAGCTGGGCTTCAACAAGGTCGCCAAGTACTACTACTACCCGGGCTGGTGGGAAGGCGGTCCGCAGGTGTCGCTGTATCTGAACGAAGGCGCCTGGGAAGGCCTGCCCAAGAGCTACCAGGCCATCGTCGAGGCCGCCAGCCGCGTCGCCCACGTGGCCATGACCTCGCGCTACGACGCGCTCAACCCGCCCGCGCTGCGCAAGCTGATCGCCGGCGGCGCCGAGCTGCGCGCGTTCCCGCGTTCGGTCATGGACGCGTCCTATGAGGCCGCCCTGACCGTGTACAAGGAGTTCTCGGACAAGGACCCGAAGTTCAAGGCCATCTACGAGAACTACATGGGCTTTCGCGACAGCGTGGTGCCCTGGTTCCGTCTCGCCGAAGGGTCGTACGACCAATATCTCGGCGTGGCGATGGCCGGCAGGAAGTAAGCCGGCCGCCGTTTCGGTCCGGCCAGGGGCCGCCCTTCGGGGCGGCCCCTGCTGTTTGGGCGCAACGCCTGCGGCGCGCTTGCCCACTATTTGAGCAGCTGTGCTAGAATGGCCGACTTTCCCTTTGTTTGACTTTTTGCACGGGCGGGTAATAACGCTTAGGCGGGAAGGGC
The DNA here is from genome assembly GCF_000306945.1 of Bordetella pertussis 18323. NCBI lineage: Bacteria > Pseudomonadati > Pseudomonadota > Betaproteobacteria > Burkholderiales > Alcaligenaceae > Bordetella > Bordetella pertussis. The sequence continues at coordinate 3,139,155 of NC_018518.1, read as the reverse complement.
ATGCGGCAGGGCCTTGGAGGGTTTGCGGGTATTTCCCGGCAAACATTTCCGGCATCTGGCGATTTGGGAAAAAACTTTGCCGGATGTCCTGGCAAAGCAAATATTTTTATCTAGGAACCATCATGAAGACCTTTGTGGCCAAGCCGCATGAAGTCAAGCGTGACTGGTTTGTGATCGACGCCAAGGGCAAGGTCCTCGGTCGTGTGGCCAGCGAAGTCGCACACCGTCTGCGTGGCAAGCACAAACCCGAATTCACGCCGCACGTTGATACCGGCGATTACATCGTCATCATCAACGCTGCCGATATCGTTGTCACGGGCAACAAGGCGCAAGACAAGAAGTACTTCCGCCACACCACCTACCCCGGTGGCATCCGTGAAACGAACTTCGAGAAAATGCAGCAGCGTTTTCCCGGCCGCGCTATCCAGAAGGCTGTCAAGGGCATGCTGCCCAAGGGGCCGCTGGGCTACGCCATGATCAAGAAACTCAAGGTGTACGCCGGTGCCGAGCACCCGCACACTGCTCAGCAGCCCAAGCCGCTGGAATTCTAAGGAAACGCCATGATCGGTAACTGGAACTACGGAACCGGCCGTCGCAAAACCTCGGTGGCTCGTGTTTTCATCAAGAAGGGTTCGGGCAAGATCGTCGTCAACGGCAAGCCTGTCGACGAGTTCTTCGCTCGCGAAACCGGCCGCATGATCGTGCACCAGCCGCTCGAACTGACCGGCCATCTCGAGTCGTTCGACATCAAGGTCAACGTGCACGGTGGCGGTGAAACCGGCCAGGCCGGCGCGGTGCGTCACGGCATCACGCGCGCCCTGATCGACTACGACGCGGCGCTCAAGCCCGCGCTGTCGCAAGCTGGTTTCGTCACGCGAGACGCGCGAGAAGTCGAACGCAAGAAAGTCGGCTTCCGCAAGGCACGTCGGCGCAAGCAGTTCAGCAAGCGCTAATGTCCCGCAAAAAGGCCGCGAAAGCGGCCTTTTTGCTTATGGCGCCCCGGTTTCGGGCGTCTTGCAGTGCGGCGCGGAACTCCGCGCCGGTCGTCCGGTCGGAAACGGGGTGGCGGCGCGTACCCATTGCGCGGCCTGTCTCCGTTTTTTGAGCGATACAATCGTTCTACGTTTTACGGAACCTCACCATGGCCCAAGCATCGAATTCGCGCATCAAGGTTGGCATCGTCGGCGGCACCGGGTATACCGGCGTCGAGCTGCTGCGCCTGCTGTCGCAGCATCCCCACGTGGAGTTGACCGCCATCACGTCCCGCAAGGAAGACGGATTGCCGGTGGCCGACATGTATCCCAACCTGCGCGGCCGCGTGAAGCTGGCCTTCTCGGCGCCCGAGAAAGCCTCGCTGACCGATTGCGACGTGGTGTTCTTCGCGACCCCGCATGGCGTGGCCATGGCGCAGGCGGCCGAACTGCTGGCCGCCGGCACCCGCGTCATCGACCTTGCCGCCGATTTCCGCCTGCAGGACACGGCCGTGTTCGAGCGCTGGTACAAGATTCCGCATACCTGCCCCGACATCCTGGCCGACTCCGTCTATGGCCTGGTCGAGCTCAACCGCGAGGCCATCTCCAAGGCGCGGGTGATCGGCAACCCGGGCTGCTATCCCACCACGGTGCTGCTGGGCCTGGCTCCGCTGATCGAGGGCGGCAAGCAACTGGTCGACGTCCAGACCCTGATCGCCGACTGCAAGTCGGGCGTGTCGGGCGCCGGCCGCAAGGCCGAGGTGGGCTCGCTGTTCTCCGAGGCGAGCGACAACTTCAAGGCCTATGGCGTGGCCGGCCACCGCCATCAGCCGGAAATCGTCGCCCAGCTCGAGAAGCTGGCCGGCGGCAAGGTGGGGCTGACGTTCGTGCCGCACCTGGTGCCCATGATCCGCGGCATGTTCTCCACGCTGTACGCCCGCATCCTGCCGCAGGCTCGCGACACCGATTTCCAGGCGCTGTTCGAGGCCCGCTATGCCGACGAGCCGTTCGTCGATGTCATGCCGGCCGGCAGCCTGCCGGAAACCCGTTCGGTGCGCGCCTCCAACAACCTGCGCATCTCGGTGCAACGGCCGGGCGGCGGCGACCAGCTGGTCATCCTCGTGGTCCAGGACAACCTGGTCAAGGGCGCGTCCGGCCAGGCCGTGCAGAACATGAACCTCATGTTCGGCCTGCCCGAATCCGCCGGCCTGGACCAGGTCGCCATCCTGCCGTAACACCCAGGCCGGGCCGCGAGGCCCGGCCGTGCAGTCATGCCTGACGATTCCGCCTCCGTCCAGCCCCGCGCACCCGTTGCGCGGCCGCAGGGCCGCGCCCGGGCCTGGCTGGCCCTGGCGGCGGGCCTGGTGGTGGGCGCGGTGGCCGGTTGGCGCTACGGCCTGGCGCACCAGGGCCCGGATGACGCCGTCGTGCTGACCCGCCAGCAAGTGGCCGCGCAGGAAGCCGCCATGCAGCAGCGGGAAGCCGAGGCGCGCTTCCTGCGCGCCCAGCTCGATACGGCCGATGGCGAGATTGCCGTCGAGCGGGCGGCCCGCACCGAGTTCGAGACCCAGTTGCAAAGCGCCCAGTCGGAAGTGGGGCGGGTGCGCGACCAGCTGGCTTTCTACGAGCAATTGCTGCCGCCCGGGCCGGCCGGCTCGGTCGATATCCGCGGCGTGGCCTTTGAGCGTGAAGGCCAGGGCCTGCGCTACAAGGTGCTGCTGATGCGCAGCGGACGCGGCGAAACGCCGTTTTCCGGCGCGTTGCGGTTCCAGGCCACCGGCACGCTCAAGGGCGAGACGGTCACGCGCGACCTGGAGCCGCTGACGGTCAAGGCGGAAGGCGGAGGCGCCACCGTGCCCGAAGCCGGTGCCAGCCTGCTGGCCTTGCAGTTCGACCAATACCAGCGCAGCCAGGGCCTGCTTGATCTGCCCGATGGCTTTGTCCCCGAAACCGTGACGGTCAGTGTGCTGGAAGACACGACCGTTCGTGCGACGCGCACCGTGAAACTGGAATTTTGAGTCCTGTCGCGGCTGCGCTATAGTGATCTTATCCGGGCGGTATCGCTCCGCCCACTGGAATTCGGCCGCGATGGCCAGGAGTCAACCATGAATGCTGTTACCGAAACCGTCGATCTGCAGGCTCCGCCGCCCGTGCCGCTGGTCTTCACCGACTCGGCGGCCGCCAAGGTCAAGGATCTGTTGGCCGAAGAGGGCAACCCCGAACTGAAGCTGCGCGTGTTCGTGCAAGGCGGCGGCTGTTCCGGCTTCCAGTACGGCTTCACGTTCGATGAAGTGGTCAACGACGACGACACCGTGCTCGACAAGGCAGGCGTGCAGCTGCTGGTCGACCCGATGAGCTTCCAGTACCTGGTCGGCGCCGAGATCGACTACAAGGAAGACCTCGAAGGCGCGCAGTTCGTCATTCGCAATCCCAACGCGTCCACCACCTGCGGCTGCGGTTCGTCGTTCTCGGTGTAAGCGGCGCGCGGCCCGGTCCGCGATCGAGGCCCTTCGGCATGCGCCGGAGGGCCTTTTCGTTTGGGCGCTTCAGGCAGGATAGAGCGCGCCCAGCACGCGCGCGGCGCGCGCGCCGGTGACCGTGGGCAGGCCGGCAGGAATGCGGTCCAGGCAGGCCTGGGCCAGCCAGGCGAAGGCCAGCGCCTCGACCCACTGTGCCGGCACGCCGGCATCGTCGGTGGGGCGTACCGGGCGCTGCAGGCAATAGGCCAGCTCGCGCATCAGGCCCGGATTGCGGGCTCCGCCGCCGCAGACCAGCACATCGCGCGGCGCGGCCGCGCTGGCGTCGATGGCATTGGCGACCGTGCGCGCCGTCAGGCGCTGCAGCGTGGCCTGCACGTCCTGCGGTTGCGGCGCCGGGCCATCGAATGCCTGCAGCCGTGCCAGCAGCCAATCCAGGTTGAACAGGTCGCGTCCGGTCGATTTGGGCGGCGCCAGGGCGAACCACGGCTCGCTGGCGATCAGGTGTTCGAGCAGGTCGGCCAGCACCTGGCCTTGCGCGGCGAACCGGCCGTCGGCGTCGTAAGGCTGGCCGGTGTGGCGCTGGCACCATGCGTCCAGCAGGACGTTGGCCGGCCCGGTGTCGAAGCCGCGCGGCGGCCGGCCGGGTTCGAGCAGCGTGACATTGGCGATGCCGCCCAGGTTGAGCACGGCGCGCGCCTGGCCGCCGGCAAACAACGCGGCATGGAAAGGCGGCACCAGCGGCGCGCCCTGGCCGCCGGCGGCCACGTCGCGGCTGCGGAAATCGGCCACCACGTCGATGCCGGCCAGCTCGGCCAGCAGGGCCGGCGCGTTCAGTTGCAGGGTATAGCCCAGGTCGGGGCGGTGCCTGACGGTCTGGCCGTGGGCGCCGATCGCCGCCACGTCGCCGGGTTGCAGTCCGGCCTGGTCCAGCAACTGGCGCACGGCCCGGGCATACAGGCGCGCCAGGCCGTTGGCGGCCAGCGCGGCGCGCTCCAGCTCGTTGGCGCCGGCATGGTTGAGCGCGAACAGCTCGTTGCGCAGGGCGGCGGGCATGGGCAGGCTGGCGCTGGCCAGCACCTCGGGTCGCGGCCCGTCCAGCCGTACCAGCACGCCGTCGGCGCCGTCCATGCTGGTGCCGGACATCAGGCCGATGAACAAACGGCCCGGCACATGGGTGCGCGGGCCGTGCGTCGTGCTGTCCATGCGGGTCAGCGGCTGGCCACGGTGGCCGAGCCTTCCGGCAGGGTCTGCTGGAACTCGGTCAGCAGCTTGATCTGCTGCTTGTACGGCTGCACCGCCTGCGTGAAGGCGCGCAGTTCGGCGGGTTCCAGCTTGCGCGCCACCGGCAGGTCGACCGCGAGCGGGTCGATCGGCTGGTTGTTGACGCGGAACTCGTAGTGCAGGTGCGGGCCGGTGGCCCAGCCGGTCGAGCCGACGTAGCCGACCAGTTCGCCCTGGGCGATTTTCTGGCCTTTCTTGAGGCCGGAGGCGATGCGGCTCTGGTGGGCGTACAGCGTCGAGTACTTGCCGTGGTGCTTGATGATGACCACATTGCCGTAGCCGTTCTGCCAGCCCGCGAACTCCACCGTGCCGTCGGCCGTGGCGTGGATCGGGGTGCCCGTGGGGGCCGCGTAATCGACGCCCTTGTGGCCGGTCCAGGTCTTGTGGATGGGATGCATGCGCATGCCGAAGGTCGAGCTGATGCGGCTGAACTTCAGGGCGGTACGCAGGAAGGCGCCGCGCAGGCTGGTTCCGTCGAAGTCGTAGTAGGAGCCGCTCTTGCCGTCCGGGCTGAACCAGACGGCGTTGTAGGTCTTGTCGCCGTTGATGAATTCCAGCGCCTGCACGCGCCCGGCGCCCGCATAGCGGCCTTCGTGGGTGCGGACCTCGTACACCACGCGGAACTGGTCGCCCTGGCGCAGGTCGCGCAGGAAGTCGATCTTGGAGCTGAGGATGTCGGCCATCTGCATGGTGACCGAGTCGGGGATGCCCGCCGCGTCGGTGGCGCCGAACAGCGAGGAGCGGATGGTGCCGACCGCGACGCGGGTCTGTTGTTCGGTGCCCTGGGTGACTTCCTCGGCCTTGTAGCCGTTGGCGCCGTCGGGCGCCACGTGCAGCAGCCGCGTGACCACCTGCCCGCCGGATTCGTTGCCGGGGGTGTGGATGTAGCGCAGCCAGACCAGGTCGCCGTTCTCGTTGGTGGCGGCCTGTACCGAGCGGCCCGGGTACAGCTTGTAGATGCTGCGCGCGCTGGCGTCGTGGGTCAGGAAGTTCTGCAGCCGCGGGCTGTCGATGTCCAGGCGCTGCAGCACGGCGGCCAGGGTGTCGCCGGCGCGGATGCGGGTTTCGCTGATATAGGGGGCGTTGCTGGCGTCGCTGACCTGCATCTGGCCCGCCTCGAGCGGCAGGACGCTGTCGATCAGGCGCAAGGGGGGAAGTTCGGAGCGGTCGGGCTGTTGAACCATGCCCAGCGCGGCGGCGCCGGCGAACAGGCCGAGCGCGGAGACTGTCAGGGTGCGGCGGAGCAGGGCGCCGCCACGCGAGGTAGGTTCGACAGGAGGGGCGAACAGGGCGGCAACTTTGCGTTTGAAGCTGCGCACCAAACTGTTGGGGCCACGATTCATCGTGAAAAAACCTTTCAGCCTGCGTGAGATTCAAGCAAACGCTGCGCGTGCGCGCCCTCCGGCACATTCCGGTGCGAGGGGCATACGCCTGCTAGCGTATTTCGTGAAACAAACGGGTGGATTTAGCCGGGACAGCAACCGTACGATGACAGTTGCGTATGATTAGGGCAGTATCCTAGCGGATTCGGCTAAAATTTTCGACTTATTTCAGTAGTTTTTACATCTTTTTTAGCCAAGATTCATCCATTTGGCCCATTGACATGTCTCACCCCGAAGCCCCAATCACTCCTGAAGTCGAGGCCGACCTGGCCATCGCACGCCGCGGCTGCGACGAATTGCTGGTGGAATCCGAGTTTGCCCGCAAGCTGGCCCGCAGCCGCGCGACCGGAGTGCCGCTGCGCATCAAGCTGGGGCTGGACCCCACCGCGCCGGACATCCACCTGGGGCACACGGTGGTGCTCAACAAGATGCGCCAGTTGCAGGACCTGGGCCACAACGTCATTTTCCTGATCGGCGATTTCACCTCGACGATCGGCGACCCCAGCGGCCGCAATTCGACCCGCCCGCCGCTGACGCGCGAGCAGATCGAGACCAACGCCAAGACCTATTACGCCCAGGCCAGCCTGGTGCTGGACCCGGCCCGCACCGAGATCCGCTACAACTCGGAATGGTGCGATCCGCTGGGCGCGCGCGGCATGATCCAGCTGGCCTCGCGCTATACCGTGGCCCGCATGATGGAGCGCGAGGATTTCACCAGGCGCTTCAAGGGCGGCGTGCCGATCGCGGTGCACGAATTCCTGTATCCGCTGCTGCAGGGCTATGACTCGGTCGCCCTGAAGGCCGACCTGGAGCTGGGCGGCACCGACCAGAAGTTCAACCTGCTGGTGGGCCGCGAACTGCAGAAGGAATACGGCCAGGAGCAGCAGTGCATCCTGACCATGCCGCTGCTGGTGGGCACCGACGGCGTCGAGAAAATGTCCAAGTCCAAGGGCAACTACATCGGCATCTCGGAAGCGCCCGAATCGATGTTCGGCAAGCTGATGTCGATCTCCGACACGCTCATGTGGCGCTACTACGAACTGCTGTCGTTCCGTTCGCTGGCCGACATCGCGGCGCTGAAGGCCGAGATCGACGGCGGCCGCAACCCGCGCGACGCCAAGGTCGCGCTGGCGCAGGAGATCGTGGCGCGCTTTCACTCGCCGCAGGCCGCCGAGGCGGCGCTGGCCGCGTTCGAGGCGCGCTTTCGCGACGGCGCCATTCCCGAGGACATGCCCGAGGTGACCGTGGGCGGCGCTCCCCAGGGTATCCTGCGCATCCTGCGCGAGGCCGGGCTGGTTGCCTCCGGTTCCGAGGCCCAGCGCAACGTCGAGCAGGGCGGGGTGCGCGTCAACGGCGACCGGGTCGAAGACAAATCGTTGCAATTGTCCGCCGGCACCTATGTCGTACAGGTGGGCAAGCGCAAGTTTGCGCGTGTTAAGTTGGTGGGGTAGCCTCTTATCGAGGGTCCCACTTCCAGGAGCACGACATGAACTTATCGAGTCTGTCCTTTTCCGATAACGAGTCGATCCCCGAGCGGTATGCATTCGGCAGGATCGACGCGCAATCGCACGTCGCGCTGGCTGACAACTTCAACCCCCAGTTTTCGTGGGACGACGTGCCCGACGGCACCCAGTCGTTCGCGCTGATCTGCCACGATCCGGACGTGCCCTCCCAACCCGACGACGTCAACCAGGAGGGCCGCACGGTGCCGGCCGACCTGCCGCGCGTCGATTTCTTCCACTGGGTGCTGGTCGACCTGGCGGCGGACATGCGCGAAATCCAGGAAGGCGCCTTCTCCGACGGCATCACGCCGCGCGGCAAGGGCGGGCCGCTGGCGCCCAACAACGCGCGCCAGGGCGTCAACGACTACACCGGCTGGTTTGCCGCCGACCGCGACATGAACGGCGACTACTTCGGCTACGACGGTCCGTGCCCGCCCTGGAACGACGAGCGCGTGCACCATTATGTGTTCACGCTGTACGCGCTGGATGTCCCCTCGCTGAACCTGCAAGGGTCGTTCACCGGCCTGGACGCGCTCAAGGCCATGCAAGGGCACGTGCTGGCCCAGGCGTCGCTGACCGGCACCTATACCCTCAATCCGGACCTGGCGCCGCGCCAGATCGGCGCCACCACCAGTTCGTGACCGCGGCAGCCGGGCTTGCTTGAGCCTGGCTCATGCCGACTTGAGGCATTTTTGCGGTAGACGGGAGATTGCGCGGTTTTTGTGTTCCGAAGCGCGAATTTGGCCCGTTTCGGGGCGTCCGCGCCCCGGCGGGGGGGGGGCGCTGTCGCTGTACACTAGCGCAATCGCAGCATCACGGCTGCCCTTGTTTTCCCTACCTACCCGCACCAGGAACTCCATGTTCAACCGCAACCTGACCCTCGACCAGGTGGATCCCGACGTCTGGGCCGCCATCCAGAAAGAAGACGTACGCCAGGAACAGCACATCGAGCTGATCGCGTCCGAGAACTACGCCAGCCCCGCCGTGATGCAGGCCCAGGGCACGCAACTGACCAACAAGTATGCGGAAGGCTACCCGGGCAAGCGCTACTACGGCGGTTGCGAGTACGTCGACGTGGTCGAGCAGCTGGCCATCGACCGCCTGAAGCAGATTTTCGGCGCCGAGGCCGCCAACGTGCAGCCGAACTCCGGCTCGCAGGCCAACCAGGGCGTGTACATGGCGGTGCTCAAGCCGGGCGATACCGTGCTGGGCATGAGCCTGGCCGAAGGCGGTCACCTGACGCACGGCGCGTCGGTCAACGCCTCGGGCAAGCTGTACAACTTCGTGCCCTACGGCCTGGACGCCGACGAGGTGCTGGACTACGCCCAGGTCGAGCGGCTGACCAAGGAACACAAGCCCAAGCTGATCGTGGCCGGCGCCTCCGCGTACGCGCTGCACATCGACTTCGAGCGCATGGCGCGCATCGCCCACGACAACGGCGCGCTGTTCATGGTGGACATCGCCCACTATGCCGGCCTGGTGGCCGGCGGCGCCTATCCCAACCCGGTGCCGCACGCCGATTTCGTCACCTCCACCACGCACAAGTCGCTGCGCGGCCCGCGCGGCGGCGTCATCATGATGAAGGCCGAGTTCGAGAAGGCCGTCAATTCGGCCATCTTCCCGGGCATCCAGGGCGGTCCGCTGATGCACGTCATCGCGGCCAAGGCCGTGGCCTTCAAGGAAGCGCTGTCGCCCGAGTTCCAGGATTACGCCCAGCAGGTCGTCAAGAACGCCAAGGTGCTGGCCGATACGCTGGTCAAGCGCGGCCTGCGCATCGTGTCGGGCAGGACCGAAAGCCACGTCATGCTGGTGGACCTGCGTCCCAAGGGCATTACCGGCAAGGAAGCGGAAGCGGTGCTGGGCCAGGCCCACATCACGGTCAACAAGAACGCCATTCCCAACGACCCGGAAAAGCCCTTCGTGACCAGCGGCATCCGCCTGGGCACTCCGGCCATGACCACCCGCGGCTTCAAGGAGGCCGAGGCCGAGCTGACCGCCAACCTGATCGCCGACGTGCTGGACAATCCGCGCGACGAGGCGAACATCGCCGCGGTGCGCGCGCGGGTCAATGAACTGACCGCCCGCCTGCCCGTCTACGGCAACTGATGCGGCCGGGCGCAGGCCGCCCGCCGCCGGCAAGACAGGCCCGCAAGGGCCTGTCTTTTTTCATTGATGGGCGGAATTACCACGGTTTTGGCGCCGGCGCGCCCGATGCGGGCCGCGCGTTATTACAATATCCGCATCATCCGTACGGGGAGCGCGCATGAGGTGTCCATTCTGCGGCAACGCCGATACCCAGGTTGTCGACAGCAGGGTGTCGGAAGAGGGTGACACCATCCGGCGTCGCCGCCGTTGCCTGTCCTGCGACAAACGCTTCACCACCTACGAACGCGTCGAACTGGCCATGCCGTCGGTGGTCAAGCGCGACGGCAGCCGCACCGAGTATGACGCCGGCAAGGTGCGCGGCAGCCTGTCCCTGGCCTTGCGCAAGCGGCCGGTCAGCACCGACGAGGTCGACAGCGCCGTGGCGCGCATCGAGGAAACCCTGCTGGCCAGCGGCATGCGCGAAGTGCCCAGCGAGCAGATCGGCGAACTGGTCATGGGCGAGCTCAAGCGCCTGGACAAGGTGGCCTACGTACGCTATGCCTCGGTCTACAAGAGCTTCGAGGACATCGGCGAGTTCGTCGAGGCGATCCGCGAGATGCAAGGGCCCTTGCTGCCGGGCAAGAAACTGCGCAAGGACTAGGGCGCCGCGGCGTCAGGCGGGGTGCCGGGCGGCGCTGGGCGAGCCCGATTCGTGGCGGCGCCAGACCCGCCGCATATGGTGGGCCGAGCCGAATCCGGCGCGCTCGGCCACGTGTTCGAGGTCCAGCCGCGTCTCGCGGATCAGTTCGCGCGCCAGCGCCAGCCGCACCCGGTACAGGTAATCCATGGGCGTGCAGCCCGCGTGCTCGGCAAACAGGCGGCTGAGATGGCGCGCGCTGATATGGGCCTGCGCCGCCAGGGTTTGCGGCGTCCAGGCCGCCGCGGGATTGTGCACGATGGCGTCCTGCACCCGGTGCACGCCGGGGTGCATGTGGTTGCGGCCGTCCAGCCAGGGCGAGATGGCCGGGTCGGTGCCGGCGCGGCGCAGGTAGACCACCAGGTCGCGCGCCACGGCGCTGGCCACGCGCGGCCCGCACGCGCGGCCCGCACGCGCGGCCCGCACGCGCGGCTTACCAGGTAGAGCGCCAGGTCGATGCCGGCGGTGACGCCGGCGCTGGTCCAGATGCCGTCATCCTCCACAAAAATGCGATTGTCGTGAATGCGCGCGGTAGGCTCGAGCCGCGCCAGGCCGGGCAGGCAATGGTGGTGGCTGGTGCACTCGCGATGGGCCGGCAGCCCGGCCGCGGCGGCGAGCAGCGCGCCCGAGCAAACCGACATCAGGTCGAAGCGGCCCTGCGCGCGGCAGCGCGCCAGCCAGTCCACCACGGCGCGCAGCGGCGGGCGGTCGAGCTGGAAGGCGGCGTCGACCACGCCGGGCACCACCACCAGCGCCTGGGCCGGCAGGCTGGCGGGCAGAGGGGCGAGCCGGCTCAGGTGCAGCCCGGCCAGCCCGCATTCCACCTCGGGTTCGGGACCGCAGTAATGCAGCGCGAACGAGCCGGGGCGCAGTTTGTTGGCGATGCGGAATGCTTCGGCGGGCCCGGCCAGGTCCAGCAGGACCAGGCCCGCGGGCACCACGAAATAGACCGGGACCATGGCGCGCCGCGCTCAGGCGGCCAGCGCGGCGGCGGCCGGCAGGACTTGCGCGAAGCGGTCCTGCAGCACCAGCTCGGTGCGTTCCCGGATCTCGGCCGGCGTGTAGGTCTTGCCCGATGCGGCGCGCATGGCGAAGGTCAGCGTGGCGTCCAGCGCGAAACGGACCTTGAAGCCGGCGTCCGAGGCGTGGCGGGTGGTGGTTTCGCAGCACTGCTCGGTGCGGATGCCGCAGACGATGATCTCGCCGACGCCATGCTCGAGCAGCCAGTCGTGCAGGGTGTGGCCGGCCTCGTCCCGGGCGTACAGGGACGAGTGGACCGTCTTGCGGAACACGGCGGTCGGGGCGATGCGCAGTTCGCGCAGGGCGACCACGTGCCCCGAGGCCGGCGCGAACGGCGAGGCGGGGTCGTTGGCGGCGTTGACATGGAACACTTGCAGTACGGGGATATCGCGTTGCCGGCAGCCGTCGATCAGCGCCTGGACTTGCGCCAGGAACGCCGGCAGTTCGCTATCGTCCCAAAACGGACGGTGACGGAAGGATTCCTGGACATCGATGACGATCAGCGCTTGTTTCATGGCGAGGCTCCTGGGTAGCGGTTTTGGCGTGGCTGAAGCGCTATTCTGCGCGCCGGGCCGAGGCCGGGCGAGAACCGCCATGGACCTTCACCGGACCGATACGGACATGATTGACCGTTGCGTGCTACTGTAGCCGGAAGCGCGCCTGCCCGCGCATACAATCTCGATCGTGAATACTTCCACGCCCACCGACGACGTTTCCTGGATTCGGCGCGCCCTGGCACTGGCGCGTTCGGTCATGTACAGCACGGCCCCCAATCCGCGCGTGGGCTGCGTCATCGTGCGCGACGGGCAGGTGCTGGGCGAGGGCGCCACGCAGCCGCCAGGCGGCCCGCACGCCGAGGTGTGCGCGCTGCGCGAGGCCGCCGCGCGCGGCGCTTCGCTGGCCGGCGCCACCGTGTACGTGACGCTGGAGCCATGCAGCCATTTCGGCCGCACGCCGCCGTGCGTCGATGCCCTGGTGGCGGCGGCGCCGGCGCGCGTGGTGGTCGCCATGGGCGACCCCAATCCGCGCGTCAACGGCCAGGGCCTGGCGCGGCTGCGCGCCGCCGGCATCGCGGTGACCGAGGACGTGTGCCGCGACGAGGCGCTGGAACTGAACGCGGGCTTCGCGGCGCGCATGAGCCGCGGCCTGCCGTGGGTCTGGCTGAAGCTGGCCACCTCGCTGGACGGGCGCAGCGCCCTGCACAACGGCGTATCGCAGTGGATCACCGGCGAAGCCGCGCGCGCCGACGGCCACCATTGGCGCGCCCGCAGCGGCGTGGTGCTGACCGGCATGGGCACGGTGCTCAAGGACGATCCGCAATTGAATGCGCGCGCGGTGCAGACCAGCCATCCGCCGCGCAAGGCGGTCATCGATGGCCGCTTCGAAATCCCCGAGGACGCGCGCCTGTTCGACGACGGGGCGCAAGTGCTGATTTTCACGGCCCGCTCCGATGCGGCCAAGGCGCGCCGCATGGCCGACCGCAACGCGCGCGTGATCGAACTGCCGGGCGTGCGTCCGGACCGCGTCGACCTGCCCGCCGTGATGCGTTGGCTGGCCAGCCAGGAAATCAACGAAGTGCACGTGGAAGCGGGGGCCGGATTGTCAGGCGCGCTGCTTGCTGAGGATTGCGTGGACGAGTTGCTGGTGTATCTGGCGCCCGTCCTGCTGGGCGACGCGGCGGGCATGGTACGACTGCCCTTGCTCGAACATCTCGATGGGGCGCGCCGCTTCGAATTCGCCGAACTGGCTCCGGTAGGCACCGATGTGCGCCTGCGAGCCCGGGTGGCGTCGCGCTGGCGCGCGCTGCAAGACAGCGTGAGCGCCGCGTCGCGACAGCGCGGATAAACCATGCGCCCATCATGGCGGGCGCAATGAATTGTCCAAATGTGCAAAGGCGATTGCGCGATCGGAACGCGGTGCGCGTGGCGCGCGTCTATCCGATGGGTTGTTAGCATTCGACGCTGGTCGCTGCCAGGCTCGCCATTGATGGCTAGATGTGAACTGTCAATAGGTTGTATTCGTCCAGGTTGAGTCTGGAGATGGGTACAGCGCGCCCGATGCCTTGGTGGGGTCGATGCCAGTTGTAGTGGTGTAGCCAGGATTTCATGGCATCGGCTCGGTGTTGGGAGTTCTGGTAGGTGTGAGCGTAAGCCCACTCACGCAAGGCCGACTGGATGAAGCGTTCGGCCTTGCCATTGGTCTGTGGGCGGTAAGGTCGGGTAAAGCGGTGCTTGATGCCCAGCTCATGGCACAGCGCGGCGAAGGCGCGGCTGCGAAAGGCCGAGCCATTGTCGGTGAGCAAGCGCTGGATGGTCACGCCCAGGCGCTGGTAGTAGGCCACTGCGTCCTTGAGGAACTGGACGGCGCTGGGGAAGCGCTCGTCGGGGTGGATGTCGGTGAAGGCCACGCGGGCGTGGTCATCGATGGCCACGAAGACGAAGTCCCAGCCGGCCCCCTCAACGGTATCGCGTCGGTTGCCCGTGACCCGGTGGCCAGGGCGCTGGATACGTCCCAGCTTCTTGATGTCGATGTGCAGCAGATCGCCGGGGGCCTGATGCTCGTAGCGCACCACCGGCTCGGCCGGCTCCAGGTCGGCCAGGTGCGACAGACCGGCGCGGGCCAGGACGCGGCTGACGGTGCTGGCTGACACGCCCAGCGCCTGGGCGATGCGCGCTTGGGTCAGCCGCTTGCGGCGCAGCTCCACGATAGCCAGCGCCTTGGCCGGCGCAATCGCTCGGGGCGAGACCGTCGGGCGCGAGGACGCATCGGCCAAGCCCGCCTGGCCCTGAGCCAGGAAGCGGCCCAGCCATTTGCGCACAGTCGGCGCGGTGACCCCATAGGCGCGGGCCGCTTCAGGCACACAAACTTGATGGGCGATCAATTGCTGGACCATTTCGAGTCGACGTAGGAAGGTCAATCGGGCATGCTTATGGGTGTTCATCCGGCCGGGCTCCTTGAGTGAACTGGGGGGTTGGCGATTTCCAGTTTCTCAAATCCGGTTCGGATGAACCATGCATACAACCTATTGAATCTTCACAGCTAGCCCGCGGCCAGCAGTTCGGTGCGCAGGGCCAGCAGCACCGGCCCGGGGTCGGGCCGCACGCCGTGCCAGATATGGAAGCTCTCGGCGGCCTGGCCGACCAGCATGCCCAGGCCGTCGGCGCAGCGCGCCGCGCCGTCGGCCTCGGCCTGGCGCATGAAGGCGGTGGGCCGCGCGCCGTACATCATGTCGTAGGCCAGGGCGTCGGGCGCGTACAGGCCGCCGGGCAGGTCCGGCGCCGCGCCCTGCAGGCCGCTGGCCGTGGCGTTGATGGCCACGTCCCAGCCGCCGGGTTCGGCGGCCTGGGCCAGGGCGCCGGCGCTGACCTGCGTGCCGGTGCGCGGCGCCGCGGCGCGCCAGGCGGCCGCCAGCTCGGCGGCGCGCGCGGCGGTACGGTTGACGATATGGATGCGGGCGCAGCCGGCCGCGGCCAGCGGCTGCAGTACGCCGCGCGCGGCGCCGCCGGCGCCCACCAGCAGCACCCGCGCGCCGGCCAGCGCCACGCCCAGGCGCAGCAGGTCGTTGACCAGCCCGACGCCGTCGGTATTGCAGCCGTGCCAGGCGCCGTCGCGCCACGACAAGGTATTGACAGCGCCGGCCAGCCGCGCCCGCTCGGACAGGCGCGCCTCGGCCAGCGCGTAGGCTTCCAGCTTGAAGGGCACGGTCACGTTCAGGCCCAGCCCGCCGCTCTCGCGGAAGGCCTGCACGGTGGGCAGGAAGCCGTCCACGGGCGCCAGCAGCCGCTCGTAGCGCAGCGGGCGGCCGGTCTGGGCCGAGAACATGGCGTGGATCTGCGGCGAGCGGCTGTGCGCGATCGGATTGCCGATGACGGCATAGCGGGGCGGAGAGGCCGGCAGGGTCATGGGGCGGTCGTTTCCAGGGAGTCGTTGACGAAATGCCAGGTGCGCGTGATGACCAGCACGTCGGTGTCGCGCGCCATCTCGGGCGGGAACGGCGGGAATGGCGCGGCCATCTGCACGATGCGGCGCGCCGCCTGGTTCAGCACGGCGTGCGGCGAGGGCTGGTCGATCTCGAAATCGGCCAGGCTGCCGTCGGCGCGCACCGTGACGGTGATGCGCAGCGAGCCGTAGATGCGGCCGCGCGCGTCTTCGGGGTAGTGGCGCGTGCCGATGGTTTCGATGCGGGTGCGCCAGGCGTCCAGGTAGGCGGCATGGCGCGAGGCCTGGGCGGCCGGGGCCACGAATTCCTTGCGCGGCTGGGCGTTGTAGGCTTGCACGCGGTTGGCCAGCGTGGCGATCTGGGCGTTCTGGATCACGCCGGGTTGTTCGCGCGGGTCCAGCCCGGGTTCGGAGGCGTCCGGCCATGGGTGCACCGGCTGGCGCTCCTGGCCGGTCCTGGCCTGCGACTGCAGCTGCGTTAGCAGCCGGTCCTGCTCGGCCTCCAGTTGCGCCTGGCGCTTGCGCATGGCTTCCAGCACGATGGTCTCGGCGTTGCGGCCGGTCTGCGGCAGCGGCGTGGCGGCCAGCCCGCGCGCGGCGTTGCCGCCGCCATCGACCTGGCTTTGCGCGAGCACCTGCGCCGTGACCGGCGCGCTGTCGGTGCGGGCGTTGACCAGCACGATCTCCAGCGTCGAGGCCTGGGGGCGCGCGGGCGCTGGCCCGGCGAAGCGCCAAGCCAGCGCGCCGGCGTGCACCAGCAGCGAGATGGCCGTGCCGACCAGCAGGTAGTGCTGGGCGGGGGCGCCCAGCCAGCGCCAGAAGCGCGTCAGGATCGAAGAGGAGGAAGCGGAGCGTCGCACCCGTGCATTTTAGGGCGAACCGGCGCGCGGCGTGATCTCAGTCCGCCGGCCCCAGGTAGCGGCAGTCCAGCTCCAGCGCCAGTTCGTCCATATTCATGATGTCGATCTGCACCGCCGCGCCGCGTTCCAGCTCGGGCAGGCCGCCCACGCGCGTGACCAGCGGCGCGTTGGCCAGGCGCACCAGGTCCTCGCGCAGCACGTGGGCGGTCGTGCGGCTGATTCCCTGCTGCTTGAGCCAGCGCATGCACCAATAGCGCTCCATGGCGTTCTGGAAATCAGCCCAGGCCGCATACTGCGCGTCGAACGCGCCGATGATGGCATAGAGGTCGGCGTCGCGCGGCTTGAAGGGCGCCACCAGGCGCGCCGACACGCCGTGCTCGACGGCCGCGATCAATTGCCACTGGTTGACCAGGTCGACATAGCGGCGCAGCGGCGAGGTGCTCCAGGCATATTGCGGCACGCCGATCGCTTCGTGCGGCAGCGCCTGCGTGCTCATGCGCACCCGGCCGGCCTGCTGCGAGCGGTAGATGCCCGGCACGCCGTGCTGGTTCAGCAGGCCGCCCCAGATGTTGTTGGCCAGGATCATGTACTCGGCCACCATGCGGTCCAGCGGCGCGTTGCGCTGGCGCGGCACCAGCCGCACCGGGGTATCCGGGTCGTCCGGGCTGCCGTCCAGGTAGAAGCTGTATTCGACCCGCGTATTGTTTTCGGGCTTGCCGCGCACGGCTTCGCGCTGCGCGCCCAGCGCCTGCGCCAGCTGCCACAGCGGCCGCAGCCAGTGGCCATAAGCCAGGGGGGCGTCTGGATCGGCCAGCGCGGCTTCGGAAATCTGCGCGTCCAGGTCGTTGTGGCGCAGGTTCTCGCGCACCACGATGCGTTCCAGGCGGGTTTCCGAGGCTTCGATCGCGCCGGTGCGCGGGTCGGCCGTGACATACAGCGACACGGCCGGCACCGGCCGGCCCGCGTCCAGCGAAAACGCCTGGATCACATTGTCGGGCTGCATCGGAATCTTCTCGCCCGGCATGTAGACCGTGGACAGGCGGGTGCGCGCCAGCTTGTCGTGTTCGCTGCCGCGCGTAATGGCCAGTCCGGGCGCGGCGACGTGGATGCCGACGCGGATCTTGCCGTCGGGCAGGGCGCTGACCGACAGCGCGTCGTCGATCTCGGTGGTGGTGATGTCGTCGACCGAGTAGATCTCGCCCTCGGCCAGCGGCAGTTCGCGTTCGATCGACGGCACGTCCATGGCCGGAAATCCCACGCCCCTGGGGAAGTTCACGGCCAGGAAGCGCCGCTTGTGCAGCGCCAGCGGATGCGGCCAGGCGCCCAGGTCCAGCAGCAGGCGCTCGGGCGTCTTCTGCAGCTGGGTGCAGGCGGCGTCGAACGCCTTCCACTGCATCGAATTCTTGTCCGGACGCACCAGCAGCGATTCGGCCGCCTGGGCGATGGCCTCGGGCAGGCGGCCCTGGGCCATTTCGTCGATCCACTGCTGCTGCTGTTCGGCCTGCAGGCGCTTTTTCTCCAGCGCGGCCAGGGCGGCGGCCAGGATGTCGGGCGGGGCCGGGCGGTAGCGGCCCTTGCCGCGGCGATGGAAATAGGCCGGCGCGCCGTGCAGGCGCATCAGCAGGGCGGCCTGCTCGACCGGGCCGGGGGCGTGGCCGAAGTACTCGGCCGCCAGCGCGGGCGCGTCGAATTCCTCCTGCGGCGCGCACTCCCAGAGGAACTGCAGGTCGATGTCCTCGGCCAGCGTGGCCGCCTGGGCCATCAGCGCGGCCGGCTCCGGCGCCGCGAAGGTGAACAGGGTGCTGGCGCGCTTGATCTTGCTGCGCTTGCCCGTTTCCGACTCAACCTGCAGGCTGGCGTCGGTCTCGGACAGGATATTGCCGGCCTTGAAGCCGCCGTCGTCGTCGTAAAACACGTACATAGTGAGAATCCATCGGGCGCGGCGGCGTCAGGAGCGCCCCGGCACATTGCGGCCTATCCGTATATTAATAATCAGTGGGGCGAACCCAGGGCAAATTCAAGGACCTCGGGCATCCAGCGCGGGAAGTCCGACAGGCCGTGGTCGCCGCCCTGCACGATACGCTGGCGGCAGCCGGGGTAGCGATCGCGCATCTCCCGCCAGTCCAGCACCTCGTCGCCCGTGGCCGCCACCAGGAAGTAGCGTTCGGGATGGGTGAGCGGGTCCGCGTACAGGGCGCGCAGTTCCTCGACATACTCGGGCAGGAAGTGGAACGGCGCGTCGGAATGATACATGCGATGTTCGCCGACCTGGGTGGCCAGATCGCGCGCCGCCTGCACCGCCGGGTTCAGCAGCACGGCCTGGCAGCCCAGCCGTTCGGCCAGCCAGGTGGCGTAATAGCCGCCCAGCGACGAGCCGATCACTGTCAGCCGGCGGGGATCCTGCTGCCCGGCCAGTTGCTCCCGGGCCAGCGCCAGCGCCAGCTCGGCGGCCTGCTGCGGGCTGGCCGGCAGTTGCGGGCATTGCCATTGGCCGGCCAGGCCGCGTTGGTGCATGGCCTGCGCCAGCAGGCGCGCCTTGAACGAGTCGGGCGAAGAACGGAAACCGTGCAGGTACAGGATGGGCATCGCGGCGCCTTCAGCGGGGTTGGGCCAGGGCGTCGAGCAGCTTGCCGTGCACGCCGCCGAAGCCGCCATTGCTCATGACCAGCACATGGTCGCCCGGCCGGGCCGCCGCCGCGACCGCGCGCACCAGCGCCGGCAGGTCGTCGTAGCCGGCGGCGCGTTCGCCCAGCGGCGCCAGCACCCGGGCCGGGTCCCAGCCCAGCGCGTGCTTGCCGGCGTGATCGCCGAAGCAGAACACCAGGTCGGCACCGGCCAGCGCCTCGGGCAGGCGCGCCGCCATCGTGCCCAGCTTCATGGTGTTCGAGCGCGGCTCGAGCACGGCCAGGATGCGGGCCGCGCCTACCTGCCGGCGCAGCCCCTCGATGGTGGTGGCGATGGCGGTGGGATGGTGCGCGAAATCGTCGTAGACGCGTATGCCGTTGACCGTGCCGCGCAGTTCCATGCGGCGCTTGACGCCGCCAAAGCGCGACAGCGCCTCGATGCCTTCGGCCGGCGCCACGCCCGCGTGCCGGGCCGCCGCCAGCGCCGCCAGGGCGTTGCGGCGGTTGTGCTCGCCGCCCAGCGTCCAGCGCACCGTGCCGGCATCGCGGCCGTCCACGCTGACTTCGAAGGCGCCTTGCTCATCGGCGGGGCCGGCCTGCCATTGGCCGCCGGGGCCGAAACGCGCAACCGGGGTCCAGCAGCCGCGCTCGAGCACCCGTTCGAGCGCCGGCGCGTCGGTCGGCAGCACCAGCTGGCCGTTGGACGGCACCGTGCGCACCAGGTGATGGAACTGGGTCTCGATGGCGGCCAGATCGGGGAAGATGTCGGCGTGATCGTATTCCAGGTTGTTCAGGATGGCGGTGCGCGGCCGGTAGTGCACGAACTTCGAGCGCTTGTCGAAAAAGGCCGTGTCGTACTCGTCGGCCTCGATCACGAAGGGGCGGGCGCCAGGCGCGTAGCGCGCCGACACCTGCAGGTCGGGCGCGACGCCGCCGATCAGGAAGTTGGGCTGGCGTTGCGCGCATTGCAGGATCCAGGCCAGCATGGAGCTGGTAGTGGTCTTGCCGTGGGTGCCGGCCACGGCCAGCACGTGCGCGCCGGGCAGGATGTGCTCGCCCAGCCATTGCGGGCCGGATATATAGCGGGCGCCGCTGTCCAGGATGGCTTCCATCAGCGGGTTGCCGCGGCTGACCACGTTGCCGATCACGAACAGGTCGGGGGCCAGCGCCAGCTGGTCGGCGCCGAAGCCTTCGATCAGCTCGATGCCCTGCTCGGCCAGCTGGGTGCTCATCGGGGGGTAGACGCCGGCGTCGCAGCCGGTGACCTTGTGGCCGGCCGAGCGCGCGATCAGCGCCAGGCCACCCATGAAAGTGCCGCAAATACCAAGAATATGCAGGTGCATGGTGTTCTCCTGTGCGGCATTGTAGAGGCTGGCGCGGGGCGCGCCGGTATCCCCGGCGCGCGTGCATTGTTATGATCGCGCCATGAATCGTCGTCTTTTTCTGTACGCTGGCGTGGCCGCGGCAGCCGCCGCCTCCGGCGGGTATTTCCTGGCCGAGCGCCGCAACGCGCGCCCGGCGCCGTCGGTGGCTGCGCCGGCCGAAGGCGCCGGCGACCCGCTGGCGCAGCTGCGCCAGCTCGCCCTGCCCGATCTGCATGGCACGCCGCGCAAGCTGGCCGACTGGGGCGGCCAGCCCCTGGTGGTCAATTTCTGGGCCACCTGGTGCGCGCCCTGCGTCAAGGAAATGCCCGAACTGGACGCCCTGCAGAAAAAATATCCGCAGGTACGGTTTGTGGGTATCGGCGTCGATACTACCGACAATATGCGCAAATTCGTCGAGAAAATCCCCGTGTCCTATCCCTTGCTGGTAATGGGCGCGGGCGCCATCGATACCCTGCGCAGCCTGGGCAACCCTAGTGGCGGCCTGCCTTTTACGCTGCTTTTGTCGGCAGATGGCAGCATGAAGCGCAAAATTCTGGGCCAGATTGTCTACGATGACCTGGATCGCAGCGTGGCCGGCCTGTCGGCTTGAATTCGGTTGGACAAATAGGCCGTTTTGGCGTTAAAAAGGCGGTTTATCGCTCGTATTGCCAACAGTTTGGCAAGCTCCATGGCGCAACGCATTCTTGTTTTGCATGGTCCCAACCTGAATCTGCTCGGCACCCGGGAGCCTCATATCTACGGCAGCCTGACGCTGGCGCAGATCGACCAGGGCTTGGCGGCGCTGGCCGGCCAGCTCGGCGTGGCGCTGACCTCGTGGCAAAGCAATCACGAAGGTGCGCTGGTCGAGCGCATCCAGGCAGCGGCGGCCGACGGTACCGATTTCATCATCATCAACGCGGCCGCCTACACGCACACCAGTGTCGCGATCCGCGATGCGCTGGCGGCGGTGGCCATACCGTTTATTGAAGTACATTTGTCCAACCTGTATAAGCGCGATTCATTCCGGCAGCATTCTTATCTGTCCGATCTGGCGATAGGCCTGATTACCGGCCTGGGCGCCGATGGCTACGAGGCGGCGCTGCGCTACGCGGCGCGCCACTGATCCTCGCCCCGGCATCTCTCACATCTACAGCAATCTGACGCGGCCCGGAAGTACGGGCGCGGCCAAAACACAATCGGGAAGCAGCTTCTATGGACCTCCGAAAACTCAAAACCCTGATCGACCTCGTGGCTGAATCGGGTATCGCCGAGCTTGAAATCACCGAAGGCGAAGGCAAGGTTCGCATCGTCAAATTCTCGCAAGCCCTGCAGCCGGTTGCCTATCACATGCCCGAGGCCGTCGCCCCGGCGGCCGCTCCTGCGGCGGCTGCCGCGCCCGCCGCCGAGGCGGCGCCCGCGGCGCCGCAGGGCCATGTGGTCAAGGCGCCCATGGTCGGCACCTTCTACCGCGCGCCCAATCCCGGCGCCGCGCCTTTCGTCGATGTCGGGCAGTCGGTCAAGGAAGGCGACCCGCTGTGCATCATCGAGGCGATGAAGCTGCTCAACGAGATCGAAGCCGACAAGGCTGGCGTGATCAAAGAAATCCTGGTCGAGAACGGTGAGCCGGTCGAGTACGGCCAGCCGCTGTTCATTATTGGCTGATAGGTCAACATGTTTGAAAAGATCCTGATCGCCAATCGCGGCGAGATCGCCCTGCGCATCCAGCGCGCCTGCCGCGAGCTGGGCATCAAAACCGTCGTCGTGCACTCCGAGGCCGACCGCACCGCCAAGTATGTGCGCCTGGCCGACGAGTCGGTCTGCATCGGCCCGGCGCCGTCGCGCGAGAGCTACCTCAACATGCCGGCCCTGATCTCGGCGGCCGAGGTGACCGACGCCGAGGCGATCCACCCGGGCTACGGCTTTCTGGCCGAGAACGCCGATTTTGCCGAGCGCGTCGAAAAGAGCGGCTTCGTCTTCATCGGCCCGCGTCCGGAAACCATCCGCCAGATGGGCGACAAGGTCAGCGCCAAGCGCGCCATGATCGAAGCCGGCGTGCCGGTCGTGCCGGGGTCGGAGGGCGCCTTGCCGGACGATCCGCAGGAGATCCTGCGCATCGCGCGCGAAGTGGGCTATCCGGTCATCATCAAGGCTTCCGGCGGCGGCGGCGGGCGCGGCATGCGCGTGGTGTACACCGAAGCTGCGCTGCTGAACGCGGTCAACATGACGCGCTCGGAAGCCGGCGCGGCGTTCAACAATCCCGAAGTCTATCTGGAGAAGTTCCTGGAGAATCCGCGCCACGTGGAGATCCAGGTGCTGGCCGACGGCGGCCGCAACGCCGTGTGGCTGGGCGAGCGCGACTGCTCGATGCAGCGCCGCCACCAGAAAGTCATCGAAGAGGCGCCGGCGCCCGGCATTCCGCGCCGGCTGATCGAACGCATCGGCGATCGCTGCGCCGACGCGTGCCGCAAGATGGGCTACCGCGGCGCGGGCACGTTCGAGTTCCTGTACGAGAACGGCGAGTTCTATTTCATCGAAATGAACACCCGTATCCAGGTCGAGCACCCGGTCACCGAACTGATCACCGGCGTGGACGTGGTCCAGCAGCAGATCCTGATCGCCGCCGGCGAGAAGTTCACGCTGCGCCAGCGCGACATCCAGTTCAAGGGCCATGCCCTGGAATGCCGGATCAACGCCGAGGATCCGTTCCGTTTCGTGCCCAGCCCGGGCCGCATCACCAACTGGCATGTGCCGGGCGGCCCCGGCGTGCGCATCGATTCGCACGCCTTCAACGGCTACTTCGTTCCGCCCAACTACGATTCGATGATCGCCAAGGTCATCACCTATGGCGACACGCGCGAACAGGCGCTGGCGCGCATGCGCATCGCCCTGTCCGAGATGGTGGTCGAGGGCATTTCCACCAACATCCCGCTGCATCGCGAACTGCTGCAGGATGCGCGCTTTATCGAGGGCGGCACCAGCATCCATTATCTGGAGCACAAACTGGCGCAGCGGCCCTGATTCACGGAAATCCTAGTCATGCGTGAACTGGTCCTAAATTGCCGCGAGGCGCAGGCCGACGCGCTGTCCGATGCGCTGCTGGAGGCCGGCGTGCTGTCCGTCTCGGTGGAGGACGCCGACCTCGGCACCGAGGCCGAGTGGCCGCTGTTCGGCGAGCCGGGCACCGAGCCGCAGGTCCAGGCCTGGGAACGCAATTGCGTGGTGGCCTTGCTGCCCGACGGCGCCGATCCGGCGCAGATCCTCGAACAGGCCATCGCCGCCGCCGGGCTGGATCCGGCGCTGGCGCATGGCTGGTCCCTGCGCGAGGTGCCGGACGCCGACTGGGTGCGCCTGACCCAGTCGCAGTTCGGCCTCATCCCGATTTCGGAGCGGCTCTGGATCGTGCCCAGCTGGCACCGCGACGACCCCGCCGTGCCGGGCCTGGTGCCCGACGCCGCGCGCGACGCGATTCATATCGAACTCGATCCGGGCCTGGCGTTCGGCACCGGCAGCCATCCCACCACCCATTTGTGCCTGGCCTGGCTGGAAGCCGAGCTGCCCGCCGGCGCGCTTGCTGGACTACGGCTGCGGCTCGGGCATTCTGGCCATTGCCGCGCGCAAGCTGGGCGCGGGCGAGACCGTGGCGGTGGACATCGATCCGCAGGCCGTGCAGTCCACCGTCGACAATGCCGAGGTCAACCAGGTACGCCTGCAGGCCATGCTGCCCGATGCGCTGCCGGCCGGCGAGTTCCAGATCGTGGTGGCGAACATCCTCTCCAATCCGCTCAAGGTGCTGGCGCCCATGCTGGCCGGGCGCGTTGCGCCGGGCGGCCATCTGGTGCTCTCGGGCGTGCTCGAGCGCCAGGCCGACGAAGTGGCCGCGGCCTATGCGCCCTGGCTGACCATGTCCGTCTGGCGCGAGCGCGACGGCTGGGTCTGCCTGCATGGCGTAAAGGCCTGAGCGGTCGCGGGCAGGAGGCCGTCTCATGGCGCTGACCACCCGTTGTCCGCAATGTGGCGCCGCCTTCAGGGTGGTGGCCGACCAACTGCGTGTCCGCAACGGGCTGGTGCGCTGCGGCGAATGCGCCACGGTGTTCGATGGCCGGGCCTGCCTGGTCCCGGCGCCCGATGCCGGCGCGCCGCGCGCCGCAGCGCCGCCGGTCCTGTCCGCGCCGCCGTCCGATCCGCCTTACGCCCAGCCGGCGGCGCCCGCGCCGGCGGCCCCGGCCACCCAGGCGCCGCCGGCCGTACTGCGTGGCCGCGCCGACATGCAACGCGGCGACGGCCCGCCCGCGGACGAAGACGAACCCGACGCGATGGCCGAGGGCGCGCCCGAGGACGAGGCCGACTGGGACGCCGCACCGCGCCCCGAGTCCGCAGAGGCCGGCTGGCGTCCGATCTTGCCGCGCGATCCGGCGCACGACGACCGGGAGCCGGCGTTCCGGATCGGCCGCACGGCCACGGCCTGCGCTGCGGCCGACGCCGAGGACGCGGTGCAGGTGCCCGGCGAAGTCCGTACGCGCTATTCCAACGCCGTCGACAGCGGCCGTACGCCGCCCGAGTTCCTCGACGATGACCGCATCCAGGCGCGCCAGCTGGTGCGGCGCCTGTGGGCCTACGCCTGCGTGCTGGGCGTACTGGCGCTGGCCGCGCAGCTGGTCTACGTCTATCGCGGCGCCATCGCCGGCGCCGCGCCGGCCTTGCGGCCGGTGCTCGAACAAGCCTGCGTGCCGCTGCAATGCAGCGTGGGCCATGCGCGCCGCATCGAACGCATTTCCATCACGTCTTCGTCGCTGCGGCCGGCCGCCGGCGCCGCGCAGGGCGACGACGCCCGCACCCGGCTGACGCTGAACGTGGTGCTGCGCAACCGCTACGACCGGCCCCAGGAATGGCCGGCTTTGGTGCTCGATCTGACCGATATCTCCGATACCGTCGTGGCGCGCAAGATCATTCTGCCCCAGGATTACCTGCCCTCGCAGGCCGGGCCCGCGTTCGCGGCCGGCGGCGAAATCAACCTTGCCATCCCGGTCGAAGTGGCCGGGCTGCAGGTCAATGGCTACCAACTCGATAAATTCTTCCCATGAAGGACTCCAGCATGACGGCTCCCGTACTTGTATGCGGCTCGATGGCGTTCGACACGATCGCGGTGTTCGAAGGCCGTTTCAAAGAACACATCCTTGCCGAGCGCATTCAATCATTGAGCGTTTCGTTCCTGGTGCCCGCCATGCGCAAGGAGTACGGTGGCTGCGCCGGCAACATCGCCTACAACCTCAAGCTGCTGGGCGGCCAGCCGGTGCCGGTGGCGACGGTGGGCGAGGATGCCGGCGAATACCTGGCGCGCCTGTCCGGACTGGGCATCGACGTATCGCGCATCCAGGTCGTGCCCGGTACGTTCACCGCGCAGTGTTTCATCACCACCGACCTCGAGGACAACCAGATCGCTGCCTTCCATCCCGGCGCGATGGAGTTTTCCTCGGGCAACGACCTCAGCGACGCGCAGGCCGCCTGGGCCATCATCGCGCCGGACTCCAAGGCCGGCATGTTCGCCCACGCCGAGCGTCTCCACGCGCGCGGCATTCCGTTCATTTTCGATCTCGGGCAAGCCATGCCGCTGTTCGACGGCGCGGACCTGGAGCGCATGCTCAAGCTGGCCCAGGCGCTGACCGTCAACGACTATGAAGCCGGCGTGGTCGAGCAGCGCACCGGCCGCAGCCTGGCCGAGATCGCCAACGGGCTGCGGGCCGCGGTGGTCACGCGCGGCGCGCACGGCGCCACGGTGATGGCCGGCGGGCAGACCATCGAGGTCGCGCCGGTGCAGGCGCAGGCGGTGGTCGACCCCACCGGCTGTGGCGATGCCCACCGCGCCGGCCTGCTTTACGGCCTGACCAGCGGCTGGGGCTGGGCGGACAGCTGCCGCCTGGGCAACCTGATGGGCGCGATCAAGATTGCCTCGCGCGGCCCGCAGAACCATGCGCCGTCGCGCGGCGAGATCGACGCCCTGATGCGCGCGAACTACGGTATCGGCCTGCCGGACTGAGGCGGGCAGGGGAACCCTGGCCGCGGCGGACGATCCAACCAGCGCGCTGCAGGCATGTCGATTTGTAACGATGAGGCTGTGTCAGTAGCACCCTGTTTCGCTCACCCGGCCAGCAAAATCCGGGGGCAGAGTATGATCGAGGATCATCGGTAAGTCCGATCGAGGAGCTTCAATGAACTATATGCATTCCCCCTCTGTAGTTGCCGGGCGCGCCCGCCGCCTGCTGGCGGTAGCGGCGGTTGCCGGCTCGGTGGCCGTTCTGGCCGGCTGCGCCAATCCCAGCGCATCGAGTGGGGTGTACACGTACGGCCAGGCGCAGCGCGAGCAGATCGTGCGCACCGGCACGGTCACCGGCGTGCGTCCGATTACCATCCAGAACGACAAGTCCAGCGGCGTCGGCTTGGTGGCCGGTGGCGCGCTGGGCGGGGTAGCGGGCAATGCCGTCGGCGGCGGCACCGGCCGCACCATCGCCACGGTGGGCGGCGTCATCCTCGGCGCGCTGGCGGGCAACGCCATCGAGAACCGCGCGGGCAAGTCCTCCGGCTACGAAATCACGGTGCGCCTGGACAACGGCGAAACCCGGGTCGTGGCGCAGGAAGCCGACGTGCCCATCAGCGTGGGCCAGCGCGTGCAGGTCATCAGCGGCGCGGGCCCGACCCGCGTGACACCGTATTGATCGCCCGCTGCTTCCGGCAAGACGCCCGCTTCATGCGGGCGTTTTTTTGCGGCGGCGGGTCGGGAGTCGGCGGGTGCCAGTCCCCCTGCGGGGGGCAGGCACGCCACCCCTCCCCGGGTGCCAGTCCCCTCCTGCGGGGACAGGCACCCGGGGAGGGGGTATTTTTGTGACCGCCGATGTTTTTTCAGGCGGCCGTCAGAATCCGGAAAGTATAGTCGCGCTCGAAACTCTGGGGGCGGGGTGTATATGCCTGACGAGGCAACCTGCACACTGACCAGCCATGCACACCGAGCAAGAACTGCACACCCGGATCGCCGACATCGTCGAGTCGATCATCCTCAAGAAAGTCACCCCCGACACTGCCCTGATCTCTTCCGGCCTGGTCGATTCGCTGGCCGCGGTCGACATCACGCTGGCCGTCGAGTCGGAGTACGGATGCAGTATCCCGGCGCCTGAAATCGCCGAACACCTACAGTCGGTCCGCACGCTTGCCGGCTATGTCGCTGCCAATTCGCAATAGCCGCCTGCTGTCCCACCTGGCCGCGATGGCAAGCGCCGTCGCGCTGTCGCTGGGCCTGTACTGGGGCGCCGATGGCGCGCTCAGTGCGTTGGTGCACCCGCATTCCAGCGTGGCGTCGGTGCGCGACAACTACCTGCCCAATCTCGGCCCGGACTGGGGCACGCAGAACGTCAACCTGAACCGGCTGGGCAACGCGCTGGCCGATGGCACCCTGGTCGTGCTGGGTTCGTCCGAACTGTCCAGCCACGATCTGCGCTTCGTGCCCTATCGATTCTTTCCGCAGGAACTGAAGGTGCCGACCCTGGCGTACGGCCATGCCATGTTCCAGTCGTATGGCATCGTCAGCGTGCTCGAGGCGGTGGCCGATTCCCTCACGCCCAATACGCGCCTGGTGATCATGGTGTCGCCGGCCTGGTTCGCCTCGGGCGGGCAACTGCCGCGCTCGGCCTTCGCCGAGCACGTCACCGGGCCGGTCTGGGACCGCCTGTGGGACAAGCCCGCCACGCGCGAACAGATGCAGGACTGGATCGCCGACAACGCCAACTGGGGGCTGCTCTGGCTGATCGCCAACGGCCAGGTGGCCGAGCTCAAGGACAAGATCGCGCTGTGGTGGAACAGCCGCGGCGAGCGCGCGCCCGACCGGCCGCGCAGCCCCCTGGCCGTGCCGGCGCACAAGTATGTGAGCTGGCCGGCGGCGGCCCGCCTGGATGCGGGGCGCTGGCACGACCTGCTGGGCCAGGCGCGCGGTATCGAAGCGGAACTGGGCGGGCACAACCCCTACGATGTGCGCGACGACTACTACCGGCAGTACCTGGCGCCGTTGAACTCGCCGGCGCGCAATGAATTTCCGGAGATGCCGCCGATGACGCGACCCGAACTGGGCGATCTGGCCCGCGTCATGGCGCTGCTGCAGCAACGCAAGGTGCGCGCCTATTTCGTGATTCAGCCCTTCAATCCCAAGCTGATCCTCGATGTCGAGCGCTTCGACCCGGTGGCCGATGCCATCAAGGGCATGTGCGCGCGCTACGGCATGGGCTGCCTGGATATGTACAGCGTGCCGTTCCAGCCCGGCATGGTGCGCGACGACATGCACCTGGCCGAACTGGGCTGGGCCATCGCCGACCAGGGCATTGCGGAGTTCTTTTCCCGATGAAGCGCTTCTTCTGGCATTTGTGCCTGTACCTGGGGCTGATCCTGGTGTTCGTGCTGCAGGCGCAGCCCACCACGGGCAGCGGCGGACCGATCAAGGTCGAGTTCCAGTACCAGCAGTTCTGAAACGGCCATGGAACTGTTCGGCAGCTTTGCTTTCTTCGGCGGTGCGCTGTTCGGCGGCCTGGGCCTGCTGCTGTACCGCACGCTCGGATTGCCCTGGCGGCTGGGCTACCGCCACCTGATCGGTGCGCTGTGCCTGGCGGTATGGCTGGCGGTGTTCTGGACCCGGCCATACCAGCCGCTGGGGCTGCTGGCGGTGGCCAGCGCCGCTCTGTGGGCGATGCGGCGCGGCCACCTGCCCACCTGGGCGGCGGTGCTGCTGACCATGGCGCTCCTGTTGCTGCTCAAGTGCGGCATCACCACCATGACCGGCATGCTGGGGCTGTCGTTCGCCACGTTCCGGGCTGTCGACGTGCTGCTGTTCGCGCCCCGCAATGAGCGCATTTCGCCGCTCGACTACTGCAACTACCTGTTCTTCCCGCTGACGCTGCTGGCCGGGCCGATGTACCGCTGGCGCAACTTCCAGGCCGACCTGAAGCGCGGCTATGAAGGCGTGACGCTGGAAACCTGGCTGGCCGGCCTCGAATTGCTGATTTTCGGCGTGATCCAGAAGTTCGGCGTGGCCGAGGCAATCTGGCGCTACGGCCTGAACACCCTGGATGCGCACGACTACTCGCTGACCGGCGTGGCGCTGAACGCCAGCCTCTACAGTTTCTACCTGTTCTTCGATTTTGCCGGGTACAGCAGCATGGCGATAGGCGTGGGCATGCTGTTCGGCTTCACCTTGCCCGTCAATTTCCGCAATCCGCTGGCCAGCGCCAATCCGCAGGATTTCTGGCGCCGCTGGCATATCAGCCTGTCCGAATGGCTGCGCGATGTGGTGTTCATGCCGATCTACAAGGCGCTCAGCAAGACGGCGTTTTTCGGCCGCCACCGGCTGGCCGCGCAGAACATCGGCATTCTCGCCACCCTGCTGGCCATGGGCGTGTGGAACGGCCTGGCCCTGCATTACGTGGTCAGCGGCCTGATGTTCGGCGCCTATTCGGTGGGGCACAACCTGCTGGTGCAGCATGCGCGCACGCGACCCGCGCTGCAGGCGTTCCTGGCGCGCCGGCCGGTGCAATGGGCCGGGCGGGCGCTCACGCTCATCCTGGCCGCGTTGGCGCTGTACGTGTTCAGCGGCCGCAGTCCTATCTGATCCGCCGGGAGTGCGCGGCATGTATTTCGATCTACGCAGTTTCGAATTCGTTTCCGATGCCCGCGGCGGGCAGGCCGACGCGGTGGTCGGCAGCGATCGCGTGCTGACATGGCAGGCGTTGCGGGAAGAGGCCGGCCAGTGGGCGGCGCGGGCGCGCGCCCACGGTATCGGGCCGGACGTGCCGGTGGTGATCCACGGCCACAAGGAGGCGGCCTTCTTCGTCGCCATGGCGGGGGCCTTGCTGGCCGGCGCGCCGTTCGTGCCCGTCGATACCATCTACCCGCCCGAGCGCGTGCGCCGCATCGTGGAGATCGTGCGCGCGGCCGCGGTGTACGACACGCAGGCGGA
Organism: Bordetella pertussis 18323; assembly: GCF_000306945.1. Taxonomy (NCBI): domain Bacteria; kingdom Pseudomonadati; phylum Pseudomonadota; class Betaproteobacteria; order Burkholderiales; family Alcaligenaceae; genus Bordetella; species Bordetella pertussis. The sequence continues at coordinate 3,108,962 of NC_018518.1, read as the reverse complement.
TGTCTTCCGGCCCGGCGCGGCCGAGCCCGCCGCGCTGGCCGAACGGGGCCTGGCCTACGTCATGTTCACCTCGGGCAGCACGGGCGATCCCAAGGGCGTGCAGATCGGGCGCGAGAGCGTGGCCTTGCTGGGCGATTGGCTGCGCGATGGCCTCGCGCTGGGCGAGGCGCCGGTATTCATGAACCAGGCGCCTTTCAGTTTCGATCTGTCCATGTACGAGGTGTTCGGCACTCTGGCCGCGGGCGGCACCTGCGTACTGAATGCGCGCGAGCAGATCGCCGCGCCCCAGCAGTGGCTGGGGCGCCTGGCCGGATCCGGCGTGACGGTCTGGGTGTCGACGCCATCGTTCGCCCATCAGCAGCTGGTCAACCGCGATTTCTCGCCGCAGCAGCTGCGGGCGCTGCGCACATTCCTGTTCTGCGGCGAGCCGCTGCCCGTGGCGCTGGCGCGCAAGCTGCGCCAGCGCTTCCCCGAGGCGGCGATTCTCAACACGTACGGTCCGACCGAGGCCACGGTGGCGACCACCGCGCTGGTCGTCGACGATGCGGTGCTGGCCGAACACGACCCCCTGCCGGTCGGCTACGCCAAGCCCGCCAGCCTGCTGTACGTCGCCGACGATGAAATCTGCATCGTCGGCGATTACGTGATGCGCGGCTATCTCAATCGCCCCGACCTCAACCAGGCCAAGCTGTTCGTGCATCATGACGGACGCCGCGGCTTTCGTACGGGCGACCTGGGACGGATGCGCGAGGATGGGCTGCTGTTCTGCCGCGGCCGCATGGACGACCAGATCAAGCTCAACGGCTATCGCATCGAGCTGGCGGAAATCGACGCGGCCCTGCATGCCCTGCCGGGCGTGGCGGGCGGCGCCTGCGCCGTGCTGCGCCGGCCCGACGGCACCGCGGTGCGGGTGATCGGGTTCGTGGCGCAACGTACGATGGAACAGGCCAGCTTCCAGTTGCCGGCGGCGCTGCAGCAATGGAAAGCGCAACTGACAGGGCGGCTGCCTTCCTATATGGTGCCGTCCGAACTGGTGGCCTGTCCGGATTTGCCCGTATCGAACAACCACAAGATAGACCGCAAGAAGCTGCTGGAAATCTACGCAGCGATTCCGGCGGCGGCGTAGCGCCGTTTCAGACGCCGAATATGCCGTAGGCCAGGCGTGCCACCATCATCAGCAGGATCTGCGCGCCGATCAGCAGCACCAGCGGCGAGAAGTCGATGGCGGTGCGCGGCAGGATGCGCCGGATGGGGTCGAGCAGCGGCGCGGTCAGCGTCTGCAGCAAGGGCATGAGCGGCGACAGCGGGTTGACCCACGACAGCACCGCCTGGATCAGCGTCATCCACACCATCAGGTTCAGGGTCCATTTCAGGACCATCAGCAGCGCCGAGCCCATGGCCGAGGGCAGGGCGCTGGCCGGCGGCAAGGCGCCCACGGCGCTCAGCCAGACCAGGATAAGGTAGATCAGCGCCGCCACCCAGGTCGCGATCAGGCTGGTCCAGTCTATCGAGCCGGTAGCCGGTATCACACGGCGCAGCGGCAGCACCAGCCAGTTGGTCCCCTGGTAGATGGCGCGTGCCAGCGGATTGAAGGGATGCAGGCGTACGGCATGGATCCAGGCCCGCAGGATCAGGGCCGCGCCGAACAATGTGAAGGTGATTTCAAGCAGAAAGCGGATGATGTCGCCGAGCATGAGGGCAGTCGCCAAACAATAACGGCTTTTATTGTCGCATGGCGGGCGTCAAAAGATAGCGCGGGCCGCGAATGCGGGCGAAGGCGCGGGACGGAAAAAGCCGCCTGGCGGAGCCAGGCGGCTTAAGGTGCTGCTAACTGGCGAAGAGGTCCGTTACGGACGGCCGCCGGTCGGGAACGGCCACGACGCAGCGGGGTTCAGCGCAGTCTTCGCGCCCGGAGCGGCAGCGGTCGAAGGAGGCGTCGCGGGCTTCTTGGGCGCAGCCTTCTTGGCAGGCGCCTTCTTGGCGACGGCCTTCTTGGCTACGGCTTTCTTGGCTACGGCTTTCTTGGCGACGGCTTTCTTGGCGACGGCTTTCTTGGCTACAGCCTTCTTGGCAACCGCCTTCTTGGCAACCGCCTTCTTGGCAACCGCCTTCTTGACTACGGCTTTCTTGGCAGGCGCCTTCTTGGCGACGGCCTTCTTGGCTACCGCTTTCTTGGCCACGGCCTTCTTGGCTACGGCTTTCTTGGCGACAGCTTTCTTCGCCACGGCCTTCTTGGCTACCGCTTTCTTGGCGACCTTCTTGGCTGCCGGCTTCTTCGCGGCGACCTTCTTCACCGCCGGTTTCTTGGCGGCGACTTTCTTCACAGCGACTTTCTTGACCGCAGCTTTCTTGGCCGGAGTGGCCTTCTTGGCGGCAGCCTTCTTCGCTGCGGGTTTCTTAACCGCCTTCTTGGCGGCCTTCTTGGCAGTTGCCATGGTTATGCTCCTTAGGTTCAGGGGTCCCAGAACTTAAACCCGTGTGGCAACCCCCAAAACAGGCGGATTGCACCCGGGCTATTCATCGGCGCATGCCGCTGTCCCTGACTGGCGACAGCTACTGCGGCTTGCGCTAATGAATTCAGCACAGCCATTTGATATGGCCCCCGCAACCTCGTCGGCGCGAGCCATTTCAAATGGCGCCGATAGGCGGCCTCGCCAGAGGTCGCCTACCGCTACGTTCTACGTGTCAGAACACCAGTCACCGGGGCACATCCGGCTTGCCTGCGACCGGCGCAGGCAAGCGGCATGAACGCTTATTCCCAGCTCAACGTACCGCCGGTCTGGTATTCGATCACGCGAGTTTCAAAAAAGTTGCGTTCCTTCTTAAGGTCGATCATTTCCGCCATCCACGGGAAGGGGTTTTCTTCCTGGGGGAACAGCGGTTCGATACCGATCTGCTGGCAACGGCGATTGGCGATGAAGCGCAAGTAGGACTTGAACATGGGGGCGTTCAGGCCCAGCACGCCGCGCGGCATCGTGTCTTCGGCGTAAGCGTATTCGAGTTCGACCGCTTTGCGGAAGAGTTCGCGGATTTCTTCGCGGAACTCCGGCGTCCACAAATGCGGATTCTCCAGCTTGATGGTGTTGATCAGGTCGATGCCGAAATTGCAGTGCATGGATTCATCGCGCAGGATGTACATGTACTGTTCGGCGGCGCCGGTCATCTTGTTCTGGCGGCCCAGCGCCAGGATCTGCGTAAACCCGACATAGAAGAACAGGCCTTCCATCAGGCATGCAAAGACGATCAGCGACTTAAGCAGTTTCTGATCGGCTTCGGGCGTGCCGGTATGGAAGTTCGGGTCCGCGATCGCGTCGATGAACGGAATCAGGAACTCATCCTTGGCGCGGATGGACGGGACTTCGTTATAGGCGTTGAAGATCTCGGCCTCGTCCAGGTCCAGGCTTTCGACGATGTACTGATAAGCGTGGGTATGGATGGCTTCTTCGAATGCCTGGCGCAGCAGGAACTGGCGACACTCGGGCGCCGTGATGTGGCGGTAGGTGCCCAGCACGATATTGTTGGCGGCCAGCGAGTCGGCCGTCACGAAGAAGCCCAGGTTGCGCTTGACGATACGGCGTTCGTCCTCGGTGAGCCCGTTGGGGTTCTTCCAGAGGGCGATGTCGCGCGACATGTTGATTTCCTGCGGCATCCAGTGGTTGGCGCAGGTGGCCAGGTATTTTTCCCAGGCCCACTTGTACTTGAACGGCACCAACTGGTTGACGTCGGTCTCGCCGTTGATGATGCGCTTGTCGGCCACCTTCACGCGGCCGGCGGTGGCATCCGAGGCCCCCAGGCTGGCTGCGTGCTGGGGCGCGGTGGGCGTAGGCAGGGCTGCGTCGCCGAACACGCCGGTCGCGGCCCGCACGGCGGGCGCGGCTTCCCGCCCGCCCGCGGGCGCGGGCGAGGTGGCGGGTTTGGTGGCGATGTTCTCTTCTTCCCAATTAAGCATGATCGAATTCTCCGGTGGCGGTTATTGGCAGGCTTCGCACTCTTCGAAGCCGGGGTCTCCCGGCCGCATGGTGCAAACCGCCCCGACGATTTCGGGTTCCGGCAAAACGGGTGCTGCGGATACGGCCGAGCCCGCGCCGTGGTCGCCGGCGCTGACGGCGTTCAGTTCGCCGCCGCGGCCCGTCGACTTCTCGGCGCTGGTGGCGCCGAGGGTGCGCAGGTAGTAAGTGGTCTTCAGGCCACGCTGCCACGCCAGCTTGTAGGTGTCGTCCAGCTTCTTGCCCGATGCGCCCGACATGTAGATGTTGAGCGATTGGGCCTGATCGATCCACTTCTGGCGGCGCGAGGCGCACTCCACCAGCCAGCTCGGTTCGACTTCGAACGCGGTGGCGTAGAGCTTGCGAAGTTCGGAAGGTACGCGATCGATACGGGACAGGCTGCCGTCGAAGTACTTGAGGTCGGCGACCATGACTTCGTCCCAGAGACCGAGTTTCTTCAGGTCACGCACGAGATAATCGTTAACGACCGTGAACTCGCCGGAGAGATTCGATTTGACGTACAAGTTCTGGAAAGTGGGTTCGATGCACGCAGATGCACCAATGATATTGGAAATCGTCGCAGTTGGGGCGATTGCGATGCAGTTCGAATTGCGCATGCCGTGTTCTTTGATGCGTGAACGCAACGTATCCCAGTCCAGCGAGCTCGAATCATCGACGTCGACATTGCCGCCGCGCTCTTCGCGCAGCATCGCAAGCGTGTCTTGCGGCAGGATGCCGCGCGACCACAGCGAACCTTCGTACGACTGGTAGCGGCCGCGCTCTTGCGCGAGTTCGCTCGACGCCCAATACGCGTGATAGCACACCGCTTCCATCGAACGATCCGCGAAGTCGATGGCGTCCTGCGACGCATACGGCACGCGCATCACGTGCAGGCAATCCTGGAAGCCCATGATGCCCATGCCCACCGGGCGATGGCGCTCGTTGGAGTTGCGCGCCTTGTCGACCGCGTAGTAGTTGATGTCGATCACGTTGTCGAGCATGCGCATGGCCACGCCGATGGTGCGCTTGAGCTTGTCGTGGTTGAGCTCGTAGCCGCCGTTGGCGTTGGGCTTCATGTGCGCCACCAGGTTCACCGAACCCAGGTTGCACACCGCGATTTCGGTGGCGTTGGTGTTCAGCGTGATCTCGGTGCACAGGTTCGAGCTGTGCACCACGCCCACGTGCTGCTGCGGCGAGCGGATGTTGCACGGATCCTTGAAGGTGATCCACGGATGGCCGGTTTCGAACAGCATCGACAGCATCTTGCGCCACAGCGAGACAGCCGGCATCTTCTTGAACAGCTTCAGTTCGCCGCTGGCGACCTTGGCTTCGTAGCCCGCATAGGCCTGTTCGAAGGCCTTGCCGTACTTGTCGTGCAGGTCGGGGCAGTCGGAGGGCGAGAACAGCGTCCATTCGCCGTTTTCCATCACGCGCTTCATGAACAGGTCGGGAATCCAGTTCGCCGTGTTCATGTCGTGGGTGCGGCGGCGCTCGTCGCCGGTGTTCTTGCGCAGTTCGAGGAACTCCTCGATGTCCAGGTGCCACGTTTCCAGGTAGGTGCACACCGCGCCCTTGCGCTTGCCGCCCTGGTTGACCGCGACGGCGGTGTCGTTGACCACCTTGAGGAACGGCACCACGCCCTGGCTTTCGCCGTTGGTGCCCTTGATGTGGCTGCGCAGCGCGCGCACGGGCGTCCAGTCGTTGCCCAGGCCGCCGGCGTACTTGGCCAGCAGGGCGTTTTCCTTGATGGCGTCGTAGATGCCTTCGAGGTCGTCCGACACCGTGGTCAGGTAGCACGACGACAGCTGCGAGTGCAGGGTGCCGGAGTTGAACAGCGTCGGGGTCGAGCTCATGAAGTCGAACGACGACAGGATTTCATAGAACTCGATGGCGCGCGCTTCGCGGTCGGCTTCGCGCAGCGCCAGGCCCATGGCCACGCGCATGAAGAACACCTGCGGCAGCTCGATGCGCGTGCCGCGCACGTGCAGGAAGTAGCGGTCGTACAGGGTCTGCAGGCCCAGGTAGCCGAATTGCAGGTCGCGGCGGCCGTCCAGCGCCTTGGCCACGCGCTCCAGGTCGTATTCGGCCAGCTTGGCGTCGAGCAGGCCGCCTTCGATGCCGCGCTGGATGAAGGCAGGGAAGTATTCCGCGTAGCGGGTAGCCATGTCGGCCTGCGACACTTCCTCGCCCAGCACTTCCTTGCGGATCGTGTGCAGCAGCAGGCGGGCGGTGACCTGGCTGTAGGCCGGATCCTTTTCGACCAGCGCGCGCGCGGCCAGGATGGCGGACTTGAACACTTCGTCGACCGGAACGCCGTCGTAGAGGTTCTTGACCGTTTCCTTCAGGATGGCTTCGGTGTCCGTGTATTGCGTCAGGCCTTCGCCGGCGGCTTCGATGGTGGCGCGCAGCGCAGCCAGGTCGAGCGGACGGCGCACGCCGTTGTCGACCACGCTGAGGGTCGGTTCCTGGGCGGCGGCCGGCGAGCTCTTCTCGAGCACTTCGGCGGCGGCGGCGCGCTCCTGGGCGCGGCGCTCGCGGTACAGCACGTAGGCGCGGGCCACGTCGTGCTCGCCCGAGCGCATCAGGGCCAGTTCAACCTGGTCCTGCACGTCTTCGATATGGAAGGTGCCGCCGGCGGGGCGGTTGCGCACCAGCGCGCTGACCGCCTGCGCGGTCAGCTGTTCGACCAGCTCGCGCACGCGCGCCGACGCCGCGCCCTGGCCGCCGTTGACGGCCAGGAACGCCTTGGTCATGGCGATGGCGATCTTGCTGGGTTCGAACCCCACCACCGAGCCATTGCGGCGGATGATGTTGTAGCTGGCCCATTGGCCGCTGTTGGGATCGGTGGACGTCTCGGATTGGGCGGGCGGCACGGCCGTGGGCCGGGTCACAGAGGCGATCGTAGTCTGCATGGAAGTTCCTGTGCGAAAAAGCGTAGAGGAAGGCCAGGCGGGCCGCCTGGCCGGGTGCAAAAGTATTCGGTGTGAGGGGAATCGCTACGCGTGGACGAATGGTCCGGGGTGCGTGGCCGGTGGGTCCAGCGTGTTTAGCGACCACAAGATGTAGTGTACCACCCCCTCGTATGGCACTAATTCTAGTGAGCGTCCGGGTCCGGGACAAGACACTGAGCGATACAAGTTCAAATTTAGTTGTTACCAAATGCGGCGGGCGCGCCCTGCAAGGCGCGCCCGCCGAAGTGATCGCTCTGAATGAGCGTCTATGCGGTCTGGCGCAGGGAAACGTCCGGCGAGCCGGTCGGTTCCTGGTAGCGCCGCAACTGCCGCTCCAGTTCGTCGCGATACTTCCGCACGCTGGCCTGCTTGACGTGGCCATAGCCGCGCACGGTTTCGGCAAGGGCGGCGATTGTAGCCGCTTGCGCCAGCCTGTCGACGCTCAGCCCGGCCAGCAGCTGGACGACCGTGGCGCGGTACTCGGCCACCAGCGCGCGTTCCATGCGCCGCTCGGCGGTGTGGCCGAACGGGTCGAACCAGGTGCCGCGCAGTCCCTTCAGGCGCGCCAGGGCTTTCATCAGGGTGAGGGTGCGGGGGCCCAGCGTGATCTTGCGCGGCGCGCCGGTGCGCGGGTCCTTGCGGGCCAGCAGCGGCGGAGCCAGGTGGAAGCGCAGGCTGTAGTCGCCCTCGAACTGGCTGTCGAGCTGGGCGCGGAAGGCGTCGTCGGTGTAGAGGCGCGCCACTTCGTATTCGTCCTTATAGGCCATCAGCTTGAACAGGCTGCGGGCCACTGCCATGGCCAGGCGTGGCGCGCGGGCCGCCGGCGCCAGCTCGCGTTCGCGCGCGGCCACCTGTTCGACCAGGCCGCGATAAGCCTGCGCGTACGCGGCGTTCTGGTAGGCGGTCAGGTCGGCAACGCGGCGCTCGACGGCGCGCTCGAACGACTCGGGAATGTGCAGCTGCACGACCTGGGCGGCCGGGCGCAGCGCCTGCGCCATGGATTGCGGCTCGTGGGCCGCCAGCCTTCCGGCGTCGAACGCGGCGCGGTTGGCCGCCACCGCCACGCCGTTCAGTTCGATGGCGCGCGCCAGCGCGGCCAGCGCGAGCGGCACGTCGCCGCGCTTCCAGGCATGGCCGAGCATGAACATGTTCGACAGGATGCTGTCGCCGAACAGGGCCTGCGCCGCCGCGTGCGCGTCCAGGGCTGCGACGTGCTCGCCGGCGGCGTGGCGGATCTTCGCCAGCAGGGCTTCGGCGCGCAGCGGCGCGTCGGGGTTGCGGGTGAAGTCCGATACCGGCGCCACATAGATATTGACGGTGGTGCGAGTATGGTCGCGGCGCAGCGCGCCCAGTGAATCGGGCGCGACGGCAGCCACCGGGTCGCACAGGATGGCGGCATCGGCCTGCTGCCAGTCCAGCCGCACCGGCCCGGTGGCCGTGCCGGACGGCGCCAGGCGGATGTGGCTGACCACGGTGCCGCCTTTTTGCGCCAGGCCGGTGAGATCCAGCACGGCGGCCGACAGGCCTTGCAGGTGCGCGGCCATGGAGACGATGGCGCCAATGGTGATCACGCCGGTGCCGCCCATGCCGGCGACCAGCAGCCGGTACGGCGCCTCCAGCGGCGCCGGGCGCGGCTCGGGCAGCCGCGCGATGCGGGCGCGCAGGCGCTCGTGGTCGGCCGCCGGCGCGGCGCTCTTGCGCGGCTTGCCGCCCATGACCGAGACGAAGCTGGGGCAGAATCCCTCCACGCACGAATAGTCCTTGTTGCAGCTGGACTGGTCGATGGCGCGCTTACGGCCGTAAGGGGTCTCCAGCGGCACTACCGACAGGCAATTCGACTGCACGCCGCAATCGCCGCAGTCCTCGCAGACGGCGCTGTTGATCAGCAGGCGGCGCGGCGGATCCGGGAACTGGTTCTTCTTGCGGCGCCGGCGCTTCTCGGCCGCGCAGGTCTGGTCGTGGATCAGCACGGTGACGCCGGGCGTGGCGCGCAGCTCGCGCTGCACCGCGTCCAGGTCGCGGCGGTGGTGCACCTCGATGCCGGCGCCCAGGGCGACGCCGCGGTATTTTTCCGGCTCGTCGGTGGTGACGACGATGCGCGCCACGTTCTCGCCGCGCAGCTGCTGGCAGATCTGCGGCACCGATATCGGCCCGTCGACCGGTTGGCCGCCGGTCATGGCCACGGCGTCGTTGAACAGGATCTTGTAGGTGATGTTGGCGCGCGCGGCCACGGCCTGGCGGATCGCCAGGTAGCCCGAGTGGTAATACGTGCCTTCGCCCATGTTCTGGAACACGTGCGGCATCTCTATATAGGGAGACAGGCCGATCCAGTCGGCGCCTTCGCCGCCCATCTGGGTCAGGCCGCCGGTGTCGCGGTCCATCCAGGCCGCCATGTAATGGCAGCCCACGCCGGCCAGCGCCTGGCTGCCTTCGGGCACCTTGGTGGAGGTGCTGTGCGGACAGCCCGAACAGAAGTAGGGGCGCCGGCGCATGCCGTCGGCGTCATTGGAAAGCGGCGCCGGACACGCGAACGCTTCGGGCGCGGCGCCGCCCGGCATATGGCCCGCGCGGCGCAGCCACGCGGCCAGCGGGGCGGCCAGCAGCGACGGCCGCAATTGCCCGGCGGCCGGAATCAGCTCGGCGCCATCCAGCCCGGTCTTGCCGGCCACGCTGGGGCGTTGCGGCAGGTTGAACAGCAGGTCCTTGATCTGGCTTTCGACGACCGCGCCTTTTTCCTCGATGACCAGGATGTGCCGCAGGCCTTGCGCGAATTCGATCAGGCGCGGTCCGTCCAGCGGCCAGGTCAGGCCGGGCTTGTAGATGCGCACCGGCGCCTGGGCGCCGACGGTGTCCAGGCCCAGCCGATGCAGGGCCTCCATGGTGTCCAGGTGCGCCTTGCCCACCGTGACGATGCCGAGCGTGGCGCGCGGGGCCGCGCAGACCAGCCGGTCCAGCGAATGGCGGCGCGCGAACGCGCGCACCGCGCGCAGCCGGCGGTGCATGCGCAGTTCGACCGCCGGCGACAGAAAGTCGCGCGCGGTGTATTCCAGTTGTTCGGCGGGCAGTTCCGGGTCGTCGGGCATCTCGTAGGCGGCCGGCGGCTCGAGCACGAACGACTGGCCGCATTCCACGGTTTCCGACACCGCCTTGAACGCGACCCATGCGCCGCTGTAGCGCGACAGCGCCCAGCCCCATAGCGCGAAGGTCTCGTATTCGTTGATGGACGCCGGGTGCACGATGGGCATGTGCCAGCCGATCAGCGATGCCTCGCTGGCATGCGGGATGGACGAGGAAACGGCGGTATGGTCGTCGCCGACCACCACCAGCACGCCGCCATGGCGCGAGGCGCCCGCCGCGTTGCCGTGGTGCAGCGCGTCGCCGGCGCGATCCACGCCGGGGCCCTTGCCGTACCACATGGCGAACACGCCATCGACCTTGCGGTCGGTGCGCACGCCGGCCTGTTGCGTACCCATGACGGCGGTGGCCGCCATGTCTTCATTGATGCTGGGCAGGAAGCTGACCTGGTTGTCCGCCAGCGCCTGCCCGGCCTTCCACATGGCCATGTCGACGCCGCCCAGCGGCGAGCCGCGATATCCGGAGACGAAGCCGGCGGTGTTCAGGCCGCGGTCGCGGTCGAGCCGGCGCTGCGTCAGCATCATGCGCACCAGCGCCTGCGTGCCGGTCAGGAACACCCGCCCGCTGGTGCGGGTGAGGTTGTCGCCGAGTTGATAGTCGAGGTCGATATGCGGGTCGACCGCGGAGGTGCCGTCCATGGCGTCTGCTCCAGTTCTTTCGACCATGATAGGTGCGTGGAGCCCGGCATTCATTGCGTTTTCGGATCGTGTAATCCCTATAATGCGAAACAAATATTTCGTTTGCGGCGAAAACAGGAGGCAACCCGATGGACAAGACCGATATCGGCATTTTGAAGGCGCTGCAGGAGGACGGGCGGGCCTCGGCGCAACAGCTGTCCGAGACGGTGGGGCTGTCGGCCGCGCCGGTCTGGCGGCGCGTCAAGGCGCTGGAGGCGAACAAGGTCATCACCGGCTACAGCGCGCAGGTCGACCGCAGCAAGGTGGGCCTGCAGGGTTGCATGTTCGCGCAGATCAGCCTGGAACGGCATTCGGCCGGCACGGTGGAAACGTTCGAGCGCTCGGTGCGCGATGCGCCGGAAATCCTCGAATGCTATGCCGTGACCGGCGATTCGGATTTCCTGTTGAAGATCCTGGTCGAGAGCCCGGAGGCCTACGACCGCTTCCTGCACCGTTTCCTGTTCAACTTGCCCGGCATCCGCCAGACCCGCACCATCGTGGTGCTGCGCGAACTCAAGCACGAGGTCCGCCTGCCGCTGTAGGCGGGCCGCATCTCCATATGGACAGGGCCCCTCGGGTGACTGTCGGAAGCATCTGGACACGGTGTAACTGTTGCGCAATTGCACAAGGCCCCGCGCGCCATTGCTTGGTCTGTCGCCGCTCTTTAGAGTGCGTGCTGTCGTCGCGTCGGCAGTCCGGCACGCGGCGCTGTCGTGTTTGTTTTGCGTGGTTCCGAGGAAGTCATGAGTCGTGTGTCTATATCGCTGGTCGGCGCCCTGGGCGTGGCGCTGATGCTGGGCGGCTGTGCCGCCCGCAAGGAGTCTGCCGCCACCGCGCCGCGCGCGACGCCCGAGGCGCCCGAGGCGGTGGCATGCACGCCGGCCCAGGCCGGCGATCCGATGGTGGGAACCTGGTATTCGGTATCGCGCCAGCGCGGTTTTGCCGGCGACTTCCAGGCATTGACGGTGCTGTCCGCCGACGGAACGATGCGTTATGAAACGCAACTGAAAGTTGGCCGCAAGACCCGGCCGGCCCTGCGTGAAACCGGCTGCTGGCACGTGGCCGATGGCATCTACACCATGCAGACCATGCAATCGAACGGCGAGCCCGTCGATGCGTCCGATCCCATCTACCAGAACCGCTACCGCGTCGAGAAGGTCGACAGCGGCAAGCTGACGCTGCGCGAACTCAAGCGCAACGGGCAGGCCGTCACGGCCCGCCGCATGCAGCCCGGCTACCGCCTGCCCTATTGAGGATTGTCGCCAGCGGCGCGCCATTCGGGTAAGGTGGCGGACTTCCCACGTCGCCGCCGCTACCCGCCATGTCGTTGTCGTCCGAAAGTCGAGCCATCCTGCTGCTGGCGCTGGCCGCCTTCGCCAGTTCCACCGCTTTCCGCATCTGCGACCCCATGCTGCCCCAGCTGGCGGCGGATTTCGCCACCACGACGGGGCAGGCCGCCTACGCGGTGACCGCGTTCGCCATCGCGTATGGCGTACTGCAGATGTTCTTCGGCCCGCTGGGCGATCGTTATGGCAAGTACCGCGTGGTGTGCATCGCCACCTTCGCGTGCGCGCTGGGCAGCGCCGCGGCCGTGCTGGCCGGTTCGCTGGACGCGCTGGTGGCTGCGCGGGCGCTGTCGGGCGCGGCCGGCGCCGGCGTGGTCCCGCTATCGATGGCCTGGATCGGCGACAACGTGCCCTACGAGCGGCGCCAGGCCACGCTGGCGCGCTTCCTGACCGGCACCATCCTGGGCATGGCGGCCGGCCTGTTCGCCGACACGGTGGGCTGGCGCTGGGCGTTCGCGGTCCTGGTGGTCATCTACCTGGTGGTGGGCACGCTGCTGTACCGTGAGTTGCGCCGCCAGGCGGCCAGCGGCCAGACGGGCGCGGCCGGCGCGGCGCGTACCGGATTCGTGGCCCAGGCGCGCCTGGTGCTGGGCACCCCGTGGGCGCGTGTCGTGCTGGCCACGGTGTTTTTCGAGGGATTGCTGGTGTTCGGCACCCTGGCCTTCGCGCCGTCCTACCTGCACGCGCGCTTCGGCATTTCGCTGACCGCCGCCGGCGCACTGGTGGCGTCCTATGCGCTGGGCGGCCTGCTCTACACGCTGGTGGCCGGGCATGTGCTCAGGCGGCTGGGCGAGCGCGGACTGGCGCTGGCCGGCGGCCTGGTGCTGAGCGCGGCGTTCCTCTGTTATTGGCTCGGGCCGCAGTGGCTGTGGAGCCTGCCCGCCGGCGTGCTGGCCGGATTCGGCTACTACCTGCTGCACGCCACCTTGCAGACCAACGCGACGCAGATGGTGCCGGCCGCGCGCGGCACCGCGGTGGCCTGGTTCGCGTCGTGCCTGTTCATGGGCCAGGCGGCCGGCGTGGCCCTGGCCGGCCTGGTGGTGGACGCAGCGGGCGCCGCCATGCTGTTCGGCATGACCGCGCTGCTGCTGCCGCTGCTGGGTTGCGGATTCGCCTGGGCGCTGCGCCGCCACGCGGCGGCGCAGACGGCGCAGGCGGCATAAGCGTCAGAGCGCCTGCAGGCGCGCCAGCACGGTTTCCTTGCCCAGCAGTTCCAGCACGGCGTCGACCGCCGGGGTCTGGGCCCGGCCCGTCACCGCGACGCGCAGCGGAATGCCCAGTTGCGGCATCTTCAGGCCGCGGTCGGCCAGCACGGCCTTGATCAGGGCGGAGATGGCGGCGCGGTTCCATTCGGTGTCGCGTGCGCGGGCGGCGAAATCGGCCAGGGCGGCGCGCGCCGTTTCGGTCAGGTGCTGGGCCGCCAGCTCGGCGGGGGCGGGCTGGTATTCGCCGCAGAACAGCATGGCGTCCTCGGCCAGTTGCTCCAGGGTTTCGGCGCGGTCTTTCAGCAGCCCCATGATGGCCGGCAGGTCGGCGGCCTGCGGCTTGCCGCCGCGGCGTTCGACGCGCGGCGCCACGCGGCCGGCCAGCTCGGCGTCGTCCATGCCCTTGATGTAATGGGCGTTGACCCAGTTCAGCTTCTTCGGGTCCCATTGCGAGGCCGACTTCGACAGGTGGCGGGTGTCGAACCACTCGACCAGCTGTTCGCGCGTGAACAATTCATCGTCGCCGTGGCTCCAGCCCAGCCGGGCCAGGTAGTTGACCATGGCTTCGGGCAGGTAGCCCTGGGCGTCGTATTCCATGACATTGACCGCGCCGTGCCGCTTGGACAGCTTTTCGCCGTCCGGCCCGAGAATCATCGGGACATGGCCGTATTCGGGCAGGGTGGCGCCCAGCGCGCGCAGGATGTTGATCTGGCGCGGCGTGTTGTTGACGTGGTCGTCGCCGCGCAGCACATGGGTGATGCCCATGTCCCAGTCGTCGACCACCACGCAGAAATTGTAGGTGGGCGTGCCGTCCGGGCGCGCGATGATCAGGTCGTCGAGCTCGCCGTTGTCGAAGCTGATCGGGCCCTTGACCATGTCGTTCCAGCTGGTGGCGCCGTCGATCGGGTTGCGGAAGCGGATCACGGGCTTGCGGTCGGCCGGCACCGGCGGCAGGGTCTTGCCGGGCTCGGGGCGCCAGGTGCCGTCGTAGCGCGGCTTCAGGCCCTTGGCGCGGGCGGCTTCGCGCATGGCGTCCACCTCCTCGGGCGAGCAATAGCAATGGTAGGCCGTGCCGGCCTCGAGCATGCCGGCCAGCACCTCGGCGTAGCGGTCCATGCGCTTCATCTGGTAGAACGGGCCCTCGTCGGGCTGCATGCCCAGCCAGTCCATGCTGTCGAGGATGGCCTGCACGGCCTCGGGCGTGGAGCGTTCGACGTCGGTGTCTTCGATGCGCAGCACGAATACGCCCTGGTGATGGCGCGCGAAGGCCCAGGAGAACAGGGCGGTGCGGGCGCCGCCCAGGTGCAGGAAACCGGTGGGCGAGGGCGCGAAGCGGGTGCGCACGGGACGCGTAGCGTTGGCTGTCATAAAGGCATAGGGGCGCGGCCGCTCGGCGGACTGCGCCATCTCCATAAAAGAAGTGGCGAAACATGCGCCGGCCATGGATGTTGGCGGGCGGTATTGATACGATGAGTGCTATTTTAGATTAGCGCCCGGGATCAGATGCTGCGACACGTTCTCGCCCCGATGTTCGAGCCCGCTTCGCTCGTGGTCATCGCCGACCGCCTGTTGCCCGTGACCTCGGTGCTGCCGTCGGCCCTGCGGGCGCGTACCACGGTGGTGCAGGCTGCGCCGGGGGCGGCGCCCGAGCTGCCGGCGGCCTGTGCCGGGGTGGCCGAGGGACTGCGCCCCGACCTGGCGCTGGTATGCGTGGCCCCCGGGGTGCTGCCCGAGACGCTGCGGCGCCTGGCGGCCCTGGCGCCGCGGGCCGTGATCCTGTTGCCCCACGAGCTGCCCGACCCGTATCCGCGCGGTACCCAGGCGCTGTGCCGCGCCTGGGCGGCCGAAAACCGCTGCGAACTGCTCGGGCCGCGCTCGTTCGGGGCGCAGCGTCCGCACGCCGGCCTGAACCTCAGCCAGCATCCGTCGCTGGCGCGCGCCGGGCGGGTGGCGCTGGTGGCGCAGTCGCGCTCCATCATGGCGGCGGTGATGGACTGGGCCGAAGACGTGCACATCGGGTTTTCCATCGCGGTATCGCTGGGCGACGAAGCGGTCGTGGGGCTGTCGCAGGTGCTCGATTACCTGGCCAGCGATTCCCGCACCGACAGCATCGTGCTGTATATCGAGGACGTGGGGCCGGCGCGCGAGTTCATGAGCGCGCTGCGCGCCGCCGCCAGCGTCAAGCCCGTCATCGTGCTCAAGGCCGGCCGCGCCGACGCCAACGGCGCCGATGCCGTGTTCGATGCCGCGCTGCGGCGCGCCGGGGCGGTGCGGGTGCGCTACTTCGTGCAGCTGTTCTCGGCCGTCAAGGTGCTGGGCTATACCCGGCGTCCGCGCGGCCGCCGGGTGGCGCTGTTCTCCAACGGCAGCGGCCCGCCGCAACTGGCGCTGGACCTCATCGGCCCGGACGCCGCGGTGCTGCAGGCGAAGCTGTCGCCGGCGACGCAGCGCACGCTGGCCGACATGCTGGAACCCGACGCCGCCACCGCCAATCCGGTCATTACCTATACGCCGCTTACGCCCGAGCGCATCCAGGCCATCCTGGACTGCCTGCTCGACGACGCCGGCGTGGATGGCGTGCTGGTGCTGCTTGCGCCCGACGCGCTGGCCGACATGCCGGCGGTGGCGCGCCAGCTGGCGCAGCTGGCGCCGCGCGCGCGCAAGCCGGTGGTCAGCTGTTTCATGGGCGACGCGGGCATGCGGCCGTTGCGCCGCATGCTCGACGATGCCGGCACCTCGGCGTTCCGCACGCCCGAATCGGCCGCCGACGCATTCGGCGTGCTGGCCACCCATCACTACAACCAGCAATTGCTGCTGCAGACCCAGCCGCCCGAGCCGCCCGGCCTGCTGCCCGACAGCGCCGGCGCGCGCGACATCATGGGGCAAGCGCGCGCGCAAGGGCGGCGCGAGCTGGATCCCATCGAGGCGCGCGCGCTGCTCGACGCCTTCTACGTGCCGCTGCGCGAAGGCCCGCTGGGCGTGCGCCCGATCGAGGCCGAATCGCGCCCGATGGCGATCCGCGTGCGGCGCGATCCGCATTTCGGCCCGGTCATCCGCTTCGGCGCGGGCGGGCCCGACGCGGTCCTGTCGGGCGCCGACCGGGGCATGGACCTGCCGCCGCTCAACGGCTTCCTGGCGCGCCAGATGATAGAGCGCAGCCGGCTGTGGCGCCGCGTGCTGGCGCCGCAGGTCACCAACGCCGCCGCCGAGGCCTTGCAGCACGCGCTGGTGCAGGTCTCGGAGATGGTGTCCGAACTGCCCGATATCGAGTCGGTGGATATCGATCCCCTGTACGCCGGGGAAACCCAGCTGCGCGCCGGCGGCTTGCGCATCGTGCTGTGCGAGCGCGAGGCCACCGTGTCGCCGCAGCTCAGCGGCTACGCCCACATGGCGATCCACCCCTATCCGGCGCGCCTGGTGCAGGCGCGCCGTTTCGACGATGGCACGCCCTGGGTCATCCGCCCGATCCGGCCCGAGGACGGCGAGCCGCTGCAGGAGTTCATCCGCGGGCTGTCCGAGCGCTCGCGCTACATGCGCTTCGTCTCGATGATGCGCGAGCTGACGCCGCGCATGGTGGCGCGCTATACCCAGGTGGACTATCACCGCGAACTGGCCCTGGTGGCCGCCACGCAGGTGCCCAATCCGGCCAACCGGGGCCACCCGCGCGAAGTCATCATCGGCTTCGCGCACTACCTGCGCAACCCGGACGGGCGCGGCGCCGAGTACGCGCTGGTCATCGGCGACGACTGGCAGCGCCGCAAGCTGGGCGGCCAGCTGATGAGCGCGCTCATCGACGCGGCGCGCGAGCAGGGGCTGGAATACATAGACGGGCTGGTGCTGTCGACCAACCGGCCGATGCTGACACTGATGACGCGGCTGGGCTTTACCAACGACGCCGACCCCGAGGATCCGACCATGCGGCGCGTCTGGCTGCAGCTGCGCGAGCCGGACGCGCCGGCCTAGCTGTGAACTGTCAATAGGTTGTATTCGTCCAGGTTGAGTCTGGAGATGGGTACAGCGCGCCCGATGCCTTGGTGGGGTCGATGCCAGTTGTAGTGGTGTAGCCAGGATTTCATGGCATCGGCTCGGTGTTGGGAGTTCTGGTAGGTGTGAGCGTAAGCCCACTCACGCAAGGCCGACTGGATGAAGCGTTCGGCCTTGCCATTGGTCTGTGGGCGGTAAGGTCGGGTAAAGCGGTGCTTGATGCCCAGCTCATGGCACAGCGCGGCGAAGGCGCGGCTGCGAAAGGCCGAGCCATTGTCGGTGAGCAAGCGCTGGATGGTCACGCCCAGGCGCTGGTAGTAGGCCACTGCGTCCTTGAGGAACTGGACGGCGCTGGGGAAGCGCTCGTCGGGGTGGATGTCGGTGAAGGCCACGCGGGCGTGGTCATCGATGGCCACGAAGACGAAGTCCCAGCCGGCCCCCTCAACGGTATCGCGTCGGTTGCCCGTGACCCGGTGGCCAGGGCGCTGGATACGTCCCAGCTTCTTGATGTCGATGTGCAGCAGATCGCCGGGGGCCTGATGCTCGTAGCGCACCACCGGCTCGGCCGGCTCCAGGTCGGCCAGGTGCGACAGACCGGCGCGGGCCAGGACGCGGCTGACGGTGCTGGCTGACACGCCCAGCGCCTGGGCGATGCGCGCTTGGGTCAGCCGCTTGCGGCGCAGCTCCACGATAGCCAGCGCCTTGGCCGGCGCAATCGCTCGGGGCGAGACCGTCGGGCGCGAGGACGCATCGGCCAAGCCCGCCTGGCCCTGAGCCAGGAAGCGGCCCAGCCATTTGCGCACAGTCGGCGCGGTGACCCCATAGGCGCGGGCCGCTTCAGGCACACAAACTTGATGGGCGATCAATTGCTGGACCATTTCGAGTCGACGTAGGAAGGTCAATCGGGCATGCTTATGGGTGTTCATCCGGCCGGGCTCCTTGAGTGAACTGGGGGATCGGCGATTTCCAGTTTCTCAAATCCGGTTCGGATGAACCATGCATACAACCTATTGAATCTTCACACCTAGATGGCGTCGAGCGGATAGACAGGCCGGCGCACATGCCGAAACTCGACCTGGCCATAGTCGGAAGTGGTCACGCCCACACCGGTGCATTCGATGACATGGGCGGCCATATCGGCAAAGCCGGCGCGCCAATGCACGCGTGACTTCAACGCCACGTAGCGCTTTTGCAGCGGGTCGATGCCGGCCGACAGCAGGCAATTGATGTCGAAAGGCTCCTGGTGGCGCGACACCACCACGATCTCGACCTTGCCGGTGTCGAGCACGACGGTCAGGCCCGTGTCGTTGCGCACGCCGCGGTACATGGGGCCGCGGTTCAGGTATACGCCGTCGAACAGCAGCTTGACCCGGGCGGTCAGGTGCAGGAGCGGGCTGGCCTGGCGCAGCGCCGGCATCGCCACCTTGCCGCCCAGGGGCAAGGTCACGGTGGCGCCCACGCCGGCCGCCGCGGCCTGCTGCGCGGCCTGCGGGTCGCAGATGGCGTAGAACGCCACGTTCTCCAGGCCCTGGTCCAGGATCTCGGCCAGCACCGCGGTGGTGTCCATGGTGCCGCCCGAACCGGTATTGTCGTAGTGGTCGAGCAGCACCACCGGTCCGTTCTCGATGGCCTTGGCGCGCGCGATGGTGGGCGCCAGCGGCTCGGCGTGGAACACCCAGTCGGCGCGTCCGCGCCAGGCGGTCTCGAGCAGCTCGTCGCGGTACTGCTCGGCCTGCGCCAGGTTGGCATCGGTGCACACCACCGCGCTCAGCCCCGCCTCGCGGATGTCGGCATGCGGAAAGCCGACGAACACCGAGGCGGCGATCACGCCTTCGGACTCCAGCGCCTTGCAGCGCGCCTGCAGCGATTTGTTGGGTTCGGCATGCGTGCCCTGGCGCATGATGTGCGGCAGCATCGGCTTGTTGGCCCAGCTCATGACGGGCTTGATCTCGCCGCGCAGCGTGCGGGCGATGGCGTTGGCCGCGCGCAGCCCGGCGGCGCGGATATCGACGTGCGGATAGGTGTGAAAGCCCGAGATGACGGTGGCGTGGCGCACGATGTCGTCGTAGATGTTGGCGTGCATGTCCAGCGTCACGCCCACCGGGATGGCCGGGGCGATATCGCGCAGGCGGCGCAGCAGATCGCCTTCGGCGTCTTCCACGCCTTCGGCCACCATGGCGCCGTGCAGGTCCAGCAGGATGACGTCGAAGCCGCCGCGGCGCGCCTCGTCCAGCACCAGGCCGCACAGGCGCTCGTACGTGGCGCGGTCGGTCGGCGCGCTGGGCCAGGACTCCGCCGCCACCGGCACGACGATCTCGGCGCCTTCGCGGCGCGCCACCTCGATATAGCCGCCCAGGCCGCTGTCGGTGTTCTCGTAGGCGCGTATGGCGCGCTCGCCGGCCAGGATCTCGGGGCTGCCGCGGAAAAACCGCTCCAGCGGGGTGGGAACGGGCGAGAACGTATTGGTCTCGTGCTTGATCATCGCCAACAGCCAACGCATGGTGTGCTCCTTGTCGTGCGCAATTCCTGGCGGCGCGCCCCGGTCAGGCGGCCAGCGGGCGGAAATTGCGGAAGTCCCAGCCGCGGCCCGGCGCGGCGTCGATCAGGGCGCGGGTATACGCATGGCCGGGCCGGGTCAGCACCGTCTGCGCCGCGCCGGTCTCCACTACCTTGCCATGCTGCATGACCGCGATGGTGTCGCATACCTGCGCCGCCACGCGCAGGTCATGCGTGATGAACAGCACGCTCACGCCGGTACGTTCGCGCACCTGCTCGATCAGCTCCAGCACTTGCGCCTGCACCGATACATCCAGCGCCGAAACGGCTTCGTCGGCCACCAGCACTTCGGGGTCCATGACCAGGGCGCGCGCGGCATGCCGAAGTTGAGCAGGCCCTCGATGATGGACTCGCCCACCGCGCGGCGCGGGTTGAGCGAGCGGTAGGGGTCCTGGAACACGATCTGCACCTTGCGCCGCAGCGGGCGCAGGCCCGCGCCGCTCAGGCGCGCGATGTCGGTCTCGCCCAGCAGCATGCGGCCGGCGCTGGGCTCGATCAGGCGCACGATGCAGCGCGCCACCGTGGACTTGCCCGAACCCGATTCGCCGACGATGCCGAGGATCTCGCCGCGCCGCAGGGTCAGGTCCACCTCGCTGGCGGCCACCACCGTGCGCGTCGCGCCGAAGAGCGAGCGCCGCTCGGCGTAGGTGCGGCCCAGCCCGGTGATGCGCAGCACCGGTTCGCCGCCCGGCGCCTCGCGTTGCGTCGGCACCAGGCTGGGCACCGACGACACCAGGCGGCGGGTGTAGTTCTGGCTCGGCCGCGCCAGGATCTCGTCGCGCGTGCCGGTCTCGGTGAGGTCGCCGCGGTTCATGACGACGATACGGTCGGCGATCTCGGCTACCACGCCGAAGTCGTGCGTGATGAAGAGCACGGCGGTCTGGTGCCTGTCCTGCAGTTCGCGGATCAGCGCCAGGATCTGCTTCTGCGTGGTGACATCCAGCGCCGTGGTGGGTTCGTCGGCGATCAGCAGCTTGGGTTCGAGGATCAGCGCCATGGCGATGACGATGCGCTGGCGCTGGCCGCCCGAGAGCTGGTGCGGATACGCGTCGTAGATGCGCTCCACGTCGGGCAGGTGCACCGAGCGGAACATCTCGAGCACCTTGGCGCGCCGTTGCGCGCGCGGCATGCGGCGGTGCAGGCGCAGCACTTCGTCGACCTGGCTGCCCACCCGGTGCACCGGGTTGAGCGCGGTCATGGGCTCCTGGAACACCATGGCCATGCGCGTGGCGCGCAGTTCGCGCCGCCGCCGCGCGCTGGCCGTGACGATGTCCTCGCCCAGCACGCGGGCCGAGCCGCCGGAAACCTCCAGGATGCCCTCGGGCAGCAATCCCATGACCGCCAGCGACGTGACCGACTTGCCCGACCCGGATTCGCCCACCACGCAGACCGTCTCGCCGGCGTGCACGTCCAGGCTGAAGTTGCGGACCACGCGGTTGCCGGCGCCGCAGACGCTCACCGACAGGTTGCGGATCGCCAGCACCGCGGCGCTGGTGTCGCCGGCCGGAGGGTAGGGGGCGTAGGGCATCGCTCAGGTCCTCCGCGTCATTTTCGGGTCCAGCGCGTCGCCCAGGATATTGACGCTGAGCACGGTCAGCGACAGGAACAGGCCGGGAAACAGGATCAGGCCCGGCAGCATGCGGAAGTACATGCGGCCCTCGGACATGATGTTGCCCCACGAGGCGATCTCGGGCGGGATGCCGGCGCCTAGGAAGCTGAGTATGGCCTCGGTCAGCATGGCCGAGGCGAACACATAGGTGCCTTGCACGGTCAGCGGCGCCACCGTGCTGGGCACCAGGTGGCGCCACAGCAGCAGGGGCAGCGGCGTGCCCAGCGCCAGCGCGGCTTCGACATAGGGTTCGCCGCGCACGCTGAGGATCTGGCCGCGCACCAGCCGCACCACGCGGGGAATCTCCGGGATGGTGATGGCCACCAGCACCGTGGCCAGGCTGGCGCCGGTCACCGACACCAGGGCGATGGCCAGCAGGATGCCGGGGATGGCCATGACGGCGTCCATGGTGCGTATGATCAGGCCGTCGAGCGTGCGGAACCAGCCGGCGATGACGCCTATCACCAGGCCCAGCGTCACGCTGACCAGCGCCGCGCCCAGGCCGGCCACCAGCGATACGCGCGCGCCATACACCACGCGCGACCAGATGTCGCGCCCGAACGCATCGGTGCCGAACAGGTAGTCGCCGAAAGGCGGCTTCAGGCGCGCGCCCGGATCGATGGCGGTCGGGTCCACGGTGCCCAGCCACGGCGCCAGCAGGGCCGCGCCGACCACCAGGGCCAGCACCGCCAGCGCGGCCAGCACGGGCGCGCCGGAGAATTCGCGGCGCACGCGCCGCCACGCGCCTGCCTGGGGCGGTCCGTTCTCGGGCAGGGCGCCGTCGGCGACGGCATCGCTATGCGTGGGCATCGTCAATACCTGATGCGCGGGTCGAACACCGTATAGGCGCAGTCGACCACCAGATTGATGAACACGTAGACGAACGCGAAGAACAGCGTCAGCCCCTGGATCACGGGGTAGTCGCGCGCCATCACGGCCTCGACGACCAGGCGGCCCAGGCCGGGAATGTTGAACACCGACTCCGTCACCACCACGCCGCTGATCAGCAGCGCCACGCCCACCCCGATCACCGTGGCGATGGGCACCGCGGCATTGCGCAGGGCGTGGCCCAGCAGCACGCCGGTTTCGCCCAGCCCCTTGGCGCGCGCGGTGCGGATGAAATCCTCGCCCATGACTTCGATGATGCTGGTGCGGGTGATGCGGGCGATCAGCGCCACATACACGGTGGACAGCGCCAGCGAGGGCAGGACGAGGCGGTGCAGGTAAGGCCAGAATCCCTGCGCCAGCGGCGTGTAGCCCTGCACGTTGAACCAGCCCAGCTTGATGGCGAAGGCCCAGATCAGCACGTAGCTGGTCACGAACACCGGCACCGAGAACCCCAGCACCGAAAAGCCCATCACGGCGCGGTCGAGCAGGCGGCCGCGCCGCCACGCCGCCAGGATGCCCAATGGAATGGCGACCGCCAGGGTGAACACCAGCGTGATCACCGCCAGGCTGAGCGAGGGCTCCAGGCGCTGGCCGATCAACTGGGTGACCGGCACGCCGGACATCAGCGAAGTGCCCATGTCGCCGCGCACCAGCCTGCCGGTCCAGATGAAGAATTGCTTGACCAGCGGCTGGTCCAGTCCCATGACCTGGCGGATCTGGGCAATGCGTTCGGGCGTGGCGGCGTCGCCGGCCATGATGATGGCCGGATCGCCGGGGCTTGCGCGCAGGATCGCGAAGACCACGACCGCCACCATGATCAGGACCGGTATGGTGGCCAACAGCCGGCGCGCGATGAATGCCAGCATGGAACTCCCTCGGGTTGCGCGGGCGGGCCAGGCCCGCCCTGGGCTTCAAGGCGCCTTCTTGACGTTCCAGAAGGCGAACACCGGCGCGTGCACCAGGCCGCTCAGCTTGGTGGTGTAGACGGTGGGCACGGACATCTGGCCCAGCGGCACGTACAGGCCCTCGTCGATGCCGATGCGTTGCGCCTCCTCGGCCAGCTTCTTCTGCTCGGCGGGGTCGGAGCTTAGGGCGAACCGGGTGCGCAGCGCCTCGATTTCCGGAATGTCGGGCCAGCCGAACCAGGCGTTGTCGCCATTGGCCGCCGCCGGGGCCGAGCGCACCGGGTCCATGATGTCGGTGGCGTACCAGTTGGTGTTGTGGATGTTCCAGCCGCCTTGCGCCGGCGCGGCCTTGGAGGCGCGCCGCGTGGCCACGCTTTGCCAGTCCATCGCCGCCAGGTTGACGTTGAAGCCCGCCTTGCGCAGCGCCTGCGCCATCACCACGGGCTGGGCGCTGAGCGTGCCGACGTCGGTGGCGTGCATCACCAGGATGGGCGTGTTGTCGTAGCCGGCCTCCTTGAGCAGGGCGCGCGCCTTCTCGATGTTGGAGGGTACCACCATGTCCTTGCCGATGTCGGTCTCGAACGGCGTGCCGCAGCCCCACAGCGAGGCGCAGGTCTGCCAGTACTTCGGGTTGCCCACCAGCGCCTTCATCACGTCTTCCTGGCCGATGGCGTACATGGCGGCCTGGCGGATCTTCTTGTTGTCGAAGGGCGGGTACTTGAAGTTGAACCGGTACATGGTGAAGTAGCCCACCGGACTGAGCGCTTCCTCCTTCAGTTCCGGATTGCCTTCCACCATGGGCAGCAGGTCGTACGGGAACTGCTCGACGAAGTCGATCTTGCCGCCCAGCAGGGCGTTGGCCGTGGTCAGGGCGTCGGGCATGACGTTCCACTCGACCCGGTCGATGTGGACCGCCTTGCCGCCGGCCAGGCCGCTGGCCGGCTCCTGGCGCGGCACGTAGTCGGCGTTCTTGACGTATACGGTCTTCACCCCGGGCTTGAACTCGGCCACCTTGAACGGGCCCGACCCGGTCATGTCGGTAATGGGCTGGCCGATGGGAATGTCGGCGATGCGCTTGGGCATCATGAAGGCGGCCGTGCCCGTGGGCTTGGACAGCGCGCGCAAGGCGAGGTCCGTGGGCTCTTTCATGACGATGCGCAAGGTCTGGTCGTCGACGGCCTCGATCCTGTCGGTGAACTTCATCAGCGTGCGGCCCATGCCGTCGCCGCCCGCCCAGCGCTTGATCGACGCGACGCAGTCCTCGGCGGTCACGGGCTTGCCGTCGTGCCACTTCTGGCCGGGGCGCAGCGTCATGGTGTAGGTCTTGCCGTCGGGCGAGACTTCCCACTTTTCGAGCATCTGGGGCTGGATCTTGTTGTCGGCGTCGGTGGCCAGCAGCGTGTCGTAGATCATGTAGCCGTGCCACGTCGTGATGTATGCCGTGGTGGCGTGGGGGTCGGTCAGCCGCAGGGGCGAGTGCATGACCGCCTTGATGACGGTTTCGGCGCCGGCGCCCTGGGCTGCCAGGAGCATGGCGCCGGCCAGCGCGGCGATGCGGACGGACTTCAGCATGGATGTTCCCCTTTCTGAGTGAAGCCGGCGGCGCCAGGGCGCCGCCGTTGTCGTCGGAAACGCGCCGCCGGGGGCGCGCGAGGATCAAGCTGTGACCGTGGGCCGGCGTCGGACGCGGGTCCACAAGGCCCCATTCTGATGCCCGGTGGCGGGCCTGTCCATGGTTGTTTTCTTGCGTCCGCGCGCGCCGGGGGGAGGGGCGGCGCATGGCGGCGAGGCCGGCCCGCCGGCGGGCCCGGCCTCGGGAATACCCGCATGCCCGTTCGAGGGCCCGGGCCGCGGCGCGCCTACTTGGCCACGGGCATGGTGAACTCGGCGCCCTTGCCGATGCTGTCGGGCCAGCGCTGCATCACGCTCTTGTAGCGCGAATAGAAGCGCACGCCTTCCTCGCCGTAGGCATGGTGGTCGCCGAACAGCGAGCGCTTCCAGCCGCCGAACGAGTGCCATGCCATCGGCACCGGAATGGGCACGTTGATGCCGACCATGCCCACCTTGATCTGGCGCGCGAAGGCGCGCGCGACGCCGCCGTCGGACGTGAAGCAGGACACGCCGTTGCCGAATTCATGGGCGTTGATCAGTTCCACCGCGGCGGCGAAGTCCGGCACGCGCACGATGCACAGCACCGGGCCGAAGATCTCCTCGCGATAGATGTTCATGGCGGGCGTGACGTGGTCGAACAGCGTGCCGCCCAGGAAGAACCCGCCCTCGTTGCCGGGCACCTGCAGGCCGCGCCCGTCGACCACCAGCGTGGCCCCGCAGGCCTGGCCGTCCTCGATGTAGCCGGTAACCTTGGCGCGGTGCTGCGCGGTCACCAGCGGCCCCATCTCGGCGTCGGCCTGCATGCCGTCCTTGACCACCAGGGCGCGCACGCGCGGCGCCAGGCGGGCCACCACCTCGTCGGCCACCTCGCCCACCGCCACCGCGACCGAGATCGCCATGCAGCGCTCGCCCGCCGAGCCATAGGCCGCGCCCATCAGGGCGTCGGTGACCTGGTCCAGGTCGGCGTCCGGCATGACCACCATGTGGTTCTTGGCGCCGCCCAGGGCCTGCACGCGCTTGCCGCGGCGCGTGCCCTCGGCGTAGATGTATTCGGCGATCGGCGTGGAGCCGACGAACGACAGCGCCTCGACCTGCGGATGCGCGATCAGCGCGTCCACCGCCTGCTTGTCGCCCTGCACCACGTTGAACACGCCGTCGGGCAGGCCAGCCTCCTTGAGCAGCTCGGCCAGGCGCAGCGCGGCCGAGGGGTCGCGCTCGGACGGCTTGAGCACGAAGGTGTTGCCGCAGGCCAGCGCCACCGGGAACATCCAGCACGGCACCATCATGGGAAAGTTGAACGGGGTGATGCCCGCCACCACACCCAGCGGCTGGCGCATGCTCCAGTTGTCGATGCCGCCGCCGATCTGGTCGGTGTACTGGCCCTTGAGCAGGTGCGGGATGCCGCAGGCGAACTCCACCACCTCGATGCCGCGCGTCACCTCGCCCTTGGCGTCGGAGAACACCTTGCCATGCTCGGCGGTGATCAGCGCGGCCAGCTCGTCCTGGTGCTCGTCCAGCAGGGCCTTGAACTTGAACAGAATGCGCGCGCGCTTGAGCGGCGGCGTTTCCGACCAGGCCGGAAACGCCGCCGCGGCGGCCGCCACGTCGGTGTCGACGTCCTGCGCCGAAGCCAGCGGAATCGAGCTGGAGACCTCGCCGGTGGCGGGGTTGAAGCCTTGCGTGTAGCGGCCGTTGCGGCCTTCGTACGGCTGGCCGTTGATGAAATGCGGAATGGTCTTCATGGGTATGGTCTGTTGCGTGGCGGGTGCCGGGTCAGGCGATTTCCTTAAGCACCTTGCCGATGCCCTCGAAGAGCTCGCCGATCTGCGCCTCGTCGATGATCAGCGGCGGCGAGACGGCCAGGATGTCGCCGGTATAGCGCACCATCAGCCCGCTGTCGAAGCATTTGCGGAAGGCTTCGGCGGCGCGCGCGCCCGGCGCGTCGGGGCGCGAGGCCAGCTCGATGCCGGCCACCAGGCCGATGTTGCGCACGTCGATGACGTGCGGCGCGCCTTGCAGGGCATGCGCCGCTTTCTCGAAAGCGGGCGACAGGTCGCGGGCGCGGCCGAACAGGTCGTCGCGCCGGTAGATGCCCAGCGTGGCCAGGATGGCGGCCGCCGCCAGCGGGTGGGCCGAATAGGTGTAGCCGTGGAAGAACTCGATGCCGCCCTGCACGCCGTTGACGATGGCGTCGTGGACTTCGCGCTTGACCGCCACGGCGCCGGCCGGCACGGCGGCGTTGCTCACGCCCTTGGCCATGGTGATGATGTCGGGCGTGACGCCGAAGTGCTCGGCCGCGGTGGGCGAGCCCAGCCGGCCATAGGCGGTGATCACTTCATCGAAGATCAACAGGATGCCGTGCCGCGCGGTGATTTCGCGCAGGCGCTGCAGGTAGCCCTTGGGCGGCACCAGCACGCCGGTCGAGCCGGCCATGGGCTCGACGATCACCGCGGCGATGGTCGACGCGTCGTGCAGCGCCACGATGCGTTCCAGCTCGTCGGCCAGGTGCTCGCCCCAGGCCGGCTGGCCCTTGGAGAACGCATTGTGCTCGAGGCTGTGCGTATGGGGCAGGTGGTCCACCGCGGGCAGCAGCGCGCCCGAGAACGTCTTGAGGTTGGCCGATATGCCGCCCACCGAAATGCCGCCGAAGCCCACGCCGTGGTAGCCGCGTTCGCGCCCGACCAGGCGGGTGCGCTGCGCGTCGCCGCGCGCCCGGTGGTAGGCCAGCGCAATCTTCAGCGCGGTGTCGACCGATTCGGAACCGGAGTTGGTGAAGAACACGCGGTCGATGCCGGCCGGCATGAACGAGGCCACCGCGGTGGCCGCCTCGAACGCAAGCGGGTGGCCCAGCTGGAAGCCCGGCGCGTAATCCATCTCGCCGGCCTGGCTGGCGATGGCCTGCACGATCTCCGGGCGGCAGTGGCCGGCGTTCACGCACCACAGGCCGGCCGTGCCGTCGAGGATCTGGCGGCCATCGGTCGAGGTGTAGTACATGCCCTCGGCACGGGCCAGCAGGCGCGGCTGGGACTTGAACTGCCGGTTGGCGGTAAACGGCATCCAGAGATGCGACAGGTCGGGCGGGCTGGCGGGGGCATTCATGAGGGTCGCTCCAGAGGTAACGCCTGCGGTGTGCGCCGACCGCGCGTGCGGTGGCCGGGCAGGGGACGAGATCGATTCTGGCCCGCCCATCAGGGAATGAAAATATACAATCGATGTAAATACCGCTAACTGTATAGTTGGATTCTGGTTAACTGTACAGAAATCTACCTGGCAGGCCTTCCGTGATCGATTTCCAACCCGTGCGCGGCCGCGCGCAGGCGCCTTCGCTGGTCGAGCAGGTCGTGCAGGCGTTCAGCAGCGCCATCGCCCGGCAAGTGTTGCGGCCCGGCATGCCCGTGCCGTCGGTGCGCGAGTTCGCGCGCCAGCACGGCATCAGCACCTTTACCGTGGCCAGCGCCTATAGCCGTCTGGCCGCGCAGGGCTGGCTGGTTGCCCGGCCCGGGTCGGGCTACCGGGCCGCCTCGCCGCAGGCGGCCGCGCCGCGCGCGGGCACCCCGGGGCAATGGTCGCCGCCGCGGCTCAACGACAGTTGGCTGCTGTCCGATATCTATGCCGACCACTCCATCCCGATCAAGTCGGGCTGCGGCTGGCTGCCGCCCGAATGGCTGCACGAGGAGGGCCTGCACCAGGCGCTGCGGCACCTGGGCCGGGTGCCGGCGCTGCGCATCGCCGGCTATGGGCATCCCTATGGCTACGCGCCGCTGCGCGAGACCATCGCCGCCGGCCTGGGCGCGGCCGGCATGCCGGCCGAGGCCGACCAGGTGCTGCTGACGCAAGGCGTCACGCACGGGCTGGACCTGGTCATGCGCACCCTGTTGCGCCCCGGCGATACGGTGCTGGTCGAGCAGCCCTGCTACGCCAATCTGCTGCAGTTGCTGCGGCTGGTGGGCATGCGCGTGGTCAGCGTGCCGCGCGGCGTCGACGGCATCGACTGCGAGGCGCTCGACGCCGCCGCGCTGGCGCACCGTCCGCGCGCCTTGTTCGTCAACACGGTGCTGCAGAACCCCAGCGGCGCCAGCCTGGGCATGGCCAACGCGTTCCGCGTGCTGCAGGCGGCCGAGCGCCACGGCCTGTGGATCGTGGAAGACGATATTTCGCGCGAGCTGATGCCCGCCATTGCCCCCTTGCTCGCGGCGCTGGACGGCGCGCAGCGCGTGGTCTACCTGAGCGGCTACTCCAAGGCCATCAGCCCGTCGGTGCGGGTCGGCTACATCGTGGCGCACCGCGACCTGGTGCGCGACCTGGCGCGCACCAAGATGGCCGCCGGGCTGACCTCGCCCGAGATCATGGAGCGCGTGGTGCACCAGGTCATCCGCGAGGGGCGCTACCGCGCCCATGTGCTGCGCACCCGCGAGCGCCTGGGACAGGCGCATGCGCAGGTCGTGCAGGCGATGGACGAGCATGGCCTGCAACTGTGCGCCCGTCCCCAGGCCGGCCTGTTCCTGTGGGCGCGGCCCGGCGGGGCCTGGCGCGAGCGCGGCGCCAATGCCTTGGCCGAGCTGGCGCTCAAGGACGGTATCTGGCTGGCGCCGGGATCCTATTTCGACGCGGCCGACGCGGACATCCCGTGGCTGCGCTTCAACGTGGCGTATTCGGACGCCGCGGCGCTGTGGCGGTTTCTGCGCGGCGCGGGGGCGAGCGCTCAGCCCGCCACGCGCTCGTATTCCACGAAGTCGTAGCGCAGGCCGTTCTCGGCCGGTTGCGCCGCGCGCTGCGTTTCGCGCCACTGCCCGGCCGGCAGCGGCGGGAAGAAAGCGTCGCCCTCGATCTCGGCATGCACCTCGGTGGCCACCACGCGCTGCGCCAGCGGCAGGGCCTGGGCGTAGATCTGCGCGCCGCCGATGACGCAGGCCACGGCGGCGTCGCCGCAGGCCTGGATGGCGGCGGCAAGCGAGCCCACCACCACGGCGCCGGCGGCGTCATAGGCCGGGTTGCGGGTGATCACGATATTGGTGCGCCCCGGCAGCGGGCGGCCCAGCGATTCCCAGGTGTTGCGGCCCATGATGATGGGATGGCCGAGGGTCGTGCGCTTGAAGTGCGCCAGGTCGCCGGGCAGCTTCCAGGGCAGGGCGTTGTCGCGTCCGATGACGCGGTTGGTCGAATAGGCGACGACCAGGCTGAGCAGGGGAGTGGCGGACATGGGCAAGGGCGTGAGGCGTCGTCGGGCCGCTCAGACCGCCATGGGGGCGGTCAGCGGCGCGTGGTGCTGGTAGCCGCTCAGCGTGAAATCGCCCGGCTCGACCTGCTCCAGCCATTGCGGCTCGTACTTGCCGGTCACGGCGAAATCGGGAATGCGGTCCGACAGCACCAGCTGCGGGGCCGGATAGGGCTCGCGCGCCAGTTGCTCGCGCAGCATCGGCAGGTGGTTTTCGTAGACGTGCGCATCGCCGATGAAATAGCTGAACCAGCGCGGCTTGTAGCCGGTCAGGCGGCCGACCAGGTGCAGCAGCGCCGCGCCCTCGGTCAGGTTGAAGGGCGTGCCCAGGCCGACGTCGTTGGAGCGGATGTACAGGCACAGCGAGATTTCGCGCGTGCCGGCGTTGGGCAGGAACTGGTAGAGCAGATGGCAGGGCGGCAGGGCCATTTCCTCGATCTGCGCCCAGTTCCAGCCATGGAACAGGATGCGGCGGTCGCCCGGCGATTGGCGGATGGTGTCCAGGCACTGGCGCAACTGGTCCACCGCCTTGTACAGCAGCACGTGCGGCGCGCCGTTTTCGTCGACCTCGGCCACTTGTCGGTAGCCGCGCGCCAGCGCGTCGGCCACCTGGCCGCCGGCGCTGCTCGGCAGCAGCTTGTAGGCCGGCCAATGGCGCCATTGGACGCCGTAGACCGGGCCGAGGTCGTCGGGACCCTCGCGGTACGGGTTGGCCAGCCATTGCTCGTTCTCGTTGGCGTTCTGGTCCCAGACCTTGCAACCCAGCGCGCGGAACTGCGCGGCGCTGCGCGTGGCGCGCAGGAAGCCCACCATTTCGCCGATGGCGGACTTGAACGCCAGCTTCTTGGTGGTGACGGCGGGAAACCCCTGCTGCAGGTCGAAGCGCAGCGCCGCGCCGGGCAGCGAGAGCGTGCGCACGCCGGTGCGGTTTTCCTGCCAGGCGCCCTGGTCGAGAATGGATTGGACGAGGTCTAGATATTGTTTCATCGTGGTGACGGCGGGCCGCGGGGTGTCTGCGCGGCCCGGTTTGCGGCTTGGGTTACGCGGCTTGGGTATCGACGATGTCCACCGAGAAGCTGAGCTCGGCGGTTTTTTCCAGCATGGCCGAGGCCGAGCAGTACTTCTCGTGCGACAGCTGCACGGCGCGTTCGACCGCGGCGCGCGGCAGTTTGCTGCCGGTGACGGTGAACGCGAAATGGATGCGCGTGAAAACCTTCGGATCGGCGTCGGCGCGTTCGGCCTGCAGCTTGACGCTGCAGCCGGTCACGGCGTGGCGGCCGCGCTTGAGGATCAGCACCACGTCATAGGCGGTGCAGCCGCCGGTGCCGGCCAGCAGCATTTCCATCGGGCGCGGCGCCAGGTCATGGCCGCCGCCATCGACCGCGCCGTCCATCACGGCCACGTGGCCGCTGCCCGTGCTGGCCGTGAACAGCATGCCCGCAGGGCCGCCCCAATCGATCGTGCATTCCATCTGCATAGTCCTGTAGCGGTGGGCGCGGCCTTGCGCGCCATCAAAAAGCGATCATACCCGTTGCGTACAATGGTTGGCGGAGAACCCCGCCCGCCGACAGGGCGGCGCGACTTTCCAGGGAGTATCCATATGTCCACCTCCAGTTCCGCTTCCGCGCTCGGCCGCCGCGCCGGCCCGCTCGATGGCCTGATCGGCGAAATCGACCGCGCCTTGCGCGTGCTTTCGGGCGCCGCCACCGCCGCCCGGCCGTATCCCGCCCAGGCGCCCGAGGCGCCGGATGCGTTGTCCGAGCGCGAGAAGCGCCATGCCGCCGGCCTGATGCGCGTCAACCACGTGGGCGAGGTGTGCGCGCAGGCGCTGTATCGCGGCCAGGCGGCCGCCTGCCGCGAGCCGGCCGCGCGCGCGCTGCTGCGCGAGGCCGCGGCCGAGGAAGTGGACCACCTTGCGTGGTGCCACGAGCGCCTGCGGGAACTGGGCAGCCGCCCCAGCCTGCTCAACCCGTTCTGGTACACCGGCTCGTTCGCGCTCGGCGTGCTGGCCAGCTATGCCGGCGTGCCGCGCAACCTGGGCTTCATGGCCGAGACCGAGCGCCAGGTCGAGGCGCACCTGGACGGGCACCTGCGCACCTTGCCGGTGCAGGACCAGCGCTCGCGCGACATCGTCCAGAAAATGAAGGAAGACGAAGCGCAGCACCGCGCCAGCGCCGAGCGCGCCGGCGGCGTGCCGCTGCCCGCGCCGGTGCGCGGCGCGATGCGGGCGATGTCCAAGGTCATGACGTCCACCGCCTATTGGCTTTGAAATGGGGACAATCTGCCCATTTATGGTGCATTGCGGCAAAAAGCGTCGGCCAGGCCTGGGGCGGCGCGCCCCTGCCGCTTCTAAATGCTTGAAATCTCTAGGGTAATCCCGCAAGGGTTTTCCCTTTCGGCATTAACCCGCTTCACGCTGCAGCCCAATATCGACGCGGGTTTCGCCGTGAGCCGCCCAGGCGGTGCGGCAAAAATCCAACGACCGGGCGCCGGATCCGGGCAATGCAAAAAATTTCTTGCATCGCACAAAAGAATCCTCTACTATTTGCACATCGGATGTTGAAACGCAGACGGTGCGGTGCCAGAACCGCCGGCCCAAGGCCAGCAAGCATGGATACCCCGACTGCCGCGATTTCCGGGCCGCAAGGCCTGACGCAATCCCGACATGCCACGGTTGTCTCCTCCACCCTCCTCCTTTGGTGGATTTAGCCCGAGATCGCAAGATCTCGGGCTTTTTTTTTCGCCGCGACGCGCGGCGCGCAGGGGGCAGGCCGGGCGTTCACCCGGCTTATTGGTGTTTTCCCTGAACTTTCCCCGCTGCACCAGGGCGGAAAGTTCTACAATCGCCTGGACGGTTCAAGACCGGGAAGCCGGGCGGGCCGAGACGTTACTTTCTGTACTGGCGACTTGCACTTCATTATTGCTGCCATATATGGGCGTTACACCTGCGGCCGATAATGGCGGACTCGTCTCCATAGACCAACCTAAGGTGACTCTGTGACCTGGCTGTACATATGCGTGGTCGCATTCATGGTGGGGGGACTCATCGTGGCGTCGGAGCGCTGGCATGGCGCGTTTACCGGCGATAGCGACCTCAACAAGCCGCAGGCTTCGCACACGCGGGCAACGCCGCGCGTGGGCGGGCTGGCGGTCCTGGCCGGCTCGCTGGCCGGCCTGCTGGTGCTCGGCCCCAGCAACATGACGCTGACCTGGCTGTGGCCGGCGCTGTTCGTGGCGGCGCTGCCCGTGTTCGTGGCCGGCCTGCTCGAAGACATTACCAAGGACATCGGCGCCAGCAAGCGCCTGCTCGCCGCGTTCGCCTCGGCGGCGATCGCCTGGTGGCTGCTGGGCGGGGTGAGCCGCGTGGGCATCGCGCCGGTCGACTGGGTGCTGTCGTTCTGGCCGGTGTCGCTGATCTTCACCATGTTCGCGGTGGGCGGCTGTACGCACGCGCTGAACATCGTCGACGGCATGAACGGGCTGGCCGGCATGATCGCCACCCTGATGGCGGTGTCGATCAGCCTGGTGGCGCTGCAGGTCGGCGACATGCCCATTTTCATGATCGCCGCGGCGCTGGCCTCGGCCACGCTGGGGTTCCTGGTCTGGAACTTCCCGTTCGGACGGGTGTTCCTGGGCGATGGCGGTGCGTACTTCCTCGGCTTCATGCTGGCGGAGCTGGCCGTGCTGCTGGTGGTGCGCAATCCGTCGGTGTCGCCGTTCTACGCGCTGGCGGTGCTGTTCTATCCGGTGTTCGAAACGGGCTTTTCGATCTGGCGGCGCCGCTTCAAGCGCGGCGTGCCGGTCGACCAGCCGGATGCCCTGCACCTGCACCAGCTGGTGTTCCGCCGCCTGGTGCGCGTGACGTTCAGCCGCGGCCGCCGCCATGCGGTGCCGGCATTGTGCAATGCCCTGGCCTCGCCCTACATGTGGGTGCTGGCGCTCATCGGCCTGGTGCCCGCCACCATCTGGTGGGACAACGCCTGGTTCCTGTGCGCCAGCCTGGTCGTGTTTGCCGCGGTCTACACGTGGCTGTACATGCGGCTGGTGTCCTGGCGCCGCCCCGGCTGGCTGCTGCTGCCGTCCGTCATTCGAACGCACTGATCCATCGTGGCCCCCGCGCCCGCGCGCGGGGTGCTACAACGCTACAAACACGTTCAAACTACATACAATTCCGTAGCCGTCACACGGTTGATAGGGAGATTTATCTTGCGCATTGATGATGTGAAACTGGCCGTTGTCGGCCTCGGATACGTGGGGCTGCCGCTGGCCGTGGAGTTCGGCAAGAAACGCCCGGTGATCGGCTTCGATATCAACGAGCGCCGCATCGCCGCGCTCAAGGCCGGCCACGATCACACCCTGGAAGTCGAGGACGACGAACTGGCCCGGGCCGCGCAGCTCAGCTACACCGCCGAGCGCGAGGAACTGGGCAAGGCCAATGTGTTCATCGTCACCGTGCCCACGCCGATCGACGAGTACAAGCAGCCCGACCTCACGCCGCTGGTCAAGGCCAGCGAGACCATCGGCGCGGTGCTCAAGCGCGGCGACATCGTGATCTACGAATCGACCGTGTACCCGGGCGCCACCGAGGAAGACTGCGTGCCGGTGCTCGAGCGCGTGTCGGGCCTGAAGTTCAACCAGGACTTCTACGCCGGCTACAGCCCCGAGCGCATCAACCCGGGCGACAAGGCGCACCGCGTCAACACCATCAAGAAGGTGACCTCGGGCTCGACGCCGGAAGTCGCCGAGCTGGTCGACCAGCTGTACAACGAGATCATCACGGCCGGCACCCACAAGGCCTCGAGCATCCGCGTGGCCGAGGCCGCCAAGGTGATCGAGAACACGCAGCGCGACGTCAACATCGCGCTGATCAACGAGCTGGCGCTGATCTTCAACAAGATGGGCATCGACACCGAGGCCGTGCTGCAGGCCGCCGGCACCAAGTGGAACTTCCTGCCGTTCCGTCCGGGCCTGGTGGGCGGGCACTGCATCGGCGTGGATCCGTACTACCTGACGCACAAGGCGCAGGCCATCGGCTACCACCCTGAGATCATCCTGGCGGGCCGCCGCCTGAACGACTCGATGGGCGGCTACGTGGTCTCGCAGCTGGTCAAGGCCATGGCCAAGCGCCGCATCCACGTCGAGGGCGCGCGCGTGCTGCTGATGGGCCTGACGTTCAAGGAAAACTGCCCCGACCTGCGCAACACGCGCGTGGTGGACATCGTGCGCGAGCTGGGCGAGTACCACGTCGACGTGGACGTGTACGACCCGTGGGTGGACCCGGCCGAGGCCGAGCACGAGTACGGCATCACGCCGGTCGCCAAGCCGGCCGCCGGGGCGTACGACGCGATCATCCTGGCGGTGTCGCACCACCAGTTCGTCGAGATGGGCGCCGAGGCGATCCGCAAGTTCGGCAAGGCCGAGCACATCCTGTACGACCTGAAGTACGTGCTGGCCCCCGAGCAGGCCGACCTGAGGCTGTAAGAAGGAACTCCATGACGAATCGCTTTGAGACCACGTGCGCGCAGTTGCGGGCCCAACCCCAGAAATGGCTGGTGACCGGCTGCGCCGGCTTCATCGGCTCGAACCTGCTCGAGACGTTGCTCGGGCTGGACCAGGCGGTGGTGGGGCTGGACAACTTCGCCACGGGACACCAGCACAACCTGGACGAGGTGCGCGCGGCGGTGACGCCCGAGCAATGGGCGCGCTTCACCTTCATCGAAGGCGACATCCGCGACCTGGCGGCCTGCCAGCGCGCCGTGCAGGGCGTGGACCGGGTGCTGCACCAGGCCGCGCTGGGTTCGGTGCCGCGTTCGCTGAAAGACCCGATCACGACCAACGAGGTCAACATCGGCGGTTTCCTGAACATGCTGGTGGCCGCGCGCGATGCGCAGGTCCAGGCGTTCGTCTATGCGGCCTCGAGCTCGACCTACGGCGACCATCCCGACCTGCCCAAGGTGGAGGAGCGCATCGGCAATCCGCTCTCGCCGTACGCGGTGACCAAGTACGTCAACGAGCTGTACGCCGACGTGTTCGCGCGCTCGTACGGGTTTTCCAGCGTGGGGCTGCGCTACTTCAACGTGTTCGGCAAGCGCCAGGACCCGGACGGCGCGTACGCGGCGGTGATTCCGAAGTGGACGGCGGCGATGATCAAGGGCGAGGACGTCGTGATCAACGGCGACGGCCAGACCAGCCGCGACTTCTGCTTCGTGGAGAACGCGGTGCAGGCCAACCTGCTGGCGGCGATGGCCGCACCGGAAGGCGCGAACCAGGTCTACAACGTGGCGTACAACGCGCGCACGACGCTGACCGAGCTGTTCGAGCACCTGCGGCGCACGCTGGCCGGGCAGGGCGTGTCGTACGAGAAGGCGCCGGTGTACGCGGAATTCCGCGCCGGCGACGTGCGCCACTCGCAGGCCGACATCGGCAAGGCCGGCAAGCTGCTGGGCTACGAGCCGGCCTACGACATCCTGCGCGGGCTGGAAGCCGCCATGCCCTGGTACACGCAATTCCTGCGTTGATTTGAAAGCCATCCGCCGCAAACTCGACGCGATCCATCCGGACCACCAACGCATTTTCAAGGGTGCGTTCCGGGTGGCCGTCTTCCTGATACTGGGCAAGGCCGCCGGCGCCATCAAGGAGATGGCGGTGGCGTACCGCTATGGCGTCAGCGACGCCGTCGACGCCTACCAGTTCACCATGACCATGGCCACCTGGCTGCCGGTCACCATCGTGGGCGCGCTGTCTGTCGTGCTGATCCCCGTGCTGGTGCGGCTGCGCCGCGCGGGCGGACACGAGCGCGACCGGTTCGTGCGCGAACTGCAGGGTTGGTCGCTGGCCGCGGGCCTGACCCTGGCGCTGCTGACCTGGATGGCCTGGCCCCATGTGCTCGACTGGCTGGGCGGCGGGCTGTCGGGCACCGTCGACGGCATGACGCACGAGCTGCTGCTGGCCTTCGCGCCGGTGGCCGCCTTGCTGCTGATGGCCGGCATCAGCGCGGCGCGCCTGCGCTCGCACGAGCGCCACGTCAATACCCTGCTCGACAGCGTGCCGGCCGTGACGACGCTGGCCTGGGTCATGCTGGCGGCCTCGGCCGACAGCGTGGGCCCGCTGCTGTGGGGCACCCTGGTGGGCTACGCGATCCAGGCCGCCTGGCTGGCCTGGCTGGCCGCGCGCGCCGACGGCGGATTCTGGGGCTGGCCGGCGTTCACGCTGCGTTCGCCGCACTGGCCGGAGCTGGCCGCCGCCGCCGGCGTCATGCTGGTCGGGCAGGTGGCCATGAGTTTCGTCGGTCCGCTCGACCAATACGCGGCGGCCAATCTGGGCTCCAACGCCAACGCCACGCTGGGCTACGCCAGCCGCCTGCTGTCGCTGGTGCTGGGCATCGGCGCGGTGTCGGTGGGGCGCGCCGCGCTGCCCGTGCTGGCCGATGTGCAAAGCCGCGGCGATGGCGCGCGCGCACGCGCCATGGCGCTCAAGTGGTCGGCGCTGATGGTCGGCGCCGGCGCGGCCGCCGTGGTGGTGGGCTGGCTGCTGGCGCCCTGGGGCGTGGCGCTGCTGTTCGAGCGCGGCGCCTTCACCGCCGAAAATACCCAGGCCGTGGCGCAGGTGCTGCGCTGGGGCCTGCTGCAGCTGCCGTTCTATTTCGGCGTGCTGATCCTGGTGCAGTTGCTGGCCAGCCAGAACCGCTACCGCATCATGGCGCTCATCGCCGTGGCGAACTTCCTGCTCAAGGCGGTGCTCAATACGGTGCTGGCGCCGCGCATGGGCACCGCGGGGATCATGCTCGCCACCAGCCTGATGTATCTGCTGTCGTTCGCCTGCTATACGGTCGTGGCCCTGCGGCCGGCGCCAGGCGCGGACGGCGGCGACGACGACAGGGAGAAACGCTGAATGTCCGGGCCCGCCGAACGTCCCTTGCGCGTACTGATCTTCATCCACTCTCTGCACGGCGGCGGCGCCGAGCGCGTGGCCGCCGATCTCAGCGCCCACTGGGCGCGCGATGGCCGCGCGGTCATGCTGGTGACGCAGACCGATGCGTCGGGCGACGTCTACCCGCTGCATCCGCAGGTCCTGCGGCGTACGCTGGATACGGCGGGCGAGGGCGGCGGCTGGCGCGGGGTGCTGGCCAACCTGCGGCGGATCCGCGCCCTGCGCGCGCTGATCAAGGATTTCCAGCCCGATATCGTGCTGGGCATGATGACGACGGCCTCGGTGCTGGCGGTGCTGGCCGCGCGCGGCCTGGGTTGCCGTGTCGTGGCCACCGAACATACCCATCCGCCGTCGCAGGCGCTCTCGGGCATGTGGCTGCGCCTGCGGCGCTGGACCTATCCGCGCGCCGCGCGCGTGGTGGCGCTGACGCGCGGCACCGCCGACTGGCTGCGCACGCATGTGCCGGGTTCGCGGCTGGCGGTGATCCCCAATCCGGTGCACTGGCCCTTGCCGCGCACCGAACCCGTGCTCGTGCCGCCCGCCGACGGCCGGCCGCGCCTGCTGGCGGTCGGCCGCCTGCATCCGGACAAGGGCTTCGACGTGCTCATCGACGCCTATGCGCGCATCGCGCCGCGATACCCCGATTGGGACCTGGTGATCCTGGGCGAGGGCGAGGAGTGCGCCGCGCTGCAGCGCCGGGTCGACGAGGCCGGCCTGGCGCAGCGGGTGGCGCTGCCCGGGCGGGCCGGCAACGTGGGCGACTGGTACGCCTGCGCCGCCCTGTACGTGCTGACCTCGCGTTTCGAGGGATTGTCCAATACATTGCTGGAATCGATGGCCAGCGGCCTGATGCCGGTCAGCTTCGACTGCGACACCGGGCCGCGCGAGATCGTGCGCCCCGGCGTGGACGGCGTGCTGGTGCGGCCGGCGGGCGACGCCGGGGCCATGGCCCAAGCGCTGGCCGCCGCCATCGACGACGAGCCGGGCCGGCGCGCCATGGCCGCCCGCGCCATCGACGTGCGCGAACGCTTCTCGGCGCGCCATGTGCTGGACCTGTGGCAACAACTATTCGATGATGCGCTGAGTCAGGCGAAGTAGCCGCCGCTCCCGTCGTCGTCACGATCATCGTGGGAAACTGAACATCATGTGCGGAATTGTCGGAATCTGGGGTCCCTTGCGGGACAAGGCCAATGTGCTGGCCGAAAGCTGCCGGCGCATCCGCCACCGCGGCCCCGACAGCAATGGCTATTGGGAAGACGCCGAGGCCGACCTGGCGCTGGCGCATGTGCGCCTGGCCATCCTGGACCTGACCGAGGCCGGCCACCAGCCCATGGTGTCGGCCTGCGGCCGCTACGTCATCGTTCTCAATGGCGAGATCTACAACCACATGGAGCTGCGCGAGCGCCTGCAGCAGGACGGGCTGGCGCCGGCCTGGCGCGGCCACTCCGATACCGAGACGGTGCTGGCCTGCTTCGCCGACTGGGGCATCGAGCAGACCCTGCAGGCCGCGGTGGGCATGTTCGCCATCGTGCTCTGGGACCGCGCCGAGCGCAAGCTGGCGTTGATGCGCGACCGCATGGGCGAGAAACCGCTTTACTACGGCTATTCGCAGGCCAACCTGCTGTTCGGCTCGGAACTCAAGGCGTTCATGCCGGTGCCCGGCTTCGGCCGCGAGCTCGATCGCAATGCCCTAGCCTCGTTCATGCGCCACAACTACATTCCCGCGCCGCAGTCGATCTACGCCGGCATCCGCAAGCTGCCGCCGGGCGCCTGGGTCGAGATCGACGCGGCGCAGATGCGCCGTGGCGAGTTGCCCGAACCCCAGGTGTACTGGTCGGCGCGCCGCGCGGCCGACCAGGGCCTGGGCGACCGGCGCCGCTTCGAGTCCGACGCGCAGGCGATCGACGCGCTGGAGCAGGTGGTGTCGCAGGCAGTGCGCGGCCAGATGCTGTCGGACGTCAGCCTGGGCGCGTTTCTTTCCGGCGGCATCGACTCGTCCACCGTCGTGGCCCTGATGCAGGCGCAAAGCGCGCAGCCGGTGCGCACCTTCGCCATCGGCTTTCACGAGAAGGGCTATAACGAGGCCGAGCACGCCAAGGCGGTGGCGGCGCACCTGGGCACCGAGCATACCGAGCTCTACGTCACCGCCGAGGACGGCCTGGCCGTGGTGCCGTCCCTGGCAGACATGTACGACGAGCCCTTCGCCGACTCGTCGCAGATCCCGACCTCGCTGGTCACGCGCATGGCGCGCCAGCACGTGACGGTGGCCTTGTCGGGCGATGGCGGCGACGAGCTGTTCGGCGGGTATTCGC
This sequence comes from Bordetella pertussis 18323, assembly GCF_000306945.1. NCBI lineage: Bacteria > Pseudomonadati > Pseudomonadota > Betaproteobacteria > Burkholderiales > Alcaligenaceae > Bordetella > Bordetella pertussis. The sequence continues at coordinate 3,068,653 of NC_018518.1, read as the reverse complement.
GCTATTTCCGCGTCGACAACTGGTGGCGCAAATGCGCCGCCATGCCCGGGCCGCTGCGCCATCTGGCGGGCGCGGCGCTGCGCGGCTCGGCCGCGCTGCCGGGCGCCGGCGCCTGGCGCGGCAAGGTCGGCAAGCTGGGCGAGCTGCTCGGCGCCGACACGCGCGGCGAGTTCTATCGTCTGTTCGTCTCCTACTGGGCCGATCCGGGCCGCGTGGTGATCGGCGGCACGGAGCCGCTGTCGCCGTTCGAGCAGCCGATGGAGGGCTCCACCTTCGACGCCATGATGAAGCTGGACACGGTCACCTACCTGCCCGACGACATCCTGGTCAAGGTCGACCGCGCGGCGATGGCCGTCAGCCTGGAGACGCGCGTGCCGCTGATCGACCATCGCGTCTACGAATTCGCCTGGCAACTGCCGTTCGAATACAAGGTGCGCGGCGGCACCGGCAAGTGGCTGCTGCGCCAGCTGCTGTACCGCCACGTGCCGCAGGCCATGGTGGACCGGCCCAAGCGCGGCTTCGCCGTGCCGCTGGCCGCCTGGCTGCGCGGGCCGCTGCGCGACTGGGCCGAGGCCTTGCTGGATCCGGCGCGCCTGCGCCAGGAAGGCTGGTTCGAGCCCGAGCCCATCCTGCGCAAATGGCGCGAACACCTGTCGGGGCACCGCAACTGGGACAGCCATCTGTGGGGCGTGCTGATGATGCAGGCCTGGCTGGACCGCTATCGCGCCGGAGCCGGCGATGAGGCCGGCCGCCGATGAAGATATTGTTGCTGGTCAGTTCCATGCACGCCGGCGGCGCCGAACGGGTCGCCGCCACGCTTGCCAATGGCTGGGCCGCGCGTGGCGACCAGATCACGCTGATGCCCACCTACTCGTCCAAGGGCACTTGTTTTTATCCGCTGTCCGACGATGTCGAACTGCTGTGGCTGGCCGATCGGGCCGGCACCCGCTCGGGCGGCGTCGTGGCGGCATGGCAGCGCCTGCGGGCGTTGCGCGCCGTGGTGCGAGAGCGCGCGCCCGACGTGGTGGTGTCCTTCCTGACCAACGTCAACGTGGCGGCCATCCTGGCCACCCGGGGCCTGAAGACGCCGCTGATCGTGTGCGAGCGCACCAACCCGGTCGTCGATACCAGCATCGGCCGCATATGGCGCGTGCTGCGCCGCGTCCTGTATCCCCTGGCCGACATGGTCACGGTGCAGGCCGACGCGACGGTCGAACCGTTCGCGCGCCAGGTGCCCGGCCTCAAGCAGTTGTGCGTGATTCCCAATCCGCTGCCGCCCGAGCTGTTCGACGCCACGCCGGCCGCCGGCAGCGGCGCCGCGCCGGCCGCGCGCAAGCGGCTCATGGCGATGGGGCGCATGGTGCCGGACAAGCGGTTCGATCTGTTGATCGACGCCTACGCCGGCCTGGCCGACGAATTCCCCGACTGGGACTTGTGGATCTGGGGCGAGGGCCCGCGCCGCGACGACCTGCAGGCGCAGGTCGCGGCGCGCGGGCTGGCCACCCGCATCCATATGCCCGGCCGCACCGCCGCGCCCTGGGACGAGCTGGCCAAGGCCGACGCATTCGTGCTCAGCTCGGCGGTGGAGGGGTTTCCCAACGTGCTGCTGGAAGCCATGTCGCTGGGCTTGCCTTGCGCCGCCTTCGACTGCCCCAGCGGCCCGGCCGAAATGACGCGCGGCGGACGCGACGCCCTGCTGGTGCCGGCAGGCCAGCGCGACGCGCTGCGCGATGCGCTGGGCCGCCTCATGCGCGACCCGGAGCTGCGCCGCGACCTGGGCCGGCGGGCGGCGCAGTCGGTGCGCCAGCGCTATGCGCTGCCGGCGGTGCTGGCGCAATGGGATGCGCTGTTCGAGCGCGTGCGGGGCGGCGCATGACGCGGATCCTGCGCGTCATGCACGTGATCACCGGCCTGGGCCAGGGCGGCGCCGAATCCGTCCTGTTCCGGCTCGCCACCTGGCCGGACCAGCGGGTGCGCCACAGTGTGATCTCGCTGACCGACGAAGGGGTCTATGGCACGCGCCTGCGCGCCGCCGGGGTGCCGGTGCATGCGCTGGGCATGCCGCGCGGCCGCGTCACGCTGGGCGGCCTGCTGGCCCTGCGCGCGCTGCTGCGGCGCGAACGTCCCGACGCCGTGCAGACCTGGATGTACCACGCCGACCTGATCGGCGGCGTGGCCGCGCGGCTGGCCGGCATCCGCGCGGTCGCATGGGGGATCCGCAATTCCGGCGAACATCTCGATCGCAGCAGCCGTTCCGCGCGGCTGGTGCTCAAGCTGTGCGCGCGGCTGTCGGCGCGCCTGCCGGCGGCCATCGTGTGCGCGGCGCAGGATGCGGCTACGCGCCACCGGCAGCATGGCTACGACGGCGCGCGCATGGTGGTGATCCCCAATGGCTATGACCTGTCGCGCTACGCGCCCGATGCGCAAGCGCGCGAGCGCATGCGATCGCTGTGGGGCGTGGCCCCCGGGACGCCGCTGGTCGGCTGCGTGGCCCGCTGGGATCCGCTCAAGGACCACGCCAACCTGCTGGCCGCGTTGGGGGGACTGGTGCGCGAGGGGCGCGACCGCGGGCTGCAGTGCGCCCTGGTCGGCCGCGGCATGTCGCCGGGCAACGCAGGCCTGGCCGCGCTGATCGATGCCGAAGGCCTGCGCGGCCGCGTGCTGCTGGCCGGCCCCAGCGACGACGTGCCGGCGGTCATGAACGCGCTCGACCTGCATGTGCTGTCGAGTTGCGCCGAAGGCTTCCCGAATGTCGTGGCCGAGGCGATGGCCTGCGGCACGCCCTGCGTGGCCACCGATGTCGGTGACGCCGCCTACATCGTCGGCGATACCGGCGGCGTGGCGCCGGCCCAGCAGCCGGCCGCGCTGGCGGCGGCGATCGAGGCCGCGCTGGCCGGGATCGCCGCGCGTGGGCGCGACGCGGCCGGCGCCGCCGGCCGCCAGCGCGTCCTGGCCGAGTTCGACCTGCGCCGCATGGTCGAGTCGTACGAGGCCGTGTGGCGCCGCATTTCCGGAGAACGCGCATGACATCGCCGCGCCGCCTGCTGTTCGTCGTCAACAACCCGGCCTTCTTCCTGTCGCACCGGCTGCCGCTGGCCGAGGCCGCGCGCGCCGACGGCTACGAGGTGCACGTGGCGACCATGGACGGCCCCAGCGTGCCGGATATCGTGGCGCGCGGCTTTGCCCATCATGTCATTCCGATGACGCGCAGCGGCAAGCAGCCGCTGCAGGAGCTGCGCAGCGTGTGGGCGCTGGTGCGCCTGTTCCGGCGCCTGCGGCCCGGCCTGGTGCATCTGGTGACCATCAAGCCGGTGCTCTACGGCGGCATCGCCGCCCGGCTGGCGGGCGTGCCCGCCATGGTGGCGGCCATCTCCGGGCTGGGTTTCGTGTTCGTGGCAGGCGGCCTGAAGGCGCGCCTGCTGCGGGCCGCGGTCGGCCGTCTCTACCGGTTGGCGCTGGGTCATCGCAACAGCCGCATCGTGTTCCAGAACACCGCCGATCGCGATGTGCTGGCGCGCCTGGGCGCCGTGCGCGCGGAGCAGGTGGTCATGATCCGCGGTTCGGGCGTCGACCTGGGCCAATACCGCGTCGTGCCGGAGCCTGCGGCGCCGGTGACGGCGCTGATGGCCGCGCGCCTGCTGCGCGACAAGGGCGTGCGGGAATTCGTCGAGGCCGCGCGCCTGCTGCGCCAGCGCGGGCTGTCCGTGCGCATGCAGCTGGCCGGCGGCGTGGATCCCGGCAACCCGGCGTCCATCACGCCGGAGCAGGCCGCGCAATGGCAGGACGAAGGCTGCGTCGAGGTGCTGGGCGAGCGCAAGGATATCGCGGCCCTGTACGGCGCGGCGCACATGGCGGTGCTGCCGTCCTACCGCGAAGGCCTGCCCAAGTCCCTGCTGGAGGCCGCCGCCTGCGGGCGCGCCGTGGTCACCACCGACGTGCCGGGCTGCCGCGATGCGATCGACCCCGATGTCACCGGCCTGCTGGTGCCGCCGCGCGACGCGCCGGCCTTGGCCGACGCGATCGCCCGGCTGGCCGAGGACGCGTCCTTGCGCCAGCGCATGGGCGCGGCCGGCCGCGCGCTGGCCGAGCGCGAGTTCGGCATCGAGGATGTATGCCGCCGCCACCTGGCCATCTATCGCGCGCTGGCGCGCTGAACCGTTCCTAGGGCTGCTTGCGCAGCGCGTCGATCCAGTAGCGGGTCGAGGGGTCCTGCTGGTTCACCTCGCTCGACGGGTTCTCCAGCTCGCGGATGATATTGCGCGCCAACGCCTTGCCGTATTCCACGCCCCACTGGTCGAACGGGTTGATCCCCCACAGCACGCCCTGCGCGAACACCTTGTGTTCGTACATGGCCAGCAGCGCGCCCAGCGCGTGGGCCGACAGGCGCGGCAGCATGATCAGCGTGGACGGGCGTCCGCCCGGATGCACGCGGTGGTGCGCCAGGATCTCGGCCTGCTGCGGGTCGGACTCGACCAGCCGCGCTTCCTTGAGCGCTTCGTCGAACGGCTTGCCGCGCAGCAGCGCCGCGCGTTGCGCCAGGCAGTTGGCGATCAGCAGCTTGTGGAAGTGGTCGTAGGGATGGTCGGCCTGCTCGCAGACGATGAAATCCACCGGCGCGCCGGCCGTGTCCTGGTGCAGCCACTGGAAGAAGGTGTGCTGGCAGTCGGTGCCCGTCATGCCCCAGACCACGGGGCCGGTGGGAACGCCGGCCGGCGAGCCGTCATGGCCGGCGACCTTGCCCAGCGACTCCATCTCCAGCTGTTGCGCCCATGGCACCAGGTGCGTCAGGCGCGAATCGTAGGGCGTGATCGCCAGCGAGCCGTAGCCCAGCACGCTGCGGTTGGCCACGCCCGCCAGCGCCATCTGCAGCGGCGCGTTGCGGCGCATCGGCGTATGCAGGAAATGCTGGTCCATGGCGGCGGCGCCGGCCAGCAGTTCGTCCAGCGCATCGCAGCCCAGCGCCAGCGCCACCGGCAACCCGATGGCGGACCACAGCGAATAGCGGCCGCCCACCCAGTCCCAGAAACGGAAGATGTGCTGCGGCGAAATGCCGAAATCCAGCGCCGCGTCGACGTTGGCGGTGATCGCCACGACCTGCCGCACCGGGTCGGCCACGCCGGCGTTGCGCAACCAGTTCATGGCGACTTCGGCATTGGCGAGCGGCTCGGTCGTGGTGAACGACTTGGACGCCACGATGATCAGCGTATCGTGCGGGTCGAGATGATGCAGCGCGTCGGCGACCGCATGCGAATCGACGTTGGAGGCGAAGCGCACTTCGCGCTTGAGGCCGTTGTGGCGCAGCGCGCGCGTGACCATGCGCGGGCCCCAGTCGCTGCCGCCTATGCCCAGGTGCAGCACATGGCGGTAGGCGCCGCGCATGTCGGCGTCCTGCACGAAGCGGCGCAGCCTGTCGCGCTCGCCCAGGATGGCGCCGGCCACCGGCGTGGGCGGCCGGGCGGCGCGCAGCGCCGTGTGCCAGGCCGGGCGGTGTTCGGTCCAGTTGGCCGGGCCGCCGTCGAACAGCTGGGCGCGGGCGTTGTCGAAATCCTGCTGCGCCAGCAGGTCCTCGGCGGCGCTGTCGAGGTCGTCGGAGTGCGCCTGGGCGGTCAGGTCCACCCGCAGCCCCGCCGCTTCGATGACGCGCAACCGGGCGCCGCGGCGCGACGAGTGGCGCGCCGCGTCGGCGAACGCGAGCCAGGCGGAACTGGAGGGCAGCGGTGTAGGCATGAGTGGTCAGAAGGGCAGTTTGGCTTGCGGAGCCAGCCGCAGCAGCTGCTGGCGGAATTCCTGCTGGATGCGGGCCAGGCCCGGCTCGGTCTCCGCTTCGAAGCGCAGCACGACGACGGGGGTGGTATTGGAGGCGCGCGCCAGCCCGAAGCCGTCCGGGTATTCCGCGCGCACGCCGTCTATCGTAACCAGCCGGCTGGCGCTGGCGAACTCGCCCTGCTGCTGCAGGGCGGCGATCAGCGCATGCGGCTCGCCCTCGGCCATCTCCAGCTTGAGCTCGGGGGTCGACAGCGCCTGCGGCAGGGCCTCCAGCGGGCGCGACGCATCGGTTTCGCGGGAGACGATTTCCAGCAGGCGGGCGCCGGTGTACAGGCCGTCGTCGAAGCCGTACCAGCGCTCCTTGAAGAAGATATGGCCGCTCATCTCGCCGGCCAGCGGCGCGCCGGTCTCGGCCAGCTTGGCCTTCACCAGCGAATGGCCAGTCTGCCACATCAGCGGCACGCCGCCGCTTTGCTCGATGGCCACGCCCACGTGCTGGCTGCACTTGACGTCATAGATGATGGTCGCGCCGGGACAGCGGGCCAGCACGTCGCGGGCGAACAGGATCAGCTGGCGGTCGGGCCAGATGATCTGGCCGGACTTGGTCACCACGCCGAGGCGGTCGCCGTCGCCGTCGAAGGCCAGGCCCAGCTCGCAGTCGGTGCTGGTGACATGGGCGATCAGGTCCTGCAGGTTGCGCGGTTCGGCCGGGTCGGGATGGTGGTTGGGAAACGTGCCGTCGACCTCGCAATAGAGCTCGTCCACTTCGCAACCCAGCGCGCGGAACAGTTGCGGCGCCAGGGCGCCGGCCACGCCATTGCCGCAGTCGACGGCGATCTTCATGGGGCGCGCCAGCTTCACGTCGGACACGATGCGCTCGATATAGGCGGGGACGACATCGAGCTGGCGGCGTTCGCCCCAGGTGCCCGGCGCCGCAGCCGGCGCCAGCATGGCCGGGCGCAGCGCCTGCACGGCCGGGCCGTACAGGGCCTGGCCGCCCATCATCATCTTGAAGCCGTTGTACTGCGGCGGGTTGTGGCTGCCGGTGACCGCCACGCCCGAGCCCGTGCCCTGGATGTGCGCCGCGAAATAGACCAGCGGCGTGGGCACCTGGCCGATGTCCAGGGTGTCCACGCCGCCTTCCATGATGCCTTCCTGCAGCGCGCCGGCCAGGTCGGGGCTGCTCAGGCGGCCGTCGCGGCCGACCACCAGGGCGCCGATGCCCTGCGCGCGGGCGCTGGCGGCCAGGGCGCGGCCCAGCGCCCGGGCGAATACCGGGTCGAGCTGGTCGGGAACCGAGCCACGGATGTCGTACGCCTTGTAGACCGATGCGGGAAAGGGGTGCGCCACGGAAATCCTTGTCCAATGCTGAAGCGGCGGGCGCAAGTCCGCCGCGGGTTGTGTCCGCCGGCCGCCGGCCGGCCATGACCGGAATTATCCCCGATTTCGGCCCCGTCCCCCGCGCCGCGCCCGATTTCGGTGCGTCCGGCCCCGGCGCGGTGCCGGCCAGGCCCTCGGCGAGGGCGCGCATGGCCGGCGCGGCGTAGGAATAAGCGCGGCACGAAAATTGCATAAGCCAGAAGGTGATACGCTTATCGTTATTGACGGACTTGAACGGGAGGTGGCCGATGAGCGCCGATATTTCGTTCGTCTCGACACGCCGGCGCATGGCGCCGGGCCGGGTCGACCTGACTGCCGGCGGCGAACGCCGGCTGGATATCCCCGTGCACGCGGGCATCGACGGCAGCGTCGAGGCCGGCCGTGCCTGGGAGCGCTGTGTCTGGCGCGCCGCGCGGGTGCTGATCGCCGAATGCCCGGCGCCGCGCCTGTCCGCCCGCCTGGAGGCAACCCTGCGCGGCGTGGCGGTGCGCATCGCCCGCGATCGCGGCTGGCGCGGCATCGGCACGGTCGTGTTCTCGCTGGACGTGGGCACGGGCATGTTCCGCATGATCGAGGCGCGCCTGTGCGGCCTGCAGCAAGGCGGACCGGCGGCCGATGCCGCTTCCGGCGGCCACGCGCTCGAAGTGCGCATCAGCGCCTGCGCCGACAGCGGGCGGCGCGGCGCGCACCTGCTTACCTACGGCGCGACCCGGGGCGAGGCGCTGCGGCGCGCCTACCAGGCGCTGGCCAAGCTGCCCGGCCTGGCCCAGGCCGACCGCGCCTTCCTGATGGACCGCATCGCATCGCCCGCCTTCTGCTCGGGCCTGACCGGCTCGCAACTGGACCGCATTGCCAGCTGAGGGGCGCGCCGGCCGTTGCCGCCTCCCACTACAATAAGCCGATTCCGTATCGCGGGCCCGGCGGGGCCCGCCGCAGCGAGCGCGCCGAACCATGACCTTGCCAAGAGAATTGCAGGCCCTGCTGGGCCCGTCCCATGTGCTGACCGGCGACGACGCCGAACCGTTCCTGCAGGACTGGCGCCGGCGCTATCGTGGCCGCGCGCTGGCCGTGGCGCGGCCGGGCAGCGCCGAGGAAGTCGCGGCGGTGGTCAGGCTGTGCCAGGCGCATGGCGCCCCGCTGGTGCCGCAGGGCGGCAACACCGGCCTGTGCGGCGGCGCCACGCCGGACGACAGCGGCAGCGCCGTGGTGCTGTCCACCACGCGGCTGAACCGCGTGCGCGCCATCGATACCGACAACGACACGATCACGGTGGAAGCCGGTTGCGTGCTGCAGGCCGTGCAGCAGGCGGCCGAGCAGGCCGGCCGGTTGTTTCCGCTCAGCCTGGCCGCCGAGGGCAGCTGCACCATCGGCGGCAACCTGGCCACCAACGCGGGCGGCACGCAGGTGCTGCGCTACGGCAATGCGCGCGAACTGACGCTGGGCCTGGAAGTGGTGACCGCCGAAGGCGAGATCTGGAACGGCCTGCGCGGCCTGCGCAAGGACAACACCGGCTACGATTTGCGCGACCTGTACGTGGGCAGCGAAGGTACGCTGGGCATCATCACCGCCGCCACGCTCAAGCTGTTTCCCTTGCCGGTGGCAACCTGCACCGCCTTGCTGGCGCTGGACAGCATCGATGCGGCGGTCGAGGTGCTGTCGCGCGCGCGCGGCGGCTTTGGCGCTTCGCTTACCGGTTTCGAACTGATGGCGGCCGATTGCCTGCAGGCCGTCACCCGGCTGTTTCCGCAACAGCGCCTGCCGTTCGACGGCGCCAGCGCGGACTCGCCCTGGTTTGCCTTGCTGGAGCTGTCCGACAGCGAGAGCGAAGCGCATGCCCGCGCGCGCTTCGAGGCGGTGGTGGGCGCGGCCATCGAGGACGGGCTGGTCGCCGACGCGGCCATCGCCGAGAACCTGGCGCAAAGCCAGGCGCTCTGGCACCTGCGCGAGAGCATTCCCTTGGCCGAGGCCGAACTGGGCAAGTCGATCAAGCACGATGTGTCCATTCCCATCTCCGCCATCGCCGCCTTCGTGCACCAGACCAACGGCCTGCTGCAGGGGCGTTTTCCCGGGGTGCGCAATGTGATCTTCGGCCACCTGGGCGATGGCAATCTGCATTACAACGTGGCGCGCGGGCCGGGCCAGACCGAAGCCGACCTGCTGGGGCTGCAGTCGCAGGTGTACGACGTGGTGCACGACAGCGTGCAGGCGTTCGCGGGCTCGATCAGCGCCGAGCATGGCGTGGGGCAGCTCAAGCGCGATGAATTGCCGCGCTACAAGAGCGCCGTCGAGCTGGCCCTGATGAAGCGGCTCAAGGTGGCGCTCGATCCGCGCGGCCTGCTCAATCCCGGCAAGGTCCTGCAGGCCTGACGCGCCCCGCCGCCGCCATGACCGCCGCGCCCGCCAACCGGCATTTCCGCGTCCTGATCGTCGAGGACGATCTCACCATCGCGGCCAACCTGTACGACTACCTGCAGGTGCGCGGCTTCGTGCCGGACGCCGCCTACGATGGCCGCTCGGCGCTGGCCCTGCTGGACGAACACCCTTTCGACGCCATGGTGCTGGACGTCGGGCTGCCCGGCATGGATGGCCATGCCGTGCTGCACGCGCTGCGCGTCGAGCGGCGCGCCGCCTTGCCGGTGCTGATGCTCACCGCCCGCGACGGCCTGGACGACAAGCTGGCCGGCTTCGCGCATGGCGCCGACGATTACCTGACCAAGCCGTTCGCGCTGGCCGAGGTCGAGGCGCGCCTGCTGGCCCTGATCCAGCGCTCGCGCGGCGCCGTGGTTGATAGCCTGCGCAGCTTCGGCCCCCTGCAGTTCGACAGCGCCACGCGCGAGGTCGCGGTGCACGGCAAACCGGTGCACCTCACCCGCAAGTGCGGCATGATCGTCGAGGTGCTGCTGCGCGATCCCGGCCGGGTGGTCTCGCGCGAGCAGCTCGAAAACGCCCTGTGGGGCGACGACCCGCCGTCCTCGGACGCCTTGCGCAGCCAGGTGCATCTGCTGCGCCGCGCGCTGGCCGATGCCGGGTTCGACGGCATCGAAACCGTGCACGGAACGGGCTGGCGGCTGGCGCTGCCGGCGGGTGGCGCATGAGTGCACGGCCTGTTTCCGGCAATGGATCGGGATCGCTGACGCAGCGCGTCGTGTGGGCATTGACCGGCAGCGTGGCGCTGTTCGTCACCGCCCTGGTGCTGCTGTCGTACCTGACGTTCGACAAGATGGAAGACGATCTCGTCAACGACATCCTGTCCACCGAGACCGACCGCCTGATCCAGCACGTGGCCGCCGACGACCACTTCCGGCCCGACCGCGGGGCGCGCGAACTGGGCGGCGCGATGCGCGCCTGGCTGGTGCGCGCGGGCGCCGCGCAGTCCGACCTGCCGCCGCCGCTGCACGGCCTGGGCGTCGGCATGCATCTGCTCGAGCCCGGCGCCGAAACCTGGCACGTCATGGTGGCCGATGTGGAGGACGCGCGTATCTACGTGCTCTACGACGCCACCGACAACGAGGCCCGGGTCCATGATTTCGGCCTGTTCGTGCTGGGCGTGGGCGCCATCTGCATCGTGGCCGCCTATGGCATCTCGCGGCGGGTGGCCGGCGTGGCGGTCGGCCCGCTGGTCGAGCTGACCCGCCGCCTGGCCAACTGGGCGCCGGGCGCGCCCGACCTGGCCTTCACCCGCGACGACGAGGCGGGCCGCCTGATCGAGGCGTTCAACCGGGTCCAGAACCAGGTCGACCGTTCGATTGCGCGCGAGCGCGAGTTTTCGGTCAACGTCAGCCACGAGGTGCGCACGCCGCTGGCGGCGATCCGCTCCGACAGCGAGATGATGCTGCTGGCCGCCGGGCTGGACGAGGGCCAGCGCACCCGGCTGGTGCGCATCGTGGCCAACGTGGACAACGTGTCGACGGCGCTGGAGAGCGCCCGGGCCATGGCGCGCGACGAGCCGCGCGCGCCCGAGCGCGTCGATCTGGCCGCCTGCATGGACGACGCCTGGCGCGGGCTGGAGGTCAACGCCGAAGCGGCCGGCCTGGCGTTCGCCAACCGCATTCCGGCCGGCAGCGCGCACGTGCTGGACCGCTACGCCATGCTGACCGTGCTGCGCAACCTGGTGCGCAACGCCATCGAACACGCGGCCCCGGCCACGCTCACGGCGGCGCTGCGCCCCGATGGCGCCCTCGAATTGCGCGACGATGGCCGCGGCATCGCCGCCGAAGAGCTGCCGTTCGTGTTCCAGCGCTTCTACAGCGGGCGGTTGCGCGATAGCGCGGACAACGGTTCGAACGAATTGCCGCGCGGCCTGGGGCTGGCCATCGCCAAGCGCGTGTGCGACATGCAGGGTTGGCAGCTTTCGGTCGATTCCGAGCGCGACGGCCCGGCGCGCGGCACGCGGTTCGTGCTGCGCTTTACCTGATCCGGATTGCATTCGTCCATTTGGTGGACGATCTTGGCTACACAAAATTTGACATCGATTTGACGCCCAACAGGTATGCTTGCGCGTCTTTTTTTGCAACGAGGCGGACGAGGCCCTGGCCCTCCCGCCGCCGACGAGGAATCCCGTGCGCAGGCTGACCATACGTTTCGCGATCGCTATCCTGGTTCTGCTGACACTCAGCCGGCTGGGCCTGTCCGCCTGGCAATGGGAACGCGTCCAGGCCGCCGGCGGCCTGGGCCCCATCATGCTCGGCGGCCTGCGCATGGACCTGCGCCTGCTGGCCCTGGTCCTGGCCTTGCCGGCCGTGCTGGCGCCGTGGTTCGGGCACCGCGCCTGGGCCGCCAGCGCCACGGCATGGTGGTATCGCGTCTGGTGGATGCTGTTTGTGTTGCTGGAAGTATCCACGCCGCAGTTCATCGCCGAATACGACACCCGGCCCAACCGCCTGTATTTCGAGTACCTGGTGCATCCGCGCGAAGTCGCCTCCATGCTGTGGGAAGGCTACAAGGGCGTGCTGCTGGCATCCTTCGTGGTGCTGGTGCTGGCCGCCTGGCTGGCCGTGCGGCTGTTTCCCACCGGCCGCCAGGACGGCTTCATGAAGTGGTGGAAGCGCCCCTTCGTCACCCTGGCGGTGCTGGCCGTGGTGGTGCTGGCCGCGCGCGGCACCCTGCAGCACCGGCCCATCAATGCCTCCATGGTGGCCTTCAGCAGCGACGCCATGGTCAACACGCTGCCGCTCAATTCGCTGGGCAACGTGCTGGACGCGGCCTATCGCATGCAGGACGAGCGCTCGTCGGCCGCCTTGTATCCGCCCATGAAAACCGAGGAGATGAACCGCATCGTGCGGGCGGCGGCCGGGCTGGAAGATCCGCCGCTGGACGCCCGCTACCCCAGCCTGCACAAGCAGACGGCCACCGTGCGCCGCGACAAGCCGCTCAACCTGGTGATCATCCTGCAGGAGAGCCTGGGCGCGCAGTACGTGGGCAGCCTGGGCGGGCGCGACCTCACGCCCCAGCTGGATCGCCTGGCCAAGGACGGCTGGATGTTCAACCGCGCCTATGCCACCGGCACGCGCTCGGTGCGCGGCCTGGAGGCGGTCACCGCGGGCTTCCTGCCCACCGTGGCCGAGGCGGTGCTGAAGCTGCCGCGCTCGCAGACCGGCTTCTTCACCCTGGCCGACCTGCTGGGCCGCCACGGCTTCCATTCGCGCTTCATCTACGGCGGCGAAGCGCACTTCGACAACATGCGCGGCTTCTTCCTGGGCAACGGCTTCAACGAGGTGATCGACCGCCAGTCGTTCGTCGATCCGGTGTTCGTGGGGTCGTGGGGCGCGTCCGACGAGGACATGTTCAACCAGCTCGATCGCCTGCTGCGCGCCGACGACGGCAAGTCCACCTTCACGCTGGCCTTCTCGGTCAGCAACCACTCGCCGTGGGAATATCCGGCAGGACGCATCGAGCCGGTGGGCGACCCGGCCTCGGTGGACAACACCGTGCGCTACGCCGACTGGGCCATGGGCCAGTTCTTCGACAAGGCCAGGAAGGCGCCGTACTGGGACAACACCGTGTTCCTGGTGATCGCCGACCACGATTCGCGCGTGTATGGCGCCAACCTGGTGCCGGTGCGGCATTTCCAGATCCCGGCGCTGATCCTCGGCGGCACGGTCCCGCCGCGCAGCGACGATCGCATCGTGAGCCAGATCGACATGGGGCCGACCCTGCTGTCGCTGATCGGCCTGGACAACGTCAACCCCATGCTGGGCAGCGACCTGACCCAGCGCGACCCCAACCGGGCCATCATGCAGTATGGCGACAACTTCGGCTACCTGAAGGGCGATTCGCTGCTGGTCATCGAGCCCGGCAAGGACCCGCGCGAGTACCGCTATACGGCGGCGGCGTCCATGCGCGACGAGAAGTACGTCCCCATCGACCTCGACCCGGCGTTGCGCGACGAGGCGCTGGCCTTCGCCCTGTGGCCCAGCTGGGCGTACCGCGAAGAGCGCTACAAGCTGCCGAAGTAGGCCCGCAAGGAAAAAGGTGCCTGTCCCGGTTGGGACAGGCACCTTCGGCAAGCCGGAGCCTGGCACCCGTGGGGCATTGTGGGCCTGCGGGAGATGGTGCCCGGGGAGCCAGGCACCGGAGGGGATTACTTGGCGGCCAGCACGGTTCCCACGCAATCGCCGAAGCCGATGCGGGGATAGCCGGGCTTGCTGCATTCGGCGCGCATGATGATCTGGTCGCCGTCCTGCAGGAAGGTGCGCTGTTCGCCCCAGGGCAGGTCGAGCGGCTGCTTGCCGCCGTTGGTCAGCTCCAGCAGCGAGCCTGCCTCGGAGGCTTGCGGGCCGGACAGCGTGCCGGTGCCCATCATGTCGCCGGGTTGCAGGTTGCAGCCGTTGACCGTGTGGTGGGCCACCAGCTGCGCGATGTTCCAGTAGGCGTCGCGGAAGTTGCTGCGCGACAGCAGTGCCGGCTGCGCATGCTTGGCGCGCGACTGCTCGGTCGAGATCAGCACTTCCATCTGCACGTCGAACGCGCCGTGCGCGCGATTCTCGGCCGATTCCAGGTACGGCAGCGGCTGCGGGTCGGCGGCGTCGCGCGTCCACGCGGCGCGGAAGGGCTCCAGCGCTTCCAGCGTGACGATCCAGGGCGAAATCGTGGAGGCGAAGTTCTTGGCCAGGAAGGGGCCCAGCGGCTGGTATTCCCAGGCCTGGATGTCGCGCGCGGACCAGTCGTTCAGGATGCACAGGCCGAACACGTGCGATTCGGCTTCGCCCAGCGCGATGCGCTCGCCCTGCGCGTTGCCGCGGCCCACGAAGATGCCCAGCTCCAGTTCGTAGTCCAGCCGCTGGCACGGGCCGAACTGCGGCGCCTCGCCTTCGGCCGCCGGACGGGTCTGGCCGACCGGGCGCGCAAAGCGCTGGTCCACGCCGATGCTGGAGGCGCGGCCGTGATAGCCGATGGGCACCCACTTGTAGTTGGGCAGCAGGGGGTTGTCGGGGCGGAACTGCTTGCCCACGGCGGTGGCGTGGTGCACCGAGATGTAGAAATCGGTGTAGTCGCCGATGTGCGCCGGCGTGGTGTATTCGGCCTCGGCCTGCGCCACCAGCAGCGGCTCGATGCGCGCCTGCAGGGCCGAGCCCGCGCGCAGCGCGCGCGACAGCGCCAGGCGCAGCGCGCTCCAGTGCGCCTGGTCGAGCGCCATCAGCGCGTTGAGCCGTTCGCCCTGGCAGGCGGCCAGCGCGGCCGCGGCGGCGCCGTCGAACGGCGCCTGGGCGGCCAGCGCCGCCAGGTCGACAATGGCGTCGCCGATCGCCACGCCGGGGCGGAACGGGTCCTGCGTACCCTTGCGGCGGAACGCGGCGAACGGCAGGTTCTGGATCGGGAACGAGGTGTCGGCGGCGTTGGCGCTGGCAACCCAGCTTTGCAGGGCTGGATCGTGGGTTTCGTTGAGCTTGCTCATGGCTGCTTGTCTCTGCTTTTGAATCGGAAAATGGCCGGGCCGCAATGCCCAACGGCGATGAACATCGCGCTCATCGCCGCTGCATGCCGGCGCCGGGGCGTCGCGGGCTCAGGCCTGTTCGGGGTCGAAGTGCTTCTGCAACCCCTGCCAGCACTGATAGTAGTCATCCTGGCGCTGGGGCGAAGCCAGGGCCTGCGCCGTGGGGCGGATCACGCGGCGCGTCTCGAACATGAAGGCCATGGTATCGCGAATGTAGTGGGCCTGGCTGGTATCGGCGTGGCTGGCTTTCTCGAAGGTATCGGCGTCCGGGCCATGGCCGCTCATGCAGTTGTGCAGGCTGGCGCCGCCCGGCGCGAAGCCTTCGGCCTTGGCGTCGTAGACGCCGTGGATCAGGCCCATGAATTCGCTGGCGATATTGCGGTGGAACCAGGGCGGACGGAACGTGTTCTCCATCGCCAGGATGCGCGGCGGGAAGATGGCGAAATCCATGTTCGCGGTGCCCGGGGTGTCCGAGGGCGACGTCAGCACGGTGAAGATCGACGGATCGGGGTGATCGTAGCTGATCGAACCGACCGTGTTGAAGTTGCGCAGGTCGTACTTGTAGGGCGCGTGCGTGCCGTGCCAGGCCACCACGTTCAGCGGCGAATGGGTGATCGGCGCGCGCCAGAAGCCGCCGGTGAACTTGGCGATGAGCTCGAAATCGCCCTCGACGTCTTCGTACCAGGCCACCGGGATCTGGAAGTCGCGCGCGTTGGCCAGGCAGTTCGAGCCGATGGGGCCCAGTTCCGGCAGGCGCATGGCCGTGCCGAAGTTCTCCAGCACGTAGCCGCGCGCCACGTCGTCGAGCAGTTCGACGCGCAGGCGCACGCCGCGCGGGACGACGGCGATTTCATAGGGTTCGATGTCGATCAGGCCCAGCTCGGTGGCCAGGCGAAGGCGGCCCTGCTGCGGCACGATCAGCATTTCGCCGTCGGCGTTGTAGAAGAAGCGCCCCTGCATCGAGCGGTTGGCCGCGTACAGGTGGATGCCCACGCCGCTTTGCTCCTCGGGGCCGCCGTTGCCGCCCCAGGTGTGCATGCCGTCGATGAAATCGGTGGGCGCGTCCGGCATCGGCAGCGGGCTCCAGCGCAACTGGTTGGGCGTGACCGGCTGGCGGCCGAAGTCGCTCAGCCAGCGCTGCGCGCCGGCGAACGGCGCGAACGGCAGGTGCTGCACGCCCGGACGGATGCGGTACAGCCAGGAGCGGCGATTCTCGGCGCGCGGGGCGGTGAAGGCCGTGCCGGACAGTTGCTCGGCGTACAGGCCGTAGGGACAGATCTGCGGCGAATTGCGGCCGGCGGGCAGGGCGCCGGGCAGGGCCTCGGTGGCGCAGGCGTTGCCGAAGCCGGTCTGATAGTGCAAGGACATGGATGCCTCCTGGCGGTGCAGCCTGGTTCGGCGCGGTGGCCGTCCGGGCTTTTTTTCGTGGGGGCGGCGCGCGGGAAGCGGCCGTGGAAAAAGCGCGTTCGAGCCATTCTGCGCAAAATTGCCCGCTATGACTACGGGAATGCAAAAATAGTGGCTATAAATTTCGTGAATAATGGTGCTCCATGGCGGAACTGCGCAACATCGATCTCAACCTGCTGGTGATCTTCCAGCGCCTGCTGCAGGAGCGCAGCATCTCCGCCGTGGCGCGCCAGCTCGACCTGTCGCAGCCGGCGGTCAGCAATGCGCTGCGGCGCCTGCGCGCGGCCTGCGGCGACGATCTGTTCGTGCGCACGGCGCAGGGCATGCAGCCCACGCCGCATGCCGAGCGCCTGGGCGGGCCGGTGGGCGAGGCGCTGGCGCTGCTGTCGCATGCGCTGGACGCCACCCAGGACTTCGAGCCGCGGGCCAGCACACGGCGCTTTCGCATCGCCATGTCGGATGTCGGGGAAATTCATTTCATGCCGCGCCTGATGGACCAGTGCGCGCGCCATGCGCCGGGCGTGCGCATCGATTCGCTGCGTCTGCAGGGCGCCGACCTGCAGCGCGAGATGGACGCCGGCCGGGTCGACCTGGCGATCGGCGCGTTCGCCGACCTGGGCGGCGCCGTCATGCAGCGCATGCTGTTTCGCCAGGGCTACGCCACGCTGTATCGCCAGGGGCATCCCAGCGCGCACGAGGGCATGAGCCTGAAGGCGTTCCGGGCCGCGCATCATCTGGTGGTGTCGCACGCCACCCCTTACGGGCAGGTGAACCAGTCGCTGGAGCGCGCCGGCGTGACGCTGGGCGAGCACTTCAGCGTGCCGCATTTCGCGGCGGTGCCGTACATCGTCAGCACCACCGATCTGCTGGCCACGGTGCCGCAGAAACTGGCGGCCAGCGCCGCCCCGCATTTCGGCCTGGGCTTGCTGACGCCGCCCCTGCGCATGCCCACGCTGCAGACCAACCTGTACTGGCATCGGCGCTTCCAGCGCGACAGCGGCAGCCAGTGGTTGCGTGCGCTGATCGTGCAGGCGTTCGCCGACGCGCCCTGAACGGCCGGCTCAGGGCGCCGGCGGGGCGACGACGGACTGGCGCGCGTGCTCCAGGGCCGCGCGCAGCACCGCCATGTCGCCGATATGGTTGGCCAGCAGCAGGATCAGCGCCGCGTTCAGCTCGCGGCTCTGTTCGTCGCTGAGGTCGCGGTGCGTGTCGATCAGCGCTTCGTAGAAATTGTCGGGGCCCGCCAGGTTGGGCGTGGTGATCAGGGGCATGATGGGCTCCTTTACGCGCGGCCGATGGCGCGCGCCAGCGCCCGCCGGACGGCCTGGGCGTCGAAGGCGCGAAAGCGCGCCGCAATGTGTTGGTCGGGGCGGATCAGGTAGCAGGTGCCGGGCCGGGCGTCGTAGCGGCGGGCCAGCCAGCCTTCGCTGTCCTCGACCACGCGCACCCCTGCGGGCGCGGCGGCCGGCGCGGCGCCCGCGTCGCAGACCAGGATGGGCTGCACGGGCACCTCGTCCTGCTGCAGTGCCCGCAGCGCGTCCAGCATATCGGCCCGCGGCGTCTCGGCGCCGCAGAACAGCGCCAGCGCGAACCCGCCATCGAGCTGGGACAGCCACCAGCCGGGCTGCGCGTCCGCCCGTACGGGCGCGTCCAGCGCCACGGCGCCCGGCCGCATCGTGCCGGCATAGGGGTCGCTGTCGGGCGTGTTCAGCGGCGAGTCGGCGTAGGCGGCCGACACCGACAGGCGGCCGCTGTTGACCAGCGTGCGCGCGAACGGATGCTGGCGCGCCAGGTTGAGCACGGCGTTGCGGAAGGTGCGGCTGACTTCGCTCTTGGGCGTGATGAAGTCGGTCGAGCGCGACGAATTCAGGATGTTCTCGTCGGCGGCGTATTCGCGTTCGGCGGCGTAGCTGTCGATCAGCGATTCGGGGGCGTGGCCCGCCAGCACCAGCTTCAGCTTCCAGGCCAGGTTCTCGGCGTCCTGCACGCCGCTATTGGCGCCGCGCGCGCCGAACGGCGAGACGCGGTGGGCCGAATCGCCGGCGAACACCACGCGCCCATGGCGGAAATGGTCCATGCGCTCGCAGGCGAAGGTGTAGACGCTCACCCACTCCAGTTCGAAGTCGGCGTCCGGGCCCAGCAGGGCGCGGATGCGCGGCAGCACGTTCTCGGGCTTGACGGCCTCGACAGGGTCGGCGTTCCAGCCCAGCTGGAAATCGATGCGCCAGACATTGTCGGGCTGCATGTGCAGCAGGACCGACTGATTGGGGTGGAAGGGCGGGTCGAACCAGAACCAGCGCTCAGCGGGATAATCGGCCGCCATCTTCACGTCGGCGATCAGGAAGCGGTCCTTGAATACCCGGCCATGGGTTTCCAGGTCCAGCAGCTTGCGCACCGGCGAGCGCGCGCCGTCGCAGGCGACCAGCCAGTCGGCATGCAGGGCGTAGGCGCCGTCGGGCGTGTCGACCGTGACCTGCACGCCATCGGCCTGCTGCGCCACGCCCACCACCTTGCTTTTCCAGCGCAGCTCGATGCCCGGCTGGGCGCTGGCCAGTTCGTGCAGGTAGCCCTCGGCGTAATACTGCTGCAGGTTGATGAAGGCCGGGCGCCGGTGCCCGGGCTCGGGCAGCAGGTCGAAGCGCCAGACTTCCTGGTCGCGGAAGAACACCTTGCCGACGTTCCACGATACGCCCTTGTCGACCATGCGCTGGCCCACGCCCAGGCGGTCCCAGATCTCCAGCGTGCGCTTGGCGAAGCAGATGGCGCGCGAGCCGGTCGACAGGCGGTAGTCGTCATCCAGCACCACGACCCGCAGGCCTTGCCGCGCCAGGTCCAGCGCCGTGGTCAGGCCCACCGGGCCCGCGCCCACCACGATCACACAGTGCCGGGCCGGCGTGTCGCGCTGCTGGTCGGCGCATTTCGTATAGGCGAACTCGATCGCCTGGTAGTCGATGTCTCCCACGACTGTCTCCTGCGTGGCGGGTATGTCTTGGTCTTTTGTTCATGCAGGGCGCGCGGCCGGCGCAAAGGCCGCCGGCCGGGCCCATCGATGCGGCGGGGCGATCAGCCTTCGAGCTGCTGCCACATCTCGATGTCGCGCTTGTCGGTCCAGATGCGCGGATCGTAGTGGCCGGTTGCCTCGTCGTAGGCGCGCGAGACGTTGAACGGCATGCAGTGGTCGAAGATCACCCACTGGCTGTAGCGCGGCTTCATGAAATCGTAGACCTCGCGGTAAATCGTCTTGAGGTCCTTGCCATCGGCCACGCCGCGGTTGACGGCGGCGTACAGGTCGGTCAGGAAGGCGCGCGTGCCGGCCAGGCCCTGGCGCACTTCGGTGGCGCTCTTGAGCGCCGGGCCGCGGCCCGGGACCATTTTCTCGGCCTCGAAGCCCGCCAGCGCGTCCAGCGTGGCCGGCCATTCGCGGAAATAGCAGTCGCCGCAGTACGGGGTGGACTGGTACTCGACCAGATCGCCGGCGAACAGGATCTTCTGCTCGGGCAGCCAGGCGATGGTGTCGCCCTTGGTATGGCCGCGGCCGACCTGCAGCAGCTTGACTTCCAGGTTGCCCAGGTCGACCGTCATTTCGCCCTTGAACGTCATGGTGGGCCACACCAGGCCGGGCGGGATCGATTCGACGTTGCGGAACAGGCGCGGGAAGCGGCCGATCTCGCTGGCCTTGTCTTGTTCGCCGCGCTCGGCGATCAGGTCGTAGGTGTCGCGGCTGGCCAGGATTTCCTGGGCGCCGTAGGCCGAGGCGCCGAACACGCGCACGGCGTGGTAGTGCGACAGCAGGATGTACTTGATGGGCTTGTCGGTGACTTCGCGCACGCGGCGGATCACGTCCTGGGCCATGACGGGCGTGGCCTGGGTATCGACCACCATGACCGCGTCGTCGCCGACGATGATGCCGGTGTTGGGGTCGCCTTCGGCCGTATAGGCGTAGGCGTTGTCGGAGAGTTTTTCGAACGAAACGACCTTGTCTTCCAGGTCGGCATGCGAGGCGAATTGTTTGCTCACGGTGGGCTCCTTCCACTTATACGAATGCGTGGAAGGAAATATAGCGCGGCGTTTGTTTTTTGTGCAATACGTTTGCTATAGACGAATTCCCTAGCGTTTCTGGCAGCTCGGACAGAAATACGTGGCGCGCTGGCCCTGCACCAGGCGGCGGATCGGCGTGCCGCACACGCGGCAGGGCAGGCCGGCGCGCTCGTAGACGGCGGCGTGGATGGCGAAATACGCGCCCGGCTCGCCGCTGGCGCCGACGTAGTCGCGCAGCGTGCTGCCGCCGGAATCCAGCGCGTCCGACAGGGTGGCGCGGATGGCGGCCGCCAGCCGGTCGCAGCGCGCCGCCGAGACGCGCTGGGCGGCCGTGCGCGGATCGATGCCGGCGCGAAACAGGCTTTCCGATGCGTAGATGTTGCCCACGCCCACCACGGCGTCGCCGGCCAGCAGGGCCTGCTTGATGGCGACCCGGCGTCCGCGGAAGTAGGCGTGCAGCCAGCGGCCGTCAAAGCGCGGGTCGAACGGTTCGATGCCCAGGCGGGCCAGCAGCGGGTGGGCGGCGATCGGGCCGGCCTCGTCGGGGTGCCACAGCACCGCGCCGAAGCGGCGCGGATCGTGCAGCCGCAGGACGGCGTGGTCGAAAACCCAGTCGACGTGGTCGTGCTTGCGCGGCGCCTCCTGCTCGGGCACCCGGCGCAGCGATCCGGACATGCCCAGGTGCACGATCTGCACGCCATGGTCGAAGCGCAGCAGCAGGTATTTGCCGCGCCGCCCGCATTCGAGCACGGTGCGGCCGGCCAGCAGATCGGGCAGGGCGGGTGGAATGGGCCAGCGCATGCGCGCTTCGCGCACGACCAGGCGGCGTAGCGTCCGGCCCGTTATGACGGTGTCGATTCCCCGTCGGGTGGTCTCGACTTCAGGCAGTTCCGGCATGAGCCAGTGTAAGATCATCAATTGCGTGTACGAAGATTGTGCCATCAACCGGACGGGCCGCGTGAAGTTGTCGCTCAAACACATTAATTTCGGAGTAGCCGCGCTGGCGCTGGCGCTGGCGTTGGCGGGCTTGCAGTCCCTACCCGCGCAGGCCGCCGAGGTGCGTCCGCGCGATGCCACCGGCCCGCGCCTGATCCAGCCGAGCAAGCAGCCCGAGACCGAAGTCATCCGCCTGCGGCCGGGGCAACTGCCCTATGTTTCGCTTACCGCCGACATCTTCTATCGCATCGTCGGCGCCGAACTGGCCGCCCAGCGCGGCATGTACGGCACCGCCGCCGCCACGCTGGTGACGCTGGCGCGCGAGACGGGCGATCCGCGCCTGGCCCGCCGCGGGCTGGAGTTCCAGCTTGCCGGGGGCAATCTGCCGGGCGCCCTGGATGCGGCGCGCGCCTGGTCCAGCCTGGCGCCCAACGATATCGAGGCCAGCTCCACCGAGCTGGCGCTGGCCGCCGCCAACGGCGAGACCTCGGGGCTGGCGACGGCGCTGCGCAAGCGCATCGACATGGCGCGCGACAAGCCGGCGGCCATCGTGCAGGCCATGGGCGTGCTCAGCCGCCTGAACGACCGCCGCCTGGCGCTGCGCATCCTGGACGAATCGCTCAGCGACAGCGCCCGCAAGCTGCCCGCCGCCCACCTGGCCTTGGCCGACGTGGCGCAGGCCGCCGGCGACTACCCGCGCGCCGCCAACGAAGCCTACGCCGCGCTGGCCGCCGACCCCAAGTCCGAGGCCGCCGCGCAGCGCGTGCTCGAATACGGCGCCAAGGTCGACGCCACGCGCGCGCAGCACCAGGCGCGCGCCTTCATCAACCGCAATCCGGACGCGCGCAAGCTGCGCCTGATGCTGGCCGGCCAGATCGCCGACGGCGGCGACTACGACGGCGCGCTGGCCGAGCTGCAGGCGATGTCGCGGCGCTCGCCCGAGGATTTCGACCTGATGTTCATGCAGGCCCAGCTGGCCTACAAGGCGGGACGCCTGGACCAGGCGCGCGGCTACCTGCAGCAATACCTCGACGTGCAGAACCAGCGCCAGATGGCCACCGCGCCGGGCGCCACCGACGCCGGCGCCGCCGCGGCCGACGCCCACGTGCTGCTGTCGCGCATCGCCGAAGACCAGGGCCGCTACGACGAAGCCATCCGCGAGCTGGGCCGCATCGACGACCCGGCCATGCGCTATTCGGCGCACATGCGCCAGGCCACGCTGCGGGCGCGCCAGGGGCGCATCGACGACGCGCTGGCCATGGTGGACCGGGCCGATCCGCAGGACGACGAAGAGCGCACGCTGGGCGTGCTGACCAAGGCGCAGATCCTGCGCGACGCCGACCAGGTCGATCGCGCGGTGGCTATCCTGGTGGCGGCCGACAAGGCCATGCCCGACACGGTCGAGATCAAGTACGAACTGGCCATGCTGTACGAGCGCCAGGGGCGCATCGACCAGCTCGAGCGCCTGCTGCGCGAAGTCATCGCGCTCGACCCCGACCATGCCCATGCCTACAACGCGCTGGGCTACACGCTGGCCGACCGCAACCAGCGGCTGCCCGAGGCGCTGGACCTCATCACCCAGGCGCTCGAGCTGTCGCCCGAGGATCCCTTCATCCTCGACAGCATGGGCTGGGTCAAATTCCGCATGGGCGAGCCTTCCGCTGCGATCGAGTACCTCAAGCGCGCCTATGCGCTGCGCCCCGAGGCCGACATCGCCGCCCACCTGGCCGAAGTGCTGTGGGTGCAGGGCGAGCGCGACAGCGCCACCGAACTGCTGCGCACCGCCTACGCCAAGGATCCCAAGAACCGCGCCCTGCTCGACACGATGCGCCGCCTGGAGGTGCGCCCGTGAGCGCCTGCCCGGCGCCGCGCTCGCCCGTCCGCTGGCTGCACGCATTCACGCTGTTCCTGCTGCTGGCCGTGCTGGCCGGCTGCGTCAGCGTGCCCAAGCCCATGGCCGGCGCGGGCGAGGACGTGTTCTCGCGGGTGGGCCGGTTCGCCATCACCGTCACCGAGTCCGACGGCAAGCAGCAGGCCGTGCAGGGCGGTTTCGCGTGGCGCGACGATGGCGGCAGCTATCTGCTGGACCTGACCAATCCGCTGGGCTCGACCGAGGCGCGCGTCGAAGGGCGCCCCGGCATGGCCGTCCTGACACGCGCCAATGGCGAGCGCCTGGCGGCCGAGCATCCCGATGCGCTGGCCGAGGACGCCCTGGGCAGCCCGGTGCCGGTGACGGGGCTGCGCGACTGGCTGCGCGGCCGCCTGATGGCCGGCGCGGCCCCGGATGGCCTGGAGCGCGACGCGCAAGGCCGCCCCACGGCCTTCGAGCAGGACGGCTGGAACGCGCGCCTGAGCCGCTACGACGCGCAAGGCCCGCAACTGCTGGTGTTGCAGCGCCAGGAGCCCGGCCGCCGCATCCTGGTGCGGCTGGTGATTACCCAGCCCTAGGCGGGCGGCGGTCTAGAATAGGGGCATCCCCAGCCCCTCGCTTCCGCCGTGACGCTCTACGACGTACCCGCACCCGCCAAGTTGAACCTGTTTCTGCACGTGGTGGGCCGCCGCGCCGACGGCTACCATCTGCTGCAGACCGCGTTCCGCTTCATCGACCTGGCCGACACCCTGCATTTCGAAGCGCGCGCCGACGGTGCCATCGGCCGCGCGTACGAACTGCCTGGCGTGGCCGAGTCCGACGACCTGGTCGTGCGCGCCGCGCGCAGCCTGCAGCGCGCCACCGGCACCCGCCAGGGCGCGCAGATCGGCCTGCACAAGCGCATCCCGCAGGGCGGCGGCCTGGGCGGCGGATCGAGCGACGCCGCCACCACCCTGATCGCCCTGAACCGGCTCTGGGGCACCGGCCTGTCGCGCAGCCAGTTGATGCAACTGGCGCTGCCGCTGGGCGCCGACGTTCCGGTCTTCGTCTTCGGCCAGTCGGCCTTCGCGCAGGGCGTGGGCGAAGACCTGACGGCCGTGGCGCTGTCGCCGGCGGCCTATCTGGTGGTGCAGCCCGACGCCGGCGTGCCCACTGCCGTCATTTTTTCCGACCCCGATTTGACAAGGGATTGCGCTTCGGTCACAATAGCGGACTTTCTTGCTTTGCCAACTTCCTGCTTTGGCAGGAATGATCTGGAGCCGGTGGTGTTGCGGCGGTATCCTGAGGTTTCAGGGGCTGTTCGCTGGCTTTTCGAGCACGGTTTGCGTGTTCGGATGTCGGGATCTGGGGCGTGTCTTTTCGCCGAATTTCCCACCCTGCCGGAAGCCGTTTTGGCACAAGAGGAAATAACCGCTACAATGCGCGTCGCTGGAAAAACAACCAGCCATACGCATCCCGGGTTCCGGTTGGTACAGGCTAGTACTGGATTGACTGAGCATCCGTTGCGGAACTGGATTGCAAGCTAGTTGGGGAGTCGCCAAGCTGGTTAAGGCACCGGATTTTGATTCCGGCATGCGAAGGTTCGAATCCTTCCTCCCCAGCCAAACCAATACATAAAAAAGCTGTTGAACGCGCCCGTCAGACACTGGCTCCAGTTCAGCAGCTTTTTTGTTTTACGAGATTTTCAGCGCGCACCTCCGTACGTGACCTGAAACCGACCACTGCATCAACATCATGGCAAACGACAGCTTCATGATTTTCACGGGTACCGCCAACACGCGGCTGGCCGTGGACGTAGTCAACCACCTCGACATGTCGCTGGGAAAAATGACCGTCGGTCGTTTCTCCGATGGCGAGGTGATGGTCGAGATCAACGAGAACGTGCGCGGCAAGGACGTCTTCGTGCTGCAGCCCACCTGTGCGCCCACGAACGACAACCTGATGGAAATCATGGTGATGGTCGATGCCCTGCGCCGCGCCTCGGCCGGCCGCATCACCGCCGCCATCCCGTATTTCGGCTATGCCCGCCAGGATCGCCGGCCGCGCTCGGCGCGCGTGGCGATCTCGGCCAAGGTCGTGGCCAACATGCTGCAGGTCGCCGGCGTCGACCGCGTGCTGACCATGGACCTGCACGCTGACCAGATCCAGGGTTTCTTCGACATCCCGGTCGACAACATCTATGCCGGTCCGATCCTGCTGGGCGACATCTGGCGCCGCAATTTCTCGAACCTGGTGGTGGTGTCGCCCGACATCGGCGGCGTGGTGCGCGCCCGCGCGCTGGCCAAGCAGCTGGAAGCCGACCTGGCCATCATCGACAAGCGCCGTCCGCGCGCCAACGTGTCGGAAGTGATGAACATCATCGGCGAAGTCGACGGCCGCACCTGCATCATCATGGACGACATGGTCGACACCGCCGGCACGCTGTGCAAGGCGGCCCAGGCCCTGAAAGACCGCGGCGCCGGCGCCGTCTACGCGTATTGCACGCACCCGGTGCTGTCGGGCGGCGCCATCGAGCGCATCGAGACCTCCTCGCTGGACGAGCTGGTCGTCACCGACACCATCCCGCTGTCCGAGCAAGCCCAGGCCTGCGGCAAGATCCGCCAGCTGTCGTGCGCCGCGCTGCTGGGCGAGACCATTCTGCGCATTTCCAACGCCGAGTCGGTCAGCTCGCTGTTTGCCGACTGATCGGCGCCCGTATTCCCGAATTTGCGCGCCGCTGGTCGCGGCGGCGCGCAAAAACCACGCAGCGCATGTCGCGCCGCGTGTTTTAACCGGCGATCCATTCGCCAGATTGTTTGGAGTTTTCCATGAAATTCAACGCCACTGCGCGTAGCGTCCAGGGTTCGAGTGCGAGCCGCCGCCTGCGCCGCGCGGGCCGCGTGCCTGCCATCGTTTACGGCGGTACCGCTGCCCCCCTGAACATCGAACTGGATCACAACGAGATCTACCATGCCCTGCGCAAGGAAGAATTCCACGCGTTGATCCTGAACATGGTCATCGAGGGCGGCAAGACCGAAGAAGTGCTGCTGCGTTCGGTTCAATGGCACGCCTACAAGCCGCAAGTCATGCACGTCGACTTCCAGCGCGTCGAAGCCAACCAAGCCCTGCACACCAAGGTGCCCCTGCACTTCATCAACGCCGAAGTGTCGCCGGCCGTCAAGCTGAGCGGCGCGATCATCTCGCACGTGCTGACCGAACTGGACATCACCTGCCTGCCGGCGCTGCTGCCCCAGTTCATCGAAGTCAACCTGGGCGACCTGCTGGGTGGCGGTTCGATCCACCTGGCCGACATCAAGCTGCCCAAGGGCGTGACGTTCAACGCCCACGGCGGCGACACCAACCCCCTGATCGCTGCCGCGGTCGTCAAGGGTGGCGGTGCCGCTGACGAAGGCGACGCTGCCGCCGAGCAACCTGCCGCCTGAGTGCGCCAGGACGCGGCGACGACCGTCCGCCGCGGGCTCGTGCCCGACGTCCCCGAAACCCTGCGCATGCGATTTGCATGCGCAGGGTTTTGTACTTTACAAATACGCGTCCCGATGCATACGCCACCATGTCAGATCCCATTCGCCTGATCGTCGGGCTGGGCAACCCCGGCCCCGACTACGAAACGACCCGCCACAACGCCGGTTTCTGGCTCGCCGACCACCTGGCCGACGACCTGCGCACCGCGTTTGCGCTGGAGAAAGGGTTCTTCGGCATGCTCGCCAAGGCGCGCCACGCGGGCGAGAACGTCGTGCTGCTCAAGCCCATCACCTACATGAACCGTTCCGGCCAGTCCGTCGGCGCGGTGGCGTGCTTCTACAAGCTGGCGCCCGAACAGGTGCTGGTGCTGCATGACGAACTCGACCTCCTGCCGGGGCAGGTCAAGATCAAGCAGGGCGGCGGCCACGCCGGCCACAATGGCCTGAAAGACATCCAGGCCGCGCTGGGCAGCCCCAATTTCTGGCGCCTGCGCATCGGCATCGGCCATCCCCGCAGCCTCGGCCTGGCGCAGCAAGTCGCCGACTTCGTCCTGCACCCGCCGTGCCGCGAAGAACAGCAGCAGATCGATACGGTCATCGACCGTTGCCGCGCCGTCGTGCCGGCGATGCTGGCCGGCGATTTCGCGCTGGCCACGCGCGAGCTGCACGGCGCCAACGGGACTTGAGCGACGTGACCACGGCGCGGCAGGGCGCGGCGCGCGCCACGACGTTTCGCCAGGACCTGGCCGATTGCTGGCGCTTCCTGTGCCGGCCCACCCTGCGCGGCCGGCTGCCCGGCCGGCGCGCCGACAGCGGCTGGGCCAGCGACTGGCGGCCGGGCGTCAGCGCTTCGCGCCTGCTGGCCTGGGCCGCGGTGCTGTGGGCCCTGAACCTGTTCGCGCTCGGCCCCATCGCCGTCACCGTGGCCGGCGCCGGCGGCGCCATGCATCGCCTGGACCCGGCCAACATCCCCTGGCTGACCGCCATATTGTGGGCGCCCCTGGTCGAAGAACTGCTGTTTCGCTACGGCCTGCGCCGGCCCGCGCAGGCGCTGTGGTTCTGCCCCATGGTGCTGCCCGCCATCCTGTGGGGCGCGCAGGGCTGGACGCTGGCGCTCGTCGCCGTGGCGGTCTGGCTGGCGTGGCTGTCGCTGCGCCGAGGACGCGCCTCGCTGGCCGGCTGGGACACCAGCTGGCGCCGCTACTACAGCTACCGTTTCGGGCTGGTGTTCCATCTGGTGGCGCTGACCTTCGCCGCGGTCCACCTGAACAACTTCTCGCTCAGCCAGACCCCCGTGTGGCTGCTGCCGCTGCTGGTGCTGCCCCAATGGGCCACCGGCCTGGTGCTGGGATGGATGCGGGTGCGGCGCGGCATCGGCGCGGCGATCGCGCTGCACGCGCTGTTCAACGGCGGCCCGGTACTGATGATCTGGCTGCTGATGACACTGATGCCGGCCGGCGCCTGAAGGCAGGGCGCCGCCACAGGCGGTAAACTGCACCGTTAACGCTTTGATTACACATACTTAGACAGGAAATCCATGGCTCTGCAATGCGGCATCGCCGGCCTGCCCAATGTCGGCAAATCGACGCTCTTCAACGCCCTGACCCGCGCCGGCATCGCCGCCGAGAACTATCCGTTCTGCACCATCGAGCCCAACGTGGGCGTGGTGGAAGTGCCCGACCCGCGCCTGGACAAGCTGGCCGAGATCGTCAAGCCCGAGCGCATCCTGCCGGCCACCGTCGAATTCGTCGACATCGCCGGCCTGGTGGCCGGCGCCAGCCAGGGCGAGGGCCTGGGCAACCAGTTCCTCTCGCACATCCGCGAAGCCAACGCCATCGTCAACGTGGTGCGCTGCTTCGAAGACCCCAACGTGGTCCACGTCGCCGGCAAGGTCGACCCCATCGCGGACATCGAAGTCATCGAGACCGAACTGGCGCTGGCCGACCTGCAGACCGCCGAGAAAGCCCTGCATCGCCACTCCAAGACCGCTCGTTCCGGCGACAAGGACGCGCAGCGCCTGGTGACCGTGCTGGAGAAATGCATCGCCCAGCTCAACCAGGCCAAGCCGGTGCGCGGCCTGGACCTCAGCGACGAAGAGCAGGCCCTGATCGCGCAGCTGTGCTTCATCACCGCCAAGCCCGCCATGTACGTGGGCAACGTCAGCGACGACGGCTTCACCGACAACCCGCTGCTCGAGCGCCTGGCCGAGTTCGCCAAGTCGCGCAACGCGCCCATGGTCGCCATCTGCGCGGCCATCGAATCCGAGATCGTCGACCTGCCCGAGGAAGACCGCCAGGCCTTCCTGTTGGACATGGGCATGGAAGAACCCGGCCTGAACCGCCTGATCCGCGGCGCCTTCACCCTGCTCGGCCTGCAGACCTACTTCACCGCCGGCGTGAAGGAAGTGCGCGCCTGGACCATCCCCATCGGCGCCACCGCGCCGCAGGCCGCCGGTGTCATCCACACCGACTTCGAACGCGGCTTCATCCGCGCCCAGACCATCGCCTACGAAGACTTCATCGCCTGCAAGGGCGAGCAGGGCGCCAAGGAAGCCGGCAAGATGCGCGCCGAAGGCAAGGAATACGTGGTCAAGGATGGGGACGTGATGAACTTCCTGTTCAACGTCTGACGATTTTTGCTGGATCTCGGTGACGCTCAGTAGCGCTTGGTGGACAGATTGGCCCGTTGTAAATCAATGGGTTGCATAAACAATACGGTCTACTGAGCGTTCCTATTGTTCATCTAGGTCTGGAAAATTCGGGGGTAGCGTTGGGGGTACTCGTGTTCAACCGTGGGGGTACTTTTCCCCGCAGTGGAATCCAACGATGCCCGAGAATCTACTCACTGACGCCAAGATCAGGTCGGCCAAACTGACTGATCGAGACTGGAAACTTTCAGACGGCGGGGCTTGTTCCTGCCGGTCAAGCCCACCGGCGGCAAGCACTGGCGGTGGAAGTACCGCCTGCAAGGCAAGGAGAACCTCTTTGCTATTGGCGGCTTTCCTCAAGTAAGCCTTGCGGAGGCTCGCGCTGCCCGCGAGAAAGCGCGTGCCTTGCTCAAGCAAGGTATCCATCCTGCCCATGAGCGGCGGCAGGTCAAGGAGCGCAACCTGGAGGCGCTGGAGGAACGCAAGCACGCAAAGGAAAGCTCGTTCGCCAAGGTGGCGCAGGCGTACCTGGCCGAGATCAAGCCAGTCTTTGCACTCAGTTCCTACCGGACGAAAGAATCCCGTATCAGGAAGTACCTGTCGCCCAAGTTCGATGGGATGCCGATGAGCGACATTGGGGTCAAACAGATTCGTCCGCTGCTGGAAGAGTGCAAGGCCCACGGTGCGTGGGCGGCCATCCATGTCAAAGGCGATCTGTCGGCCATCTTCGAGTTTGCGGTGGTGCGGGGGCTGGTCGAGGCTAATCCTATTCCCAGTCTTCGCGGGCTGCTGCGCGTGCCGTTCAGCGAGAGCAAGGCGGCAATGACGCGAGAGCAAATCCAGAAGTTCTATCAGGAGTTGCGCAGCTACCGGGGCTATCCGGAAACCTCGTTGTGCCTGCGGCTGATTGCGCTGACCGCCTGCCGCCCAGGGGAAGCGGCGGATGCCGAGTGGGATGAGTTCGACTTTGAGGATGCACTGTGGCGTCGGCCTGCGGCGAAGATGAAAGCGCGGCGCGACCATGTCAGTCCGTTGTCGGCGCAGGCCATTGCCGTGCTGAAGGATTTGCAGTGCATCACGGGTGGCGGGCGCTATCTGTTTCCACACCGGAGCGGCAAGGGCTTTACTACGCCGAACCGGCTGACCTACGCCATGCGCGACATGAACCTGGGCAGGGGCACAACGCCGCATTGCTGGCGGACGACCTTTTCGACCTGGGCCAATGAGAACGGATACCGGCCTGATGCGATTGAGCGGCAGCTTGCCCATGTGGAAAGCAACAAGGTTCGGGCGACGTACAACAAGGCACTGCTGTTGGATCAGAGAAGGACGCTGTTGCAGGATTGGGCGGAATATCTGAAGGCAGCGGAAGACAGTGGTGCGGCATAGGGACGATTTGGCCGGGTATCGCAGCAGCGAAGTGGGTAGAACGGCCTTATCCTTTTCAGGATAGGGCCGTTGTCCCTTGAGTGCCGTTCCCTTTCCTTTGCAGAAGGATGGGCGCGGGAATGGGGTAGGCAATGAAATAAATAGGGCAATTTTGATTTATTGCCCCGTTTTTTGGATTCATGTCGCCCATTTCCTCCCTGATCAGCCATGCCAACTCCTCGCGACCGGTCCAATGTCCAGGAAATGGGGTAGTCAAACACTGCTAATGAGGTATTTCTAGAGACAATGCCCCATTTAAAGGCTATGATTACCCCATTTACACAGCCTGGGCTTACATTTTCATGCACTCGCTCACACCCGAGTACCTTGCCGCGCTTTGCTTCGATGGCACTCAGGTCGCCACGTTGCGCACACTGGGCGAGTACCAGGGTAAGCAGCAACTCTACGCCGCACAGTCGCCCGAAGCCCTTAAGGGCCTGCGCCAGATCGCGGTGGTGGAGTCCACCGAGTCGTCCAACCGGCTGGAAGGTGTTGTCGTAGCGCCTTCGCGGCTGAAGTCTCTGGTCATCCGCAACGCAACACCAAAGAGCCGCTCCGAACAGGAGATCGCCGGCTACCGTGACGCCCTGGCGCTGATCCACGAATCGGCCGCGCACATGCCCTTCAGCGAGGGCGTAGTGCTGCAACTGCACACCCTGCTGTACCGCTATATGCCGCAGGCGGGCGGGCGCTGGAAGGCTACCAATAACGACATCATCGAACGTCACCCGGATGGCACTTCGCGTCTGCGCTTCCAGCCGGTGGCTTCGCATCTCACGCCGATGGCCATGGCTGATCTGACAGGGCGCTACGCCACCGCGCTGGACCAGCACCTGGCCGACCCGTTGGTACTGGTGCCGCTGGCGATGCTCGACTTGCTGTGCATCCACCCCTTCCCGGATGGCAACGGGCGCATGTCCCGCTTGCTGACCCTGCTGCTGCTTTACCACTTCGATTACGCAGTGGGCCGCTACATCAGTCTGGAACGCATCTTCGAGGAAACCAAAGAAAGCTATTACGAGACGCTGGAAGCCAGCTCTCAGGGCTGGTATCAGGGGCAACACGACGTCAAGCCCTGGCTTGATTACTTCTGGGGTGCCTTGCTGCGAGCCTACCGTGAGTTCGAGGAGCGTGTCGGCACCATCGAGCGTGGCCGCGGCAGCAAAGGGGACCGCGTGCGCGCGGAAGTCTTAGGGCGCAGCCTGCCGTTTTCGATTTCCGAAATCGAAGAAGCCTGCCCGGGGGTGAGCCGAGATATGGTGCGACTGGTGCTGCGGGCGATGAAATCAGAGGGGTTGATAGAGTCAACAGGCAAAGGAAGAGGGGCGAAATGGATCAAACAAGGGTAAGAGGATCATGATGGAATTGATCGGCAACATCAGCCGCTTGCTGGGTGACGACTTCAAGCAAACCATACGGCCAGGAGCGCGGGTGAGGATCGCTGCCTCAAGCTCTGAATCTCCTCGAAAAAATCTAGATATCAGGGGACCAAAAAAGTGAGTGATCAGTTCTTCGCCCAACCCATTCTGAATTCGCCGTATGAGTATCCGGCCCGGCATTGGGAGCTAGACACCAGCGGTCAGCCGACCCAGGAAATCGTCTCCAGCCGCCGCCGCGCCGACTTCATCACACCGATTCCCAAACCGCGCAAGAAGAAAGGTGAACACGAGCAGGCGGGTCTGTTGTTTGATGAAGGCAAGGGCCTGTCCACTGCTCAGCAGGCTTATGACCACACCGCCATCATCAATGCTGTCCGGCAGGAAGTGGATGCCTGGCGTAAGCTACCCCCGTCGCAGTGGCGCGTCACCCCTGAAACAGCCCGTCTACTGGAACATTGGCGCAACCACAAGTTCGCTGGTGTGCGTCCGTTCTTCTGCCAGGTCGAAGCGGCCGAGACCGCCATCTGGTTGACCGAGGTCGCCCCGCAGCTTGGCAAGAACGGCGAGCGCTTCCTCGATCATCTGGATAAAGCCAGCAACGATGCCAACCCTGGCCTGCTGCGCTTGGCGCTGAAACTGGCCACCGGGGCAGGCAAGACCACGGTCATGGCCATGCTCATCGCTTGGCAGACGGTCAACGCCGTGCGCCATCCGCAGAGCAAGAGATTCACCCGAGGCTTCCTGCTGGTCGCCCCTGGCCTGACCATCAAGGATCGTCTGCGCGTGCTGCTGCCCAATGATGCGGACAGCTACTACGCCAGCCGAGAGATCGTGCCCCGCGACATGTTGGCGGATATGGACAAGGCCAAGATCGTCATCACCAACTACCACGCCTTCAAACTGCGCGAGCGCATGGAGTTGTCCAAGGGCGGCCGTCGCTTGCTGCAAGGCCGTACTGGCAGCGAGCTGGACACGCTGGAAACCGAGGGCCAGATGCTCCAGCGGGTCATGCCGGAATTGATGGGGCTGAAGAACATTCTCGCCATCAACGACGAGGCGCACCATTGCTATCGAGAGAAGCCCGCTTCCGACGACGACTTCATCGACGACAAAGGTAACCCCCTGACCGGCGATGACCTCAAGGCGGCCAAGGAACACGTCAAGGACGAGAACGAAGCCGCGCGCCTGTGGATTTCCGGTCTGGAGGCAGTCAACCGCAAGCTGGGTTTGCAACAGGTGATCGACCTGTCGGCCACGCCGTTCTTCCTGGCCGGTTCTGGCTACGTGGAAGGTACGCTGTTTCCCTGGACGATGAGCGACTTCTCGCTGATGGACGCCATCGAATGCGGCATCGTCAAATTGCCGCGCGTGCCGGTGGCCGACAACATCCCCGGCGCGGAAATGCCCATCTACCGCGAGCTCTGGAAGCACATCGGCAAAAAGATGCCGAAGAAGGGGCGGGGCAAGAACGCCCAGCTCGATCCGCTGGCCATCCCGGTGGAATTGCAGACCGCGTTGGAAGCCCTGTACGGCCACTACCGCAAAACCTACGAAGCTTGGAAACAGGCCGGCATCAACGTGCCACCGTGCTTCATCGTGGTGTGCAACAACACCGCCACTTCCAAACTGGTGTTCGATTACATATCCGGTTTCGAGCGCACCAACGACGACGGTTCCATCATGCGCGTGCCGGGGCGGCTGGAACTGTTCCGCAACTTCGACGAGCATGGCGAGCCGCTGGCGCGCCCGAACACCTTGCTGATCGACAGTGAGCAACTAGAATCTGGCGAGGCGCTGGACGATAACTTCCGGGGTATGGCCGCTGATGAGATTGGACGCTTCAAGCGCGAGATTATCGAGCGCACCGGCGATCGCCGCCAGGCTGAGAATCTGAGTGACAGCGAACTGCTGCGCGAGGTGATGAACACCGTTGGCAAGCAGGGCCGCTTGGGCGAGCAAATCCGCTGCGTGGTGTCGGTGTCCATGCTCACGGAAGGTTGGGATGCCAATACGGTGACTCACATCCTTGGTGTTCGTGCGTTCGGCACCCAGTTGCTGTGTGAACAGGTGATTGGCCGTGCCCTGCGCCGCCAGTCCTATGAATTGAACGAGCAAGGCCTCTTCGACGTGGAGTATGCCGACGTATTTGGCATCCCCTTCGACTTCACAGCCAAGCCGGTTGTCGTCACGCCGCCCAAGCCCCGCGAAACCGTCACGGTCAAGGCATTGCGCCCGGAACGCGACCCTCTGGAAATCCTGTTCCCGCGCGTGCAGGGCTATCGCGTCGAACTGCCAGAAGAACAACTCGAAGCCGAGTTCAACAACGACCACCACCTCACTCTGACGCCGGACATGGTTGGTGCGACAAAGACTCACAACGCCGGCATCATTGGCGAAGCGGTGGAACTGGACATCAAGCACCTGGGGGATGTGCGCCAGTCCACCCTGTTGATGGAGCTAACCAAGCACCTGCTGTTCCAGCACTGGCGCGATCAAGGCCAGGACGCCCCAATTGCCTTGTTCGGGCAGCTCAAGCGCATCGTGCGCCAGTGGCTGGATGAGTGCCTGGAATGCAAAGGCGGCACCTATCCGGCGCAGTTGATGTACCGCGAACTGGCGGACACGGCCTGCCAGCGCATCACCAAGGGCATTACCGCAAAGGAACTGGAGAAGGGCCGGCAGGTCAAGGCCATCCTCGACCCGTTCAACCCGACCGGCAGCACTGCGCATGTGCGCTTCAACACCTCCCGCCCGGGCAGCGAACGCTGGGAGACCCTCGGGGTGGAGAACCAGCCGAAGAACCAAGTCAACTGGGTGATCCTCGACAGCGGCTGGGAAGCCGAATTCTGCCGAGTCGCCGAGTCGCCGAGTCGCATCCCAAGGTGCTGGCCTACACCAAGAACCACAACCTTGGACTGGAAGTGCCCTACCGCTTCGGCTCGGCCAACCGCATCTACATCCCGGACTTCATCGTGCAAGTGGGCGACGGTGGCGGCAATAACGACCCGTTGAACTTGATCGTCGAGATCAAGGGCTACCGGCGCGAGGATGCGAAGGAGAAGAAGTCCACCATGGACACCTATTGGATTCCCGGCGTGAACCACCTCGGCACACACGGCCGTTGGGCCTTCGCCGAGTTCGGCGATGTGTACGAAATGCAGGATGACTTTGCCAAAGAGGTCGAAGCGAAGTTCAACCAAATGATTGAAGCGGCTGTGCCCGCGCCGGGAAACAAGGAAAACTGAGATGGCAACCAAGAAAACCCAGAAGCCCGGCAAGAGCATCGAGCAGATCACGCATACCGAAGCCAAGCGCAAGAACATCCCGACGGTGGAGCATCAGTCGGTGATGCAACACCATGAGCAAGCGCCGGTGAAGGTGGCGTACCCGCGCGCTAATCGGCAATGGCTGGAGGAACTGTGCGCCCTGCACGACGCGGGCAAGGCATCCCCGGAATTCCAGCAGCGGCTGAATCGCGACCTCGACCCGCAGCTAATTTGGCGCGGTAAGGATCAGCAGGATTGGTCAGATCTGGTCGTCAATGCGCCGCCGCTGTACATCCAGGAGAAGGTCAAGCCCAAGGTGCTGATCGACGATCTGCGCCGCCAGACCGAAGAACGGCGCGAAGCCACCGCGCCGCAACAGGACTTGCTCGATTTGTTCGGTGACTTCAACGGCCTGCCCGAAGGCGCGGATCGCACAGAGTTCTACCAGCACGAAGGCCACTGGCAGAACCGGATGATCCTGGGCGACAGCTTGCAGGTGATGGCCTCTCTGGCCGAGCGCGAGGGGCTGCGCGGCAAGGTGCAATGCATCTATTTCGATCCGCCCTACGGCATCAAATTCAACAGCAATTTCCAGTGGTCAACCACCAGCCGCGACGTGAAGGACGGCAACGCCGGCCACATCACCCGCGAGCCGGAGCAGGTGAAGGCGTTTCGCGATACGTGGCGCGACGGGATTCATTCGTACCTGACTTATCTGCGTGACAGGTTGATGGTGGCGCGGGATTTGTTGACGGAAAGTGGTTCGATTTTTGTGCAGATTGGCGATGAGAATGTGCATCGCGTGCGGGCATTGCTGGACGAAGTGTTCGGTGACGACAACTGCGTGAGTACGATTGTTTTTGCAAAAACATCAAGCTCCACGGGTGATTTTATTGGGCCGACATTCGATACGCTTCTTTGGTATGCAAGAAACAAGAAAGCGGTCAAATATCGAAAGTTTTTGCTCAAGAAGGCACCAGGGCAGAAGGGGGGGACCGGCTATAAAAGCGTCGAACTTCCAGACCTTTCACGCCGCCAGTTAACTAAGGATGAAATTGAAAGCCCTTCATCATTGCCTGTCGGATCAAAGATTTACTTCCGAGACAACTTAACTAGCCAGAGCGTTGGTAGAGAAAAGGGTGAGGGAGCAGCCTCTTGGTTTGGAGTGAAATACCAAGGCCGTGTTTATAAGCCGTCGCAAACCGTTCGCTGGAAGACGAATGAGCTTGGCTTTGATCGTCTTCTAAAAAGCAACCGAGTGGAGGCAAGTTCCGGGGACAATCTTGGCTACATCAGAAACTTGGATGATTACCCGGCATACGAATTGACGGATATTTGGGCTGACACGCTTGGTCAAAATCAATTTGGTGGCGAGAAGATTTATGTCGTCCAGACCAGCATTTCGGTTGTTCAACGCTGCTTCTTGATGACCACCGACCCCGGTGACTTGGTTCTCGACCCCACCTGCGGCTCTGGCACTACCGCTTACGTCGCCGAACAATGGGGTCGCCGCTGGATCACCATCGACACCAGCCGCGTCGCGCTGGCGCTGGCCCGCGCCCGCATCATGGGCGCACGCTATCCGTTCTACCTGCTCGCCGATTCTCGCGAAGGTCAGTTGAAGGAAGCCGAAGTCACCCGCAGTGCGCCGTCCAGCCAATCCACTTACGACAACATCGCCCATGGCTTCGTTTATGAGCGCGTGCCGCACATCACCCTCAAGTCCATCGCCAACAATGCCGAGATCGACGTCATCTGGGACAAAGCCCAGACCGTGCTGGAGCCGTTGCGTGAAGCGCTGAACAAGACTCTTGGTAAGCAGTGGCAGGAATGGGAGATTCCGCGTGAGGCCGATGCAAAGTGGAGCGAGAAAGCTAAAAAGCTGCACACCGACTGGTGGCAGCAACGCATCGTCCGCCAGAAGGAGATCGACGCCTCCATCGCTGCCAAGGCCGAGTTCGAGTACCTCTACGACAAACCCTACGAGGACAAGAAGCGCGTGCGCGTGGCCGGCCCCTTTACTGTGGAATCGCTGTCGCCGCATCGCGTGTTGGGCGTGGACGAGGAAGATAACCTGATCGACCACGTGGCCGAGACTCAAGCGGAGTACGGCCAGGACTTCGCCAGCCTGATCCTGGCCAACCTGCGCACCGCAGGCGTGCAGCAGGCGCACAAGGCTGACAAGATCGAATTCACCTCACTGGAGCCGTGGCCGGGCGACTTGATCTGCGCCGAAGGGCGCTATCTGGAAAACGGACAGGTGAAGCGTGCCGGTATCTTGGTCGGACCGGAATTCGGCACAGTTACCCGCGCAGATTTGGTCGATGCAGCCCGCGAGGCAGGTGATGCCAATTTCGACGTGCTCATCGCCTGCGCCTTCAACTACGACGCACCGGCCAGCGAGTTCAGCAAGCTGGGTCGCATCAACGTGCTCAAAGCGCGCATGAACGCCGACCTGCATATGGCCGAAGATCTGAAGAACACCGGCAAGGGCAACCTGTTCGTGATCTTCGGCGAGCCGGACGTGGATGTGCTGGACACACAGGGCCGTAGCATCCGCCGATACGACGGCAAGCGCGACGTCATAGACGTGCCTGCCGATGGGCAACTGGTGGTTAAGATCAACGGTGTGGATGTGTTCCACCCTAGCACCGGCGAAGTTCGCAGCGATGGCGCGGACGGCATCGCCTGCTGGTTCCTGGACACCGACTACAACGAAGAGTCCTTCTTCGTCCGCCATGCCTACTTCCTCGGTGCGAATGACCCATACAAGGCACTGAAGATCACCCTCAAGGCCGAAATCGACCCCGACGCTTGGGCAACGCTTAACTCCGACACCTCGCGCCCGTTCCCGAAGCCGAGCAACGGAAGGTTTGCTGTGAAAGTCATCAATCATCTCGGCGATGAGGTGATGAAGGTGTTCAAGATATGACGTGGAGAGAAAAGCATGACACAGCACCCTTTTATTAGCCGTGTCGCCGTTCGCAACTACAAAAGCATCGGCTACTGTGACGTGAATTTGCGCCCGCTGACCTATCTGGTGGGGCACAACGGCGCAGGCAAGAGCAATTTCATGGATGCACTGCATTTCGTGCGCGACGCGCTTTCCTATTCACTGGATAGCGCTCTGAACGAACGGGGAGGCATCAACGAAGTACGTCGACGCAGCGGAGGTCATCCCACGCATTTCGCGCTTCGTGTCGAGTTTGTCATGCAAAGTGGCCAAGCGGGACGCTATGGCTTCGTTATCGGGGCGCTGAAGAATGGCGGCTACGAAGTACAGCGAGAGGAATGCGTTGTCGCTGGCATCGGCAAGGGCCCATTCTTTCGCATCGAGAAAGGAAAGCTCC
Source organism: Bordetella pertussis 18323 (assembly GCF_000306945.1). NCBI lineage: Bacteria > Pseudomonadati > Pseudomonadota > Betaproteobacteria > Burkholderiales > Alcaligenaceae > Bordetella > Bordetella pertussis. Next base: position 3,029,792 of record NC_018518.1, on the reverse strand, counting down.
GTGATAGTAGCGAAACAACCTTCCCCTCGGTCACGGCGGACAGGCTAGCATTGGTGGCCGCTTCAGGCCTGACGGCTTTTCGCCCGGTGTTCGATGCGTTGACGGCGATGGGCTTCTATAACCTCAACCCAAAACTGATGCGCGAATTGCAGAAGCCACAAGATGGCCGACTGCTGCGGCCGGCCGGAGAGAACATCGCTAGCGTGATCGGACATTTGGAGAAGGTAGCACCTGCCCAGATGGCTCTGATACAGGAATATTTGCATTCTGTAGCACCGATGGTGCATGGAGTGGAGCGCAAACCCATTGGGCCTATGGAAACGCTGGAGTTTCGCCAGGACATGGCAGGCTCCAAGCATCCCTGGCGTTTCCTCGCACAGAACATGTCCGATGGCACCTTGCGCGCATTGGGTGTCTTGTCGGCGTTGTTGCAGGGCAATGTGGATTATTCGCCGACCTTGATCGGCATCGAGGAACCTGAAACCGCCCTGCATCCGGCAGCCAGCGCCGCGCTTCGCGAGGCATTGGTGCGCGCTTCTGAAACCACGCAAGTCCTGGTGACCAGTCACAGTCCAGACCTGCTGGATGACCACAGCATCGACGCGGATGCCGTATTGGCAGTGGTATCTGAGGCGGGGGAAACCAAGGTTGCGCCGCTGGATGAAGGCTCGCGCCAAGTTATGCGGGATCATCTGTTCTCAGCTGGCGAACTGTTGCGGATGAACCAACTGGCACCTGACCGCGCCAGCTTAGAACAACAAGACAAAGCCGCCTCTGGTGACCTTTTCGGCGAGACGGAGTCCGTATGATACAGATAGCCAGCATCGTAGAAGGGGATGGCGAGGTGGCTGCCTTACCAGTGCTTCTGCGTCGTCTAAATGAGTGGCGGCCTAGGTGTGAAGATTCAATAGGTTGTATGCATGGTTCATCCGAACCGGATTTGAGAAACTGGAAATCGCCGACCCCCCAGTTCACTCAAGGAGCCCGGCCGGATGAACACCCATAAGCATGCCCGATTGACCTTCCTACGTCGACTCGAAATGGTCCAGCAATTGATCGCCCATCAAGTTTGTGTGCCTGAAGCGGCCCGCGCCTATGGGGTCACCGCGCCGACTGTGCGCAAATGGCTGGGCCGCTTCCTGGCTCAGGGCCAGGCGGGCTTGGCCGATGCGTCCTCGCGCCCGACGGTCTCGCCCCGAGCGATTGCGCCGGCCAAGGCGCTGGCTATCGTGGAGCTGCGCCGCAAGCGGCTGACCCAAGCGCGCATCGCCCAGGCGCTGGGCGTGTCAGCCAGCACCGTCAGCCGCGTCCTGGCCCGCGCCGGTCTGTCGCACCTGGCCGACCTGGAGCCGGCCGAGCCGGTGGTGCGCTACGAGCATCAGGCCCCCGGCGATCTGCTGCACATCGACATCAAGAAGCTGGGACGTATCCAGCGCCCTGGCCACCGGGTCACGGGCAACCGACGCGATACCGTTGAGGGGGCCGGCTGGGACTTCGTCTTCGTGGCCATCGATGACCACGCCCGCGTGGCCTTCACCGACATCCACCCCGACGAGCGCTTCCCCAGCGCCGTCCAGTTCCTCAAGGACGCAGTGGCCTACTACCAGCGCCTGGGCGTGACCATCCAGCGCTTGCTCACCGACAATGGCTCGGCCTTTCGCAGCCGCGCCTTCGCCGCGCTGTGCCATGAGCTGGGCATCAAGCACCGCTTTACCCGACCTTACCGCCCACAGACCAATGGCAAGGCCGAACGCTTCATCCAGTCGGCCTTGCGTGAGTGGGCTTACGCTCACACCTACCAGAACTCCCAACACCGAGCCGATGCCATGAAATCCTGGCTACACCACTACAACTGGCAGCGACCCCACCAAGGCATCGGGCGCGCTGTACCCATCTCCAGACTCAACCTGGACGAATACAACCTATTGACAGTTCACACCTAGGCAAGGCTACGCGCAAGTGCTGCAGCCCATTCGCGTGCATCGAGATCGCTTCCTCAGGCGCGAAGAGGAGTTCCGAAAGCAACTGCTTCTGGCGGCCGCCAAGTGCGGTGAGCAAGGATGGATTCTGGTGGTATTGGACGCAGATGACGACTGCCCGGCCACCTTAGCTGCCGATGTCTATCAGCGTGCGAAGCAGCATGTGCCGCACCGGCGCTTATCGGTGGTGTTGGCCAAGCGAGAATACGAGGCCTGGTTTATTGCAGCAGCTCGATCGCTTGACGGGCGCCGGGGATTCCGTTGTCCGGATGAAGCCCCAGTCGATGCTGAGACGCCGAGAGACGCGAAAGGCTGGCTACGCCGGAACATGGAAAGCGGAACCTACAGCGAAGTGCTGGATCAGCCTGCTTTTACGGCGCACTTCGATCTGCAACAGGCGTTTGACAACAGTCGTTCATTCCGCAAGCTGTGCAAGGAATGGCAAGTCAACGTCGTTGATGTGGACGGAGATTGAAGCATGGAATTCCGCATCGCCGACACTTTCACCACCAGTCTGGCCCGCCTGACCGGCGATGAACAAAAGGCCGCCAAGACCACCGCCTTCGACTTGCAGATGGATCCTATTGGCAACGGCATGAGCTTCCACAAGCTCGACCGCGCCAAGGATCCGAATTTCTGGTCGGTGCGAGTCAGCCGCGACATTCGCCTGATCGTCCATAAGACCGCTGGCAGTCTGCTGCTCTGCTATGTCGATCACCACGACCAGGCCTATTAATGGGCCGAACGGCGCAAGCTGGAAGTGCACCCGACGACCGGCGCGGCTCAGCTCGTCGAGGTCCGCGAGCGTGTCGAGGAAATTCTCGTTCCGAAGTACGTCGAGGACAGTAGGCCGGCGACGCAACAGAAGCCGAAACTGTTCGAAAAATATGACGGCGCCCAACTGTTGGCTTACGGTGTGCCGCAGGAGTGGCTGGCCGACGTGAAGGCAGCTGATGAGGATTCGCTACTGGAACTGGCCGACCACCTGCCTGGTGAGGCGGCCGAAGCCCTGCTTGAACTGGCGACAGGCGGCACGCCGGCCTTGCCGGAAGTGGCAGCCAAGGGGGCGGACCCATTCCAGCACCCAGACGCGCAATGCCGATTCCGCGTCATGTCCGATATGGACGAACTGGTCCGCGCCCTGGAATACCCGTGGGACCAGTGGACGGTATTCCTCCATCCGGCACAGCGTCAGCTGGTTGAGCGTCATTACAACGGTGCGGCACGTGTGTCTGGATCGGCTGGTACGGGCAAGACCGTGGTTGCCTTGCACCGGGCTGTGCATCTGGCACATCAGGACGAAGATGCGCGCGTTCTGCTTTCCACGTTTTCGGACACGTTGGCCAATGCTTTGCGCGGCAATCTGTATCGGTTGATCTGGAACACTCCCAAGCTCGGCGAACGTATCGACGTGGCCGCCATGGATGCTCTTGGCATCCGCTTGTATGCGGCGGAATTCGGTAAACCGGTATTCGCCAGCCGTGATGAAATTTCCACGCTGCTGGAGGCGGCCGCCACGCAGGTCGATGGCCTGGGCCAGCGCTGCATTTTTGCTGTCCGAATGGGAAGATGTGGTGGACACTTGGCAAGTGGAAAGCTGGGAGGCTTACCGCGATGCCAAGCGGCTGGGTCGCAAGACACGTCTGCCGGAGGCGCAGCGCGCCTTGTATTGGCAGGTGTTCGCCAAGGTGAAGGAGCAATTGAAGCAGGCCGGCAAGATCACTGCGGCAGAGATGTTCGCCAAGCTGGCTGAGGCCATGCCCAAGCGCAAGCATCCGGTATTCGATTACATCGTGTTGGATGAGGCGCAGGACATTGGCGTGCAGCAATTGCGTTTCCTTGCGGCGATCGCCGGCAACCGCGCCAATGCCCTGTTTTTTGCCGGCGATCTTGGCCAGCGCATCTTCCAGACTCCGTTCTCGTGGAAGTCTCTGGGTGTGGATGTACGTGGCCGCTCGCGAACGCTCAATATCAACTACCGTACCTCGCATCAGATCCGCTTGCAGGCCGACCGGCTTCTCGGTCCCGATGTATCCGATGTGGACGGAAACGTCGAAAGCCGCAAGGGTACGATTTCTGTATTCAATGGGCCGGAGCCGATCATCTGCAGCTATACCGATGCAAGGGCGGAAAACCAAGCTGTCGGTGTATGGTTAGAGCAATGCAGCACTGGCGGTGTGCTGCCGTAGGAGATCGGTGTCTTCGTTCGATCCGAGAGCGAACTGTCACGCGCGCAGACGGCAGTCAAGGCCGCAGGTTTGCAGGGGCGCGTGCTCGGCAAGGACATGGCAACGGAAGAGGGCTTCGTCAGTATCACCACCATGCACTTGGCCAAGGGCATGGAATTCCGTGTGGTTGCGGTCATGGCCTGCGACGATGAAATCATCCCTTCACAGGTGCGCATCGACACTGCTGCTGACGAGGTCGAGCTGACTGAAATCTACAACACCGAACGCCAGTTGCTGTACGTGGCTTGCACCCGTGCCCGCGACCAACTGCATGTGTCAGCAGTGAAACCGGAGTCGGAATTTCTGGAGGACTTACTCCAGAAGTAGCCCTACGCGTCTTGGATGAGCCTGGCGGTGACAGCGTGCCTTCGCTGTGTCGCCCCAGGCACTTGCGCAGCGTGCGACTTAGCTTCCCAGATAGACCGCCGTCACCTGCACCCGCTCGTGCCCAAGTTCATGACTGATCTGCTGCCGGGCGTGTCGGTCGGCCAGGCGCTGTGATAGGTCGAGTTGAGCAGTGCCAGACCCACCTGCTGCCGGTGACTTCCACCCCGTCAACGTCTCATAACGGCTTTGCGCGTACTGATGGCGAAGGCCATGCATATGACTCAGACCCGCCGCCTTGCACTGTCTATCGTAGACGTGCCGCTGCTGAATGTAGGTCTTGTTTGCTGGTATCAATGACCCTATGTCTGCCAGGTGGTGTGCTGCCTGGAGCGCGTCGCGTTGCTCTGTCGTGGTGATGGGCACCGTTTGCTCCCGACCTCCCTTCGTCCACGATCTCTTGAGGGCGATGTGGTTACCCCGATTACTGGGTTGGAACCTGATCGCTTCCTCCCGGCGCAATCCAAAGACGGCCTGTAGCTGAAGGCTCATGCGTACATAGGCATCGGTTCCTTGCTCAGGGCCCGTGCCCAGTTCACAGGCCTGGCTGATATTGGTCACATAGCGGCACTCGGCCACGCCAGGCAGCGGTGTTGTCCGCCGACAAGATGCCGGTCTTGCCGATCTTCTCAGCGCACCAGCGCAGGTGAGAGAGCCGATTTTTGATCGGTGCCAGACGGCCGACAAGCCTGCGCCTTGCCAGCGATCCAGGAGCGTCTGCACGTGCTAGCCCTTGAGCGACGATGCTTTCAGTGGCCGGCGTAGTGAACAGAGCGTCTTGCCCCAGCGGGCTGTGGCGGTGTGATGGTCTGCCATGAGAGTTCTCCGCGGTCTGGGCCACAGCGGCTCGTTCCCCTGCATCTCATCGCGTACCATTCCAGGCGTCAGCCAACAGTTCACAGCCCTTTGCCGACCGATCAACGTTTAAACGTGTGATCAACGTCTGACGATTCTTTCGAAACCCAGGACCGTCCGCCAGCGCCTGGCGGACTGCGCCAGCCCTTGGGCATCAAAAGAGCTGCGCATTCCGTTCGGTCATGGGCATCCTAGAACCGGATGCTCAAGTCGGCCCTCACTCCATGGTCTTGCGCCGAGCTGGCGATCTGGCCAGCGTAGCTCAGCCCGAAGCGGGTGTTGCGCGCCACCGCCAGGTCCACGCCCAGTTCGATCACCGCGCTGTCCTGGGCGATGGGTGCGCCGGCCACGGTAAAGGCGTCGCCCGCCGAGAACGCATGACGCGCCTGGGGCGTGGTGTCGCCCATGGCGTGGCGCCATCCCGCCGTGGCGCGCACCGTTCCCTGTGTCGCCCCGCTGCCGAGCGCGTGTTCGGCGCGTAGCCCCAGCGTGCTGAAGGTGGTTTCCGTGTTGGCGCTGCCCGTTGTCAGCGCGGCGGCGCCGCCGCTTTCGCGGTAGCCATCGGTATGCAGGCGTACGTAGGCCAGGCTGGCGTACGGCTCCAGGCGCGTTGTGTCGTTCAGTTCGATGCCGTAGCCCAGTTCGCCGAAGGCCTGGAAGGTGCCGCCGCCATAGTCGGCCCGCAGGCTGTCGCTCAGTCCCGGGATGTCTACCGAGCGCCGGGTGCGGATGTCGTGCCAGGAGTAGGCCAGGCCCGTGCGCACGCCCAGGGCGCCCGATTGGATGCCGCCGTACACGCCCAGGTGGTAGTTGTCGCTGCGGCCCGAGGAGGCCCGGTCGGGCGCCTTGGCGTCCGTATGGCTGTACCCGGCCAGGGCGCCCACCCGCCAGTTGCCCATCGGCCGATCCGCGCCGATCAGCACCCCGCCGACGTTGCGCTCGAGGCGGGCGGCGTTGCCGTCGCTGTCGGTGGCGCCCCAGGAGCCGAACGCTTGCGACCAGGCCGCCGGGCCGTCATGGGTCGCCGCGACGGCGGTCGGCGCGCCGTCCGCGGCGCGCGCGCTCACGGCGGCCGTGGACGCCCCGGGCGCCGCAAAGGCTGCCCGCACGCGGTCCTTGGCGGCATCGCGCACAAAGCGGCTGTCCTCGATCAAGGCCGTCTTGGCCGAGGCGTGGATTTCGCCCGAGAGTGCGTCCAGGCTGGCGCGCACCAGGGGCGCGTCATCGGGCAGTTGCGCAACCGCGTCGTAGACCGCATGGCCGGCGGCCACGCCGATGCTGTCTATGCCCTGGGCCGTGGCGTACTGGTTGTCCGTCAACGCCATCGAGGCGAAGCTGCGGTCGTTGCGCGCCAGCGCCAGGCCGACCGTACCCGCGCCGTAGTCGTAGCGCAGTTCGGGCGTCAGGAAGGCGAAGTCGGAGGAGACGGTATCGAACCGGCCCGATAGCGCGCCGCCGGTCGTGAGCAGCGTATAGGTCGAGCGCAGCTGGTACTGCCCGGTGGCGCCGACGTGGGCGACCGCGCCGCCCTGGATCGTGGTATTGCCCGTGACGGCCACCTGGTCGCTGCGCGTGCCTTGTGGGTCGACTTCCACTTCGAAGCGCGACCCCTTGTCGAGGACGAGGTCGCCGTTTACCGTCAGCGTGCCGACGGAGTTGCCCGGCGCCAGCGTGCCGCCCGAGGCCACCGTCACCTGCGAGCCCGCGCCCGAGCCGACCGTGCCGGAGCCGCCGAGGGTCGCGCCGGCTTGCACATCGAGCGAGCCGCCCAGGACGCCGCCGCCATGGCGATCGCCGACGCGCAGCGTGCCGGCACTGACCGTGGCGTGCCCGGTAAAGCTGGCGCTGTCGCCGGTCAGCAGCAGGCTGCCGGCGCCTTGTTTATGGAATCGGCCCGTACCGCTCAAGGCCCCCGCATAGGCGGCGGCCTGCGCGTCGTCCAGCACAAAGATCCCGTTCGCGCCGATGGCCACGTCGCCCGCGAAGCGGCTGCCGGCGCTGCGTAGCGGCCCGGTATCGACCGCCCAGTCCTGGGCATTGCGGCCAGCCAGGGCCAGTGAGCCGGCGCCGAGTTTGCGCATCAGGCCGGAGCCCGAGATGTCCCCGGCGAACACGCCGCCCGTCGCTTGCTGGAACGCCACCTCGCCGTCGTTGGCGATATTCCCGCGGATCGAGGCGGTATCTCCGATGAGCACGCCTTGGCGCACCCGCGTTCCGCCGGCGTAGAGGTTGGCTCCAGCCAGGCGCAGCGTCCCGGTGCCGGTCTTGACCAGGGCGCCAGTGCCGCCGATCGGCCCGGTGGCCGCCAGCGTGGTGCCGGCGGCGACATCGAAGCCCCCGTTGCCGGCCAGGGTGATGTTCCGGCCGATGGCCATGTCGGCTGTCGTGGCCAGCGTGCCGCCGCTCAGCAGGATCCCGGCGCCCGTTGCGCCCAGGTTCCTGTCCGAAGCAATGGAGACCGCGCCGCCCAGGATGTGCGTGCTGCCTTGATAGCTGTTGTTCCCCGAGAGCACCAGCGTGCCGGCGTCGGTCTTGGTGATTCCGCCGCTGCCGGTAATCTCCGTGGAGATCTCGGCGCTGTTGGCCAGTACGCGGATTTCGGCATTGCCGTCGCCGCGCTCGGAGCCGTCGATCACGAGCTGGCCCGAACCTTCGAGTCGGTAGCCGTCATCGACGAATTGCAGGCCCTTGAATTGCTGCATGCCTGCGACCGTGATCGTGCCGCCACCGAAGCCGCCCGGCTGATTCTTGAACACGGCTTGGTTGCCCGCCCAGCCGGCCGCAACCTCGCCGTTCCGGTTCAGCCACTGTGCGTTCGCGCTGTTCCAGGCGCCATCCCCCCCCCCCCTGCCAGTGTTGCAGCGTGTCGTGTCCGAGCGCGGCGATGAACAGATCGACATTGCCGCCGCCGGCCTGGATCTCGAAGTGCGCCGGATCCGAGAAAACCGGTGTCGAGCCGATCGACAGTCCAGTGCCGGAAAGCGTGCCGCCATAGGTCATCAACCGGTAGTAGCCCAGGCCCGGTACGCCATCCTGGGCGGTATCGCTGCTTGACCTGAGGTTGAGCGCGCCGTTGAGCGTCAGATTGCCTGTGACGTTGACGCGGCTGCCGATGCCGGATGCCGGGTCGCTGGATGTACCGGGGCCGCCCAGCTGATAATCGAGGATGGAGCCGTCATGCAGGGTCAGGTCGCCGTTGACCGTCAACGTGCCGATGGAAGATTGGCCCGGGGAGAGAGTGCTGCCGTGCTGGATGCTCGTATTGCCGACCGTGCCCGAGCCGCTGAGTCTCGAAGCGCCACCGATGTCAATGATGGCCTCGAGAGTACCGTTCACTTGCAGGGTGCTTTGGCCGGTGACGAACGCAGTGGGGAGGGCGTTATGGGCACCGTTCAGGATCACCGTTCCTGTCGGACCGCTGCTTATTTTCACGCCAGCCCGACCATTGATGCTCCCTTCCAGGGTCAACGAGCTGGTGGTGGAAATGGTGCCGCCCCCATCGATCCAGGTGTCGGCGTAAAGGGTGAGCGGGGCCGTCGCCTCCAGCGTCCCCCCGTTGAGGGTCAGGGGGCCGGTACCCAGGTTCCCGCTTTGCGCAATGCGCAGTGTGCCTGCTTCGATCACCGTCCCGCCAGCGTAGGTGTTGACGCCTGAGAGCGTCAGGCTGCCTGGGCCGGTTTTCGTCAGTGCGCCGCTGCTGGAGACGATGCCTTGCTGCGTCAACAAGGCGCCGCTGGCGACGTCGAAGGCACCGTTGCCCGCGCCAAGCGCCGTGGCGCGGTTCATGGTGATGAAGCCCGTTGTCCGCAGCGTGCCGCCGTTGAAAACCAGGGCGCCATTGGGATTGCCCAGGTTGGCGTTAGCCGAGATGCCGAGCACGCCCGCATCGAGTGTCGTGCCGCCGGTGTAGGTGTTCTCGCCGACGAGCGTGGTGGCGCCGACGCCGGCGTGGACGACCGCGACGTTCTGCAAAATGGCGGGGGCAAATTCGTAGTCGCCGGCACTATGGTTGAAGATCAATTGTCCCGTGACGTTGTCGTCCGGCGTGGCCCAGACGTACGGGCTATCGAGTGTGCCGGGCGCATTGCCGATCTCCAACCTGCCGCCGTCAAGCGCCAGGCCTTGGGTGCCCGTGCGCAGGGTTCCTCCGCCGCGCAGCAGGACTGCTCCGTTGTGCCATACACGGAAGTTTCCGTAGCCGCCGGTCACGGTGCCGCCGTCGATGGTCAAGGTAGAAATGGCGGAACTGCCGCGGTCATTGCCGATAGAGGTCTGATTGCCTACTGTCAGGCTGCCGGCGCTGCGCACGATCAGATGGCCGATCTCCGATGGAAGCGTTCCCAGGCCCAGGATCAGGTGCTCGGCACGCGCTGCGTCATGGATCTCTGCTGTGCCGCCGTTGCGGATGGACACGGTCGTGGCTGCGTCGGGTACGGCGCCTGGCGTCCAGTTCGCTGCCGCGGACCAGTTTCCTTCGTCGACCGCCCATTCGGCGGCAGAGACGGCGCCTGATGTAAACGCCAGCGCCTGTGTCGCCATGAAAATCGTCGCCCGTTTGCGTGCCGACCCGCTTTTTCCCCGGCCTTTCGCCGTTTCCGGAGCCGCCTGCATGACGCCTTGCGCGCGGTTGAATACGAGGCGGTGGTTGCGGTTCATACGTGTCCTTGCCGGCTGGGATGGGAGCCTCGGCGCCAGGGCAGGAGGCATGCGCAATGCGCGTATGTATGTCTGCTTTCTACGTGCGCAAGCAGATGATTCATTGCGCCGGAACTCTATCAAAACACTCTCGCACCAATATTTGGTTGAGGCGGTGGCCGGTGCTTTTCGCGATTTATTGCGCGGAAAGGAACAAAACGCTCCAAAACCAACCCGCATGGCCGGCGCCAGCGTCGCGGCCTCAAGTGTTAAATTTCGGCGAACCTGCGGAAAACCACATCCAGCCAGGCGAGCGCACGTCCCGCTGTTTCGTACCTTGCCGAGCCCTCGATATGTCCATACCGTCCGTGCGCTATGCCGATCTTGTCTTCCAGCCCGATTTGCGCGCCGCCACGCGGGACGACGGCGCCAAGCTGAGCCTGACCCGGCAAGAGCGCGCCCTGATCCTGCAGTTGACCGAGCGGCCGCATCAACTCATCACGCGGCAGCAACTGCTGGAGGGCCTGGGCGATCTGGCGGGCGAGCTGAGCGAGCGCAATATCGATTACCTGGTCAACTGGCTGCGCAAGCGGCTGGGAGACAATGCCCGCACGCCGCGCTTTATCGCCACGCAGTATGGTGAAGGCTATATATGGGTGGCGGACCCGATCGCGGTCGCGCCGGTGTCGGCCTTCCTGCTGATCGGCCCGGTTTATGGCCTGGGCGAAAACGAACAGGCCGCCGCCGTCGTGAAGCGCCTCGGCGGCCACATCGGCCAGGCGCTGCACGGCAGCCGCAAGGTGCTGTGCCTGCCGCAATGGCGGTTCGAGCCGGAGACGGCAAGCCATATCGCCCATAGCCTGGAAATCAGCCTGTGGCCCGAAGACGGCCAGCTGCATATGGCGCTGGTGCTCAAGGACGGCCGCAGCAACACGCCGATCAGGCCGTTTCGCTTGACCGTGCCCCTGGCGGGGGAAAACGCCGAACTCGCTGCCTTCGCGCAATCGCTGGCCGATGCCATCTGGGCGCATGCCGCGCTGCCCGGCGGAGAACCGCCCAACCCGACCGACCGGCCCTTGTTGCTGCGCCTGCACGATGCAGCCGTCCTGGTCACGGGCGATATCGAAAGCTGGCGCCACAATGCGCAGCGGCTGCGCGCGGCCCATGCGGACAATCCGGACGACCCCGCGTTGGCGGTGCTGCTGGCGCTGAACCGCTATACCGAGCTGATCCAGGGGCCGCTATCGCCGGATACGCCGCCGCTGACCGATGTGCAATGGCGCGGCATTGAAGACGATATCGAGCAATTGGCGCTCGGCGCCTTGGCAAAGGCCCGAAGCGAACCGATGCTGTTGCTGGGCATCGCAAAGGTGCTGTGCTTCATCGATCGGGGCTACCTGAAGCTGGCCGCCACGCTGACCGAGGAGGCCTTCGAAGCCAGCACGGCCTTTGCCGCCGCCTTCACCATGAAAGCGCTCACTCTGGCCTGCCAAGGGGAGATCGACCGCGCGGTCGATCTCTACGATCGGGCGATCGAGCTCGCCGAGACGGGGTCCCAGTTTCATATCTATCTCTTGATCCTCAAGGGCAGCGCATTGCTGGCCGCCGACCGGCGCGGCGAGGTGGCCCAGATGGTCGCCGAACTGTCCGCGCTCGATCCTGCGAGCCGGGGATGGGTCGGCTTGATCTTTCTTTCTCCCAAGTCCAAGCGTACGCCGCCGGCGCTCGCCATGATCCCCAAGGAAGCGGGCCGGCGCATGCTCACCTACCTGCACCGGACCACCGCGCGGCAATTCGAGCGCCGGCATCATCAGAAGAACGTCCTGCATGGCCTGGCCATTCATCTGGCCCGCGTCCACGGCGCGGATGTCATTCCATCGCCGCTGCGGGAATACTTTCCGAAGCGCTTCGCCGACGCGTCATGAAAAAGGCCGCCAAGCGCGGCGCCGGCGGCGCGCCGGCCGGGAGCGCTCGCCTATTGCCTGGCCCCGATATCGTCGACGATTTTCTGCCACTTGGCTTCCTCGGCTTCCAGGAACTGGCCCAGTCCCTCGGGCGAGGACGGGCGCAACTCCACGCCCATGGTCACCATCTGCGACATGAACTCCGGATTGCGCAGGACCGCCTGGGTGCTTTGGTTCAAGCGCGTGACCACGTCGGCGGGAACGCCCGGCGGGGCCAGCAATGCATACCAGATGCTGCTGGTGACGTTGGGCAGGCCGGCATCGTTGGCGGTGGACAGGTTCGGCATGAAGTCCGGCATGCCGGCCTCCCGCGTCGTGGGCAGGTCGGGCATGAGCGTACTGCGCCCGGCGCTGGTGACCGCCAGGGCGCGAACCTTGCCTGATTGGACCAGCGGCGCCAGATGGCCCACCGTGCTCAGCAACAGCTGTATTTCGCCGCTCATGAGGGCAACGCTGGCAGGAGCCGCTCCCTTGTAGGGGATGCGTTGCATGTCCAGGCCCGCGGCGCGCAGCATGTATGCTGTTTCGAGATAGGTATTGCTGGCCGACGTTCCGTAGTTCAATTGCCCGCCGTGCGCCTTGGCATAGTCGATGAATTCCTGCAGGGTCCTGGTCGGCAGCATCGGGGCAATGGCGATCGCGACCGGCGCCTCGCCGATCATGGAAATCGGCGTGACGTCATCGCGGACCTTGAATTTCGCCTCGCTGAACAGGCTTGGGTTGACCGCGTGCGTCGATGTGGCCAGGTAAATGGTGTAGCCGTCCGGCTTTGCGTTCTTGATGGCCTGGGAGGCCAGCAGGCTGTCGGCGCCGGGGCGATTCTCGACCACGATCGGCACGCCGATCTCGGCGTTCAGGTATTTCGCGAACGCGCGCGTCAACACGTCGGAGCCGCCGCCGGCGGCAAACCCCACCACCAGGCTGATCGGCTTGCTCGGATAGCTGTCGGCGGACGCGTGCAGCGGCAGCAGGGCACTGATTGCGGCCGCGGCTGCGGCAAGTATTCTCCTGTACATCGCCATCTCCTCTGTTCCCCGATGAAGGATCCAATCGCAGCTTGAGTCGCCGGTACGGCAGGGGCGTTCCCAGCTTGCGGATAGGGCGCTTCGATTGCTTGAATAGTCATATGAGCGCGAAGTGAATTTATCATGAAATTGAATGGGTAATCATTCAATTTTCATGGCCAGGGCCCGGCCGCCACAGGCATGGGCAGTTGCCTGGGTGGGCTTTCATAGGGGAAAGAGCATCGCGCCGCGATTTGCGGCCGTGATGGAGGCGGTGCCGTATGAGTATTGAATGGCTAACCATTCATGTCGTGTGGCCCGGCCTGGTGGTCCGGGCGGGAGGGGCGGGAGGGCCGGGCCGGACTGTGGCGTCCGGCGGCCAGGCTCAGGCGGCGAGGCCGCGCCGTGCGCGCTTCTTCGGTTCCGTGCCCGCCGCGCGGGAGGCGCCGTCGTCCGATTCGCCGGCGAGATGGACGGGCCGGAGTTCGCCGGCCCGGCGCAGTTCTTCATATCGGCTGCTGCCGCGCGGCAGCAGCAGGTCTTTCCAGGCGGCATGGATCGCCTGGTCGAGAGACTCATCCAGCGTGACGATGCGACGCAAGCGCCAATGCTTCAGGGGCCATGCATGCGCCGCAATGATGATGCGGTACACCAGCAGCTCCACGTTGGTGGGCGCCAGGTAGCCCGCGCGTATGCAATCCGTGGCGCATGCTTCGATAAGCCTGTTGGTGTCGAGTTCGAGCTGCTTCATCTGCTCGATGTATTCGGGCTTGAGAGACTTGGTCTCGCGGTAGGTCAGCAGCACGGCTTGCTGGTTGGCGGCCATGACGCGCGTGTAGGCATCGATGGCGCGGTACAGGCGCGCGATGGGATCTTCGACGCCCAGCAAGGCCGACGGCACTTCTTCCTTGTTGCGCTGGACGATGTGCTGCAGCGCCAGGAACAGCAGGTCCTGCTTGTCCGGCACGTACTGGTACATCAGGCCGGCGCTGACGCCAGCCTCCTGCGCGATGTCCTTGACCGTGGCGGCGTGGTACCCCATGCGCGAAAACAGCTTGATCGCGGCCTTTACCAGTTGCGCGCGGCGTCGTGTTACCAGGGAGGAGTCGTCGACGGAATGGGGCATGTTGGGGTGGGGCTCCTGCGGCGCCGCTGTGGGCGCCGCGGTGGACTGACGGCCTGCAGTGGTGGCCTGGTCGCTGACAACAACGGCCGCCGGGTCTGCATTATGGAGCCATGTTCGCCCCGCCGCCAAGCCGGGCGGGGTTGGGCCATGGCCCTGGCGTATTGTCGCTGCGCCCGGTTCGGACCGGGGCGCCGCCTGCAGGCAGGCCGTTGCAGGCGACGTGCGCCTACCTGATCTCCGAATCCACCGCGAATACCGCCTGCGAGCGGTAGCGCTGGATGACGTCGGGCAGGGATTCGCTGCCGCCGCCCTTGCGGATCAGCCAGTAGTTGATGGCGGCCATGCCGACCAGGAACTCCTTGCATTGCTGCCTGGCGTCGATGATGGCGGAATAGGCGAGATAGATGACCTGGGCCTGCATGCGGGCCGGGGCCTTGTAGAAGCCGCCGATGACGTTGGAGACGACGCGCATGAGCAGGTCCTTCTCGCCTTCGAAATCGCCTTTGTCCACGCATGCCCAGTAAGCCTCTTCCTTGCCGCTGGGCACGAAGCTGTCCACCCATTGGCGGTAGTCCTTGTCGGCGACGATGGACATGGCCATGCGCTGCAGCGCTTCGTGGTCGGCCTGCTCGAGCGGATGCGCGGCGCAGAAGTCGCACAGGGCGCGCACTTCCTTGAACAGCGACTCGTGGCCCCGGCCGATATTGTTGTAGCTGTCCATCAGGCGCTGCAGGTTGCGGCGGAATTCCTGGATCTGCGATTCGCCGCCTTCGATGCTGTCGAGCAGGGGATAGATCTGGTAGTTGTAGGCGCAGATCGCGTTGATGTAGTCGCTGATGGCCTGCGTGGTGTTGGCCATGGCGTCCATCAGTACGTTGGCCCGCTTGGGGTCGAGTTCCAGCGATTTTTCCAGGCGCTCCAGGCCGCGGCTGACGGAGGCCTGCAGGGGGACGGTGTGCCGGACGATTTCCTTGACGTAGGCCGTCGACAGGTTGCCGAGCGCCGATTGGAATTCGTCGACGGTTACGGCGCGCACGGATTCGTCGAGCTGCCGGCGCTTGGTTTCCCGGGTCTTGAGGCGCTGGTTGATCAGGAAGGTGATGGCCGAGGCCAGAATCGCCAGGCTGGTGGCGACGTCGACACCGAATTGAATTTTCGACAAATCCATCTGCAAGAATTCCCGTTTTTATTTCACAATGTAAACAACATCAACATATCACGTTTTTATTTCGCTCAATGAAAATGGGGCGTCCGGACTTGCCTGTTACCAACTGGTCCGCCGGGGCCGTGCTGGCCGCTGGGGGCGGGATAGATAATTACCACTGGTAATATACATATATCCGAATCCGCATATTCCGCCTGCGCGCAATCGCAGGGCACGCCGCTCAATATGAATCGCAATCTCTGGCTGTTGTCGGTCCTGCAGGGCCTGTTCCTTACCAATAACGTTACTTTCATCGCCATCAATGGCCTGGTCGGGTTCGCGCTCGCGCCGTACGGCTGGATGGCGACGCTGCCGGTCATGGGTTATGTGGTCGGGGGGCGCTGTGCACGGGGCCGGTCGCGTGGACGCAGAAGCGCTACGGCCGCAAGGGCAGCTTCATGCTGGGGCTGCTGGTGGCGGCCGGTTCGGCGCTGCTGTGCGCTTTCGCGGCCTATATAGGCAATTTCTGGTTGCTGTGCGCCGCGACCGCGATCGCGGGCTATTACTCGGCCAACGGGCAGCTTTACCGGTTCGCGTCGGCGGAGCTGGCCGCGCCCGGCGCGCGCGAGAAGGCGGTGTCGCTGGTGATGGCGGGCGGCCTGCTGGGGGCGGTGGTGGGGCCCAACCTGGCTTTGTTCACCAAGGAATTGTTCGTCACGCCGTTCCTGGGCGCGTATCTGGCGCTGGCCGTGGTGGCGCTGCTGGCGATGGCGGTGCTGGCGCGCATCGAGTTTCCGGAGGTGGCGCAGCGCGCCAGCGCGAATGGTGGGCGGCCGTTGTCGGTGATTGCGCGCCAGCCCGCGTTCATCGTGGCCACCGGGGCCGGCGCGCTCGGCTACGGGGTGATGAACCTGCTGATGGCGGCCACGCCGTTGGCGATGCAGCACCATGGCCTGCCGTTCGCGGATGCCGCGTTCGTGCTGGAGTGGCATGTCATCGGGATGTTCGCGCCCGGCTTTTTTACCGGCCATCTCATCAAGCGTTTCGGCGTGCTGCCCATCATGGGCTGGGGCGCCGCGCTCAATCTGGTCTGCATCGGCGTGGCCCTTTCCGGGGTGGAGCTGCACCATTTCACGGTGTCGCTGTTCCTGCTGGGGGTGGGGTGGAACTTCCTGTTCACCGGCAGCACGACGCTGTCGCTGTCGACCTATACGGTCGAGGAGAAAGACCGGGCGCAGGCCGCCATGAATTTCTGCGTGTTCGCGGTGATGGCGGTGACTTCGCTGACGTCCGGGATGCTGGTGACGACCCGGGGATGGACCGTGCTGAACGTGGGATCGCTGGTGCCGATGCTGATGATATGTGTGGGCCTGGCGTGGCTGGCGTGGCGCAAGACCCCCAGCCGGGCGGCCGTGGGCTAGCTGTGAACTGTCAATAGGTTGTATTCGTCCAGGTTGAGTCTGGAGATGGGTACAGCGCGCCCGATGCCTTGGTGGGGTCGATGCCAGTTGTAGTGGTGTAGCCAGGATTTCATGGCATCGGCTCGGTGTTGGGAGTTCTGGTAGGTGTGAGCGTAAGCCCACTCACGCAAGGCCGACTGGATGAAGCGTTCGGCCTTGCCATTGGTCTGTGGGCGGTAAGGTCGGGTAAAGCGGTGCTTGATGCCCAGCTCATGGCACAGCGCGGCGAAGGCGCGGCTGCGAAAGGCCGAGCCATTGTCGGTGAGCAAGCGCTGGATGGTCACGCCCAGGCGCTGGTAGTAGGCCACTGCGTCCTTGAGGAACTGGACGGCGCTGGGGAAGCGCTCGTCGGGGTGGATGTCGGTGAAGGCCACGCGGGCGTGGTCATCGATGGCCACGAAGACGAAGTCCCAGCCGGCCCCCTCAACGGTATCGCGTCGGTTGCCCGTGACCCGGTGGCCAGGGCGCTGGATACGTCCCAGCTTCTTGATGTCGATGTGCAGCAGATCGCCGGGGGCCTGATGCTCGTAGCGCACCACCGGCTCGGCCGGCTCCAGGTCGGCCAGGTGCGACAGACCGGCGCGGGCCAGGACGCGGCTGACGGTGCTGGCTGACACGCCCAGCGCCTGGGCGATGCGCGCTTGGGTCAGCCGCTTGCGGCGCAGCTCCACGATAGCCAGCGCCTTGGCCGGCGCAATCGCTCGGGGCGAGACCGTCGGGCGCGAGGACGCATCGGCCAAGCCCGCCTGGCCCTGAGCCAGGAAGCGGCCCAGCCATTTGCGCACAGTCGGCGCGGTGACCCCATAGGCGCGGGCCGCTTCAGGCACACAAACTTGATGGGCGATCAATTGCTGGACCATTTCGAGTCGACGTAGGAAGGTCAATCGGGCATGCTTATGGGTGTTCATCCGGCCGGGCTCCTTGAGTGAACTGGGGGGGTGGCGATTTCCAGTTTCTCAAATCCGGTTCGGATGAACCATGCATACAACCTATTGAATCTTCACACCTAGCGCTCCCCGAGGCCATCCCTGCCGCGTCGCCATGGCCGCATCCGTGCGGTCCGCGCGTCGGCCGGCCGTTCAGGTCGCGAAGACTTCCTGCCAGTCGCGGGTCTTGGCCAGCGTGCGCACGGCCGCCGATTGCTCCAGGATGGCGACCGCTTTCTTGAATTCCTCGGCCGTGGCGCCGTCCTCGAGTATGACCAGGCGGGCGTTGCGCGCATCGGCCATTTTCACATCCGACATCTTGCCGTGGGTCTGGTAGACCTGCGTCCAATCGACTTTGCGGCCGGCCTTCAGCGCGATGGGTTCGATGTAGGTCATGGAAGTCGAGGTTGCCGAGCGCACCGCGAAGGCGAAGTCGGCGGTGTGCCCGCTGCTTCCCTGCGCCTTGGCGCCCTTGACCATGCGGTTCGCGCCGACGGCTTCGGCCAGGGTGCGTCCGACCTGGGCGCGAAAGCGCAGTCGGCTGAATTTGGGCATCCATTTCGCGCACTGGAACGACAGCGCCATGGCCAGCTTGACGGCGTCCCACAAGGCGTCCTGCAGCTGCTCGTTGGGGCCTTGCGCCACGATGGCGCCGGCCTTGTCGAAGCGCGCCAGGCTGACGCCGGGAGTCTGGTTCAGGACTTCCAGCCGCTTGGCCACCAGTTCGATGCCGAAGGTGGCCGCGTGCAAGGCGGTTTTACAGGCGTCGGTGAGATAGAACGTGTGGGCGTCGGGATGGACGATGAAAAATGCGGCATGCTGGCCATCCAGGCCCAGCGTCATGGGAGAGATGGCGCGAATCGCGTGTTCGCCCGCGGGCTGGACGCTCCAGCCCGACGCTTCCAGGAAGTTGCTCATAGGATCAGTTCGATTTGGCGGCCCTTCAGCGGATGGGCGAAGCCGCCGGTCAGCGTCAGGTTTGCGCGCGGCAGGAAATAGTCGACCAGCGCACCGATGCTCTCCAGCGCGGGCACGACCGGTTCCGCGTAGCCTTCGCCGGCCTCGACCCAGATGTGCTGGTGGCTGCGATCGGCCAGCGCCTTGCGGAACTGCGGCAGGTTCTCGCCCACCATGCTGGTGTGGAACGAGTCATCGGTATCGACGCCGAACACGCGGTGCGGGCCGACGAACAGGCTGGCCCCGAAGGCTTCGGGCAGGAAGATGGTGGCCTGGCCGAACACGGCGGTACGCGCGCCGCGGTAGGTGATGCGAAAGAGGATGTCTTCGCGCACATCGCCCTTGAGCCGGCACGCGCAGCTGAATTCCTGCCATTGCGAGTTGCTGGCGGCCGGCTTGTGGGCCCAGCTGATGGGCTTGGTGGTCTCCTTGGGTTCCGCGAGGATTTCCTACACCTCGTCCGGCGTGATCAAGGGTTCGACGTTGTTGGCCATGGGCACTCTATTGAATTCGAAAATGCGGCGGCGCCCATGCATGGCGCGCGCAAGCAACGGCATATGCGGTTGCGAGGGGGCGTAATCTTACAAGACAGAGGCGGGTAAGATCGAATGGCTGTATGGGCATACAGCCATTCGCGCGCCTGGGGCGCAGCCGCGCGCGCTAGAGTTGCGCCGCGCCGAAGGTGTCGCACTGGCGCAGGTCGCCGCTTTCCAGGCCGCGCTTGAACCAGCGCACGCGCTGGGCCGACGAGCCGTGCGTGAAGGCGTCGGGCACGACATAGCCCTGGCTCTTCTTTTGCAGGGTGTCGTCGCCGATGGCGCTGGCGGCATTCAGGCCTTCCTCGATGTCGCCCGATTCGAGGATGTTGCGCGCCTGGTCGGCGCGTCGCGCCCACAGGCCGGCGAAGCAGTCGGCCTGCAGTTCCATGCGCACCGACAGGGCGTTGGCCTGGGCCGGATTGCGCTGGCGCAGGCGGTCGACCTGTTCGGCCACGCCCAGCAGATGCTGCACGTGGTGCCCCACCTCATGGGCGATGACATAGGCCTGGGCGAAGTCGCCCGGGGCGTTCAGGCGGCGCTCCATTTCGTCAAAGAAGCCGAGGTCGATGTACACCTTGCTGTCGCCGGGGCAGTAGAACGGGCCCATGGCGGCCTGGCCGGTGCCGCAGGCCGTGGGCGTGGCGCCGCGAAACAGCACCAGCTTGGGCGGCACGTAATTGCGGTTGAGGCTTTGCGTGAAGATGGCGCCCCAGGTGTCTTCGGTCTCGCCCAGGACCTTGGCCACGAAGCGCGCCTGCGGGTCGTTGGCCGGCGGCGCGCCGGCGGGCGCCTGCTCGTAGGTGGCGGGGCCTTCGGCCATCTGCAGCACCACGGAAGGGTCGATGCCGAAATACATGGCCACCAGCGCAAGCACGATGGTGCCGATGCCGATGCGGCCCTTGCCGCCCAGCCGGGGCCCCGCGGCGCGCCGATCTTCGATGTTCTGGCTTTCGCGCGAGTCGTCCATGCGCATGGGGTGCCTCCTGCCGCGCGCACGTGCGCGCATACTCGATCAAGAGTGTTAGGATAAACCCATGGCCCTGCTTCTGACACTACATCCCGCGAATCCGCAGCCACGCTTGATCAAACAGGCTGCGCAATGGCTGTCCGACGGCGGGCTGGTGGCCGTGCCGACCGACTCTAGCTACGCCGTGGTGGCGCCGCTGGACGACAAGGCGGCCGCCGATGCGCTGCGGCGCCTGCGCGGCCTGGACGAGCGCCACCATCTGACCCTGCTGTGCCGCGACCTGGCCGAGATCGGCCAGGTCGCGCGGGTCGACAACAAGCAGTACCGCCTGCTCAAGGCCGCCACGCCGGGGCCGTGGACGTTCATACTGGAAGCCACCCGCGAAGTGCCGCGCCGCGTCTCGCATCCGTCGCGCAAGACCATCGGCATCCGGGTGCCGGCGCACGCGGTGGCGCTGGCGCTGCTGGAGCAGGTGGGTGCGCCGCTGCTGTCGACCACCCTGATTCCCAGGGACGAGGAAGACGCGCTCAACGACCCCGAGGCCATCCAGGAGCGCTACCAGCACGAACTGGCGGCGGTGATCGATGCCGGGGCCTGCCCGCAGACGCCCACCACGGTGGTCGACCTGACCGGCGCCGAGCCGGCGGTGCTGCGGCGCGGCGGCGGCGATCCGGCGGCGCTCGGGCTGGACTAGCTGTGAACTGTCAATAGGTTGTATTCGTCCAGGTTGAGTCTGGAGATGGGTACAGCGCGCCCGATGCCTTGGTGGGGTCGATGCCAGTTGTAGTGGTGTAGCCAGGATTTCATGGCATCGGCTCGGTGTTGGGAGTTCTGGTAGGTGTGAGCGTAAGCCCACTCACGCAAGGCCGACTGGATGAAGCGTTCGGCCTTGCCATTGGTCTGTGGGCGGTAAGGTCGGGTAAAGCGGTGCTTGATGCCCAGCTCATGGCACAGCGCGGCGAAGGCGCGG
This sequence comes from Bordetella pertussis 18323, assembly GCF_000306945.1. NCBI lineage: Bacteria > Pseudomonadati > Pseudomonadota > Betaproteobacteria > Burkholderiales > Alcaligenaceae > Bordetella > Bordetella pertussis. The sequence goes on along the minus strand of NC_018518.1, from coordinate 3,008,654 downwards.
CTGCGAAAGGCCGAGCCATTGTCGGTGAGCAAGCGCTGGATGGTCACGCCCAGGCGCTGGTAGTAGGCCACTGCGTCCTTGAGGAACTGGACGGCGCTGGGGAAGCGCTCGTCGGGGTGGATGTCGGTGAAGGCCACGCGGGCGTGGTCATCGATGGCCACGAAGACGAAGTCCCAGCCGGCCCCCTCAACGGTATCGCGTCGGTTGCCCGTGACCCGGTGGCCAGGGCGCTGGATACGTCCCAGCTTCTTGATGTCGATGTGCAGCAGATCGCCGGGGGCCTGATGCTCGTAGCGCACCACCGGCTCGGCCGGCTCCAGGTCGGCCAGGTGCGACAGACCGGCGCGGGCCAGGACGCGGCTGACGGTGCTGGCTGACACGCCCAGCGCCTGGGCGATGCGCGCTTGGGTCAGCCGCTTGCGGCGCAGCTCCACGATAGCCAGCGCCTTGGCCGGCGCAATCGCTCGGGGCGAGACCGTCGGGCGCGAGGACGCATCGGCCAAGCCCGCCTGGCCCTGAGCCAGGAAGCGGCCCAGCCATTTGCGCACAGTCGGCGCGGTGACCCCATAGGCGCGGGCCGCTTCAGGCACACAAACTTGATGGGCGATCAATTGCTGGACCATTTCGAGTCGACGTAGGAAGGTCAATCGGGCATGCTTATGGGTGTTCATCCGGCCGGGCTCCTTGAGTGAACTGGGGGGGTGGCGATTTCCAGTTTCTCAAATCCGGTTCGGATGAACCATGCATACAACCTATTGAATCTTCACAACTAGCCCGGGACGGCAGGCCGCCGTCCGGCCTGGCGTTGCGCACACTACAATGCGTCGCTATGAATGAAATCATCCAGCTCATCGCGATCTACGCGATTCCCGTGATCTTCGCGATCACGCTGCACGAGGCCGCGCACGGCTACGTGGCGCGCATGTTCGGCGACCCGACGGCCTACCAGGCCGGCCGCATCAGCCTCAATCCCATGCGCCACATCGATCCGGTCGGCACGCTGCTGGTTCCCGCCGCGATCCTGCTTGCCTCCAAGCTGATGGGCGGCGCCGGGCCTGCTGTTCGGCTGGGCCAAGCCGGTGCCGGTGGATTTCGGGCGCCTGCGCCGTCCCAAGAAGGACATGCTGTGGGTGGCGCTGGCGGGCCCCGCGGCCAACCTGCTGATGGCCATCCTGTGGGCGCTGGCGATCCGCCTGTATTTCGAGGCGGGCGTCCAGGAGGGCTATTGGTTCGAGATGGCCCGCGCGGGCGTCAACGTCAATCTGGTGCTGATGGCGCTGAACCTGCTGCCCATCTTGCCGCTGGACGGCGGACGGGTGGTGTTCAGCCTGCTGCCGCAGCGCCTGGCGTTCCAGTACGCGCGGATCGAGCCTTACGGGCTGGTGATCGTGCTGCTGTTGCTGGTGACGGATGCGCTATGGGTGCTGATGCGTCCCGTATTAGGTCTGGGGGCCGAAATCGTCAGCTGGTTTTTATAAGATTCCGGCCAATATCCGGTAAACTCGTTGGTTTGATTGATTGAGGTCCGGCCAGACAGGCGCCGGGCCGCGGAGCCCGATAAACATGGCATCCTCAGCACCTGCCGCAACCGTGCAGTTCCAAGGCAGTTTGGTGGCCCTGGTCACCCCGATGCAGCCCGATGGCAGCCTCGACTACGACGCATACCGGTCCTTGATCGACTGGCACGTGGCCGAAGGCACCGATGGCCTGGTGGTGGTCGGCACCACCGGAGAATCTCCTTCCGTTTCGATGGAAGAGCACGCCGAGCTCATCCGCGTGGCGGTCGAGCACGCCGCCGGCCGCATTCCGGTCATCGCCGGCGTGGGCGCCAACTCCACCGACGAAGCCATCCATCTGGCCCGCCACGCCAAGGCGGTCGGCGCACAGGCCGGCCTGTCGGTCGTGCCGTACTACAACAAACCCAACCAGGAAGGCATCTACCGCCATTTCCGCGCGGTGGCCGAGGCGGTCGATCTGCCGACGGTGCTGTACAACGTGCCCGGCCGCACGGTGGCCGACATGTCCAACGACACGGTGCTGCGCCTGGCCGAAGTGCCGGGCATCATCGGCATCAAGGAAGCCACGGGCGACATTGCCCGGGGCGCCTTGCTGCTGCGCGAGGCGCCCGCCGGCTTCCAGGTGTTCAGCGGCGACGATCCGACCGCCGCGGCCCTGATCCTGCTGGGCGCGCGCGGTAATATTTCGGTGACGGCCAACGTGGCGCCGCGCCTGATGCATGAACTCTGTACGGCGGCGCGCGGCGGTGACGTGCCGCGCACGCGTGAACTCAATGCACGGTTAGCCCGTCTCAACAAGGCCTTGTTCATCGAGGCCAACCCTATCCCTGTCAAATGGGCGCTGGCCCAGATGGGCCACACAGCTCTTGGTTATCGTCTGCCGATGGTCGAGCTGAGCGAGCAGTACCACTCGCTGGTACGTACCGCCCTGCAGGAAGTGGGTCTGCTCTAAATATCGTGAGGATGCGTATGAACAAACGTCATGCCGGAGCGTCGGCATTGATGGCCCTGGCATTGCTGGCGGGCTGCAGCGATGTCAACCAGTTGCTGGGCAATGAAGAGTCGGTGGATTACAAAAGCACGCGGCGCGGCGACCCGCTCAGCATTCCACCCGACCTGACCCAGGCCAACAACGATCCGCGCTACAAGGCGCCTGCCTCCGGAACCGCGACCTACTCGCAATTCCAGCAGCAGGGCCTGCAGCAGCAGGCCAGCGCCGGCCAGAATACCAACGTGCTGCCGGAGCGCGCGGACATGCGTGTCGAGCGCGACGGCGACCTGCGCTGGCTGGTGATCGAGCGGCCGCCCGAGCAGCTGTTTCCCAAGGTGGTCGATTTCTGGACCGACACGGGCTTCACGGTCTCGGTCAACAATCCGCAGGCCGGCATCATCGAGACCGACTGGGCCGAGAACCGCGCCAAGATTCCGGAAAGCTGGCTGCGCCAGGTGCTCGGGTCGGTGCTGGAGACCGCGTGGGATAGCGGCGAGCGCGAGAAGTTCCGCACGCGGGTCGAGCGCGTCAATGGGCACACCGAGATCTACATCACGCACAACCAGATGCTGGAAAAGCGTGTCGGCTCGGATGGCGGCCAGGTGCAATGGACCCACGGCAAGGAAGACCCGGGCCTGAACGCGGCCATGCTGGCGCGCCTGATGGTGTACCTGGGCACCGACGTGGATGCGGCGCGCAAGCTGGTGGCGCAGGCCGAAGCGGCCCCGCAGGCGCCCAAGGTGCAGAGCGTGCGCGCCGAAGGCGCGATGCTGGTGGTCGACGAGTCGTTCGATCGCGCCTGGCGGCGCGTGGGCGTGGCCCTGGATTCGGGCGGCTTCGCGGTCGACGATCGCGACCGCAGCGCCGGCGAGTACTTCGTGCGCTACGTGGATACCGACACGGGCGCGCAGAACGAGCAGCCGGGCTTCTTCAGCCGCCTGTTCTCCAGCGACAAGAAGGCCCAGGCGCCGCAGTACCGCATCCGCCTGACGGGCTCCGGCACGCAGACGCAGGTCACGGTGCTCGACGCCAACGGGCAGCGCGACAGCAGCGCAACCGCCCAGCGCATGCTGAGCGTGCTGAAGGACAAGATGGTCTGAGACCCTTCGTCTCCTGACGCCGCGTAGCGGCGCAAAAAAACCGGCAAGCCGCAAGGCTTGCCGGTTTTTTTTGGCCTGGCGCGCCGGCTCAGGGGTAGACGACGGAAAAGCCGACGTAGCTGGTGATCTGGGCCGCGTCGACATCTTCCTTGGGTTTCTTCACGTACGAGGCGAGATAGCGCAGGGTGTAGCTCTTGCTGCCATTGGTGACCTTGCCGGTAAAGGTTTGCGCGGCTTGCGTGGTTTTGTCCGTGCCCATGCGGATGTGCTGGCCGTTGAGGTTGGCCAGGCGGAACTCCACGCCCTTGGCCTTGGTGGCGGACGACACGGTGCTCAGGTTGCCGTTGCCGGATGCGTTGTAGGTCTGCTTGTAGGCAATCAGATCGCCCGTGTCGTAGTTGGTGGTGATGCCGGGCTCGAAATACAGCTTGAGCGCGCCCAGCGCCTGGGGGCATTCCTTCAGCTTGATGTCGAAGGGCGTGGCGCCGGCGGTGTCGCCGTCGTTCCTGAGCGCGTTCTTGGAAATCTTGGGCAGTTGCACGACCTTGATATGGTTGAGGGTGCTGGGCTCTTCGATGACGCAGGTCTGGTCGGAGATGCTGCCGGTGATGACGATGGTGCCGTCGTTGGCCAGCGCTGGCAGTACGGGCGAGGCGGCAAGGATAAGCGCGGCGCGCAAGGCAGGGTATGAAAACTTGGACATGGTGATTCTGATACTGAGGGGTGCCGTCATGTGCTTGGCGTCGGCATCAGAATATCAGGTCCGGGGGGGGGGGGGGGGGGGCTGATGGTTGTGTGGGAATTTGCCGGTAATCGCGCCAGATCGGCGGGCGGCTTCGCGCAATGAAAATGGCCTCCGTTACCGGAGGCCATTAGCATGCCTGCCCGCGGGCGGGCATCCCGACGGCGTGCCGGCCGGCACGGGGGCCGGCCGGCGGGGCCGGGAATCAGGACGACGGCGTCGTGGCGCCGCCCGAGCTGCCCGGCGCCGGTTCGGCGGGCGCCGTCGCCAGCGGGGGCGGCCGCGTCTTCGTTCTTGTTGCAGGCCGTGAGGGCGACTGCCATCACCGGAGCCAGAATCAAGGTTTTGCTCATCATGGTCGACACTCCTGTTGATGACGATTTCGTGGCCCCATTAGGGGAAACCAGTAGTCAGGCTACAGGAATCATTCAACGGCTGGCGTTTGGAAATTAAAGCGGTCGCATCCCAAATGAAACAACCCTTGCGAGCGTGTGTGTGATCTATCAAGTTGTTTCCGCGGCTACAGGGTTGGGAGCGTTATGTATCGAATAGACGCATTTAGGTGTCCGGATCGTACCGGGAGGCGCCCTGACTGGCGCGCCCCCGCAACACTCGCGCCCGCGTTCAGGGCTGATAGCGCAGCCAGCCGGCGTCCAGCCAGTCGGCCAGGCAGCTGCGCGCTTCGTCGCTCAGCCTGGCGCAACGCGGATCGTCGCAGGCCAGCGCGCGGGCATCCGCCAGGTGGCGCAGCGCGGGTTCGGCCGCGACGCTGGCGGCCTCGCCATTGATGAACAACTGGCGGCCGCGGTAAAGCATGCGGCTGCGCCTATCCAGCACGAGCGCGCCGCTCGCGGGCCAACTGTCTTCCAGGTCGACTTGATCGCCGCCGGCGTCGAACACACTGAGCTGGCTGGGCTCGGTCAGCCAGCAGCCCAGGAAGCGCGCCGCCAACGCCTCGTCGAAGCGCAGGCGGTCCAGCGTCGCCAGCGTGGCCTCGACCAGGCCGTCCGGTACGGCCGCGGGATGCGCGACGGCGGGCTGGCCCGGGTCGCGGTACAGCCCGTCCAGGCGCGCGCCCGGCAGGGGCGGCTCGCCATACGGGCCGCCCAGCAGGCCGACGCGCGCCATGACCTGGTCGGCCGCCGCTTCGAGCAGGCCGCGCGCCAGCATGGCCTGCGACGGTGCGCGAAACCCGATCGAGATCGTCATGCAGTCGCCGCCTTCGGCCACGCCGTCGTGCGCGGCCTGTGGCGGCAGGTAAAGCATGCCGCCCGGTTCGAGCACGTGTTCTTCCTCGGGCTCGAACCGGCTGAGGATCTTCAACGGCAGGTCCGGCTGCAGCGACAGGTCTTTCTGCCGGCCGTAGCGCCAGCGGCGGCGCCCGCTGGCCTGCAGCAGGAAGACGTCATAGCTGTCGAAGTGCGGCCCCACGCCGCCGCCATCGCCGGCCACGCTGATCATGATGTCGTCCAGGCGCGCGTCCGGAATGAAGCGGAACTGCTGCAGCAGGGCGCTGACGGCGTCGTGATGCAGGTCCACGCTCTGCACCAGCAAGGTCCAGTCCGGCTCGCCCGCCTTGGGCAGGCGGGCGAACGGGCCGTTCTCCATGTTCCATTGGCCTTGTTCGCGCCAGATCAGTCGCGCTTCGACGTCGTCGCGGCGCGCCAACTGGCGCAGGGCGGCGATGCTGGCCGGCGGCTTGAAGCCGGGGATGGCCTGGCGGATCAGCAAGGGTTTGCGCTGCCAGTAGCGGCGCATGAAGTCGGCGGGGGCAAGCCCGCCCAGCAGGGCGAGCGCGGTGGCAGGGTTCATGTCAGGTGCTGTTTGAGGCGGTAAAGCGCGTCGAGGGCTTCGCGCGGGGTCAGGCTGTCGGGGTCGATGGCCACAAGCTGGTCGCGCAGTTGCGCCAGCGCGGCGGCATCCTCGGCCTGCTCGGTCATGGCCTGGCTTTGCACGTCCGCGTCGAGCGCCGCGGCGAACAGGCCCAGCTGCGGGGTGGGCGCGCCCTGGGCTTCGAGGCGTTCGAGTTCGCGCGAGGCCTGGCGGATGACCGCGGCGGGTACGCCGGCGCGCTGGGCGACCTGGATCCCGTAGCTGCGGCTGGCCGGGCCTTCGCGCACTTCGTGCAGGAACACGATGCCGCCGGCCGACTCGGCCGCGGCCAGGTGCACGTTGGCCGCGGTGGGCTGTTCGGCGGGCAGGCGGGTCAACTCGAAGTAGTGGGTGGCGAACAGCGTGAGCGCGCGGTTGTGCGTCAGGAGCCGGTACGCGATGGCCCAGGCCAGCGCCAGGCCGTCGTAGGTGGACGTGCCGCGGCCGATTTCGTCCATCAGCACCAGGCTGGCCGGCGTGCTGGCCGCCAGGATGGCGGCCGCCTCGGTCATCTCCATCATGAAGGTGGAGCGTCCGCCGGCCAGGTCGTCGGCCGCGCCGATGCGGGTGAAGATGCGGTCGAGCCGGCCGACGCGCGCGCGGGTGGCCGGCACGAAGCTGCCGGTGCGCGCCAGCAGGGCGATCAGGGCCACCTGGCGCATATAGGTCGATTTACCGCCCATGTTGGGGCCGGTGATCAACAGCATGCGGCGGGTCTGGTCCAGGCGACAGCCGTTGGGCGTGAAGCGTTCGATGGCGCGCTCGACCACGGGATGGCGGCCTGCCTCGATGTCGATCTCGGCGCCGTCGATCAGTTCGGGGGCGACCCAGTCGTGACGCCGGGCATGTTCGGCCAGCGCGGCCAGCGTGTCCAGTTCGGCCAGGGCGCTCGCGCACTGGGACAGGGGCCGCACATACTGCGCCAGCGCGTCGAGCAATTGCTCGTACAGCCATTTTTCGCGGGCCAGCGAACGGTCCTGCGCCGACAGGACGCGGTCTTCCCAGGTCTTGAGTTCAGGCGTGATGTAGCGCTCGGCGTTCTTGAGGGTCTGGCGGCGCCGGTAGTCCTCGGGCACCTTGTCGGTCTGGCCCTTGGTGACTTCGATGTAGAAGCCGTGCACGCGGTTGAACTCGACGCGCAGGTTGCCGATGCCGGTGCGTTCGCGTTCCCGCGCTTCTAGTTGCACGAGGAAATCGCCGCCGTCGGTGGCCAGCGCGCGCAGTTCGTCCAGTTCGCTGTCGAAGCCGGCGGCGATGACGCCGCCGTCACGGATGGCCACCGCCGGCTCGCTGGCGACCGCGCGTGCCAGCAGCTCGCCGATGTCCGGCGGCATGGCCAGCTGCGCGGCTAGCTCGCGGGCGCGCGGCGAGCCGGGCAGGGGCGTCAGGCTGGCGTGCAGAGCAGGCAGGGCGGCCAGGGCGTCGCGCAGGCTGGCCAGCTCGCGCGGGCGCACCGAGCGCAGCGCCACGCGGGCGGCGATGCGCTCGATGTCCGGAAAGGCGTTGAGCGCATCGCGCAGCGTCTCGAGCAAGCCGGCCGCGGCAAAGGCCTGTTCGCCTTCCTGGCGCGCGGTCAGCATGGTGGCGATGGCGTGTTGGCGGGCCAGCACCGGTTCGTTCTCGCGCAGGGGGTGGTGCAGCCAGCGGCGCAGCAGCCGGCTGCCCATGGGCGTGCGGCAGCCATCGAGCAGTGAGAACAGCGTGGGCGATTCCTCGCCGCTCAGGGTCTGGGTCAGTTCGAGGTTGCGCCGCGTGACCGGATCGAGCAGCACATATTGCCCCGGGCGTTCGGCCGCGATGGTCTGCACGTGCGCCAGCGCCTGCGACTGGGTGCGCGCGGCGTAGCGCAGCAGGGCGCCCGCCGCGCACACGGCGGCCGGCATGTCCTCGACGTCGAAGCCGCCCAGGCTGTCGGTCTTGAAGTGCGCCAGCAACTGGGCGCGCGCGCCGTCGGCTTCGAAATGCCAATCGGGCACGCGCGTGCGCGCGCCTTCGAAGGCCATGTGCAGCTCGGCGCTTTCGGCCTGGATCAGTTCGGCCGGCGCGATGCGATGCAGCTCGGACTCGAGCTGGGCGGGCGCGCACTCGGTGACATGGAAGGCGCCGCTGGCCAGGTTGAGCCAGGCCAGGCCGGCGCGCGGTTCGCGCTTGCCCGTGACGCAGACCGCCGCCAGCGCGCGGTCGGCCTTGGCCGGCAGCAAGGCTTCGTCGGTCAGGGTGCCGGGCGTGACGATGCGCACGATGCGGCGCTCGACCGGCCCCTTGGCGGCGGCGGGATCGCCGATCTGCTCGCAGATGGCGACCGATTCGCCCAGTGCGACCAGGCGCGCCAGGTATTGCTCCATGGCGTGCACGGGAATGCCCGCCATCGGGATCGGCGTGCCGTTCGAGTTGCCGCGCTTGGTCAGCGTGAGGTTGAGCAGGCGCGCGGCGCGTTCGGCGTCTTCATAGAACATCTCGTAGAAGTCGCCCATGCGGTAGAACAACAGCAGCGGCCCGGCCTCGGCTTTGAGGCGCAGGTACTGCTGCATCATGGGAGTATGGCCGGCCAGGGCGTCGCCGGTGGTTTGCTTTGGTGTGGAAGACATAGGCAGGATTGTATCGGGCCGCCCGCGCGGTCCGCCATGCGGCAGGCGCCGGGCCGCCATGGTGTCGCGCGATGACGCATTGCGCAACATCCGGTGCTGTGCGCCGTTTCTTCCCTGTGCTCAAATGAATCAGCCGGCGGCGCAGTGCGCGCACGAGGCGCGTCCGGTCGGCGGCCAGCAACCGTACAAGGAGCAACGCCATGTCGAGCCACGTCTACAAGCAGATTGAGTTGGTGGGGTCGTCCGCCGTGTCGTCCGATGATGCGATCGCCCAGGCCATCGCGCGTGCTTCCGATACGCTGCGGCACCTGGATTGGTTCGAGGTGACCGAGACGCGCGGCCACATCAAGGACGGCAAGGTCGCGCACTGGCAGGTGAGCCTGAAGATCGGCATGCGGCTCGAGGCCGACGACTGATGCCGGCCTGCGCGGCGCGCGGCGCGCGTTGCGCAGTTGTTGCACACGCAGTCTAACCCTATGGCGGGCAAGGCTTTTTTCTTCTTGTCAGAACACTGTCAAGAGGTTTGTCCACATTTGCCGGGGATAACATCGGGCGGTGCCCGGCGGCGCCTTGCGGCCCCGCCGGATGGCCGCGCGGCGCAGCATGCCTGCGCGTTTCTTGCCCTGCATGGGCAAGGCCTTGATCGGCAAGGCGTTTTCGGATCTGCCCGCAAGCTGTCCTCACGCTTATCCACAGTTGGCGGGGACAACTATGATGCGGCGCGGGGCAGGCTGGGCCATTTTTGATCACCGTTTGCATGTCGATGATTCGATTGGTGATTTCCAGGCTGCCCCAAGGCTGTCCTCAGTGTTTTCCACATTGGACGGGGATAAGCGGCGGGTGTGTGGGTAACTCGCCGCGCACGGCGGACTCAGCCCGCCAGCCGGGTGACCCAGGCCACATAGCGATCGAGCCATCCCTGCAGGAACTTGCGCGTGTCCTCGTTGGTGATGTTGAACTGCTCGTCGATCAGCCCTTCCTTGAATTGCAGGAACACTTCCGGAGTGGTGAGCACGTTCACGCCTTCGGCCGCCAGGATATTGCGCAAGTGCTGCTGCGCCATGGCGGTGCCGGCGGCGCTGGGCGAGGTGCCGACGATGCCGGCCGTCTTGCCGATCCAGCTGTTGTGGCCCCACGGGCGCGAGCCCCAGTCGATGGCGTTCTTGAGGGCGGCGGGAATGGAGCGGTTGTGCTCGGGCGTGACGAACAGGATGCCGTGGGCATCGGCGATCTGCTGCTTCAGCTTGGCCGCCGGCGCCGCCATGTCGTTTTCATGGTCCTGGTTGTAGAGCGGGACGTCGCCCAGGCTGACATGCTCGAACTCGAAGTTGGCGGGGGCCAGTTTCTCCAGCGCGCGCGCCAGGCGCAGGTTGAACGATGCGGCACGCAGGCTGTCGACGAAGACAGCGATTTTGTAGGTACTCATGGCACGCGGACTCCAGGGGGTGGGGAACCGCCAGTGTAGACCTGTCGATGTGACCGCTCAACGGCAGGCCGGGCGGGCTTGCGCGCTGCACCACGATGGGGCCGGGGCGAGGGTTTTCACCAGGATGGGGGGCCAGGCGGTGCATGGGGGCCGGCGCCTGCCGGGATGTTGGCGCGCGCCGTGGGAGGAAGAGCTGGCACGCCGTTTGCAAGGAGGGGGAGGAGGGCGGCCGAGGCGTTGGGCCGGGCCGCCGCAGCCAGGAGTGCCATGATGTCCGCCGTGCCCGTTTCCCTTCCCGTCACGATGCTGGTGACCCGCCATATCTCGCCTGACCGCTACGGGGATTTCCTGGCGTGGATGCGCCAGGGAGAAATCCTGGCGGCCGGGTTTCCGGGATTCCTGGGTTCGGGCGTACTGCAGCCGCCCGAAGGCGGCGACCAATACCAGATCGTGCTGCGCTTTGACAGCGAGGCCAGCCTGGCCCGCTGGGAGCAATCGCTGCCGCGCCGCATGTGGCTGGAGCGCGGCGCGGCGCTGGTGCGCGCCAGCCATGCGCGCCGCGTCACCGGCATGGACAGCTGGTTCGGCGCGTCCGCCGGCGCGCCGCCGCGCTGGAAGCAGGCGGTCAGCATCTGGCTGGTGTATTTCCCCATGCTGCTGCTGTTCAGTACGGCGCTCGACGCGCAGCTGAGCGCGCTGCCGCTGTTCTGGCGCGTGCTGGCCACGACCCTGTGCATGACGCCGGTGCTGTCGTTCCTCTGTATTCCGCTGGTCACCCGCGTGCTGCACGGCTGGCTGCATCCGCGCGCCGTCGGCGCGGCCGATTGAGCGCAAACTGACGTTTTTCTGAATCCCAAACGAAAATTGTTTACACTTGCATCCGCAAATGGAACCGTGCGGCCGGCCAGCGGGGCGGCCGGCTGATAAGGGAGAGTGTGGATGCGTAAATTGTTGCGGAAGACCGTGCTGGCGTTAGCGCTTGGCGTGGCGACGCCCTTGGCCGTGGCGGCCGCCCAACCCAAGGCGGTCGTGCAGACCTATTCGGATATCGCGCTGGCGGGCTACCAGGATGCGCTGGCCTCGGCGCAGGCATTGCGCACCGCCATCGACGCGCTGATCGCCGCGCCCAGCGCCCAGACGCTGCAGGCGGCGCGCCAGGCGTGGCTGGCCGCCCGCGTGCCGTACCAGCAGACCGAAGCGTTCCGCTTCGGCAACCCGGTGGTCGACGACTGGGAAGGACGCGTCAACGCCTGGCCGCTGGACGAGGGCCTGATCGACTATGTCGATGCCGCCTACGGCACCGAGAGCGACGCCAATGCGTTCTATACGGTCAACGTGATCGCCAACGCCAGGATCTCGGTGGGCGGCAAGACCATCGACGCCAGCAAGATCACGCCGCAGCTGCTGTCCGAGGTGCTGCACGAGGCCGACGGCAACGAGGCCAACGTGGCCACCGGCTATCACGCCATCGAGTTCCTGCTGTGGGGCCAGGACCTCAACGGCACGGGCCCGGCGCCCAAGGACCGCACCGGCACGCCGCAGGAACGCCACGCCGGCGATCGGCCCCATACCGATTTCGATCCCCGGCAGTGCACCGGCGGCAATTGCGAGCGCCGGGTGCAATACCTGAAGGCCGTGACCGACCTGCTGGTCGACGATCTGCAGGAGATGGTCGATAACTGGAAGGCCGGCGGCGCCGCGCGCAAGGTGGTCGAGGAGGATCCCAAGGCGGGCCTGATCGCCATGATGACGGGGCTGGGCAGCCTGTCGTATGGCGAACTGGCGGGCGAGCGCATGAAGCTGGGGCTGATGCTGCACGACCCCGAGGAAGAGCACGATTGCTTCTCCGACAACACGCACAATTCGCATTACTACAACCAGATCGGCATCCGCAACGTATACCTGGGCAACTATGCCCGCATCGATGGCAAGACGGTGTCGGGGGCCAGCCTGTCGGACCTGGTCAAGGCCAGGGATGCCAAGCTGGATGCCGAGGTAAGGGCCAAGCTGGACGCCACGGTCCAGGCCATGGAAGCGATGAAGCAGCGCGCCGAGACGGTGGAAACCTACGACCAGATGATTGCCCAGGGCAATAAGGAGGGCAACGCGGTGGTGCAGGTCGCCATCGACCGCCTGGTCGACCAGACCCGCAGCCTGGAGCGGGTGATCGCGGCGCTGGAGCTGGGCGACATCGAGCTCGAGGGCTCGGACAGCCTGGACAAACCGGACGCCGTATTCAAGTGAAATCCGCGCTAGTCGTTGTACTGGCGGCGCTGGCGCATGGCGTCGGCGCCGCTGCGCCAGGCCGCACCGATCTGTCGGCCGAGGACCTGGCGCGAGTGCAGGCCATCACGGCGCCCACCGCCGATTTTTCGGCGGCCGAGTCGTTCGAGACCATGCAGGCCGGCGCCGCGACGGTCAAGAAGCTGCTCAACGCCGATATCTTTTCGCACCCCTCGGCCAACATGACGTTCGAGGGCCGCCAGCGCTTCCAGGTCGGCAACGGACTGTTCCGCAAGCTGTGGGTGTCGGCGCCGGCGTCCACGCAGGCCTCCGACGGCCTGGGGCCGCTGTTCAACGCGCGCTCCTGTCAGGCTTGCCATGTGAAGGATGGGCGCGGCACGGTGCCGGGCTTCGACCCCGATCCGCTCGAGCGCAGCGACGCCGTGGCGCTGTTGCTGCGGCTTGCGGTGGAGCCATCCAGCGAGGCCGAGCGGCGCCTGCTGGCCGAGGGCAAGGTGCCGTGCCTGCCCGATCCCACCTACGGATCGCAGTTGCAGAACTTCGCGGTGGCGGGCCTGCCGGCCGAAGGCCGCCTGGAGATCGAATACGAGCCGGTGAGCGTGGCGCTCAATGGCGGCGAGACCGCCACCCTGATGAAACCCGCCTACCGGATCGAGGATCCGGGTTACGGGCCGCTGCGCCCGGATCTGCACTTGTCGCCGCGCCTGGCGCCGCCCATGATAGGGCTGGGCCTGCTGGAGGCCATCCACGAAGCCGATATCCTGGCCAACGCGGCTGCCGATCATGGCGATGGCGTCAGCGGCAAGCCGAACTGGGTGCGCGACGTGCGCACCGGCCAGAAGGTGCTGGGCCGTTTCAACTGGAAGGCCGGCCAGCCTACCGTCGAGCAGCAGAGCGCGGCCGCGTTCTCCAACGACATGGGCCTGTCCACGCCGCTGTTTCCCAGCCATTTCGGCGATTGCACGCCGGCGCAGGCCGAGTGCTTCAAGATGCCGCATGGCGCGCAGCCCCATCTGGGCGAGCACGAGGTGCCGGGGCACTTGATGGATTTCGTGACCACCTATTCGACCAACCTTGCCGTGCCGCAGCGGCGCGACGCCGACGACGAGCGCGTGCTGGCGGGCAAGAAGCTGTTCTACCAGGCCAACTGCGTGGCCTGCCACGTGCCCAAGTATGTGACGCGGCGCGACGCGGCGCAGCCCGAGCACCGCTTCCAGCTGATCTGGCCGTACACCGACATGCTGCTGCACGACATGGGAGACGGGCTGGCCGACGGCGTGTCCGAGGAGCAGGCCAACGGGCGCGAATGGCGCACGCCGCCGCTGTGGGGGATCGGCCTGACCCGGCTGGTCAACCCGTCGGCGACCTGGCTGCACGATGGCCGCGCCCGCACGCTGCTGGAGGCCGTGCTGTGGCACGGCGGCGAGGCGCAGGCGGCGCGCGATCGCGTGGTGGCGATGTCGCCCGGCGAGCGCGCCGACCTGATCCGCTTTCTGGAGTCGCTGTGAGCGCGGCGCAACGTTTGGAGTGTTTGGCCATGCTGCATGGATTGATACCGAATCGCTGGCGCCGCGCTGGCGCTGGCGGCTGCCGCCGGCGGCGCGCAGGCCGCCTTGCCGGCCGACCTGGGCACGCGCCTGGCCGATGGCTATGCGCGGCCGGCTTTCGGCCGGTTCGCCCAGGCTACGCAGTCCCTAAACCAGGACCTGGGCAAATGGTGCGCGCGGCCCGACGCGGCCGGCGCCGCGCAGGTCCGCACGGGTTTCGCGCAGGTGGCGCGCGCCTGGGCTGGCGTGGAGTTCCTGCGTTTCGGACCGCTGGTGCAGGGCAATCGCTACGAGCGGCTGGCGTTCTGGCCCGATACCCGCAACGTGATGGCGCGCCAGGTGCAGGCCGCGCTGGCCGCGGCGGATCCGGCGCTGCTGGCGCCTGGCGCGCTGGCCGGCCGCAGCGTGGCCTTGCAGGGCCTGCCGGCGTTGGAGTTCGTGCTGTATGGCGAAACCGGCCTGCTGCAGCAGCCCGATGCGCCCGGCTTTGCCTATGGCTGCCAATTGGCGCATGCGATGGCGCGCAACGCGGCCGGGCTGGCCGGCGAGCTGGCGCAGGCGTGGAGCGCGCAGGGCGACTTCGGCCGCCAGTTCACCCATCCGGCGCCGGCCAATGATCTGTATCGCAGCCCGCAGGAAGTGGCGGCCGAGGCCGTCAAGGCCCTGTCGACCGACCTGCAGTTCGCGCGCGACGTCAAGTTGCTGCCGGTGCTGGGCGAGAGCGCGGCGGCGGCGCGGCCCAAGCGCGCGGCGTTCTGGCGCAGCGGCCAGACGGCCGCCACGCTGGCGGCCGGGTTGCGCGGCATGCGCGCGTTCTACGAGGCCGGCGGGTATCCGCTGGGCGACGCCGGCTGGATCGACGCCACGGTGAAGAGCGAGCTGGACCAGGCGGCCGGCGCCGCCGAGCGGGCCCAAGGGCCGGCCGAGGCGCTGGCCGAAGCTGGAGCGCCGCGCGATGCGCTGGCGCTGGCCGCCCTGGTGATCAAGAACGCCAAGGACGTGGTGGACCAGAACCTGGCGCCCGCCGTCGGCGTGACCATAGGATTCAATGCCCTCGATGGAGATTGACCGTCGCGCCTTCCTGGCGCTGGCGCTGGCGCTGGCGCTGGCCGGCGGCGCCGCGCCGCGCGCCCTGTGGGCGGCCGCCCAGGCCGATCCGCTGTACCTGGCCGCGCGCCGGCGCGGCGAACGGTACGAGGCGGTCGTGCTCGGCCCTGACGGCCGCGACCGCCTCGCCGTACCGATGCCGGCGCGCGGGCACAGCTTCGCGCTGGACGCGCCGCGCCGCCGCGCCGTGGTGTTCGGCCGCCAGCCGGGGTTCTTTGCGGTGGCGTTCAGCGTGGATGGCGCCCGACCGCCGCAGGCCCTGGCCGCCGCGCCGCAACGCCACTTCTTCGGCCATGGGCTGTTCCTGCCCGATGGGCAGCGCATGCTGGCAACCGAGAACGACTACGAGGCCGGCCGCGGCGTGCTGGGCGTCTACGACGCCTCGGCGGGCGGAGGCTACCGGCGCCTGGGCGAGTTCGACACCGCCGGCATCGGTCCGCACGAGGCGCTGTTGCTGCCCGACGGCAAGACCGTGTGCGTGGCCAACGGGGGCATCCTGACGCACCCCGACTACGGCAAGCTGGAACTGAACCTGGACAGCATGCGCGCGTCGCTGGCCTACCTGGACGCGAGCGACGGCCGGTTGCTCGAGAAAGTGGAACTCGATCCGGCGCTGCATCGCCTGTCGATCCGCCACCTGGCGGTGGCCGCCGATGGCGCGGTCTGGTTCGGCTGCCAGCACATGGGGCCCCGATCGGAACGGCCGGCCCTGGTGGGACGGCACCGGCGCGGCCGCGCCATCGAGCTCTACGCCGGACCGGCCGAGACGCTGCGCGGCTTTCGCAATTACATCGGCTCGGTGGCGGCGGGCGATGGCGGCCGGGTCATCGCGACTTCCAGTCCGGTGGGCGGGCAGGTGGCGTACTGGGACAGCGCCACGGGGCGCTGCCTGGGCGTGACGGCGCTGGCCGACGGCTGCGGGGTGGCGCCGCTGGAGACGGGCGGTTTCCTGATTTCCAGCGGGCTGGGCGCGATGGTGCACGGCGGGCCGGATGGCGGCGCGCAGGCCATGCTGGAGGCCGGCGGCCAGGTTTCCTGGGACAATCATCTGCGCCGCTACGCGGCCTAGCTGTGAAGATTCAATAGGTTGTATGCATGGTTCATCCGAACCGGATTTGAGAAACTGGAAATCGCCACCCCCCCAGTTCACTCAAGGAGCCCGGCCGGATGAACACCCATAAGCATGCCCGATTGACCTTCCTACGTCGACTCGAAATGGTCCAGCAATTGATCGCCCATCAAGTTTGTGTGCCTGAAGCGGCCCGCGCCTATGGGGTCACCGCGCCGACTGTGCGCAAATGGCTGGGCCGCTTCCTGGCTCAGGGCCAGGCGGGCTTGGCCGATGCGTCCTCGCGCCCGACGGTCTCGCCCCGAGCGATTGCGCCGGCCAAGGCGCTGGCTATCGTGGAGCTGCGCCGCAAGCGGCTGACCCAAGCGCGCATCGCCCAGGCGCTGGGCGTGTCAGCCAGCACCGTCAGCCGCGTCCTGGCCCGCGCCGGTCTGTCGCACCTGGCCGACCTGGAGCCGGCCGAGCCGGTGGTGCGCTACGAGCATCAGGCCCCCGGCGATCTGCTGCACATCGACATCAAGAAGCTGGGACGTATCCAGCGCCCTGGCCACCGGGTCACGGGCAACCGACGCGATACCGTTGAGGGGGCCGGCTGGGACTTCGTCTTCGTGGCCATCGATGACCACGCCCGCGTGGCCTTCACCGACATCCACCCCGACGAGCGCTTCCCCAGCGCCGTCCAGTTCCTCAAGGACGCAGTGGCCTACTACCAGCGCCTGGGCGTGACCATCCAGCGCTTGCTCACCGACAATGGCTCGGCCTTTCGCAGCCGCGCCTTCGCCGCGCTGTGCCATGAGCTGGGCATCAAGCACCGCTTTACCCGACCTTACCGCCCACAGACCAATGGCAAGGCCGAACGCTTCATCCAGTCGGCCTTGCGTGAGTGGGCTTACGCTCACACCTACCAGAACTCCCAACACCGAGCCGATGCCATGAAATCCTGGCTACACCACTACAACTGGCATCGACCCCACCAAGGCATCGGGCGCGCTGTACCCATCTCCAGACTCAACCTGGACGAATACAACCTATTGACAGTTCACACCTAGCCGGGCTTGCCCGCGCCGCCGGGCGGGTGCGAAAATTGCCCTGTGTCCAGCAATGGGGCGGCGCCACGCGCCGCACTTGCCATGAAGCTGCCTGTCGACGGGCTGATCGCGTCGTTCGACGTGGATGCACAAAAGAGTTTCACGCCGCTTTGCCCGGATGAACTGCCGGTGCCCGACGGGCACGCGATCGTCCCTGAACTCAACGCCCAGGCGGCGCACGCGGATCTGCGACTGGGATCGAAAGATGCGCACAGCCCTCACGCCATCTGGCGGGCGACGGCCGATCAACCCATGTTCAGCCCGGTGGCGGGCGCCAACGTCGACGTGCGCTGGAACATGCACTGCGTGCCGGGCACGCGCGGCTTCGAGTTGCTCGACGGCTTGCCGGCGCCGGCCGCCTACGATTTCTTCGTCTGGAAAGGCGTGGAGCCCGACATGCATCCGTACGGGTCTTGTTACCACGACCTGGCCGAGCGGCAGCCGACCGGCGTCATCGAGTTCCTGCGCGCGCGCGACGTGCGCTGCGTGCTGGTGGGCGGCCTGGCGCTGGATTACTGCGTCAAGGTGACGGCCCTGCAGCTGCGTCGCGCCGGGCTGGAGGTCGTGGTCAATCTGGCGGCGTGCCGCGGCATTGCCGCCGCGACGTGCGAACAGGCCAGGCGGGAGCTGAGCCAGGCCGGGGTGCGCACCGTGCCGCATGCCGGCGTGCTGGTGCGCGCCGGCCGCTGACGAAGCGCGCCGCGCTAGTGCTGGCCGGACTGCGCCACGGCGTCCGGGCGTTGCGACGGTTCGGCCGGCCCGGCATTGGCCAGCACGCAGCGGTTGCGGCCGCCGGACTTGGCCGCGTACAGGGCCTGGTCGGCGCGCTTGAGCAGCCGCTGGTAGTCGGGATGCCTGTCGTGGGCCGCCACCCCGATGCTCAGCGTCAGCCGCACTTCGCCGCCATCGGGCAGCACGGTCGCCTTTTCCTGGATGCGGCGGCGCAAGGCCTCGGCCACGTTCAGCGCCTGCGTGCCATCCGCATCGACCAGTACCACCAGGAACTCCTCGCCGCCGAGACGGAAGGTGTAATCGCCGCCGCGGCTGTACGAGGCAATCAGGGATGCCACTTGCTGCAGCACGAAGTCGCCCGCGTCGTGTCCGTGGGCGTCATTGATCGACTTGAAGTAATCGATGTCGGCCACCAGCACCGACAGGGGTACGCCGGTCTTGCGCGCATACGCCACTTCCTTGCTCAGCACCACGTGCAGGTACTTGCGATTGAGCAGCCGGGTCAGCGTATCGCGCCCCGACTCCAGGTTGCCCGCCTGTTCGAACAGGCCGTCGATCAGAAAGCCGATGGCCTTGGTGGCATCGCGCACGCTGTGCAGGATGGCCAGGCGCTGGTCGGGCGGCGGTTGGGTCTGCTGCGCATCGGCCAGCAACTGGTCGATGTGCTGGAGCTGGCTCGATACGCTGCGGCTTTCGGCCGCGCCTTCGAAGGCGTGCGCCGCCTTGTGGATGAACCACAGGCCGAATTCGGATTTGCGTATGGGGGGCAGCTCGTCCCATGGCTTGCCGACCGACAGGCCGAACATCAACTGGTTTTCCCAGTCGAGCAGGGCGGCGCGCTGGCGCTCCCGCTCGGCCCCGACGTTCTGCGACAAGGCCAGCAGCCGGTAGCCTTCCTCGGCGCGCGCATTGCGGTCGTGCGACACCGAGTAGGCATGGCACATCATCTCGACCGCGGTCATGGTGACATCCGCGACGTAGCGGCATGTCGCGGCCGCCTGCGCGGCCGACAGGCTGGCATCGCGATCCAGCAGTTCGCAGATCCTGCGGATCAGCGCGCACGCGCCGCGCGTTACCAGGTGGACCGGGATGTCGATGCGCGCGTGCACTTCGCCGACCTTGCGCTGGAAAGCCACGGTCCGCTCGTATTCCTCGGTGGGGGCGGCGGCGTACACCGATTCCAGCCAATCCTGCATGGAGGCATGCAGCTTGGTCTTGACCAACTGGTCGGACAGGAAGAAGGCCGCGTTGGGATCGGCCAGCATGCACTCGTAGAAATAATCGGCCAGCGCCGCCTTGTTCGCCGTGACGACGTTCCGGGCGGCAACCCATTCATGGGGCGAATAATGCGCGCAAGTGTCTTTCCAGCGCAGGGCCAGGATTTCAGGCGAAGGCTTCAAGTTGTATCCAGCAGGGGGGTGGTCCACAGTAGATTGTAGTCCGCCGTTACGGTTAAAAGTCGCCCTGCGCGGCCCTGGCGCCGAATATGTCCACGATAGGGCGCGCAGGGCATCAATAGGCAAGACTGGGTAATACTTCGGCGGTTTCGGGGTCTTGGCGGGCGCTCAGCCCGCGCGCCACTGGCTGCGCTCGATCATGCGCGCAAAGATGGTGAACGCTTGCGGATCGGTGCGCGCGCCTTGCTCGGCTTCCAGCATGGCCATGGTGCGGTCATGCGGAACCGGGGGGCGGTAGGGGCGGTGCGCGGTAATCGCGTCATAGGCGTCGACCAGCGCGATCAGGCGCGCCTCGAGCGGTATGGCCTCGCCGGCCAGCCCGTCGGGATAGCCCGATCCGTCGTAGTGCTCGTGATGGTGCCTGACGATGCGGCCGATCGCCGCGCCGTCGTCCAGCCCGGTTGCCGCGATGATGCGCTCGCCCAGCACGCTGTGTTCCTGCATGTGGGTCCAGTCTTCGCCCAGCAGGCGGCCCGGATGATGCAGGACGCGATCGGCCACGCCCAGCTTGCCGATGTCGTGCAGGCTCGCGCCCAGTTCCAGGCGGCGTATCGCCATGCCATCCAGCCCGTATGCCCGGCCCAGTTCCCCGGCCAGCGCCGCGACGCGTCCGCTGTGTATGGCAGTGCTGGGGTCGCGTGCGCGCAGCGCGGCAGCCAGGGCGCGGCAGGCGCGCGTATCGGCTTCGGAGCGCGGCAATGATTCAGTTTGCATGACTCGTGTTTCTGATCGAAGTGGTGCTTGCCGCAATGGCCAAATTGACGGCCAAAGCCGCCTCAGTCCCCGCGAATGGCGCGCCGGCCGCGGCGGTAGACTGGCGCAGCCTCCTGGAATTCCATTCATGGCGCTGCCCTGGCCGGGCAGTTCTGAACATGCAGACCGACGTCAACATCAATTCGCTAGCAGCCCTGGGCCTCATGGAGGAGATCTTCGCCAACTACCACGCCTATCGCGTCGCCAAGCAGGCGGGCGATACAGGCGAGATGGCGCTCAGGCGCGCGAAGATCGAGACACTGGCCGCCGAGCAACGGCGTGTCATTGCCGCGGTGTGCCGCGATACGGGCGCGCAGTGAGCAACGGCGAGGCGTTTGGCCCTATTGCAGGGGGTGCTGGCCGGCCGCCTCGAGATAGGCGTCGATTGCCAGCTTGAGGTGGGACAGGGCGCTGCCCGTCAGCGGACGCTGGTCGGATTCGGCCAGCAGGCCGCTGGCAGCCTGGCGCAAGGCTGCGCCGAATTGCTCCCGCTGCTCGGCGGGCTGGGCGGCGATCAGGCACTGGACAGTAGTCTCCAGTGCGCTGACCTTGGCAGTGACCTGCTGGATGGCTTGTGCGAAAGCCACCATGATTTCCTGGTTTTCCATCGAAGGACGTCCATATCGGGTTGCGCCAGCCGTATTCCGCGCAAGACTTGTTGCCAAATACCAGGGCCTGGACCCGGCTCGGGTTGCCGGTATCGGCAGCGTCACACGGACCTCGGGAGCAGCGCGGCTTGTCCGGCTGCCCAGCGGTCTGGCTATTTTTTGCAAATTGTAGCGTAGCGAATCGCGGTTTTCGGGCGGACCATGCGCCCGCGCGCGCCGGTGCGCGTGTTGGACTTGAGCGATGTCAAAAGAGGCCGCGCCGGCCGGGCGAAATGAATTCGGATTGCTGTATGGGCATACAGTATTCATAGGCCTAGAATCCGCGCTATATGGCCTCGGAATCCCGGGGCCGGGAGGCGGAAACGATGAGCGAGCCGGCGATCGCGTGGCGGCGTGTGGACGATTATTGCTGGGTCGGCCCGCCTGGCTGGACGATCTGCCGGGTCTGGCTGGACGGAAGCTACCAGTACGAGCTGTGGTTCAGCCGCGGTGATGCCGGCACCATCTACGGCATGCGCGCCTCGCTGGAGGGCGCGCAGCATCTGTACATGCAGAAACTGGGGTAATGCGCATGGCGGGCGCGTGCCGGGGCGCGGTAAGATCGATGCCGAAAGGAGGTGCGGATTGATGAAGACGGAACAGAAACGCGGCTTTCTGGACAGGTTCTTTCCGGCAGGCATCCGGCCCGCATGTCCGAAATGCGGCCACCAGGGGTTTATCGTGCTGCATGACGACGCGGTGGTGAACGCGGATAAGCCGATCGCCATCGTTGCCTGCGCGTCCGAAGACTGCCATGCCGCGCTCGGCGTTTTGCCAGCCAGCGCGGTATGGGATGAGTAGGAGCAAGCGCAAGGCACGTAGCGGCCGTCCACGCACGCTTGTCCTTCATCGCGCACAAAACAAAATGCCCGCAAGCGATTGCGGGCATTTTGTTTTGAATTCTCTGGTGGCGCATCCCTGATTCGAACAGGGGACCTGCGGATTATGATTCCGTCGCTCTAACCGGCTGAGCTAATGCGCCATCCCTGGTCTGGCGCAAACAAGAGTCAGCTGCCAAACGAAGAACGAAATTCTAGCATGAAAGATTTTGTATGTGCAACATGCCGGCCTTTCAAGCGTCGCGGGCAAGGCGGATGCCGGAGAATTGCCAGCGCGCCTCGGGCGGGAAGAAGTTGCGGTAGGTGGCGCGGATGTGTTCGCGCGGGGTCGCGCACGAGCCGCCGCGCAGCACGTATTGGTTGCACATGAACTTGCCGTTGTATTCGCCGACGGCGCCGGCTGGAGGCGTGAAGCCCGGGTAGGCATCGTACGCGCTGCAGGTCCATTCCCAGACGTCGCCGTACAACTGCACCGGCACGCCGGCGGCCGCGCGGCGCGGGCCGCGGATCGAGGTGGCCGCTTTCGAGCAGGTTGGCCGGCGCGTCTGCGCTGGCCCCAGGGGCGCGGGCGGCGAGTTCCCATTCTGCTTCGCGCGGCAGGCGCACGCGTGCCCAGCGCGCGTACGCGTCGGCCTCGTAATAGCTGACGTGGGTGACCGGCGCATGCGGCTCCAGCGCATGCAGGCCGTGCAGGGTGAAGACGCGCCACTCGTCTTTCTGGCCTTCCCAGTACAGTGGCGCGCGCCAGTTCTGCTGGCAGGCCTGGTCCCAGCCGAGCGACAGCCAGAGCTCGGGGCGGCGATAGCCGCCGTCCTGGATGAAGGCCAGGTATTCTCCCTGGGTGACGGGGCGGTCGGCCAGGTGAAACGGTCTGAGCAGTACCTCGTGCGCCGGGGTTTCGTTGTCGAAGGCAAAGCCTTCACCGGCGTGGCCGATGCCCACGATGCCGCCGTCATAGCGGGTCCAGCCCGCCGGCGTGCCGGCCGGCAGCGCCGGTATGCCGGGCGGCGCGTAGGCCGGCCGCAGCGGGTTGCAGCTGAACAGGTGCTTGAGGTCGGTGAGGATCAGCTCCTGATGCTGCTGCTCGTGGTTGAGCCCCAGTTCCACCAGCGCGTCGAAGTCGCTGTCCACGCCCGCCAGGCGCGCGCACAGCGTTTCCATGGCCTGGTCCACATGCGCGCGGTAGCGCAGCACCTCGTGCAGCGACGGGCGGGTAAGCAGGCCGCGCTGCGGACGTGGGTGGCGGGCGCCGACCGCGTTGTAGTAGGAGTTGAACAGCATGCGGTACTGCGGGTCGAACGGCCGGCGGCCAGGCTCGAAGCGGCCGATCACGAAGGTTTCGAAGAACCAGGTCGTGTGGGCCAGGTGCCATTTGACGGGGCTGCAGTCCGGCATGGATTGCGCCTGGCAGTCTTCCGGCGACAAGGGCTCGGCCAGCGCCGCGCTTTGCGCGCGGATGCGGGCGTAGCGTCCGGTGGGGTGCGGCGCCGGTTCGGGCGGGCCGGGGCGAGTGAGCAGGCAGGCTGACGACTCCATGGAAGCTCCTTGGCGCATGGCGGTGGGGCGGGCCAGGGTTCAGGCCCGGGCGCTGAATACGGAAAACCAGTCGCGCGCGTCCGACCAGTACCGGATGTCGCCGTAGCCGGCGCGGCGCAGCAGGTCGACGAAGCGTTCGATGGTGTATTTATAGGAGTTTTCCGTGTGGATGCGTTCGTCGGCCTGGAAGCGCCGCTGGCCGCCGGGCCAGCGCACGCGTATGTCGCTGCGTGCCTGCAGGTGCATTTCCATGCGGCTGCGCGGCTCGTTGTAGAGGGCGACGTGGGTCCAGTCGCGTACGTCGAAATCGCTGCCGAGTACGGAGTTGACGTGCCGCAACAGGTTCAGGTTGAAGGCGCCGGTCAGGTGCAGGGCATCGTCGTAGGCGGGTTCGACGATGGCGCGCGCCTTGACGCGGTCGACGCCGATCAGCAGCCCGCCGCTGACGCCCGCCTGCGCACGCAGGCTGGCCAGCAGTGCCAATGCGGCGTCGGGGTCGAGGTTGCCGATGCTGGAGCCTGGATAGAAGAACAGCCGGCCCTGGGCGTCGATGGCCTCGGGCAGATCCAGTCCCGCATTGAGGTCGCGGCCCAGCGGCAGCACGTCCAGCCAGGGGTGGGCGCGCCGCACGCGCGCCACGGCCTGTCCGAGGAAATCGGTGGAAATGTCGATGGGCACGTAGCGCTGCGGCCGCAGACAGGGCAACAGGCGCTCGGCCTTGGCGCAGTCGCCCGCGCCGAGGTCTATCAGGGTGCGAACCGGCCCGGTGTGGCGGGCGATGGCCTCGAGGTGGGTGGCGAAGATTTCCGCTTCGCAGCGTGTGGGGTAATACTCGGGCAACTGCGTGATCGCGGCGAACAGGCTGGAGCCGAGCGCGTCGTACAGGTATTTGGGGTCGATGCGGGCGGGATGCGCCTGCAGGCCGGCCAGCAGGGCGTCCAGGGCCGGGTCGACGCCGGTGGCCTCGGGCATGAAAGGCGCGGCGGCGGCAAGCATCGTTGGCGTGTGGGCCATGACGGGGTTCCTTCCAGATGGGATGGAAGGGATCTATTGTGAGCGGCGGCGCCGTGTCGGTGTCAAGCGCTAACGTCCCGGCTGCAATGGACTTTTACGAAAAGAAAAAAGCGCGGGGCGGCGATGCGCCGCAAACGCCGTTCCCGGGCTGCCGCGAGAGGGGGGCGCCGGATTCGCATTCGGTTGCCAATTGACACGCCCGCGCCGGCGTGCGCCGGCCTGCTCCGGGCGGCGGAAATACTGCTTTACCGCTGGTTGCCAAACCAGAGGCGTGCGGCGCGGGCCCCGGTCAGAATACGGGCGTGTCATAAGGCCAAGTGGGAGATTCGCTATGTCGTCGATCGTGGTGGCACGGTTCGATAGCGTCCCTTCGGCGAGAAGCGCTGCGCACGCGTTGGTCGGCGACGGCTTTCGCGAAGAGGCAATCAGTATCCTGTACGGCGACCCGGATCGTACGGGCCGGCGGATGAGCCGGCCGGCCTGGCGTTTCGGGCCGGACCTGCGCACCCGCGCCGCGCGCTGGCGCGCCATTGTCAGCGCCGCGGCGCTGGCGGCCATCGGTACCCTGGGCGGCGTGATCGTACCCGTGCTGACCGGCTACGGCCGCGTGGGCATGGTGGTGGGCGCGGCATTGGGCGCCTATGCGGGCGCCCTGGCGGGCGCCTGTTGGATGGCCAGCGGCCTGCGCCGCGCGCGCGCCGAGGCGGCCTACGCCGGCCAGCTGGCGCGCGATCGGGTGGTGCTGCTTGCCGTGCAGGTGCATCCCGACGACGAAGAGGCCGCGGCCGCGCTGCTGCGCGACGCCGGCGGCCTGCAGGTAGAGAAGGCGCGCAGCCGCTGGTGGCCGGGCGCACGTGGCCAGTCCACGCCCACAGGCTGGCGCACGCGTGCCCCGCGCCCGCCGGCGCAGCGCACGCAATGGCAACCCTGAGGCGCGGCTTCGCGTGCCGCCTGGCGCGCCAAGTGGCCGTCATGTTCATGTTGGCGGCGTTGGGCGCATGCGCCACGGTGCCGGGCATGCAGGGGCTGCGCGAGCGGCGCGCCCAGGCCGGGCTGTCCACCGACTACGGCTGGCAAAGCCTGCAGCGCAGCCACACGATCGTGACGGACGCGACCGGCGGGGACGGGGACGATGCCATGGCGCGCCACCTGGCCGTCGAGGCGGCCATCAGCGGCGCCCCCTTGGTGGCGGGCAACCAGGTCCGCCTGCTGGCCGACGGGCCGGCGACCTACCGCAGCATGCTCGACGCCATCGCGCAGGCCCGCCGCTATATCCACATGGAAACCTACATCTTCGAAGATGACGAGGCCGGCCAGCGTTTCGCCGACGCCCTGATGGCGGCGCGCCAGCGCGGCGTCGAGGTGGCGGTGATGGTCGATGCGGTGGGCACGCTGAATACGCCGCGGCAGTGGTTCGAGCGTCTCAAGCAGGGCGGAATCAAGGTGGCGGTGTTCAATCCGGTCAACCCGGCGCGCGCCGGCCTGGGCTGGGCGCCCAACCAGCGCAACCACCGCAAGCTGCTGGTGGTCGACGGTCAGGTGGGCTTCCTGGGCGGGCTGAATATCAGCAGCGTCTATTCGTCCGGATCGCGCTCTGGCTCGGGTTCGGGGCGTGCGGCGCAGGCGCCCGGGCCGGCCGCGTCCCGTGCCGATACCGCGCCGTGGCGCGATACCCATATCGCGGTGCGCGGACCGGCGGTGGCGGAGATCGAGCGCGTCATCCAGGACGGCTGGCTGCGGCAGACCGGCGCGCCGCTGGGCGGCGGCGCGGTGCGGCTGAGCGTGCCCGCGCCGGGCGATCTGCATGTGCGCATCCTGGCCAACGAGCCCAACGAGCGCGACGGCTATACCGTTTACCTGACGCTGATGTCGGCGTTCGAAAGCGCGCGGCAGTCGATTCACATCACCATGGCCTATTTCGTGCCCGATCCGGCCTTCGTGCGCGTGCTGGCCGATGCCGCGCGGCGCGGGGTCGATGTGGCGCTGGTCCTGCCGGGATTCAGCGATTCATCGCTGGTCTGGTACGCGGGACGCTCGCATTACCAGGCCCTGCTCGATGCCGGCGTCAAGCTGTACGAGCGGCGCGATGCGCTGTTGCACGCCAAGACGGCGGTGGTCGACGGCGTGTGGTCCACGGTCGGGTCGAGCAACATGGATTGGCGCAGTTTTGCATTGAACTACGAGCTCAACGCGGTTATCGTCGGGGCCCGCTTCGGCGCCGAGATGGAGGCGCTGTTCGAACGCGACCGCGCCGCCGCCGTGCCGATCGACCCGCGCAACTGGGCCGATCGCGGCGCCGACGATCGCTTCATGGAGGCGTTTTCGCGCCTGTTCGAGCGCTGGCTGTAGCCGGCCTTGCTAGGTGTGAACTGTCAATAGGTTGTATTCGTCCAGGTTGAGTCTGGAGATGGGTACAGCGCGCCCGATGCCTTGGTGGGGTCGATGCCAGTTGTAGTGGTGTAGCCAGGATTTCATGGCATCGGCTCGGTGTTGGGAGTTCTGGTAGGTGTGAGCGTAAGCCCACTCACGCAAGGCCGACTGGATGAAGCGTTCGGCCTTGCCATTGGTCTGTGGGCGGTAAGGTCGGGTAAAGCGGTGCTTGATGCCCAGCTCATGGCACAGCGCGGCGAAGGCGCGGCTGCGAAAGGCCGAGCCATTGTCGGTGAGCAAGCGCTGGATGGTCACGCCCAGGCGCTGGTAGTAGGCCACTGCGTCCTTGAGGAACTGGACGGCGCTGGGGAAGCGCTCGTCGGGGTGGATGTCGGTGAAGGCCACGCGGGCGTGGTCATCGATGGCCACGAAGACGAAGTCCCAGCCGGCCCCCTCAACGGTATCGCGTCGGTTGCCCGTGACCCGGTGGCCAGGGCGCTGGATACGTCCCAGCTTCTTGATGTCGATGTGCAGCAGATCGCCGGGGGCCTGATGCTCGTAGCGCACCACCGGCTCGGCCGGCTCCAGGTCGGCCAGGTGCGACAGACCGGCGCGGGCCAGGACGCGGCTGACGGTGCTGGCTGACACGCCCAGCGCCTGGGCGATGCGCGCTTGGGTCAGCCGCTTGCGGCGCAGCTCCACGATAGCCAGCGCCTTGGCCGGCGCAATCGCTCGGGGCGAGACCGTCGGGCGCGAGGACGCATCGGCCAAGCCCGCCTGGCCCTGAGCCAGGAAGCGGCCCAGCCATTTGCGCACAGTCGGCGCGGTGACCCCATAGGCGCGGGCCGCTTCAGGCACACAAACTTGATGGGCGATCAATTGCTGGACCATTTCGAGTCGACGTAGGAAGGTCAATCGGGCATGCTTATGGGTGTTCATCCGGCCGGGCTCCTTGAGTGAACTGGGGGGTCGGCGATTTCCAGTTTCTCAAATCCGGTTCGGATGAACCATGCATACAACCTATTGAATCTTCACAGCTAGGTGTGAACTGTCAATAGGTTGTATTCGTCCAGGTTGAGTCTGGAGATGGGTACAGCGCGCCCGATGCCTTGGTGGGGTCGATGCCAGTTGTAGTGGTGTAGCCAGGATTTCATGGCATCGGCTCGGTGTTGGGAGTTCTGGTAGGTGTGAGCGTAAGCCCACTCACGCAAGGCCGACTGGATGAAGCGTTCGGCCTTGCCATTGGTCTGTGGGCGGTAAGGTCGGGTAAAGCGGTGCTTGATGCCCAGCTCATGGCACAGCGCGGCGAAGGCGCGGCTGCGAAAGGCCGAGCCATTGTCGGTGAGCAAGCGCTGGATGGTCACGCCCAGGCGCTGGTAGTAGGCCACTGCGTCCTTGAGGAACTGGACGGCGCTGGGGAAGCGCTCGTCGGGGTGGATGTCGGTGAAGGCCACGCGGGCGTGGTCATCGATGGCCACGAAGACGAAGTCCCAGCCGGCCCCCTCAACGGTATCGCGTCGGTTGCCCGTGACCCGGTGGCCAGGGCGCTGGATACGTCCCAGCTTCTTGATGTCGATGTGCAGCAGATCGCCGGGGGCCTGATGCTCGTAGCGCACCACCGGCTCGGCCGGCTCCAGGTCGGCCAGGTGCGACAGACCGGCGCGGGCCAGGACGCGGCTGACGGTGCTGGCTGACACGCCCAGCGCCTGGGCGATGCGCGCTTGGGTCAGCCGCTTGCGGCGCAGCTCCACGATAGCCAGCGCCTTGGCCGGCGCAATCGCTCGGGGCGAGACCGTCGGGCGCGAGGACGCATCGGCCAAGCCCGCCTGGCCCTGAGCCAGGAAGCGGCCCAGCCATTTGCGCACAGTCGGCGCGGTGACCCCATAGGCGCGGGCCGCTTCAGGCACACAAACTTGATGGGCGATCAATTGCTGGACCATTTCGAGTCGACGTAGGAAGGTCAATCGGGCATGCTTATGGGTGTTCATCCGGCCGGGCTCCTTGAGTGAACTGGGGGGTCGGCGATTTCCAGTTTCTCAAATCCGGTTCGGATGAACCATGCATACAACCTATTGAATCTTCACAGCTAGGCGTGCGCAGGCGCGCCGGCCGGGCGCAGCGCGGCCAGCGCCGCGCTGATGTCCATGGCGGGCTGGAACGAGTCGGCCTGCGCCATGCCCCAGCCCACCTGGAACACATGATGGCGGAATTCGCCGCGCAGCAGCTCGCCCGGCGCCAGTTCGGGAAACAGCGCCGACAGCAGGCGTACTTCGCTCGACGAGATGCGCCGCGCGATATGGTGCGGACGCAGCTGCCCCGGGTGGGTCAGGCCGGCGGCGCCCAGCAGCTCGGCCAGGGCGTGCAGCGTATTGCCGTGGAAGTTGGCCACGCGCTGCGCCTTGTCCGGCACGACCAGCGCGCGTTGGCGCAGCGGGTCCTGGGTCGTGACGCCGGTGGGGCATTTGCCGGTATGGCAGGCCTGCGCCTGGATGCAGCCGATGGCGAACATGAAGCCGCGCGCGGCGTTGCACCAGTCCGCTCCCATGGCCATGGCGCGCGCCATGTCGAAGGCGGTGATGATCTTGCCCGACGCGCCCAGCTTGATGCGGTCGCGCAGGTTCACGCCGATCAGGGTGTTGTGCACCAGCCGCAGCGCCTCGCGCAGCGGCGTGCCGACGTGGTCGACGAATTCCACCGGGGCGGCGCCGGTGCCGCCTTCGGCGCCGTCGACCACGATGAAGTCCGGCGTGATATTGGTTTGCAGCATGGCCTTGACGATGGCGAACCATTCCCACGGGTGGCCGACGCAGAACTTGAAGCCGACCGGCTTGCCGCCGGACAGCTCGCGAAGCCGCGCCACGAAATGCAGCAGGCCGACCGGCGAGTCGAAGGCGCTGTGGCTGGAGGGCGAGTTGCAGTCCTGCCAGGCCGGCACGCCGCGCGCCTCGGCGATTTCCGGGGTGACCTTGCCGGCGGGCAGGATGCCGCCGTGGCCCGGCTTGGCGCCTTGCGACAGCTTGATTTCTATCATCTTCACCTGCGGCGTACAGGCGTTCTTGACGAAGGCTTCCTCGGAAAAGGCGCCGTGGGCGTCGCGGCAGCCGAAATAACCCGAGCCGATATTCCAGACCAGCGATCCGCCGCGCTCACGGTGGTAGCGGCTGATCCCGCCTTCGCCGGTGTCATGCGCGAAGTCGCCGATGCGCGCGCCTTCGTTGAGGGCCAGCACGGCGTTGGCCGAGAGCGCGCCGAAGCTCATGGCCGAGATGTTGAAGGCCGACATGGAATACGGCTGGCGGCACTCGGGGCCGCCCACCGTGACGCGGAAGTCGGCATCGGCCACGTGCGCCGGCGTCATGGAGTGATTGATCCACTCGTAGCGGTCGCCATAGACATCTTCCTGCGTGCCGAAGGGCCGCTTGTCGATGTCCTGCTTGGCGCGCTGGTAGACGATGGAGCGCTGCGCGCGCGAGAACGGCGAGGCGTGGGTATCGTCTTCGAGGAAGTACTGGCGGATCTCGGGCCGGATGAGTTCGAACAGGAAGCGCAGGTTGCCCAGGACCGGGTAGTTGCGCCGGATGGCGTGGCGGGTCTGCAGCAGGTCGTATACGCCGAGCAGGGACAGCAGCACGAAGGGGACGGCTGCCCACAGCCAGGCGCGCGACGAATGGACCGCCAGCGCCGAGGTCAGGGCGGCGCCGATCAGCATCAGCGCGAATGTCGTATAGCGGCCAGCAATCCAGTTCATGCTCCATCTCCGGGGGGCGGTAATGGAGGCAACCATACCAGATGCCGGTTTACGGCTGGCTGGCCGCGCCGGGGCTCAGCAGCTGGAGGCCGCGGGCGTCTTTTCCACCGCCAACCCGAACCAGGGGCGCAGCCGCACGCCCAGCGCGCTGCCCAGGAAGGCCGCCGGCAGCCACAGCCAGGCGTGCAGGCTGCCGGACAGGATGCCGCTGAAATAGGCGCCGATATTGCAGCCGAAGGCCAGCCGCGCGCCGTAGCCCAGCAGCAGGCCGCCCACCACGGCGGCCAGCAGCGAGCGGGCCGGCACTTTCCACACCGGGGCGAACTTGCCGGCGGCCGAGGCGGCTGCCAGCGCGCCCAGCATCAGGCCGATGTCCATGACCGAGGTGATGTCCTGGCGCACCGGCGCGGCCAGCGCGGCCTGCTGCCTGGACCAATAGGCCCAGCTCGCCACATCTCCGCCCAGCACGTCCAGCGCCTTGGCGCCCCACAGCGCAAAGGCCGAGGTGATGCCCCAGGGCCGGCCGGCCAGGGCCAGCGTGGCGAAGTTCAGCACCACCAGGGCAATGCCGCCCCAGACCATGGGCCACGGGCCTTGCAGCAGCGACGGCGTGCGGCTGGTACGCGCGGCGTGCGAAATGAGCTGGCCATGGCGGCGCTTTTCCAGCACGGTGGTCGTCCAGGCGATCAGGGCGAATACGGCCAGGTTGGCCAGCAGCGCGCCCGGCAGCCCCCAGCTCTTGATCAGCGAGGTGGGCGGCAGCGCGGGCAGGGCCGACCACCAGCCGAAGTTGGCCGTCGCGATGACCGAGCCGACGATGAAGAACAGCAGGGTGACCAGCATGCGGGTATTGCCGCCGCCGACGGCGAACAGGGTGCCCGAGGCGCAGCCGCCGCCCAGCTGCATGCCGATGCCGAACAGGAAGGCGCCCAGCACGACCGACACGCCCGGCGGCGAGACAAAGCCGCTGACGAGCTGGCCCCCCAGGGTGCCTTGCGCGAGGAAGGGGAAGAACAGCAGCACGCCGACGGCCAGCATGACCATCTGGGCGCGCAGGCCGGCGCCGCGCCGGTCGGACACGAAGACGCGCCAGGCCTGGGTGAAGCCGAACGACGCATGGTAGAGCGTTACGCCCAGCAGGGCGCCCACCACCCATAGCGCGCTCTGGCGCCACCCGACGCTTTGCAGCAGATAGGCCGCGCCGGCCAGCACCAGCAACAGCGCCGCCCACAGCGGCTTGTGGTTGATGCGGATCGGCGGCAGCGCCGACGGCAGGTCGAGGGTGGAGGTATTGATACTCATGATGACATCCCGGAGGGGGTGTAAGAAAAGGGACAGGGCGCTGGCGCGCCCTGGGTCATTGCAATATAGGACGGGCGGCAAATTTCCCGAACTAGTTATTGTTGATTTCTTAATTTCTTTTGGTTATTTGTCGGAGAGGGCTCAGCCCAGGGGCTGGCGGCCTATCCATGCCACCAGCGCCGTGATGGTGGGCACCGACAGCACCGTCGACAGCAGGATGGCGCGCGACGAAGGGCGCGCGTCGCGTCCGTAGAGCTGGGCCAGCATGAAGGGGCCGGTGCCTATGGGCAGGGCGGCCATCAGCACCGCGCACCAGGCCCACAAGGGCGGCATGTCGAACACCGCGAATGCCAGCACCGCCGTGACGGCGGGGTGCAGCAGCAGCTTGCCGCCCACCATGAGCCCCACCGTGCCGCGGTCGCCGCCGGGCTGCGATTGCGCCAGGAACAGGCCGATGGTCACCAGCGCGCAAGGGCTGGCCAAGGCGCCCAGCAGCGCCGCATAGTTGTCCAGCCCGGCTGGCAGCGTGATGCCGGCGGCCGCACAGGCCAGCCCCAGCAGGGGCGCGGCCAGCAAGGGGTTGCGCAGCAGCGCCCGCGCCACTTTGAGCAGGGTGGCGCTCCAGTGGCGGTCGCGGTGCTGGTCGAACTCGATCAGCGCGATGGCCACGCCAAACAGGACGCAGGCCGTCAGCAAGGTGGTGATGATGGCGGGTGCCAGGCTGGCCGGGCCCAGCAGCGCCAGGCACAGCGGGATGCCCATGTAGCCGGCGTTGCCGTACGAGGTGGCCAGGCCTTCCAGGCTCAGGTCCGTCAGCCGCGCGCCGTCGCGGCGGCAGGCCAGGATGGCGGCTCCGAATGTCAGGGCGATGCCGCCGGCCACCGCGGCCGTGAAGTCCCAGTAGTCGGCCAGCTGGCGCAAGTCGGCCTGGGCCATGGCGCGAAACAGGAGCGCCGGCAGCGACAGGTACACCACGTAGCGGTTGAGCGCGTCGGTGGCGCTGGGGCCCAGCACGCGCCAACGGGCGGCAAGCCAGCCTGTCAGGATAAGGGCGAATACCGGTAGCGCGGCGGTCAGGACGGCTTGCATGGGCGAGGTTGTTACAAGGAGGCCACATTCTACTGCCGCGGGGTTCAAGGCCGCCGCCGGCCCTGCGACAATGAGAGCGGGCGGCGCACAGGCGCGCCGCCGCAAGCATAGAAGGGGAATCGCCATGCCGCAAACCGCCGCGCCGTTACGCATCGTATTGGGAACCTGGGACCGTCTGCGCGAAGACGCCACCACCGTGCGCTTCGAGGTGTTCGTCGCCGAACAGCGCGTGCCCGAGGATATCGAATTGGACGATTTCGACCCGCTGTCGGTCCACGCGGTCGCCTATGGCGCCGACGGCGCGCCGCTGGGTACCGGCAGGCTGTTGCCCGATGGCCACATCGAGCGCATGGCGGTGCGCAAGCGCGCCCGGGGGCTGGGCGTGGGCGGGCGGATACTGGATGCGCTGATCGAGCAGGGCCACGGCGACGGGCATCGCATGCTGGTGCTGCACGCGCAATCGCACGCGCGCGGCTTTTACGAAGCGCACGGTTTCCAGGCCGAAGGCGACGAGTTCGTCGAGGCGGGCATCGCGCATGTCGCGATGACGCGCGAACTGGCGCGCTAAAGCGCTTGCCGCAGCAGGCGCAAAGAAAAAACCCCGGCGCTTGCGCGACCGGGGTTTTTGGGCACATCACGACAGGTATCGTGAAGTATGTATTGGTGCCCAGGAGAGGACTCGAACCTCCACACCTTGCGGCACATGGACCTGAACCATGCGCGTCTACCAATTCCGCCACCTGGGCTTTGCTGCCTGCCGCCGCTGTCGCTGCGTCAGATCAAGCAAGGAGGCGAATTATGCACATTTTTTCGCGGTGGTGCAAGTCGGCCTGAAAAAATCGC
The DNA here is from genome assembly GCF_000306945.1 of Bordetella pertussis 18323. Classification (NCBI taxonomy): domain Bacteria; kingdom Pseudomonadati; phylum Pseudomonadota; class Betaproteobacteria; order Burkholderiales; family Alcaligenaceae; genus Bordetella; species Bordetella pertussis. The sequence goes on along the minus strand of NC_018518.1, from coordinate 2,975,033 downwards.
GGCCTGCGGTCCTGTGGCACACTGCGCCCACCAGGCGGCTCGTCTTCGCCGCGATGCGTTTTCCATGTCCCGTCCCGTATGCGCGCGCTGCGCGCGGCCCCGATCCCATTGCCTGTGCGCGCTGATACCCGCGCTCTCGTGCCGTACCCGCGTGTTGTTTTTGCAACATCCGGCGGAAGCGCGCCATGCGCTCAACACCGCCCGCCTGGCCGCGCTCGGGTTGCGCCAGGCCGAGTTGCACGTGGGCGAGCGCTTCGATCCCGCGTTGTGGCGGCGGCCCGGCATGCGCAGCTGGCTGCTGTTTCCGGGCGAGGGCGGGCCGCTGCTGCTGGTGGTTCCCGATGGTTCGTGGCGGCAGGCGCGCGGACTGGTGGCGGGCAATCCCGATCTGGCCAGCCTGCCGCGCCTGGCGCTGCCGGCCGATGGCGTTTCCGCTTATCGGGTGCGCCACGCCGATCTGCCGGGCGCACTGTCGACCATCGAGGCTGTCGTGCGGGTGCTCAACGCGCTGGAAGCGCCGGCGCGTTTCGATGCCTTGCTGGCGCCCTTTCATGCGCTGGTGCAGGGGCAGGTGAGGGCGATGGGCGATGAGGTCTATCAGCGCCACCACGTGCGGCGCGCAGGCCGTCGCGGCAAAAGCGGCTGAGGCGGCGCGGCAAAGAGAAAGCCCCGGCAATCATGCGATTGACCGGGGCTTTCATGAAGGCAGGCCATGCCTGCCTTGCGAATTCCGTGGTGCCCAGGAGAGGACTCGAACCTCCACACCTTGCGGCACATGGACCTGAACCATGCGCGTCTACCAATTCCGCCACCTGGGCACTGTCTCAGAGCTTGTGATACCCTGCCGGCTTGCTGCTTTCGAGGTGCCTGTCACGTTGCCGGAAACAGCGTCCTTGCGGTTTACCTTGCAGTGTTTAATCCGTAGACTTGCGTATCCGGATTTTCTGTCAGGTGTTTCGCCGGGACGTCGATTCGACGTTGAAACAAAACTACTTCAAAATCACCAAATACCGGATTCAGTCTGATCACCTGCCTGACAAACAGGCCGATAATGCTGTGATAATACTGAATCGAGTATCACTTTCTGCTGCAGTGTTGCCGCTGGGCTAACCACAGAAGCTGCGCATTATATACGGAACTTTCAGCTTTGGCAAAACGATCGAAAAACGAATCCAATAACAACAGATCTACGCCCGTCTTGCCCGATGTGCCCGCCGACTTCGACCCCGATGTCCCTTCACGCGAAGCCATTCTGACGGCGTTGCGGTCGGCCGGGGCGCCGTTGTCGCCGGCCGAACTGGCCGAACGCATGGGCGTGGAACGGCCCGCGACGCTGGTCGGCTTCGAGCGCCGGCTCGGGGCGATGGAGCGCGACGGTCAATTGCTACCCAACCGCAAGGGTGTGCTGCTGCTGGCCACCAAGCTGGATTTCGTGGCCGGCCGCGTACAGGGCCACCGCGATGGCTTCGGCTTCCTGGTGCGGGATGACGGCGGGCCCGATATTTTCCTGTCGCCGCGCGAGATGCTCAAAGTGCTGCACGGCGACCGCGTCCTGGTCAAGCCGTCGGGCGAGTACCGCGGCAAGCCGGAAGGCGCCATCGTCGAGGTCATCGAGCGGCGCACCAACAAACTGGTGGGCCGTTTCCTGCACGAACATGGGTTGTCCATCGTCGTGCCCGAGGACCAGCGCATCAAGCACGACATTCTCATTCCGCCCAGCGACACCAACGGCGCCCAGCATGGGCAAGTGGTGTCGGTGCAGATCATGGAGCAGCCCACCCGCCATACGCAGCCGCTGGGCCGCGTGTATGAGGTGCTGGGCGAGATCGACGATCCCGGCATGGAAATCGAGATCGCGGTGCGCAAGTTCGACGTGCCGGTCGATTTTTCGGAGCCCGCGAACAAGCAGGCCGCGCGGCTGCCGGACTCGGTACGCAAGACCGATCTGAAGCAACGCGTCGATCTGCGCGACGTGCCGCTGATCACCATCGACGGCGAGGACGCGCGCGATTTCGACGACGCGGTGTACTGCGAGCCGGTCGAACTGGGCACCGGCCAGCGCAAGCGGCCGGCCTGGCGCCTGCTGGTGGCCATCGCCGACGTCAGCAACTATGTGCGGCCCAACGACGCGCTCGATGACGATGCCTACGAGCGCGGCACCAGCGTGTATTTTCCGCGCCGCGTGATTCCGATGCTGCCCGAGGTGCTGTCCAACGGGCTGTGCTCGCTCAACCCCAATGTCGACCGCCTGGTGCTGGTGTGCGACATGGTGATCCCGGCGACCGGCGCCAAGGCCGGAACGGTGACGGCCTACCAGTTCTACAACGCGGTGATGCATTCGCATGCGCGCACCACGTACACCAGTATCTGGGAGGCGCTGCAGCAGCCGGGCGGCCCGGCTGCCGCGGCGCTGGGCGCCATCATGCCGCATGTGCGCCACCTGCACGAGCTGTACCAGCTGCTGTCGCAGCAGCGGCGCAAGCGCGGCGCCATCGATTTCGACACGGTCGAGACGCGCATCGTCTGCAACGAACTGGGCCGTATCGAACAGATCGTGCCCATGGTGCGCAACGATGCCCACAAGCTGATCGAAGAATGCATGCTGGCGGCCAACACGTGCGCTGCCGATTTCATGTCGCGCAGCAAGCACCCCGGCCTGTACCGCATCCATGAAGGCCCCACGCCCGAGCGCCTGCAGTCCCTGCGTGATTTCCTGCGCACCATGGGCCTGTCGCTGGGCGGCGGCGACGAGCCCACCGCCAAGGACTACGGCGAGTTCCTCGATTCGGTGCGCGGGCGCCCCGACTACCCGCTGCTGCAGACCATGTGCCTGCGCTCCATGCAGCAGGCGATCTACAGCCCGGACAATCTCGGCCACTTCGGGCTGGCGTATCCCGCCTATACCCATTTCACTTCGCCGATCCGCCGTTATCCCGACCTGCTGACCCACCGCGTGATCAAGGCGCTGCTCGAAGGCCAGCGCTACATGCCGGAGCTGGAAGACCAGCCCATCGTCATCGGGCGCTCGCAGCGCGAGCACGAACACGCCGTATGGGAGAAGCTGGGGCTGATCCTGTCGGGCAGCGAACGGCGCGCCGACGAGGCTTCGCGCGATGTCGAAGCCTGGCTGAAGTGCTGGTTCGTCAAGGAGCGCGTCGGCGAGGATTTCAGCGGGACGGTGACGGGCGTGGCCAGCTTCGGCATTTTCGTGACCCTGGATACCTTGCACGTCGAGGGGCTGGTGCACGTCTCGGAACTGGGCGGGGAGTATTTCCAGTTCAACGATGCCTTGCACGAACTGCGCGGCGAGCGCACCGGCATGCGTTACCGCCTGACGGACAAGGTGCAGGTGCAGGTGTCGCGCGTGGACCTGGAAGCGCGCCGCATCGAGTTCCGCCTGGTCAAGGGCACCAGCTTCGACGCGCTGCGCAAGGCCGCCGCGCGCGGTTCCGACGAGGGGCGCAGGGTCAAGAAGGCGGCGGCTCCCAAGCCGGCGGCCCTGAAGGGGCAGACCGCCAAGCAGCGGCGCGCCGAGGCCAAGCAGGCCAGCAAGCCGGCCAATACGCCCAAGGCGGCCAAGAGCGCCGGCGCGTCAGCGCAGAAAAAGCCGGCGCGCGCACGCCATTGAACCGGCCAGGCGGCCCCGTCCGGGGCCGCAGGCGGTAACATTGCACCGTAGACCGGGCCGCAGGGTCCGGCCCGCCGCCGTTTTCCGGCGGCGTTCCACGTTTCAATCACGAAGGTATTCATTCATGGCGTCGACCCAAGTTCTGGCGGGGTTTCACGCGGTCGTTGCGCGCTTGCGCCACGCGCCCGAGTCGATCAAGGAAATCTATGTCGAGGCGTCGCGGCGCGACAAGCGCATGCAGACGTTCCTGGAGCAGGCCGAACGGGCCGGCCGCCGCGTGCATCCGGTGGCGGCCGAGCGGCTCGACGGCCTGGCGCGCGGCACCCGGCACCAGGGCGTGGTGGCGGTGGCCGAGGAGCGCAGCCTGGCGGTGGGCATCGACGAGGTGCTCGACGTGATCGAGGGGCCGGCGCTGCTGCTGATCCTGGACGGCGTGACGGACCCGCACAATCTGGGCGCCTGCCTGCGCACGGCGGATGCCGCCGGCGTGCATGCGGTCATTGCGCCGCGCGACCGCGCCGTGGGCCTGAACGCCACCGTGCAGCGCGTGGCTTGCGGCGCCGCCGACACCGTTCCCTACCTGACCGTAACCAACCTCGCGCGCACCATGCGCGAGCTGAAAGAACGCGATGTCTGGCTGGTCGGCACCGACGACCAGGCCGGTGAGAGCATGCACCAGGTGGATGCGCGCCGTTCGATGGCGTGGGTCATGGGCGCTGAGGGCGAGGGCATGCGCCGCCTGACGCGCGAGACCTGCGATCAGCTCGTGCGCATTCCCATGCTCGGTTCGGTCGAGAGCCTGAACGTCAGCGTGGCCAGCGCCGTCTGCCTCTACGAATCGGTGCGCCAGCGCCAGGGGTAAACTCCTGCAGCGGCGCGCCGTCGCGCCGCGCGCCTCTTCGAACGTCCGACATCATGCACCAGAACGGCTTTACCACCACCATCGTTCACTCCGACCGCGACCAATCCGCCGAGCACGGCGCCGTGCACAAACCCATGCATCCTTCGTCCGAGTATGTCTACGAAGATGCGCGCGAGCTGGCGGCGGTGTTCCAGGGCAAGGCCGGGTTCACCTACGCGCGGCAGGGTACGCCCACCACCACGGCGCTGGAAGCGCGCATCACGCGCATGGAAGCCGGCAAGAGCACGGTCAGCTTCGCCACCGGCATGGCGGCGCTGGCGGCCATCTTCACCACGCTGCTGCGGCGCGGCGACCACCTGGTGTCCAGCCAGTACGTCTTCGGCAACACCAACAGCCTGCTCAATACGCTGATGGAACTGGGAGTGGAAGTCACCATGGTCGACGCCACCGACGTCCGGCAGGTGCGCGACGCGCTGCGGCCGAATACCCGCATGGTGTTCACCGAGACCATCGCCAACCCCGGCACCCAGATCGCCAACCTGGCCGGCATGGGCGCGTTGTGCCGCGAGCGCGGCCTGGTCTATGTGGTGGACAACACGCTGACCTCGCCGTGGATGTTCCGCCCGGTCGAGGTGGGCGCTTCGCTGGTGATGAATTCGCTGTCCAAGTACATTGCGGGCCACGGCCATGCGCTGGGTGGCGCGGTGACCGATACCGGCCTGTATGACTGGAGCGGGTATGCCAATATCTACGAGTCGTATCGCAAGGGAGCGCCCACCGGTTGGGGGCTGACCCAGATCAAGAAGAAAGGGCTGCGCGACATGGGCGGCACGCTGGCGGCCGAGCCGGCGCACCGTATCGCCATCGGCACCGAAACGCTGGCGCTGCGCATGGCGCGGCATTGCTCCAACGCCCTGGCCCTGGCCACTTTCCTGCAAGGCCATCCGGGCGTGGCGCGGGTGCACTATCCGGGCCTGTCCAGCCATGCGCAACACCAGCGCGCCAGCGAGCTGTTCGACGGCCGCTATGGCGGCCTGCTGGGCGTGGAGCTGGCCGAGGGCATCGATTGTTTCGATTTCCTCAACCGCCTGCGCATCGTGCTGATGGCCACGCACCTGGGCGATACGCGCAGCCTGGCCTTGCCGGCGGCGCATACGATTTATTACGAGATGGGGGCGGAAAAGCGTGCGCAAATGGGCATCGCCGACAGCCTGATCCGTGTATCGGTAGGCATCGAGGACGAGGCCGACCTGCTGTTCGACTTTGACCAGGCATTGCGCGGCTGTTTGCAATCTTGATGCCTGTCCGCGCAGCTCGCCCACGTCACGGAGTCCCACCATGCTGATTCAGATCGCCGATCTCTTCACCCCCGCCGAAGCCGCCCAGATCCGCGCGCGCCTGGAGGCGGCCGATTGGGTCGACGGCAAGGTCACGGCCGGCTACCAGTCGGCGCAGGTCAAGCACAACCGCCAGTTGTCCGAGCAGCACCCGCTGGCGCAGGAGCTCGGCGGCCTCATCCTGCAGCGCCTGGCCGCCAACAACCTGTTCATGTCGGCGGCCTTGCCGCGCAAGATCTTTCCGCCGCTGTTCAACCGCTACGAAGGCGGCGAGGCCTTCGGCTACCACGTCGACAATGCGCTGCGCCCCGTGCCGGGCACGGCAGAGCGCGTGCGCACCGACCTGTCGGCGACCCTGTTCTTTTCCGAGCCGGACAGCTACGACGGCGGCGAGCTGGTCGTCGACGACACCTACGGGCCGCGCACGGTCAAGCTGCCCGCCGGACACATGGTGCTGTATCCGGGCACGAGCCTGCACAAGGTCACGCCGGTGACGCGGGGCGCGCGCATCAGCGCCTTTTTCTGGCTGCAAAGCCTGGTACGCGAAGACAGCCAGCGCAGCCTGCTGCTGGAGATGGATGTGGCGATCCAGCGCCTGAACCAGGATACGCCGGGCCACGCTTCGATCGTGCAGTTGACCGGCGTCTATCACAACCTGCTGCGCCGCTGGACCGACGTTTGACGCGGCGCAGGCGGGCGCGCAAAGGTTTGCACGTAGCGTTTTTGTTTATTGCGAAAAGCGCTAAAAGCTAGTATTGGCGCGGCTCAGGGCGCTGTTTTCTCTTGACAGCCGCGCCCGGCCAAGGCCTAATACTGCTCTGCGTCGCAGCTCCTTCCCTGGCTTCATATGCCTGGAAGTACCTGCGACGCAGCCTTTAAAAAGTTGTGCTTTGCAGCGCAAGAAAAATTTTTTCACTCGTCCGTTCTCTGTTTGCCGGCGCCTGTTTGTCTACTTGCTCTGCGCGTCTGGAAAACCCAATACCTTGTGAGGGGTAAACCTGAATGAACAAAACCGAACTCATCGATCACATCGCCAGCAAGGCCGATATCTCGAAAGCCGCCGCCGGCCGTTCGCTTGACGCCCTGATCGGTGCCGTAAAGACCACCCTGAAGAAGGGCGGCACGGTCACGCTGGTGGGCTTCGGCACTTTCGCCGTGTCCGCGCGCGCCGCACGCACCGGCCGCAATCCGCGCACCGGCGAAACGATCAAGATCAAAAAGGCCAAGGTGCCGAAGTTCCGTCCGGGCAAGGCGCTGAAAGACGCCGTCAACTGATGGACGCAAAGGCAAATCGGCGCTGCCGATTTGCCTAACAAAACCGGGTCCGCTATACTGCGCCCCGCGATTTACTTGAGTGGCCCCGAGGCAGCAATGCGGTGCAAGGGGTGCTTAGCTCAGCTGGTAGAGCGGCGCCCTTACAAGGCGTAGGTCACAGGTTCGACCCCTGTAGCACCCACCAAGAATCAAGGCAGCAAATCAAGGCAGCAAAATCAAGGTAACAATCCTGCGCAAGCAGGCGCAATAACCCCGGCGAGGGCGCATCGGCGCACCGCACGGGGTTTTTTGTTGCGCGCTCGGCGCGTGCCGAGCGCGCGTGGCAGCCTGTTTGCGGCATCGTCGCGGCGGGTTGAATTTCTTGTATTTGGCGACCGAATAGAGCTTGCGAATCATTCGCATTTAATATATCGTGGCGAATTCGGAATAGCCGGATAGGAATGCCGCTTCGTCGTGCATGCCATCCGGCTGAATTGTCAATGTACCTGGCTGATTCATGCCTAGCCCCCAATCTGGTCGGTCTTTTTCATCGCATACGTCGCTTGCCCTGCGCGCGGGCGCCGGATTTACCGTTCTTGCCCTGCATGCCGCAGTCATAGGCGCGGTGTTTCTGTCCAAGACGGAGCGCCCCGAATTGCTGGAGCCCGAGGCGGTGATGGTCAGCATCATCGAGGCGCCCCTGCCGCAGCTGGCGCAGGCCGAGCCCACGCCCGAGCCGCCCACGCCGGTCGAGGAGACGCCGCCCGAGCCCGAGCCGGTGATCGAGCCCGAGCCGGAGCCGGAACCCGAGCCGGTGGTCGAGCCCGAGCCCGAACCCGAGCCGGTGGTCGAGAAGCCGCCCGAACCGGCGCCCAAGCCCAAGCCGAAACCCAAACCGAAACCCAAGCCCAAGCCGCAACCCAAACCCGAGGTCCCCCCGGAGCCCAAGAAGATCGAGACGCCGCCTGCCGGCGCGCCTCAGGGGGCCCAGCAGGTGACGCAGGCGCCGCGCCAGGCGCCGCCGCCGGACGAGCCCATCATGGTCTCCAGCGTCGAATACCAGGGCGCGCGCCCCATGCCCGTCTATCCCATGGCGTCCAAGCGCCTGCGCGAGGAAGGGCGGGTGGTGGTGCTGGTGGAAATCAGCACCCAGGGCCTGGTCGATCGCGCCAGCATCGATACCTCGTCCGGCTTTTCGCGCCTGGACGAGTCGGCCTTGGCCGCCGCGCGCAAGGCCCGCTTCAAACCCCTTACCCGTAATGGCGTGGCGTATCCGGCCAAGGCCAAATTACCGTTCGATTTCGTGATGAGGAACTGAGATGTCCAACGCTATCAACACCGCCACGCTGGTGGCGCAAGCGGCCACGCCCTCGGCGGCGGCCACGCCGGACGCGCCCGCTGCCGCGCCGCTGGCCCAGCAGGCCGGCGAGGCCGCAGGCGCTGCTGCCCAGACCGGCGCCGAAGCGCTCAACCAGGCTGCCCAGGCAGGTACCGAGGCGGTCAACCAGGCCGCCCAGGCTCTGAGTGCGGCGGCGCCCGCCGTGCCGCCCGCGCCGCTGGCCACGCCGGACATGGGATTCCTGCACTTCGTCGCGCAAAGCGACTTCGTGGGCAAGACGCTGTTCATCATCCTGATCGTCATGTCGCTGGTCACCTGGTACCTGATCGTGGTCAAGGTGGTGGGCAACATGGGTATGCGCAAGCGCGCCGCGCACTTCCTCAACAAGTTCTGGAATGCCAGCTCGCTCGAACAGGTCGAGAACGAAATCGTCACGCACGGTGCGCGCGACCCGTTCTCGCACCTGGCCAGCCACGCCATGCACGCGCAGCAGCACCATGCCAAGTTCGGCGCTACCAAGCTGGAGGAAAGCGGTTCGAATGGCGAGTTCGTGTCGCGCACCATGCGCAAGGTCATCGACGAGGAAACCGCCAAGCTGGAGAACGGCCTGACGGTGCTGGCTTCGGTGGGTTCGACCGCGCCGTTCGTGGGGCTGTTCGGCACAGTGTGGGGCGTGTATCACGCGCTGGTCGGCATCGGCCTGTCCGATGGCGTGACCATCAACCGCATCGCCGGCCCGGTGGGCGAGGCCCTGATCATGACCGGCCTGGGCCTGGCGGTGGCCATCCCGGCGGTGCTGGCGTACAACGCCTTCGTGCGCAACAACCGGGTGTTCCTGTCGCGCCTGGATGCGTTCGCGCATGACCTGTTCGCCTTCCTGACCACCGGCCAGCAGGTGGCGGTGTCCGACGGCAAGGTGCGTGCCCTGCGCCGCCAGCATGGCCGGGGGAGCGAATAATGACTTTCGGCAGCTTCGACAACAAGGGCTCGGGCAGCCACACCGTGTCGGAGATCAACATGGTGCCGCTGATCGACGTCATGCTGGTGCTGCTGGTGATTTTCATCATCACGGCGCCGCTGCTGGCCCATTCGATCCGCATCAACATTCCGCAGGTCAGCGCCGAGCAGATCGAGGAAGAGCCCAAGACGATCGACCTGGCCATCGACGCCAACGGCGCGTTGTTCTGGGACGAGAAGCCGGTCAGCATCGACGACCTGCCCAACCGCTTCAAGGCGATCGCCGGCGACAAGCCGCAGGCCGAGATCCGCATCCGCGCCGACCAGGCAACCCGCTACGAGACGCTGGCCCAGGTCATGGCGTCGGCGCGTCGTTCGGGCATGACCCGCATCGGCTTCATCACCAGCCCCGCGCCCCAGGGCGCGCCCGGCGAGGCCGGCGCATCGGCCGCACCCGCTGCGCCCTGACCGGCCACGGCTCCCGCTCCCGGGGTGTCCGCGCCGCGGGCGCGGGCCTTGCCGTCGGCCCGGATCGCGCTAGAATCGCGGAATGCGAGTACTCGTAATCGAAGATGACACCACCCTGGGCCACGCGCTCCAGGAGTTTCTGGCCGACCAGGGGTATGCGGTCGATTGGCTGACCGAGGGCGACAAGGTCCTGGGAGCCCTGGCGGGCCAGCCCTACGATCTCCTCCTGCTGGACCTCAACCTGCCCGGCATGAGCGGCCTCGACGTACTGCGCCAATTGCGCCAGGACGGCAACCAGGTGCCGGTACTGATCCTCACCGCGCGCGACGGCCTGGACGACCGCGTGGCGGGTCTGGATGCCGGCGCCGACGACTATGTCACCAAGCCTTTCGACCTGCCCGAACTGGCGGCGCGCGTGCGCGCCCTGGGACGCCGCCGGTCCGGGCAGGCGCAGCCCCAGATCGAGGTCGGCCCGCTGGTGTTCGACACCGTCGGGCGCGAGGTGCGCGCCAACGGCACGCGCCTGGCGTTGTCGGTGCGCGAACTGTCCGTGCTGGAAATGCTGATGGCGCGTTCCGGCCGGGTCGTGACCAAACGCCAGATCGTCAATTCCCTGTCTGCCTGGGATGCCGATTTCAGCGAGAATGCCGTCGAGGTGTATGTCTACCGCCTGCGCAAGCGGCTCGAGGGATCCGGCGCCAGCATCCAGACGGTGCGCGGCTTCGGCTACATGCTGGACGTGGAAGCGGCGTGATGAGCCCGGGCCGGCGGACCCAGGCCCGGGGCATGCCGGCCCCGCCAGCCTTCCGACCATGAATTCCCTTCCTCCCACACCGCCGCCGCCCGATCCCGTAGGCTGGAAGCTGCCGCGCGGCTCGCTGGCGCGCCACCTCGTGCTGCGCCTGATGCCGCCGGTGTTGCTGCTGGTGCTGCTGGATCTGGCCGCGACCTGGGTGATCACGCACAAGATCGACATGTCGATCTGGATGCTGGAAGACTTCTTCTGGCTGATGGTGGTGGGCCAGATCGTCCTGATCGCCCTGTTCACCGGCGTCATCATCCGCGGCGTGCGTTCGGGCCTGCGTTCGGTCAATCATCTGGCCGAGGAAATCCGCCAGCGCTCGATCGACGACATGCAGCCCATGGAAGTGGCGGGCCTGCCGGCCGAGATTGCGCCGCTGGTCACGCATATCAATGACCTGCTGGGCCGCCTGGACGCGTCGCTGGCGGCCCAGCGCCGCTTCATCGGCCACGCGGCGCACCAGCTGCGCACCCCGCTGAGCGGGCTGCGCCTGGAGTCCGAGCTGATGCTGGCGCGGCCCCTGCCCGAGGACGTGCGGATGCGCGCCGAGCGCATCAAGGCGGTCAGCGACCGCATGATCCGGCTGGGCCAGCAATTGCTGGTGATGGCGCGCGCCGATCCCGACGCGCGGCCGCAGGACCGCTTCATTCGGCTGGACCTGTGCGAATGGGTCCGCGCCAGCGGCGCCGAGTGGATTCCGCGCGTGCGCGCCGCGCAGGCCGAGATCGACCTGGTGGCGCCCGAACAGTCGGTCTGGATCGATGGCGACCCGCTGCTGCTCGACGAAATGCTGGGCAACCTGATCGATAACGCGCTGCGCTACGGCAAGCCGCGCGGCCGCATTTGCCTGACCATAGGCGTCAATCCGCCGGCGCTGATCATCGAGGACGACGGCCCGGGCATCAGCCCCCAGGAGCGCGACAGCGTGTTCGAGGCCTTCTACCGCGCGCCCGATGCCAAGGCTGGCGGCTCGGGCCTGGGGCTGGCGATCGTGCGCGAGATCGCGCACGCCCATGGCGCGTGGTGGAAGCTGTCCAGCCGGCCCGAGTATGGGGGCACGCGGCTGTCGGTGGTGTTTCCCGGCCCGCGCATCGGTACGCAACTCACCCGACAAGAACGAGCATCATGACCCACACCGCCGCCGGCGCGCCCCGCGACGCCAAGACCGCCATCCACGCGCCGTCGTCGCGCATGGCATTGATGCTGGGGGCGTTGGGCGTGGTGTACGGCGATATCGGCACCAGCCCGCTGTATACCTTGCGCGCCTGTCTGAACACCATCGACGACCTGCAGCCTGCCCACGTGCTGGGGGTGCTTTCCATCCTGTTCTGGCTGCTCATGATCGTGGTGTCGCTCAAGTATGTGACGCTGGTGCTGCGCGCCGACAATCGGGGCGAGGGCGGCACGCTGGCGCTGCTGGAGCTGGCCGTGCGCGGCCGCGAGGGCAGGGCGCGCTGGCTGCTGATCGTGCTGGGCATCTTCGGCGCGGCGCTGTTCTATGGCGACAGCATGATCACGCCGGCGATTTCCGTCCTGTCGGCGCTCGAAGGCATCAGCATCGTGTCGCACACGCTCGAACCCTGGGTGGTGCCCGTGGCGCTGGTGGTGCTGGTTGCGCTGTTCGCCATCCAGTCGCACGGCACCGGCGCGGTGGGCAAGCTGTTTGGTCCCATCATGGCGCTGTGGTTCGCGACGCTGGCGGTATTGGGCGGCTATCAAATCTGGCTGACACCGGAGGTGCTGGCCGCGCTCAATCCAGTGTGGGCGCTGCGCTTCATCGCCGAGTTCCCGGTGATGAGTTTCCTGTTGCTGGGCGCGGTGGTGCTGGCGCTGACCGGCGCCGAAGCCCTGTATGCGGACATGGGGCATTTCGGGCGGCCGGCGATCCGGCGCGCCTGGTTCGCCATGGTGTTGCCGGCGCTGACGCTGTGCTATTTCGGCCAGGGCGCGTTGCTGCTGCGCGACCCGGCGGCGATCCGCAACCCGTTTTTCCTGATGGCGCCCGAATGGGGGCTGGCGGCGCTGGTCGGGCTGGCCACGGTGGCCACCGTGGTGGCGTCCCAGGCGGTGATCTCCGGCGCCTTTTCGGTGACGCGGCAGGCCGTGCAGCTGGGTTTCTGGCCGCGCATGCAGATCCTGCACACCTCGGCGGTCGAGAAGGGGCAGATCTACCTGCCGCAGGTCAATGCCTTGCTGCTGTGCGCCGTGCTGGTGCTGGTGCTGCTGTTTCGCAATTCCGAGAACCTGGCCGCCGCCTACGGTTTTGCCGTGACCGGGACCATGCTGACGACCTCGGTGCTGGCGTTCGCGGTGTTGCCGCGCGATTCCACCGGCGGCAAGCGGGTGCTGTGGATGGTGCTGCTGGGCGCGCTGCTCGTGATCGACATCCTGCTGTTCGGCGCCAATATCTTCAAGATCCACGAGGGTGGCTGGCTGCCCTTGCTGGTCGGGGTGGTGGTGTTCACGCTCATGATGACGTGGCGGCGCGGTCGCCGCCTGTTGGCCGACATGCAGGCGCGCGACCGGCAGCCTTTGCGGGAGTTCATGACGCAGCTCGAGGCGTTCCCGCCGGCGCGGGTGCAGGGCACGGCGATCTTCATGACCATGAACGCCGGCAACGTGCCGCCGGCGTTGCTGCACAATCTCAAGCACAACAAGGTCCTGCACGACCACGTGCTGTTCCTGTCGATCCGGGTGGCCGATGTGCCCTACGTCTCGGAGGACGAGCGCTTCGAGATGCACAAGATCAGCGCGTCGAGCTGGCAAGCAAGCATCAACTACGGCTTCAAGGAAGATCCGGACGTGCCCGACGCCTTGCGCCAGGTGGCCGAGGCCTATCCCGAGATCGACCTCGAACCCATGCGGACCTCGTTCTATCTGTCGCGCCAGACCGTGGTCGCGGCCCGGCGGCCGGCCATGGCGCGCTGGCGTCGCGCCCTGTTCGCTTTCATGGCGCGCAACTCGACCCGCAGCACCCGATTTTTCAAGATTCCGCCCAACCGCGTGGTGGAAATGGGCATGCAGGTGGAACTGTAGGCGCCTGTTCCGGCATGGGGGGCGACACCTGCGGCAAAAGGGTGCCTGTCCCGGCAGGGACAGGCACCCTCGCGCGGTTGCCGCCTATTTCTTGCCGTCCTTGATCTGCGGCAGCGCCGAGCCGGCCGACGGGGCCAGCAAGCCGGTCTTGACGTAGGTGAACAGCTTTTCGCGGGTATCGACGATGTCGAGGTTGCGCATGGTGAGCTGGCCGATGCGGTCGGCCGGCGTGAAGGGGGCGTTTTCCACCTTCTCCATGGACAGCCGCTCGGGCGCGTACGTCAGGTTGGCCGATTCGGTGTTCAGCAGCGAGTAGTCGTTGCCGCGGCGCAGTTCGAGCGTGACTTCGCCGGTGATGGCGCGCGCGACCCAGCGCTGTGCGGTTTCGCGCAGCATGATGGCCTGCGGGTCGAACCAGCGGCCCTGGTACAGCAGACGGCCCAGCTTGCGGCCGTTCTCGCGGTACTGCTCGATGGTGTCTTCGTTATGGATGCCGGTGACCAGGCGCTCGTAGGCGATGAACAGCAGCGCCAGGCCCGGGGCTTCGTAGATGCCGCGGCTCTTGGCTTCGATGATGCGGTTCTCGATCTGGTCGCTCATGCCCAGGCCGTGGCGGCCGCCGATGCGGTTGGCTTCCAGCAGCAGTTCGACCGGGTCGGCGTACTCGACGCCGTTGAGGGCGACCGGCTGGCCTTCCTCGAAGCGCACCGTCACTTCCTCGGCCTTGATCTGCACGCTGTCCTGCCAGAAGGCCACGCCCATGATGGGCTGCACGATACGGATGCCGGCGCTCAGGAGCTCCAGGTCCTTGGCCTCGTGGGTGGCGCCGAGCATGTTGGAGTCGGTCGAGTAGGCTTTCTCGGCCGACATCTTGTAGTCGAAACCGGCCTGGCGCATGTACTCGGACATTTCCGCGCGGCCGCCCAGCTCGTCGATGAAGGTCTGGTCCAGCCAGGGCTTGTAGATCTTCAGGTCCGGGTTGGTCAGCAGGCCGTAGCGGTAGAAGCGCTCGATGTCGTTGCCCTTGAACGTGCTGCCGTCGCCCCAGATGTTGACGCCGTCTTCCTTCATGGCGGCCACCAGCATGGTGCCGGTGACGGCGCGCCCGATAGGCGTGGTGTTGAAGTAGGTCAGGCCGGCGGTCGAGATATGGAAGGCGCCGGCTTGCAGCGCGGCGATCCCTTCGGCGACCAGTTGCGCGCGACAGTCGACCAGGCGGGCGGCTTCGGCGCCGTATTGCATGGCGCGGCGGGGGATTTCATCGTAGTCCGGCTCGTCGGGCTGGCCCAGGTTGGCGGTGTACGCGTAGGGCACGGCGCCTTTCTGGCGCATCCACAGCAGCGCGGCGCTGGTATCGAGGCCGCCGGAAAAGGCGATGCCGACCTTCTGGCCGGTAGGAAGGTTCGGGAGAATAGTAGTCATTGTTTGAGGTGAAACGCCAACAGGACTTTGACAGCAACGGGCCGTCAAACAAGAAGTCTAACGGGGCATTTTAGCGCTTTTGGGCGCAGGCGGCCGGACGGCGCCGGGGCGCTGCGCCCGGCCGCCCGTGGCCGCGCGGGCCGCGCCGGTTCAGGCGAGCTGGCCCAGCAGCAGGAATTCCATCAGCGCCTTCTGCACGTGCAGGCGGTTCTCGGCCTCGTCCCAGACCACGCTCTGGGCGCCGTCGATGACTTCGCCGGTGACCTCCTCGCCGCGGTGCGCCGGCAGGCAGTGCATGAACACGGCCTGCGGGTCGGCGGCGGCCATCATCTCGGCGTCCACGCACCAGTCGGCGAAGGCGGCGCGGCGCTCCTCGTTCTCGGCTTCGTAGCCCATGCTGGTCCAGACGTCGGTGGTCACCAGGTGCGCGCCCTGGCAGGCCTGCATCGGGTCCTTGAATTGCTTGAGCACGCCGGCGGCCGGCGCGCCGATGCGGGCCGGGTCCAGTTCGTAGCCGGCGGGCGTCGACACATGCAGCGTGAAGCCCAGCATTTCGGCGGCCTGCAGCCAGGTGTACGACATGTTGTTGGCGTCGCCGATCCAGGCCACGGTCTTGCCGGCGATGGGGCCGCGGTGTTCGATGTAGGTGAAGATGTCGGCCAGGATCTGGCACGGGTGGTATTCGTTGGTCAGGCCATTGATGACCGGCACGCGCGAATGCGAGGCGAACCGCTCGATGCGGGTCTGCTCGAAGGTGCGGATCATGACGATGTCGACCATGCGCGAAATCACGCGCGCGGTGTCTTCGATGGGCTCGGAGCGGCCCAGCTGCGAGTCGTTGGACGTCAGGTTGATGACCGAGCCGCCCATCTGGTACATGCCGGCCTCGAAGGAGACGCGGGTTCGCGTGCTGGCTTTCTCGAACACCATGGCCAGCGTGCGGTCGTGCAGCGGCATGTGCGGTTCGTAGCGCTTGAACTTGTCCTTGATGATGCGGGTGCGTTCGAGCACGTAGGCGATCTCGGCGGGCGAGAAGTCTTTGAATTGCAGGAAGTGCCGCAAGGGGCCGTTCTGGGTCGTGGGAGGAGTCATGATGATGTCGCAGGTCTTGCGCCTGGGCTCATGGCCGCGGCGCGCTGTTGGTTATTGCTGTTGAGCGAGGAACTGTTTGATCAGCGGCACCAGGATCCGGACGATCTGGTCGGCTTCCTCCCCGGAGAGTATCAGGGGAGGCAGCAGGCGGACGACGCGTTCGCGCGTCACGTTGATGAGCAGGCCGGCTTCCATGGCGCGGGTGGCCAGGATGCCGCAGGGCCGGTCCAGCTCGATGCCCAGCATCAGGCCGCGGCCGCGGACCTCGATGACGCCGGGCGCGCCGGCCAGTTCGCTGGCCAGCGCGGCATGCAGGTGGGCGCCCACCTCGTGGGCATTGCCGAGCAGGCCTTCCTGCTCGATCGCATCGATGACCGCCAGGCCGGCGGCGCACGCCAGCGGGCCGCCGCCGAAGGTGGTGCCGTGGCTGCCGGGCGCGAACACGCCGGCGGCGGGGCCGGCGGCCAGCATCGCGCCGATGGGCACGCCGCCGGCCAGGCCCTTGGCCAGGGTCATGACGTCGGGGCGGATATCGGCCCATTGGTGGGCGAACCACTTGCCGGTGCGCCCGATCCCCGATTGCACTTCGTCGATCATGAGCAGCCAGCCGCGTTCGGTGCACAGCTGCCGCACCCCCTGCAGGAACGCCATGTCGGAGGGGCGGATGCCGCCTTCGCCCTGCAGGACTTCCAGCAGCACGGCGGTGACGCGCGGCTCGGCCTCGCCCGCGGCGCGGATGGCCGGCAGGTCGTTATAGGGCACCTGGATGAACCCCGACGGCATGGGCCCGAAGCCCTGGCGGGCCTTGTCGCTGCCCGTGGCCGCCAGCGTGGCCAGGGTGCGGCCATGCCAGGACGAATCCATGGTGATGATGTGGGCGTGCGTATTGCCTTGCTTGTAGCCGTAGTAGCGCGCCAGCTTGATGGCCGCCTCGTTGGCTTCCGAGCCGCTGTTGTTGAAGAGCACCTCGCTCATGCCGGACAGCTCGGCCAGGCGGCGCGCCAGGGCCGCCTGTTGCGGCACCTCGTAGATATTGGACGTGTGGATGAGCCGCGCGGCCTGTTCGGAGATGGCCGCCACCAGCCCCGGATGGCCGTGTCCCAGGCACGAGACGCCGATGCCGGCCAGGGCGTCGAGATAGCGCCGCTCGCCGGTGTCCCAGAGCCAGACCCCGCGGCCGTGGGTGAAGGACACCGGCAGGCGGGCGTAGATGTTGGCCAGGGCAGAGGACATCGCGGGGTTCTCCACGAAAAAGGGGGCGGAACCGGAGGGCCGGCGCGCGCCGGCGGCGTGCGCCGGCCGGAAAGCCGGTCGTGGGCCGACGCCTGCCCGAGGGCGGGCGCGGGCCAAAAGATCAATCATATACAATTCGCGGCGCGGGTCGCATGTTTGAGACGCGGCCGATCCCGGCGTCCGCGCGCGAAGCCCGCAGTGAAGGTCACATGGCAACTCGCGTCAAACAATTCGTTATCCACGGCGTCACCGAAAGCGGTGTCCGTTTTCGCCCGAGCGACTGGGCGGAGCGCCTGGCCGGCGTCATGGCCCAGTTCCGCCCGCCCGGCAGCGCCGGCAACCACCTTACCTACTCGCCCTACGTGCTGCCGGTCGTCATCGACGGCGTGCGCAGCGTCGTGGTCGACCAGCGCCTGCGCGAGCTCGAACCGCTGGCGTACAAGTTCGTGGTCGATTTCGCCCACGACAACCACCTCAAGACGGAAGAGCGCGAAGCCTGATGGTTCAGGCTTCGAGGTGCGGCTGCATGAGCGCCTCGAACCACTCCAGGAAGACGGCCAGCCGCCGCGAGCGCTGGCGCCGGTGCGGATAGAGCAGCGCCACCGGCATGGAGGCGGCGCGGCGGTCCGGCATGACCTCCACCAGTTGTCCGCCGTCGAGCAGGTGCTGCACGTCGTAGCGGGGAATCTGGATCAGTCCCAGCCCGGCCAGGCAACAGGCGATATAGCTCTCGGCGTTGTTGACGACCACCCGGCTGGCCGCCTCGACGAGATTCGTGCCGCCGCGCGGCGTGGCGCATTCCCAGGGCAGCGCGCGGCCGGTCTGTGGGCTGGCGTAGCCCACCGTCCAGTGGCCCGCCGCCAATTCGTCCGGGTGCCCGGGTTCGCCGTGTTCGCGCAGATAGGCCGGGCTGGCGCAGTTGATCAAGGCCAGGCTGCCCAGCGGCCGCACCACCAGGCTGCTGCTGTGCAGCACGCCGATGCGCACCGCGCAGTCCACGCCCTCGCGTACCAGGTCGATGGCGCGGTCGCCCGAGCCCAGCGCCAGCTGCAGGCGCGGATGGCGGCGCAGCAGGGCGGGCAGGGCGGGCGCGACCAGGCGCCGCGCGATGCGGCTGGGCACGTCGATGTTGAGCCTGCCGGCCGCCTGGCGCTGGCTGGCCTGGAACAGCTGGTCGATGTCCTCGACCTCGGCCAGCAGGGGGCGGATCCGCTCCAGCAGTTGCGTACCGTCGGCGGTCAGGCGTACCTGGCGCGTGGTCCGATGCAGCAGCCGGGCGCCGACCTGGCCCTCCAGCTGCTGGACCGCGGCGGATACGGAGGCGCGCGGCAGCTCCAGCGCGTGGGCCGCCTTGATGAAGCTGCCCATCTCCGCGACTTGGGCGAAGACACGGTATTGGTCGAATCTGTCCATGAGGCTCGCTTTCGGAATGCGCCAGGCGCAGCCGAAAGCATAGCCGTTCCCGCTCCGGCCGCCTTACTTGGTGGTGTAGCCGCCGTTGATCAGCAAGGTCTGGCCGGTGATCTACCAGCCGTCGCTGACCAGGTGGCGGATGAAAGGCACGACGTCCTCGATGTGGGTCAGGCCGGTGGGCGAGTGGGGCGAGAGCGCCGCGGCGCTCTGGTGATAGGCCACCGCTTCGGGGCTTTCCTGGCCGTAGAAGAAGGGCGTGTCCATCGGGCCCGGGCCCACCGCCGTGACCGAGATGCCGCGCGCGCCGAACTCCTTGGCCGCGGCCCGGGTGTAATGCTCCACCGGCGCCTTGGTGCCCGCGTAGGCCGAATAGAACGGCGTGAACGCGCCCAGCAGCGAGGTGACCAGCGTCACGATCTTGCCGTGGTCGTTGACGTGGCGGCCGGCTTCCTTGAGGAAGAAGAACGCGGATTTGGCGTTGACGGCGGCCATCTCGTCGTACTCGGCCTCGCTGATCTCGGAGAATGGCTTCTTCAGTACCTTGCCCACGGTGTTGATGGCGATGTCGGGCCGGCCGACGGCGGCCACCGCGTCGGCATAGAGTTTTTCCACCGCGGCCGCGGTGGTGAGGTCGCCCTGCAGCGCCACCGCCTGGGCGCCGGCGGCCTGCAGCGCCGCGACCGTGGCGTCGGCGTCGGCCTTGGATGCCGGACTGTTGTAGTGGATGGCGATGGCGCGGGCGCCGTGGGCGGCCAGGTCGCGGGCGATCAGGCCGCCGAGGTTCTTGGCGCCGCCGGCGATAAGCGCGACTTTGCCTTGGATGGAATGGTCAGCCATGGGACGTCTCCGTGTGAAATCGGGGGAACGTCCAGCTTAGGCGCGGCGCCGCGGCCGATAAACCGGCCGGGCCGGGATGGATTGTCCAGGAAAACGCGCCAATTCCCGCTTGATTGGGCGGGATTGGCGCGCAATGGGCAGGCGCCCTATACGGGGGTGATGACGTCGCCGGTCTTGAAGAACGAGGCCAGGTTGTCCAGCATCAGGTTTTCCATCGCCATGCGGGTCTCGAAGGTGGCGCTGCCGATGTGCGGCAGCAGCACGGTGTCGTCGCTGGCTTTCAGCGCGTCGGGCACCAAGGGTTCGTGTTCGAACACGTCCAGCGCCGCGCCGCCCAGTTTGCCGGCCTGCAGCGCGGCCACCAGCGCGGCTTCGTCGATGACCGGGCCGCGGGCGATGTTGATGATGAGGCCCTTGGGGCCCAGCGCTTCCAGCACTTCCTGGTTGACCAGGTGGCGGGTGCTCGGGCCGCCCACCGTGGCGACCACCAGGAAATCGGCCCAGCGCGCCAGGTCGGCCAGCGAGCTTTCGTAGCCATAGCTGACGTCGTCGCGCCGGCGGCGGTTGTGGTAGCGCACCTGCATGTCGAAGCCGTCGCCGCGCCGGGCGATGGCTTCGCCGATGCGGCCCAGGCCGATGATGCCGAGGTTCTTGCCGCTGACCCGCGTGCCCAGCGGAATGCTGCCATGCACCTGGCCCCATTGGCCGGCGCGCACGAAGCGGTCGCCCTGCGCCATGCGGCGGGCGCCCGAAATCAGCAGGCCCCAGGCCAGGTCGGCCACGCAATCGGTGAGCACATCGGGGGTGTTGCTGACCAGCACGCCACGCTTGCGGGCGGCATCGACGTCGATGGTTTCGTAACCCACGCCCCAGCTGCAGATCGCCTTGAGATCGGGCAGCGCGTCGATCAGCGCGGCATCCGCGCCGAAATTGGCCGAGGTGACCAGCGCGGTGACGCCCTTGCCATGCCGGGCCAGCGCGGCCGCACGGTCGGCCTGCTGCCACAGTTCGAGCACATCGTATTCGTCGGCGAGTCGCCGATTGGCCGTCGGCGATCCGGCCAGGGAGCCTACCTGGATGATGCGGTGCTTGGTGGTCATGTCGTCTGATTCTTAGGGTGGCAAAGCGAAAATGCTACTTGATTCTGCCTCGGCTGGGCGCTGCGGTGCGCCAAAGCGCGCCGCAGGCCGGGGCGGGCGCGCCTATTCGAGCTGGATACCGCCCTTTTCGATGACCTCGCGCCAGCGCTTGACTTCGTCCTGCTGGAAGCGGCTGAATTCGGCCGGCGTATTGGCGACCACTTCGAAGCCCAGCCCCTGCAGGGTTTTTTCGACCTGCGGATCGCGCAGCGTGGTGCGCAAGGCCTCGGCCAGCTGCTTGACGATGGCCGGCGGCGTGTCCTTGGGCACGGCGAAGCCCTGCCAGGAATAGACCACCATGTCCTTGACGCCGGCTTCGGCCAGCGTGGGCACGTCGGGCAGCTCGCCGACGCGCTTGTCGCCGGTGATGGCCAGCGCCTTCAGCTTGCCGCCCTTGATGTGCGTCTGCACCGCGCCGAGGTTCTGGAACGACACGTTGACCTGCGCGCCCAGCAGGTCGGCGATGGCCGCGCCGCCGCCCTTGTACGGCACGTCCACGCCGGTGGTGTCGGTGCGCTGGCGAAACAGGATGGCCGACAGGTGGTCGGACGACCCGGTCCCCGAGGATGCATAGGAGACCTTGCCCGGATTCTTCCTGGCGTAGTCGATCAGCTCGGCCACGGTATTGGCCGGGAACGAGGGCGGGGCCACCAGCACGTTGGGATTGCGCACGGCCTGGGTCAGGTACGAGAAGTCCTTGCTGGGGTTGTAGGCCAGCTTCTTGTACAGCGCTTCATTGATGGCGAAGGTGCCGATCGAGCCCACCATCATGGTGTAGCCATCGGGCGTGGAGCGGGCCAGCGCCTGCGCGCCGATCGCGCTGTTGGCGCCCGGCTTGTTCTCGACCACGAAGCTCTGGCCCAGGATCTTGGTCATGCCGGGCGTGACGGCGCGTGCCGTGATGTCGGACGAGCCGCCCGGCACGAAGGGCACGATCATGGTGATCGGCTTGTCGGGGTATGAGGCCGCGTGCGCGGCGCCCACCGCGCACGCGGCCATGCCGGCGGCGGCCAGCAGCGATTTCAGTTTGTTCACGATGTCTCCAGCGCACGTGTTGTTTTATGGCGCGGCGGCCGGCCACGCGCTATCGGCCGCCGCGTTTGCCTGGGCAGGTGTCAGTCCACCGTGGCGCCAGATTGCCGGACGACCTGGGCCCGCTTGCGGGCTTCGTCGGCCATGAAAGCCTTGAACGGTTCGAGGGTATTGCCCGACGGCCGCGCGCCCTGTTCCTGCAGGCGCGCGCGCACGCTGCCCTGGCGCAACGCGGCCAGTACGCCGCGCACCCTGTTGGTGGGGATGGCAAACATGTCGTGTGTCTCCTCGTGCGCGTCGGGTGCGCGTGGTGTGGTGCGGCGGCCGGAGCACGTCGCCGCGGAGGGCGCGACGATATGCCGCCATGCTACGCTACTTATTAGACAATATATTTATTAGTATTTAACTTGTCAACCAAGTATACTTTTAAAAAATTTCACGCCAACACATATACAACCGTAGATTTTGCAGGAGCCGTGCTCATGAAAACCACCCCGGTTACCCCTGATGACCTGCAGCGCTCCGTCATTGCCGTGCCGCCGCTGGCGCGCCATGCCGATCTGACGCTCAATCCGGCCGCCAACCAGGCGGTGCTGCGTCATCTGGAAGCAGGCGGAGTGCGCAGCGTGATGTACGGCGGCAATGCCAACTTCTACCACGTGCAGGTCAGCGAGTACGCGCAGTTGCTGGACTTCCTGGCCGAGTCCGCCGGCCCCGATACCTGGGTGCTGCCGTCGGCCGGCCCCGACTACGGCAAGCTGATGGACCAGGCTGCCATCCTGCGCACGCGCGACTTTCCCACCGCCATGCTGCTGCCCATGTCGTTTCCGTATACGGACGCCGGGCTGGCCGACGGCATCCGCCGGTTCAGCGACGCGATGGACCGTCCGGCGGTCGTCTACATCAAGTCGTCCGACTACCTGGCGCCGGCCACGGTGGCGCGCCTGATCGGCGAAGGCCGCATCGCAGCCCTGAAATACGCGGTGGTGCGCGAGGATCCCGCGCGCGATCCTTATCTGGATGCACTGCTCAAGGAAGTCGACCCGCGCTGGATCGTCAGCGGCATCGGCGAGCGGCCGGCCATCGTGCACTTCCGCCAGTTCGGGCTGCGCAGCTTCACCTCCGGGTCGGTCTGCGTGGCGCCGCGCGGCTCGATGCGCCTGCTGCATCTGCTGCACCAAGGCGATTTCGAGGCGGCCGAACAGGTGCGCGCCGCCTATATCCCGCTGGAGGATTGCCGCGACGGGATCAGCCCGATCCGCGTGCTGCACGACGCTGTGACGCTGGCCGGCGTGGCCGACATGGGGCCCATGCTGCCGCTGTTGAGCGGGCTGGATCCGGCCGACCGCGAGCGCGTGGCGCCGGTGGCGCGCGCGTTGCTGGCGGGCGATCGCCAGTGATCCTGGCGCGCGGCGCGCCGCGCGATGACGTACGATGGCGCAACCGCAGTGATCAGTCAGGAGTGCCCGTGGCCCGCAAGCAAGAGTCCGCCAAGTCCGCCGCCGTCGACGCCGACGGCGGCGTCGCCCTGCACCTGGAGCGGGGCCAGCGCGTGCGGTTGGCCGACCAGCTGTACGGGCAGATCTTCGACCAGATCGCCTCGGGGCGCCTGAACGTGGGCGACAAATTGCCTTCCGAGCACGAAATCTGCGAGAAATTCGGCGTGTCGCGGCCGGTGGTGCGCGAAGCCCTGCTGCGCCTGCGCGCCGACGGACTGGTGACGGCGCACCAGGGGCTGGGCACATTCGTCAGCCACCAGCCCGCGCCGCGCCTGAAGACGTTCAGCGACGTGCAGAACGTCGGGGCCTACCTGCGCGCCCAGGAAGTGCGCGTGGCGCTGGAGGGCGATGCGGCCCGCCTGGCGGCCCTGCGGCGCACCGACGAGCAATTGCACAAGATCGGCGAGGCGCATGCCGCCTTCGTCGAGGAGCTGGAGCATGGCCGCGTCTCGCCAGAGGCCGACCTGGCTTTCCACGCCAGCATCGCCGAGGCCAGCGGAAACGATTTCTACCTCGGCGTGCTGGAAACCATACACGAGTCGATCAGCGGCTTCATGCGCCTGACCCTGAGCCTGACGCGCACCGGTTCGCGCCAGCGCGCGCAGCGCGTGGCCGACGAGCACGCGGCCATCCTGGGCGCCATCCGCGAGCAGGACGCCGAGCGCGCGCGCATTGCCATGCAGTTTCACCTGGGCCAGGCACGCCACCGGCTGGTGGATCGCGACAAGGACTAGGTGTGAAGATTCAATAGGTTGTATGCATGGTTCATCCGAACCGGATTTGAGAAACTGGAAATCGCCAACCCCCCAGTTCACTCAAGGAGCCCGGCCGGATGAACACCCATAAGCATGCCCGATTGACCTTCCTACGTCGACTCGAAATGGTCCAGCAATTGATCGCCCATCAAGTTTGTGTGCCTGAAGCGGCCCGCGCCCATGGGGTCACCGCGCCGACTGTGCGCAAATGGCTGGGCCGCTTCCTGGCTCAGGGCCAGGCGGGCTTGGCCGATGCGTCCTCGCGCCCGACGGTCTCGCCCCGAGCGATTGCGCCGGCCAAGGCGCTGGCTATCGTGGAGCTGCGCCGCAAGCGGCTGACCCAAGCGCGCATCGCCCAGGCGCTGGGCGTGTCAGCCAGCACCGTCAGCCGCGTCCTGGCCCGCGCCGGTCTGTCGCACCTGGCCGACCTGGAGCCGGCCGAGCCGGTGGTGCGCTACGAGCATCAGGCCCCCGGCGATCTGCTGCACATCGACATCAAGAAGCTGGGACGTATCCAGCGCCCTGGTCACCGGGTCACGGGCAACCGACGCGATACCGTTGAGGGGGCCGGCTGGGACTTCGTCTTCGTGGCCATCGATGACCACGCCCGCGTGGCCTTCACCGACATCCACCCCGACGAGCGCTTCCCCAGCGCCGTCCAGTTCCTCAAGGACGCAGTGGCCTACTACCAGCGCCTGGGCGTGACCATCCAGCGCTTGCTCACCGACAATGGCTCGGCCTTTCGCAGCCGCGCCTTCGCCGCGCTGTGCCATGAGCTGGGCATCAAGCACCGCTTTACCCGACCTTACCGCCCACAGACCAATGGCAAGGCCGAACGCTTCATCCAGTCGGCCTTGCGTGAGTGGGCTTACGCTCACACCTACCAGAACTCCCAACACCGAGCCGATGCCATGAAATCCTGGCTACACCACTACAACTGGCATCGACCCCACCAAGGCATCGGGCGCGCTGTACCCATCTCCAGACTCAACCTGGACGAATACAACCTATTGACAGTTCACAGCTAGCGGCCGGGGCGCTTTGCGGCTCGGGCCGCTCGCTGGGCAGCAGCAGCACCATGGTGGCGGTGCAGGCGGCGATGACGGCCATGCCCGCGAACAGGCTGCCAAAGCCTGCCTGCTTGACCACCGGCCCTAGCAGCCACACCGCCAGCGAACTGACGCCGAACGACACCGTCAGCCGCATGCCGGCCACGCGCGAGCGGCTGCGGTCGTCCACATAGCGCACGATCATCGCGTCGGTGAACGGGATCGCGCCGAAAATGAACACCATGGTTCCCAGCAGCGCGGCAAACAGGGCCCAGCCCTGCGCCACGGCCGCCCAGGCCAGCAGCGGGATCTGCGCCAGCACCATGCACAGGTAGAGCGGCTTGAGCGCGACCCGGTCGATCAGGCGCCCCACCACCACCTGCGTGAGCGATGCCACCACATAGATGAACGCCAGCATGGCGCCGAGGGCGACCGGGTCTTCGACGATGCCGCGAAAACGCTGGTCCAGCAATTGGGCATTGCCGTTGGTGGTGAAGTTGAACAGCAGGCTGCCGGTGACGGCGGCCGCCGTCATGACCGCGAACGCCCGCGCCAGCTGGCGCGGGTCGAGCAGCACGCTGGCGCGGCTCTTGCGGCGGGCCGGCGGCTCGTCCTCGGCGGGGCATACCCGCATGAACAGCAGGCCGCACGCGATCGACAGCAGTCCGGGCACTGCGAAGGCCGCCCGCCATCCCAGCCATTGGACCAGCACGCCGGTGACCAGCGCCGCCAGGGCCACGCCCAGGTTGCCGGCCAGCCCGTTGACGCCGATGACCGCGCCCGGGTTGGTCGCGTGCTGCACGATCATGGGAATGCCCACCGGATGGTAGATGGCGGCGAACGCGCCGATCAGCGCCATCGCGCCGGCCAGCTGCCAGGCATTGCGGGTCAGCGCGCACAGCAGCGCGGCTGCGCCCAGGCCGAAGAAGAACAGCAGCATCATGCGGCGCCGGCCCCACAGGTCGCCCAGGCGGCCGGCCGGCCACGATGCCAGGCCGAACAGGAAGAAGGCCGCCACGCCGAAGGGCATGAGGTCCTCCCAGCGCGCAAAACCGAAATCGGCCGCGATGGCCGCGACCGCCGTCGCGAAGATCAGCAGGAACATATGGTCCAGCGCGTGCGCGACGTTCAGCAACAGCGTGACGCTGCGCGGGAAGGCGGCGGGAGGGGCGGGCGTGCTTGCTGCGGGAGCGTCCATGGCGAAGGCGTCGTAATGAGGATGCATGCCAGTGTGCGCTGGCTGCGCTATTCTGTCCTTCTTGAATTCGACCAAAACTATCGAGAAATGGACAAACCCGCCGCCGAAGCCATCTCGGTTGCCCATGCGCGCGCGCCGGCTGTCGTCACGCGGCGCAACCGCTATCCGGCCGACGCGCACGTCAAGCCGCATTGGCACGATCGCGCGCAGTTCCTGTGCGGCTCGTCGGGGGTGATGCGGGTCGCGACCCGGCGCCGGCTGTGGGTGGTGCCGCCGATGCGCGCGTTATGGATCCCGGCGCGCACGGTGCACGAAATCCGCATGAGCAGCGCGGTCGACATGCGGTCCTTGTACATCGACGCGGCGCTGGTGCGGGGCATGCCCGACGATTGCGCCGTGCTGGACATGACTGCGCTGATGCGCGAGCTGGTGGTGCGCGCCAGCACCGATGCGCCCTCCACCCGCGACGCGCCCCAGCGCCACGAGGCCAGCGACGGCGCGCTGGACGAGGAATATGGCCTGCTCAGCGCCTTGATGGTGGCCGAACTGCGGCGGCTGCCGCGCTGCGGCCTCGATCTGCCGCTGCCCGAGAGCGCGGCGCTGCGTGGCCTGTGCGAGCGGGCGCTGGCCGACTTGTCGGCATTCGACAGCGCCCAGGCGCAGGCGCGCCGGCTGAAGCTCAGCGCGCGCACGCTGTACCGGCGTTTTCTCGACGAAACGGGCCTGAGCTTCGCGCGCTGGATCCAGCAGGCCCGCCTGCTGGACGCCGTGCGGCGGCTGGGCGACGGCCAGGCGGTCACCGACGTGGCGCTGGATCTCGGCTATCAGAGCCCGAGCGCGTTCACGGCCATGTTCAATCGGGCGCTGGGCTGCTCGCCGCGCGAGTGGCGGCGGCTGGGCGAGGGAAGGGAATGAGTGCCGGCCCCGCGCAGGGGCCGGCTGCGGCCGCCGGCGGGGGAGGCCGGCGCACCGCGGGGGGCGCTTACTTGCCCTGCGCGGCCAGCGCCAGGGCGGCTGCGTTGACGACGGCGGCAATACGGCCCGCGTCGCGCAGCTGTTCGACGGTCAGGCCGTCCTTCTTCAGGTTTTCGTAGTGCGACTGCACGCAGAAATGGCACTTGCCGATGATCGAGGCGGCCAGCGCGAACAGCTCGAAGCGCTTCTTGTCCACGCCGCCATGGGTGGCGTAGGCATTCATGCGCAGCTGCGCCGGCAGGCTCTTCAACTGGGCGTCGCCGGTCATTTCGACGTACGGATACCAGGTGTTGTTCATGCCCATCAGCGCCGAAGCGGTCAGGGCGGCATTGGCGTCGGTCTTCGACAGCGCACCCTTGAAGGCGTCGATCAGCAACTGGCTGCGCGCGGCGAACGCGGCCGACAGCGCGGCGCCCAGGGCGTCTTCCGGCGCCAGGGTGGAGCGTGCGATCACGGCGTCCAGATTCAGGCGGATGTCCTTGGCCCAATCCGGCAGTTGATCCTTAATGGTAGAAAGGAATTCCATAGTTTTTCCCTATAGTCTGGAGCAATGAAAGCCCGGACGAGCCGGGCCGGGGAAATTACAGCGTGGCGCCGCCAACCGAACGGTTGCACGGGCACAGCTCGTCGGTTTGCAGGCCGTCGAGCAGACGCAGCACTTCTTCAGGGTTGCGGCCGACGTTCAGGTTGTTCACCGAAACGTGCTGGATCGTGTTGTCGGGGTCGACGATGAAAGTGGCGCGCAGCGCGACGCCGGCACCCTTTTCACGCACACCCAGCTGATCGATCAGCGCGCCGGTGGTGTCGCCGAACTGGTAGTGACCCAGCTTGTTCAGGTCCGGGTGCTCACGGCGCCAGGCCAGCTTGACGAATTCGTTGTCGGTCGAGCCGCCCAGCAGGACGGCGTCGCGGTCTTCGAAATCCTTGGCCAGCTTGTTGAAGCCGACGATTTCGGTCGGGCACACGAAGGTGAAATCCTTCGGGTAGAAATAGATCACTTTCCACTTGCCGGGGAAGGAGCTTTCGGTGATGTCCTCGAAAGCCGAAACGCCGTTTTCTTCATGCTGGTTGAAGCCGGGCTTGACGCCGGTAACCTTGAAAGGCTCGAGTTTGTCGCCAACAGTTTTCATGTGGTGCTCCCAGTAAGTTGGTGGAATTAAGGCAGGCAAGGCCTCAAGCCCTAAATTCTACGCTATTGGTTTTCGCTGTCTAATTGATAATTTCTAAATTTGGCTTTGGGTAACTCTATCCGCGCGATCAGGCCGCCGCCCTGGCGCGGCAGCATGCGCAGCGAGCCGCCCACGTGCTTGAGCAGGCGTTCGACGATCGCCAGGCCTAGCCCCGCGCCGCTGACGCCGGTGCGGGCCGCTTCTCCACGCGAAAACGGACGCAGCAGGCGGTCGACTTCCTCGGGGGCGATGCCGGGGCCGCGGTCGGCCACTTCGATCGCCAGGATATTGCCTTCCGAATGCACGCTGATGGCCAGGTGGGCCAGTCCGTCGGGCGAGCGGCCGTAGCGGCGCGCGTTCTCGATCAGATTGCTGACGATGCGCTTGAGATCCAGCGCCGTGATGCGCGCCCGCAGGCCCGGATCGATCGAGGCTTCCAGCTCGCCGCCCAGCGAGGCGGTATAGCTGCGCTCGCGCTCATACAGCTCGGCCAGCACCGACGAAATGTCGGTGGCGAGCTGGGGCAGGGTTCCGGCCGGGCGCGCGTATTCCATCAGCTGCCCGATGCTGTGGTCGATCTGGCCGAGGTCCTCGTCGATGGCCTGGCGGGCGTCCTCCGAGACGCCGCTCATCTCGATTTCCAGGCGCATGCGCGCCAGCGGCGTGCGCAGGTCGTGTGAAATGCCGGCCAGCATGAGCTCGCGATCGGCCTCGGCCTGCCGCAGGTCCTTGGCCATGCGGTTGAACGAGGGCATTCAGGTCGCGGATTTCCAGCGGACCTTGCTCGGGCAGCGGCGCGGGCGTTTCGCCGCGCGAGAGCACCTGGGCGGCGCGCGCCAGCCGCGACAGCGGCCGGTTGACGAACCCCACGCTGACGGCCGCGCCGACCAGCGACAGCAGCAGCGCCGTGGCGCCCCAGCCCAGCCATTCGATGCCGCCGGTCAGGCCGATCTGCTCGCGCTCGAAGACCAGCCAGTACAGGTCCTGGTCGATCTGGAAGCTGACCCAGAAGCCGGGTACCTGGTTGACCCCCCAGGCGATCTGGGTTTCGGGTCCGAAACGCACGCGGATATGCTGCGCGACCCGTTGCCAGTAGTCGTCGTCGGGCAGCGCCTCGGTGAAGTCGGTGAGCTCGCGCGGGTAGACCTGGATGCCTTCGTTGGTGGCCAGGTCCAGCAGCAGCTTGCTGCGCTCGTCCGTATGCGAATAGACCAGGGCCGTACGCGTGATATTGACGGCCGTGATCACCCGCTGCGCCATCTGATTGGCGCGCGGCTCCAGCTCCATGCTGAAGAAGACTTGCAGCCAGGCGCCCAGGCTGACCAGCATCAGTGCCGCGAGCAGCAGAAAGGTGCGTCCGAACAGGCCGAGACGCAACCGCGAGGTCAGGTTTCTGAACAGTCTGCGCATGCGGGGCACGAGACGGCGCTCCTGCCCGGGGCGGGCCATTAGGTCAACTGCCGCCATCCGGAACGAAAACGTATCCCAGGCCCCAGACGGTTTGGATGAAAACGGGTTTGGACGGGTTGGGTTCGATCAATTTGCGCAGACGCGAAATCTGCACATCCAGGCTGCGGTCGAACGCCTCGTATTCGCGTCCGCGGGCCAGTTCCATCAGCTTGTCGCGCGACAGCGGGATCTTTGGATGGCGGGCAAAAACCTTCAGGACCGAGAATTCGCCGGTCGTGATCGGCACCTGCTCGCCATTGCGGGTGAGGGTGCGCGTGGACAGGTTCAGGACGTACGGGCCGAAGGCGATCGACTCGTTTTCCTGGCTGGGCGCGCCCGGGTGCTCTTCGGTGCCGCGGCGGCGCAGGATCGCATTGATGCGGGCCAGCAGTTCGCGCGGGTTGAAGGGCTTGGACAGGTAATCGTCGGCTCCCATTTCCAGGCCGACGATCCGGTCGATTTCCTCGGCCTTGGCGGTCAGCATGATGATGGGAGTATTGTCGTGGCCGCCGCGCAGGCGGCGGCAGATCGACAGGCCATCCTCGCCCGGCAGCATCAGGTCGAGAACCAGCAGGTCAAAGTGTTCGCGTTGCCACAGTTTGCCCATTTCCTTGGCATCTTCGGCCACGAATACATTGAACCCTTGTTCCGACAGATAGCGGCGCAGGAGATCGCGCAGTCGGGGATCATCGTCGACGACCAGGATCTTGCGGGTAGGAGTGGTGTTTTGCGTGTTCATGGCCGGAAATGTAACAGTGACAAGAACCAGCGGCTAGTGGGTGTTCACAAGATATTACACATTGCGCGCTACGGTTGAAATCCCCCTTACATACTAGGTGAAGCGCCCGATTTCGTACAATCCGCCCCTATGGATCTAAACCTGCTTGCCTTCGAAACTTCGTCTTCCCGCTGCGGCGTGGCCTTGCTCACCGAGCACGGGGCCGAACCCGTCGTCGCCGTGCTGGAGCACGAGGGCGCCCAGGAGCATGCAGAACGCCTGTTGCCCATGGCACGGGAATTGCTGGCACGCGCCGGCCTGGCGCCGGAAGCCCTGCAGGCGGTCGCCTTCGGCCAGGGGCCGGGCGGGTTCACCGGCTTGCGGGTGGCGTGCGGCGTGGCGCAGGGCATCGCCCTGGGGCTGGGGATCCCGGTCCTGCCGGTCGTGTCGCATGAGGCGGTGGCGGAGGTTTCGGGCGCGGCGGCCGACGACGCGGTCGTGGTGGCGCTGGACGCCCGCATGGAAGAGGTCTACCTGGCCGTCTACCTGCGCGGCGATGGCGGGCAGTGGCAGGCGCTGCAGGCGCCGCTGCTGATCGCCGCCGGCGAGGTGGTGCCCTGGACCGTGCATCACCTGGACGCTTGGTCGGCCCGCGCCGGCCGCGCGTTGCGCGTGCGGATGGCGGGCGATGCATGGCAGGTCTACGCGGCCAGCATGGCCGCGCCGCCTGGCTGGGTGCGCGTGCAGGCCGAGCGGCCGCAGGCCCAGGCAGTGGCGCGCCTGGCGCGCCGGGCCTGGCGGGATGGCGGCGGCGTGGCCGCCGAACTGGCCGCGCCCCTGTATGTGCGCGACAAGGTGGCCTTCACCACCGCCGAGCGCGAGCGGGGGCAGGGCGGCAACCCGCGCGCGGTCTCGGCCCTGGCCGCCACGCAGATGCTGCCCATGGCGCAGCGCGACCTCGACGAAGTGGCCGAACTCGAGGCGCAGGTCCAATCCTTTCCCTGGACGCGCGGCAATTTCGCCGATGCGCTGCAGGCCGGCTATCCGGCCTGTGTGCTGCGCCAGGACGGCAGGCTGGCGGGCTTCTGTGTGATGATGGCGGCGCCCGACGTGGTGCATCTGCTGGTCATCGCTGTGCCGCGCCATCTGCACCGGCAAGGCCTGGGCGGCCTGATGCTGGGCTGGTGCGAGCGCCAGGCGCGCGCGCGCGGCCTGGCCGGCGTGCTGCTGGAGGTGCGGCCCTCCAATGCCACCGCGGTGCAGTTCTACGAGCGGCACGGCTATCTGCGCATCGGCCGGCGCAAAGATTACTATCCCGCAGGTAAGGGCAAGCGCGAGGATGCTTTGGTAATGCAGAAAACCCTGGGCGAAGCGACGGTGGGCAATGAGCGCGCCTGAAGCCGCCGCGCCGGCCGCGCCGCGTCCGAATCCGCTGCAGCGGATCTGGCTGCGCGAGATCGGCATCGAGAAAACCTGGCTGCCGGCGCCATTGGCGTCCGCGGCCGGGGCTGTCGCGCCCGCCGCGCCTGCCGCCGAGGCCGCCAATGCGGCCGTGGCGACGGCCGAGGCCGTCCGGCCGGCGGCCGCGACCCCACGCGCCGATGGCCCGGCGGCCAGTCCGACCCGCGCGCCGCGCCCGCCGGTGGCCGCGCCGCAGCGCGCCGAACCGGCCGCCGAGGCCGACGGACAGGCCGCGCGGGCCGCCGTGGCGGCGCGGGCGGCCGGCGCCGACTTGGGGCAATTGCAGCAACTGGTGCAGGACTGCACCGCCTGCGGCCTGTGCCAGGGGCGGCGCCACGCCGTATTCGGCATGGGCGCCCAGCCGGCGCGCTGGATGGTGGTGGGCGAGGCGCCCGGCGAGCAGGAAGACCGCCAGGGGCTGCCATTCGTCGGCCGCTCAGGAAAGCTGCTGGATGCGATGCTGCAGTCGGTGGGCATGAGCCGCGAGCGCGACGTGTTCATCGCCAACGTCATCAAGTGCCGCCCGCCCGGCAACCGCAATCCCAAGCCCGAGGAAATCGCCGCCTGCAGTCCCTACCTGCGGCGCCAGATTGCCCTGCTGAACCCGGAGCGCATCCTGGTGCTGGGCCGGTTCGCGGCCCAGACGCTGTTGAACACCGAGGCCACGATAGGCAATTTGCGCGGCCGCGTGCACAGCCTGCAAACCGACGAGGGGCGCTCGATTCCCGTGGTGGTCAGCTACCACCCGGCCTATCTGTTGCGCAGCCCAGCCGAGAAGGCGCGCGCCTGGCAAGACCTGCTGCTGGCGGCGCGCGGCTGAGGCGGCGGCAAGCGGCCCTCAGTGGGCCGAGTCGAGGGCCTTGCCGTGGCCTTTCTGGCCGATCTGCTCGCGCAGGGCGGGGTCGGCCGACAGGTTGCGGCGGCTCCAGCGGATGAACACCACCATGAGGACGGTGACGATCAGGCCGAATATGACGATGATGATGTTGATGGGCAGTTCCAGCCACAGCAGCACCGTATAGATGGCGACCATCAGCAGGATATTGAGCTGCTCGTTGAAGTTCTGCACCGCGATCGAATGGCCGGCCGACAGCAGCACGTGGCCGCGGTGCTGCAGCAGGGCGTTCATGGGAACGACGAAAAAGCCGGCCAGGCCGCCGGTGACCAGCAGCAGGTAGACGCTCCAGGGCGAATAGACCAGCGGCATCAGCAGCACCACCAGGCCCATGGCCGCGCCGACCGGCAGCACCGACAGCGCCTTGCGCAGCGGAATGCGGCCGGCCAGGATGGAGCCGACCACCGTTCCCACCGCCGCCACGCCCATCAGCACCGAAGCCTGGTCCAGGCGATAGCCCAGATGGCTGCGGCCCCATTCGATCACGATCAATTGCAGCGTGGCGCCGGCGCCCCAGAACAGCGTGGTCACGGCCAGCGAGATCTGGCCCAGCTTGTCGCGCCACAGCACGCACACGTAGCCGCTGAATGCGCGCACCAGCTTGAAGGGGCTGCGCTGCTGCGGGGGGTAGCGCACGTGCGTGGGCGGGATCAGCAGGTTGCACAGCGCGGCGATGACGTAGACCAGCGCAATGACCAGGATGGCGGCTTCCGCCGGCGTATGGACCAGCTTGTTCAGCCAGGGGTAGGCGAGCAGCACGCTCGAGACATGGGGGGAAATGAGCACGCCGCCCAGCACCGTGCCGATGATGATGGACAGCACGGTCAGCCCTTCGATCCAGCTGTTTCCCTTTACCAGCAGGTCGGGCGGCAGCATTTCGGTGACGATCCCGTACTTGGCCGGCGAGTAGGCGGCCGCGCCGATGCCGACCAGGCCATAGGCCGCGCAGACCAGGTAGGTCTGGTAGGTGGCCGGCACGCCGATGCTGGCATACGAGAACATCAGCATGCAGCCGGCGACCTTGAGCGCATTGGTGATGAACATCACCCGGCCCTTGGGGAACGAATCGGCGAAGGCGCCCACGAACGCGGCCAGCACCACGTACGCCAGGGCGAAGGACCACTTCATCATGGGCGCCATCCAGTCGGGCCCGCTCAACTCCAGGATCAAGGCGATCGCCGCGATGAACAGTGCGTTGTCTGCCAGGGATGAGAAGGCCTGCGCGGCCATAACCAGATAAAACCCGCGTTTCAAGAATGTCCCCGCTGCCCGCCCGAACGGCTGGCACTGTCCGATTGACCGTATTGGCGAAAAAAAGTGTCAGCGAGTATAGCGCCCGGTCCGGCCGGCCGGCGCTTGGCGTTTGTCCCAGGCTCACCTTTGCTCACGATGGGCGCTACCCTCCTGGGGTATCATACGGGCCTTGGATCGGCCCTCCTGGGGGTCGCATCGCCTATTGTGTGCGGCAGGTCCGTTCAACGCCCCTCGTTCAACCTACCCCGTCCGTCATCGTACTGTGCGTCTCACCCAGCTAAAACTCGCCGGCTTCAAGTCCTTCGTCGATCCAACCGTAATCCCCGTGCCCAGCCAACTGGTGGGCGTGGTGGGTCCCAACGGCTGCGGCAAGTCGAACATCATCGACGCCGTGCGCTGGGTATTGGGCGAAGCCAAGGCGTCCGAACTGCGCGGCGAGTCGATGCAGGACGTCATCTTCAATGGCTCGGGCAACCGCAAGCCGGCTGCCCGCGCCTCGGTCGAGATGGTATTCGACAATACCGAAGGGCGGGCCGCGGGCCAGTGGAGCGCCTATTCGGAAATCGCCGTGCGCCGCGTGTTGACGCGCGACGGCACCAGCAGCTACTACGTCAACAACCAGCAGGTCCGGCGGCGCGACATCCACGACATCTTCCTGGGCACAGGCCTGGGCGCGCGCGGTTACGCCATCATCGGCCAGGGCATGATCAACCGCCTGATCGAGGCCCGCCCGGAAGAGCTGCGGGTCTTCCTCGAAGAGGCGGCCGGGGTGTCGCGCTACAAAGAGCGCCGCCGCGAGACCGAGAACCGCCTGTCCGATACGCGCGAGAACCTGACCCGGGTCGAGGACATCCTGCGCGAACTGGGCAGCCAGCTCGACAAGCTGGAGGCCCAGGCCGAGGTGGCGCGCAAATACCGCGAACTGCAGGCCGACGGCGAGAAAAAGCAGTTCGCGCTGTGGCTGCTGAAGGAAACCGGCGCCCGCGATGAGCGCGAGCGCAAGAACCAGGACATGGCGCGGGCCCAGAACGATCTGGAAGCCGCCATCGCCGGCCTGCGGGCTGGCGAGGCCGAGCTGGAATCGCGCCGCCAGGCCCATTACGCCGCCAGCGACGCGGTGCACGCGGCGCAGGGGCAGCTGTACGAGGCCAATGCCCAGGTCAGCCGCCTGGAGGCCGAAATCCGCCATGTGGTCGATTCGCGCAACCGCCTGCAGGCGCGCCGCGAACAGCTGCAGGCCCAGATCGCCGAGTGGAACACCCAGCAGGAGCACTGTACCGAACAGATCGCCCTGGCCGAGGAAGACCTGGCCACCGGCGCGGCGCGCACCGAGGAAGCGCGCGCCGCGGCCGAGGACGCCCAGGCCGGCCTGCCGGCCATCGAAGCCCGGGTGCGCGACGCCGCGGCCGGGCGCGACGACATGCGCGCCGCGCTGGCGCGCGTCGAACAGAACCTGGCCCTGGTGGCCCAGACCCAGCGCGACGCCGACCGCCAGCTGCAAACGCTGGAGCAGCGCCGCGAGCGCCTGCAGCAGGAACTGCGCGAACTGCACACGCCCGACCCCGAGCGGCTGGAACAGCTGGCCGGCGATCGCCTGGCCGGCGAGGACCAGCTCGAGGCGGCGCAAGCCGAACTGGCCACCCTGGAAGGGCGCGTGCCCGAGGCCGACGCCGAGCGCAGCCGCGCCCAGGCCGCCGCCCAGCAGGATGCCCAGGGCCTGGCCCGCCTCGAGGCCCGCCTGGCGGCGCTGGTCAAGTTGCAGGAGGACGTCCAGAAGCAGGGCGCGCTGGAACCGTGGCTGGCCAAGCACGAGCTGGCCGGCCTGGGCCGCCTGTGGCAGAAGCTGCATATCGAGCCGGGCTGGGAAACCGCCCTGGAAGCCGCGCTGCGCGAGCGCATGGCCGCGCTCGAGGTGCGCAGCCTGGACTGGGCGCGCGCCTTCGCCGACGACGCGCCGCCGGCCCGCCTGGCGTTCTACCAGGTGCCGGTCGCCGCGCCCGCGCCGGCCGCCCCGCAGGGCCAGACGCCGCTGGCCAGCCTGCTGCGGGTCACCGACCCCGACCTGCGCACGCTGCTCAACCAGTGGCTGGCCGGCCTGTACACCGCCGCCGACCTGACCCAGGCCCTGGGCGGGCGCGCCAGCCTGCCGGCCGGCGCCGCCTACGTCGTCAAGGCCGGGCACCTGGTCGATGCCCACAGCGTACGTTTCTACGCGCCCGACTCCGAGCAGGCCGGGTTGCTGGCGCGCCAGCAGGAAATCGAAAACCTGCAGCGCGAGATCAAGGCGCAGCAGTTGATCGCCGACCAGGCCCGCGCCGCCGTGGCGCGCGCCGAGGCGGCCTGGCAACAGGTATCGCAGGCCATCGCGCCGGCGCGCCAGCGGGTGGTCGAAGTCACCCGGCGCGTGCACGACATCCAGCTCGAGCATTCGCGCCTGCAGCAGCAGGCCGAACAGTCCGGCGAGCGGGCCGCCCGCCTGCGCCAGGATCTCGAGGAGCTCGCGGCGCACGAGGAAGACCTGCGCGCCACCCGCGAGGAGGCCGAAGTGCGCTTCGAGGCGCTCGACGGCGAACTGGCCGAGCACCAATCGCGTTTCTCCGACGCCGAGATCGACGGCGAAACCCTGTCCGCCCAGGCCGATGCCGCCCGCACCCGGCTGCGCGAGCTGGAGCGCGCCGCCCAGGAGGCCGAGTTCGCCGAGCGCGGCGTCCAGGTGCGCATCACCGACCTGCAGCGCAACCGGCAACTGGCCGCCGACCAGAGCCAGCGCGCCGCCACCGAGCTGCAGCAGCTCGAAACCGACCTGGTCGACCTGGACGCCTCGGCCTCGCAGGCAGGCCTGCAGGACGCCCTGGAGTTGCGCGCCGAGCGCGAAGAGGCGCTGACGCGCGCGCGCCTGGAACTGGACAACCTGTCGGCCCTGATGCGCGGCGCCGACGAGGAGCGCATGCAACAGGAGCGCGGGCTCGAGCCGCTGCGCGCCCGCATCACCGAACTGCAACTGCAGGAGCAGGCCGCCCGCCTGGCCGAGGAACAGTTCACCGAGCAGCTCAACGCCCGCGAGGTCGACCGCGAGACGCTGGCCCGCGAGCTGGCCGAGATGCCCGACGAGTGGCGCAAGGCCAGTTGGCTGCAGTCCGAGGTGGGCCGCATTTCGCGCCAAGTCGACGCGCTGGGGCCGGTTAACCTGGCCGCCCTGGACGAACTGAATACCTCGCGCGAACGCAAGACTTTCCTCGACGCCCAGCAGCAGGACCTCCTGACGGCCATGGAGACCCTCGAGGACGCCATCCGCAAGATCGACCGGGAAACCCGCGAGCTGCTGCAGGAGACCTTCAATACGGTCAACCGCCATTTCGGCGAGTTGTTCCCCAAGCTGTTCGGCGGCGGCGAGGCCAGGCTGACCATGACCGGCGACGAAATCCTCGACGCGGGCGTGCAGGTGATGGCACAGCCGCCGGGCAAGCGCAACAGCACCATCCACCTGCTGTCCGGGGGCGAGAAGGCCTTGACGGCCACGGCCTTGGTGTTCGCGCTGTTCAAGCTGAATCCCGCGCCGTTCTGTCTGCTCGACGAGGTCGACGCGCCGCTGGATGACGCCAATACCGAACGCTATGCCAATCTGGTCAGCAACATGAGCGAACAGACCCAGTTCCTGTTCATCTCGCACAATAAAATCGCCATGCAGATGGCCAAGCAACTGATCGGCGTGACGATGCAGGAGCAGGGCGTATCGCGTATTGTTGCTGTGGATATAGACTCGGCCGTGCAAATGGCCGCCGAAGCCTGAAACCCATATTCGGATTTGCGCTGCCTTAGGCGCGGGATATTCTCATGAGTGATTTGCAGATCGGGCTGATTGCCCTTGGTGTCCTGCTCATATTGCTGGTGCTGGGCTTTAACTGGTGGCAGGACCGCCGGGTGCGCCGCAGGATGCAAGCCCATTTCCCTTCGACCGAGCAGGATCCCCTGCTTGGCGCCGGCGCGCAGGATCGCACGGCGGCGGGCGCGACGCGCCGTGAGCCCGGCATGGGCGGCGCCGCAGCGGGTGCCGCGCCGGCCGCGGCGCCCGCCAACCCGGACACCGACGACCAGGAAGAGCCCGATCCCGCTTGCGAGGTCGTGATTGAAATCCATTTCAGCGAGCCCGTGCGCGGCGCCGACCTGCTGCCTTATCTGCAGTCGCTGCGGCAGGCCGGCCGCAAGCCCTTGCGCGTGTTCGCCGCCACGGCCGAGCAACGCCATCGCGCCCGCATCCATCCCGAAGAGTCCTATGCCAACATGCAGCTGGCCGTGTTGCTGGCCAACCGCAGCGGCCCGCTGACCGCCATCGAATGGTCGCAGGCCTGGGCCCGCGCGCAAGACCTGGCCGACCGCTTCGAGGCCAGCGTCGAGGGCCCCGACCAGCAGGAAGTGCTGGAACAGGCGGCCCGGCTGGACGATACCTGCGCCGCCCTGGACACCCAGGTCGGCCTGACGCTGCTGCTGGGCGTTGCGCAACCGGCCGCCGAGGTGCTGGCGGTGGCGCGCGACCTGGGTTTTGCCGCCGATGGCGCGCGGCTGGCCTGGCTGGCCGACAACGGCGCGGTGCGCTTTACGTTGGCGCGCGCCGATGGCGCGGCGTTCGACGCCGGCATGGGCGGCATCGAACGCCTGTACCTGCTGCTGGACGTGCCGTGCAGCCCGGCGGACCAGCGGGCCTTCGGCCGCATGGTCGACGTGGGCCGCGATCTGGCCGCCCGCCTGCGCGCCGAATTGGTCGACGACCAGGGCCGGCCCCTGCAGGACGGCGCGGACGCGGTCATCGACGAGCGCCTGCAGGTA
Source organism: Bordetella pertussis 18323 (assembly GCF_000306945.1). Taxonomy (NCBI): domain Bacteria; kingdom Pseudomonadati; phylum Pseudomonadota; class Betaproteobacteria; order Burkholderiales; family Alcaligenaceae; genus Bordetella; species Bordetella pertussis. The sequence continues at coordinate 2,935,936 of NC_018518.1, read as the reverse complement.
TTGTTCGAGCAGCTTGACCAGGCCGGCCTGCCGGCCGGCAGCGCGCGGGCGCAGCGAGTATTTGCATAATGGCGCAGGCAGGTCCTACGCCGCAGCAAGCGATCGCGCGCCTGCGGGCCGAGATCGAGCAGCACAATATCCGTTATTACGTCCACGACGATCCCAGCGTTCCGGACGCCGAGTACGACGCGCTCATGCGCGACCTGCAAGCGCTGGAGGCCGAACACCCCGAGCTGGTCACGCCCGATTCGCCGACGCAGCGCGTGGGCGCCGCGCCGCTGGCCGAATTCGGCAGCGTGCGCCACGCCGTGCCCATGCTGTCGCTGGGCAATGCTTTCGACGAAGAGGACGTGCGCGCCTTCGACAAGCGCGTGGCCGATACCCTGCGCGGCGCGGGCCTGCTGGGCCTGGACCAGCAGGTTGAATACTTCTGTGAGCTCAAGCTGGACGGCCTGGCCATCAGCCTGCGCTACGAGGAGGGCAGGCTGGCCCAGGCGGCCACGCGCGGCGACGGGCAGACCGGCGAGGACGTCACGGCCAACATCCGCACCATCAAAGGCGTGCCGTTGCGCCTGCATGGCGCGCCGCGGGTACTCGAGGTGCGCGGCGAAGTCCTGATGAACCGTGCCGAGTTCGAACGCCTGAACCGTACGCAGGCAGCGCGCGGCGAGAAAGTGTTCGTCAACCCGCGCAATGCCGCGGCCGGCAGCCTGCGCCAGCTCGATCCGCGCATCACGGCGCAGCGGCCGTTGCGTTTCTTCGCCTATAGCTGGGGCGAAGTCCATGGCCTGCCCGAAGGCATGCCGACGCGCTTTGACGAGCCCGCGCCGGGCGTGCGCGTGGCGTCCACGCTGCCGCGCGACACGCATGGCGGCATGCTGGACTGGCTGGCCGAACTGGGCCTGCCGGTCAATCTGCGGCACAACCACCGAGAGCGCGGCGCCGACGGGCTGCTGGCCTTTTACGAGCGTATCGGCAAGCTGCGCGCCGATCTGCCCTACGACATCGACGGCGTGGTCTACAAGGTCGACGCCTTGCCGTCGCAGCGCGTGCTGGGCTTCGTCGCGCGCGCGCCGCGCTTTGCGCTGGCGCACAAGTTTCCGGCCGAGGAGGCCGTCACGCAACTGCTCGGCATCGAGGTCCAGGTGGGCCGCACGGGCGCGATCACGCCCGTGGCGCGCCTGGCGCCGGTGTTCGTCGGCGGGGTGACGGTCACCAACGCCACCCTGCACAACGAAGACGAGATCCGCCGCAAGGATGTGCGCATCGGCGATACCGTGATCGTGCGGCGCGCCGGCGACGTCATTCCCGAGGTGGTCGGGCCGGTGCTGGAAAAACGGCCGGCCGACGCGCGCGAGTTCGTCATGCTGACCGCCTGCCCCATCTGCGGCTCGGCGATCGAGCGCCCCGAGAGCGAGGCCATCGCCCGCTGCACGGGCGGGCTGTTCTGCGCCGCCCAGCGCAAGCAGACCCTGCTGCATGCCGCCGGCCGCAAGGCGCTGGATATCGAAGGCCTGGGCGAAAAGCTGATCGACCAACTGGTCGACGCCGATCGCGTCAAGTCGCTGGCCGATATCTACAGCCTGACCGCGTTCGAACTGGCGGCGCTCGAACGCATGGGCAAGAAATCGGCGGAAAACCTGGTGGCGGCCATCGACCAGGCGCGCCGCCCGGCTCTGGGCCGCTTGCTGTTCGCGCTGGGCATACGCCATGTGGGCGAGACGACGGCCCGCGACGTGGCGCGCCATTTCGGCAGCATGGAACGCATCATGGACGCCAGCGAAGAAGCGCTGCTGGCCGTGCCCGACGTGGGCGGCGTGGTGGCCGGCTCGATCCGGCGCTTCTTCGCCGAGCCGCACAATCGCGAGATCGTCGAGCAGCTCACGCAGCAGGGCGTGCACCCGCAAGCCGAGGCCGAGCCCGAGGGCACCAGCCTGGCCGGCAAGACCTTCGTCCTGACCGGCACCATGCCGAACTGGACCCGCGATGAGGCGACTCGCCGTATCCTGGCCGCCGGCGGGAAGGTCAGCGGTTCGGTCTCCAAGAAGACGGCCTACCTGGTGACGGGCGAGGATGCCGGCAGCAAGCTGACCAAGGCCCAGGAGCTTGGCGTTCCGGTGTTGGACGAGGACGGCCTGAAGGCGCTGCTGGGCCTGTAGGCGAAGCGGGCGCCGGCGCCCGGCAGCCGAAAACAAAATTGCCCGCGAAAGCGGGCAATTTTGTTGATGGCGATGGCTTGGCGCTTACTGGATCTTGGCCTGTTCGCGCAATTGCTTCTGGTAGTTGGCCAGGGTTTGCTGGCGCAGCATTTCTTCCAGTTGCGGGCGCACCTGGTCCATGGCGGGGAATTCGACCGGACGGGTATCGTCGACCTGGATCACGTGCCAGCCGAACTGGGTCTGCACCGGCTTGTCGACCAGTTGGCCCTTCTTCAGCTTGGTCACGGCCTCGGCAAACGGCTGGACGTAGTTGGTGGCAGGCGCCCAACCCAGGTCGCCGCCGCGCTCGGCGCTGCCGGGGTCCTTGGAGTTCTTCTTGGCCAGATCGTCGAACTTGTTCTTGTTGCTCTTGACCTGGGCCAGCAGGTCGTTGGCCGTCTTTTCGTCCTCGACCAGGATGTGACGGACCTTGTATTCCATCTTGCCGGCCTGTTCTTTCTTGATCTTTTCGTATTCGGCCTTGACCTGGGCGTCGGTGACGGGGTGTTTTTGCAGGTAGTCGGCCATCAGGGCGCGCACCAGGATGCCCTGGCGGGCCAGCTCGATCTCAGTCTGCACGTCGGCCTGCTTGGCGACGCCGTCCTTCTCGGCCGCCTGCACGAACACCTGGCGGTTGATCATTTCCTGCTTGATCTGCTCACGCAGCTGGGGCGAATCGGTAGCGCCCTGGCTGACGACCAGCTTGACGAACTCATCCAGGCTCTTCTGGGTAATGGGCTTGCCGTTCACGGTCGCCACGTTCTGGGCGAAAGCGGGCACGGCAATGACGCAGGCAGCAGCCAGCATGGCGATGCGTTTCATGTATGTCCTTTGACCTTTTGAATGTTTACTTGGCGTTGTCTGGAGAGGGTGCTTGCGCATCCAGCGCAAGTGCATGAATGGGATATGGGAGCAAATCCTGCAAATGATGATACACCAGCCTATGGCGGGCAACGGGCGTCAGACCTGCGAAACAGGAGGCTACGATGTGCACCCGAAAGTGCCCCGCGCCGCCTTTTGCGCCTTCGTGCCCGGCGTGCAGGTGCGACTCGTCCTGTATCTCCAAGATAATCGGATTTAACGCAGTAAGGCGTGCGCTAATAATCTCAATTTGTTCAGAATTTTCAGACATATATAAGGGATTATTTCTTGGTCAGTCTTCGTTTCGATCTTGATCGGGCGTGTCCGACGCCTGCAGATGCTTGCCCAGCCACAGCGACTGGGCGATGACGAAAGCGACCAGCAGGCCCATCAGGCCGAAGACCTTGAAATTGACCCATTGGGATTCGGTGAAATGGCCGGAGAAGGCCACATACAGGTTGACCGCGCCGGCCGCCACGAAGAACAGCGCCCAGCTCAGGTTGAGGCGCTCCCAGACCGGATCGGGCAACGCGATCTGCTTGCCCAGCAGGCGGCGGACCAGGTTGCGCCCGAACAGGTACCGCGCGCCCAGCAGCGCGCCGCCGAACAGCCAGTACAGCACGGTGGGCTTCCACTTGATGAAGACGTCGCTGTGCAGCCACAGGGTGGCGCCGCCGAAAATCACGATGACCGACAGGTTTATCCAGTGCATGCCCTCGATGGCCTTGCCGGTGAGGCGCAGCCAGAGTATCTGGGCGATGGACGCGGTAATCGCGACGGCCGTGGCCGCATAAATATCGGCGTACCGATAGGCAACGAAAAACAGTATCAGCGGAAACAGGTCAAACAGGAACTTCTTCATTCGTCCTCGAGCGGTTCGAATTTCAGGGACAGCGAATTGATGCAATAGCGCAGCCCGGTCGGCTCGGGGCCGTCCGGGAAAACATGGCCAAGATGCGCGTCGCAGATATTGCACAGCACCTCGGTGCGCACCATGCCATGGCTGGTGTCGAGCTCCTCGCGCACGCGTTCGGGCGCCAGCGGCTCGAAGTAGCTGGGCCAGCCGCAGCCGGCATCGAATTTGGTGTCGGATGCGAACAGCGGCGTGCCACAGCCGATGCAGCGGTATATGCCGGGCGTGGAGGTATCCCAGTATCGGCCGCTGAAGGCGCGCTCGGTGCCTTTCTGCCGCGCGACCGCGTATTCTTCCGGGGCAAGTTGGGTGCGCCATTCGGCGTCGGTTTTGCGAATTTTTTCCATGATCAGCTTGGAGTCCCGCCGTGCGAATTGGTTCGGGCATAATCCCGCTCCATGTTAATCGAGTTTGACCAGGCGGTCGTCGCCACGCCCCAGGCACAGGTCCTGCATGGCGTGAGCCTGCGCCTGTCCGAACGCCGCGTGGGGGTGATCGGCCCCAATGGCGCGGGCAAGAGCACGCTGGCGCGGCTGGTCAACGGCCTGGCCCTGCCGTCCTCCGGGCGGGTGCTGGTCGACGGCCTGGATACGCGCAACCAGGTCAAGGACGTGCGTCGCCGGGTCGGTTTCGTATTCCAGAATCCAGAGAACCAGATTGTCTTTCCCATCGTGCGCGAGGACCTGGCATTCGGCCTGAAGAAGCAGGGCCTGGCGCCGGCCGAGCGCGACGCGCGCATCGCCGCCGCGCTCGAACGGCTGGGCGTGGGCCACCTGGCCGAACGCACCAGCCACACCCTGTCCGGCGGCGAGCGCCAATTGGTCGCCATGGCGTCCGTGTTGGTGATGGCGCCGCAACTGGTGGTGTTCGACGAACCCACGACGCAGCTGGACCTGCGCAACCGCAACCGGGTGGCCGAGGCCATCGCCGCGTTGCCGCAGCAGGCCATCGTGGTCAGCCACGACCTCGACCTGCTGGCCGGCTACGACCGGGTGCTGGCGGTGGTCGACGGGCGTATCGCCGCCGACGGCGAGCCGGCGGCGGTGCTGGGCTGGTATCGCGAGCATTGCGCATGATCGAGCCCCTGTACGTCGCCGGCGCCAGTTTCCTGCACCGCCTGCCGGCCGGGCTGAAGCTGGCGGCGTTGGCGCTGGCGGGGGTAGGGTTGTTCCTGCTGTCCGACTGGCGCGCGCTGGCGGCGGTGTTGGCCGGCGCCGCGCTGCTGGTCTGGCGCAGCGGCGTCGGCGCGGCCGCCTGGTGGCGGCAGACCCGCGGTCTGGCGTTGATCGTGCTCGCGGTCGGCCTGTTCACCGGCCTGATGCAGGGCTGGCCGCACGCCGCCGTGGTGGTACTGCGGGTGGCGGCGCTGATCGGCCTGGCCATGGCCGTGACGCTGACCACGCCGGTGCCGGCCCTCATCGACGCGTGCGAGCGCGCGCTGCGGCCGGCCGAACGGCTGGGCCTGCTCAATGCCGCGCAGGTGGCGCTGGCCCTGGCCCTGGCGCTGGCCTTGCGCTTCATCCCCGAAATCTGGCGCAATTATCAGGAAATCCGGGAGGCCCAGGCCGCGCGCGGCCTGGGCGCCCATCCGCTGGCGTTGCTCGTGCCCTTGGTGGTGCGTACGCTGAAACGTGCCGAGGAAGTGGCACAGGCGATCGACGCGCGCGGTTGAGGGGCCGCGCCGGCGCGCCGCATCTACATGAAGGAGAAGCCCGATGACGACCAAGGATACGGTTCTGGCGGCGCTGTTCGCGGCGCTGATCGTGGTGTTGAGCCTGATGCCGCCGATTCCGCTGCCCGCGATTCCCGTGCCGGTGACGCTGCAGACGCTGGGAGCCATGCTGGCCGGCGCCATGCTGGGCCCGTTGCGCGGCGCGCTGGCTTGCCTGCTGTACCTGGTGCTGGCGGCCATCGGCCTGCCGGTGCTGCCGGGCGGACGCGGCGGCCTGGGCGTGTTCTTCGGTCCGACCGGCGGGTTCCTGGTGGGCATGGTGGCCGGCGCCTGCGTCACCGGCTGGCTGGCGCGCCGCCTGGCCCTGCGCGCGGCCGGTACGTGGCGCGGCCTGGCCGGCTACGTGGCGGCCTGCGTGCTGGGCGGCATCGTGGTGGTCTATGCCGTCGGCGTCCCCTGGCTGGCCGGCGTCACGCAGATGGGCATGGCCAAGGCCTGGGCGGCCGTGGCGGTATTCCTGCCCGGCGACCTGGCCAAGGCGGCGGTGGCGGCCTGGGTGGCGTCGCGGGTCGAGCGCGTATGGCCGGTGCTGGGACGCTGAGGGCGCTTCCCAGGGAATCCCCTTAGAGACACTACGGAGGGCTCGGGTAAAAATTTTCTATTAACAAACGCGTTAGAAAATTTTTGGGCGCCGGATTAGGGTTGATCCCGGTGGGGTCGGGGTGGTTATTTGATACTCTTTTAACCCTATAATTCTTTTTTCTGTATAACTTTAATCAGGCTTGCCGCGCTCCATCCCGGGCGCGCCGGCAGGTTCACACAGGAGACAAAACATGCGCAAGCATTTCGGCTTGTCCGCGGTCGCGGCCGCTGTTGCCCTCAGCCTGCCGCTGATCGCCAGCGCCCAGGTCAAGGTCGGCGTGACGATCGCCGCCACCGGTCCGGCCGCCTCGCTCGGCATCCCCGAGCGCAATACGGTGGCCCTGCTGCCCAAGGAAGTCGACGGCACCAAGATCGAATGGATCGTGCTCGACGACGCCACCGATACGACGCAAGCCGTGAAGAACTCGCGCAAGCTGGCTTCGGAAGACAAGGTCGACGTGCTGGTCGGCACCTCGATCACCCCGGGCTCGCTGGCCATGGTGGACGTGGCCGCCGAAGCCAAGGTGCCGATGATCAGCGTGGCCGCCAGCGCCAAGATCGTCGAGCCGGTGGACGACAAGCGCCGCTGGGTCTTCAAGACGCCGCAGAACGACGCCCTGATGGCCAGCGCTCTGGCCGACGCCATGGTCAAGGCCAAGATCAAGACCCTGGGCTTCATCGGCTTCGCCGACGCCTACGGCGACGGCTGGCTGGCCGTGATGCAGGCCGCGGCCAAGGCCAAGGGCATCGAGATCACCGCCGTCGAGAAGTACGGCCGTACCGATACCAGCGTGACCGGCCAGGTGCTCAAGCTGGTGGGCGCCAAGCCCGACGCGATCCTGATCGCCGGCGCGGGCACGCCGTCGGCCCTGCCCCAGAAGGAGCTGCGCGCGCGCAACTACGGCGGCGTGATCTACCAGACCCACGGCGTCGCCAACAATGACGTGCTGCGCGTGTGCGGCAAGGATTGCGACGGCATGCTGCTGCCGGCCGGCCCGCTGCTGGTCGCCGCGCAACTGCCCGACAGCAACCCGGTCAAGCAATCGGCGCTGGCCTACACCCAGGCCTATGAAAAGACGCATGGCGCCGGCTCGACCAACACCTTCGGCGGCCATATGTGGGATGCCGGCCAGCTGATCGTGGCCGCGCTGCCGACGGCCCTGAAGTCGGGCGCCAAGCCGGGCACGCCGGAGTTCCGCGCGGCCATGCGCGACGCCCTCGAAGGCATCAAGAACCTGCCCGCTTCGCAGGGCGTGTTCAACATGAGCGCCACGGACCACGCCGGCTTCGACGAACGCTCGCGGGTGATGGTCAAGGTCGAAGGCGGCAAGTGGGTTTACCAGCCCGACCTGTAAACCGCTGTCGGCATCAAGGGACGCGCCGCGCGGCGACGCCTGACCGGCGTGGCGGTGCGTTCTCCTGCTTCACCTCGCACCGGCCTGAGGGCCGGTGCGTCGTATGCGCCGTGTCCCGGGTGGGGTCGGGGCACCTGAAATCCCCATAAGGTAGTGGTTCGATGGACTCTTCAATTGCGCTGATCCTGCTGCAAGACGGTGTGGTCAACGGCGCCATTTATGCCCTGCTGGGCATGGCGCTGGTACTGGTCTTCGCCGTCACGCGGGTCATTTTCATTCCGCAGGGCGAGTTCGTCGCCTTCGGCGCCCTGACACTGGCCATGCTGGTCGACGGCCGCGTGCCGGGCACCGCCTACCTGCTGCCCCTGCTGGGCGGCGTGTGCCTGCTGCTGGAGCTGGTGCGCGCGCTGCGCACCGGCGCGTGGGGCGCCATGCCCAAGGTGCTGGCCGGCTGCGTGGCGCTGCTGTGGTTGACCGACAGCTATGCGGCGCAGGGCACCTCGCTGTGGCTGAACATGCTGCTGACCCTGGCCCTGGTGATCCCGATGGGGCCGATGGTCTACCGCATCGTCTACCAGCCGCTGGCCGAGGCCACGGCGCTGGTGTTGCTGATCGTGTCGGTCGCCGTGCACTTCGCGTTGATGGGGCTGGCGCTGGTGTTCTTCGGCGCCGAAGGCTGGCGTACGCCGGCATTCGTCAGCGGGCAGGTCGATCTCGGGTTCTCGACCTGGTCGGCGCAAAGCCTGTTCGTGGTGGCCACCTGCGCGCTGCTGATCGTGGCGCTGTGGCTGTTCTTCGGCAAGACGCTGTACGGTCGCGCGCTGCGGGCCACTGCCGTGAACCGGCGCGGCGCGCGCCTGGTGGGCATCAGCACCACCATGTCGGGCAGCCTGACGTTCACCCTGGCGGTGTCCATCGGCGCCATGTCGGGCATGCTGATCGCGCCCATCACCACCGTGTATTACGACACCGGCTTCCTGATCGGCCTGAAGGGCTTCGTGGGCGCCATCATCGGCGGCCTGGTGAGCTACCCGGTGGCCGCGGCCGGCGCCCTGCTGGTCGGCATCCTGGAGGCCTTCTCGTCGTTCTGGGCCAGCTCGTACAAAGAAGTCATCGTGTTCACCCTGATTATCCCGGTTCTGGTCTGGCGTTCGTTCAGCAGCCGTCATGTGGACGAAGAGGAATAAGCGCCATGAACCGCTTCCTGCTTATCGCATTCATCGTCGTGCTGGCCGGCCTGCCGCTGCTGTCGGCCACGCCCGAATTCTGGATCACGCAACTCAACTACATCGGCCTGGCCGCCATGGTGGCGCTGGGGCTGGTGCTGCTGACCGGCGTGGGCGGCCTGACCTCGTTCGGCCAGGCGGCCTTCGTGGGCCTGGGCGCCTACACCACGGCACTGCTCACCACGCAATACGACATCTCGCCGTGGCTGGCGCTGCCGGTGGGCCTGCTGGTGACGGCCGTGGTGGCGTTCCTGCTGGGGCTGATCACGCTGCGGCTGTCGGGGCATTATCTGCCGCTGGGCACCATCGCCTGGGGGCTCTCGCTGTATTACCTGTTCGGCAACCTGGACTGGCTCGGCAAGCATGACGGCATCGCCGGCATCGAGCCCATCAGCCTGTTCGGCTGGTCGCTGGCCAGCGGACGCCATATTTACTACCTGATCTGGGTGTTCGTGCTGCTGGCGCTGTGGGCGACGCGCAACCTGCTCGATTCGCGTCCGGGCCGCGCCATCCGCGCCCTGAAGAGCGGCGCCGGCATGGCCGAGTCGATGGGGGTCAATACCGGCATCTACAAAATCGTCATCTTCGTGTGGGCGGCGCTGCTGGCCTGCCTGTCGGGCTGGCTGTATGCCCATATGCAGCGCGCGGTCAGCCCCAGTCCGTTCGGCCTGAACTACGGCATCGAATACCTCTTCATGGCCGTGGTCGGCGGCGCCGGCCATGTCTGGGGGGCGCTGCTGGGCTCGGCGGTCATCCTGGGAATCAAGGACCAGCTGCAGAACATCCTGCCCAAGCTGATCGATACCAACGCCAACTTCGAACTGATCTTCTTCGGCGTGCTGATGATCCTGGTGCTGCAGTACGCCAGCAATGGCCTGTGGCCCATTCTGTCGGGCTGGTGGGAGCGCGTCACCGGCGCGGCCGGCTCGCGGCGCAACATGGCGCCGCCGCCGCAAGCGCCGGCGCTGCCGCACCGCGCCCGGCCGCAGGCCGGCGAGCTGGTGCTGGAAGTCGACAGCATCCGCAAGGAGTTCGGCGGCCTGGTGGCGGTCAACGACATTACGTTCAAGGTGCGCGCCGGCGAAATCATGGGCCTGATCGGCCCCAACGGCGCCGGCAAGAGCACGACCTTCAACCTGATCAGCGGCGTGCTGCCGGCCACGCGCGGCCAGGTGCGCTTCCTGGGCGATCGCATCGACGGCCGCTCGGCGCGCGAGATCGCCAAGCGCGGCGTGGGCCGCACCTTCCAGCACGTGCAGCTGCTGCCGACCATGTTGGTGCTGGAAAACGTGGCCCTGGGGGCGCACATGCGTTCGGACGTGGGCGTGCTGTCGGGCGCCTTGCACAGCGAGCGCGCCCGCGAGGCCCAGCTGCTGCACGAAGCCGCGCAGCAGCTGCAGCGCGTCGGGCTGGGCGACTATCTGTACGAGCAGGCGGGCAACCTGGCGCTGGGCCAGCAACGCATCCTGGAAATCGCCCGCGCGCTGGCGTGCGATCCGGTGCTGCTGATGCTCGACGAGCCCAGCCTCGGGCTGGCGCCGCGCATCGTGCGCGAGATTTTCCATATCATCGCCCGGCTGCGCGAAACCGGCGTGGCGATCCTGCTGGTCGAGCAGAACGCCCGCGCCGCCTTGCAGGTTGCCGATTACGGCTACGTGCTGGAAACCGGTGAAATCGTGCTGCACGGCCCGGCGCGCGAACTGGCCGGCAATCCGCGCGTCATCGAGAGCTACCTGGGCCTGGGCAAGGGCGCCCAGGACTGAACGCTGGCGGCGCGGCCTGGCGCCGCGCCGCCAGCGTGCGCGCGGGTCAGCGCCCGCCCGCCGCGTAGTCCATGTACAGCCGGTAGGCGTGCCGCGCCAGCGGCCCGTACGACAGGCTGCGCGCTTCCACCCGGTTGACGTGCACGACCTTGCCGTAGTTGCCGGTAGAAAACACCTCGTCCGCTTCTTCGACGTCGGCGCGGGTCAGGGCGCGCTCGTCCACGGTCACCCCATCGGCGCGCAGCAGCGCCAGCACGCGCTGGCGCGTAATGCCGTTGAGGAACGTGCCGTTGTCGACCGGCGTGGCGATCCGGCCGTTGCGCGCGATCCACAGGTTGCTGGTGGCGAATTCCGCGACATGGCCCGCGCCGTCGAGCATGATGGCGTTGTCGAAGCCCTTGAGGTTGGCCTCGCGGATGGCGCGCTGGCCATTGGGGTACAGGCACGACGCCTTGGCGTCGGTGGGCACCATGTTGGGCCAGGAACGCGCGAAGCTGGAGAAGCAGGCCGAGAAGCCTTGTTCGCCGGGCAGGGGCACCTTGAATACGTGCAGCACGAACTGCGTCTGCTCGGCGTCGGGCAGCAGGAAGCCGTCGGCGCAGAAGAACATCGGCTTGATGTAGAGCTCGCTGCCGGCGGGGAACCTGGCCACCGCTTCCAGGCATAGTTCCTGGATGCGTTGCCACGGCAGCGCCGGTTTCATCAGCATCTTCTCAGCCGAGCGCACCACGCGCTGGCAATGCAGGTCGAGGTCGGGCGTCAGGCCGGCGAAGGCGCGCGCGCCGTCGAACACCATGCTGGCCATCCAGAATGCGTGGTCGGACGGGCCGAGCAGCTTGGGATTCTCGGTCAGCCATTGGCCGTCGTACCAGTAAAGGGCTTCCATACCGCGGTCTTCCTTGGTGATCGGGGTGCGCCTACAGCGCCGCCTGGACGCGCTGCGCGACATCGGCGGGCACCCATTTTTTCCAGACGTCGCCGTATTGTCGCAGGAAGTACAGCGCGGCATCGTCGGCTTCGGCCTTCTCGTTTTCCAGCCAGCCCAGCGTGGCGCCGATGGCCTCGTCGGGGACGGTCAAGGCCTCGAAGAAGCGGTGCAGGGCGGGCGCCTGGCGGGCGAAATCGGCGTTCAGGCCGGTGACCACCGGATTGGGCTTGAACTCGGTGGGCACGGGCTTGGCGCACCTGGGATCGGTCATGCAGGTGTAGGCGGCCTGGTCGAACGCCGGCAATTGCAGCTTGACCAGGTCCAGGGCGCCGACCAGCGCTGTGGGCGTCCAGTAGTAGAAGACGATATCGCGCTTGCGCTTGTAGGCCGACATGATGGCGGCCTTCTGCGCGGCGCCCGAGCCCGGCGCGAACAGGTTGTAGTCGTGCTCCAGCTGCAGCGCCTTGAGCAGGTTCTCGTTCAGCGTGCCGCAGGCCCAGCCCGCCGGGCATCCGTAGATGCGGCCCTTGGCGGGATCTTCCGGATCGGTGAAGGTGCTCTTGTAGCGTTGCAGATCGGCGGCCTGCCTGAGGTCGGGGTGGCGTTCGACGGTATAGCGCGGCACGTACCAGCCTTCGCCCGCCGTGAACACATGGCCGACGCCCAGCACCTTGCCCGAAGCCAGGGCTTTTTTCCAGGCGCCTTCGATCTGTCCCGGCCAGACTTCCGGCGTGACGTCGACATCGCCGCGCTGCAGCGCCGCCAGCATGGGCAGGGTCTCGCCGATTTCCATCGCGGTCTTGCAGCCATAGCCCTTTTCGAGGATGAAGCGCTGGATGCCGACCATGACCAGGTTGGACTCCCAGTTCAGGCCGCTGAAGCGCACCGGCCGGTCGATTTCACAAGCGCTGGCCGAAGGGGCGCAGGTCAGGGCGGCGACGCTGGCCAGGGCGGCCAGCGCCACGCGGACAAAACGCGGGGCGTGCATGAGCGGTACCTCGAAGTGGGGACGCGGTCCGTCGGACCGGCGCCAGACCCGTTCGATTCTACGGCGTCACGGGCCGGCCTGCCCAGCAGCCGCGCTCAGGTGCGCGCCTGCCGGCGTTCGCGCAGCGCGACCAGTTCGCCCACGATGCCGCGCCGGAATGCCATCACGCACACCACGAAGATCAGCCCGATGACGATGGTGACCGACTCGCCCAGGCGCAGGAACCAGTCCAGGCCGGTCAGGCGCGTGAGCATCTGGCCGAAGTCCCCGACCTTGTTCTCCAGCAGCACGACGATGAAGGCGCCCAGGATCGGGCCGGTCAGCGTGCCCAGGCCGCCGATCAGGGTCATGAGGATGACCAGCCCGGACATTTGCCAGGTTGCGTCCGACAGCGTGGCCGAGACGAATACCAGCGTCTTGGTGGCGCCGGCCAGGCCGGCGATGGCGGCCGACAGCACGAAGGCGACCAGCTTGAAGCGATCGACGTCATAGCCCAGCGAGATGGCGCGCGGCTCGTTCTCGCGCAGCCCCTTGAGCACCTGGCCGAACGGCGAGTGCACGGTGCGCCAGATCACGAAATAGCCCAGCGCGAAGATGCCCATGACCACGTAGTACAGGTTCAGGTCGTTGCGCAGGTCTATGGTGCCCAGCAGCGTGCCGCGCGGCACGCCCTGCAGGCCATCCTCGCCGCCGGTGAAATGGGCCTGCAGGAAGAAGAACACCATCTGGGCCAGGGCCAGGGTGATCATGGCGAAGTAGATGCCGCTGCGGCGTATGGCCAGCGCGCCCATGGCCAGCCCCAGCAGGGCCGTCACCGCGACTCCGAAGGCCAGGCCCAGCTCGGTCGGCAGGCCCCATACCTTCAGTGCGTGGCCGGCCGCGTAGGCGGCGCTGCCCAGGAAGGCGGCGTGGCCGAACGACAGCAGCCCGGTATAGCCCAGCAGCAGGTTGAAGGCGCAGGCGAACAGCGCGTAGCACATGACCTTCATGGCGAAGATCGGATACACGCCCACGTACGGCAGGATGCCGACGACGATGGCGAACGCGGCGTAGCCCAGGAGTTGTCGATTCATTTCTCTTTCCCGAACAGGCCGGCGGGGCGCAGCAGCAGCACGATGGCCATGATGATGAACACGACGGTGTTGGACGCTTCGGGCCAGAACACCTTGGTCAGGCCCTCGATGACGCCCAGCCCCAGGCCGGTCACGATGGCGCCCATGATCGATCCCATGCCGCCGATCACCACGACGGCGAACACCACGATGATGAGGTTGGAGCCCATCAGCGGGGAAATCTGCAGCACCGGCGCGGCCAGCACGCCGGCGAAGCCGGCCAGCGCGACGCCGAAGCCGTAGGTCAGCGTGATCATGCGCGGCACGTTGACGCCGAAGGCTTCCACCAGCCGCGGATTCTCGGTGCCGGCGCGCAGCAGCGCGCCCAGGCGGGTGCGTTCGATGACGAACCAGGTCGTCAGGCACACCGTGATCGAGGCCACGACGACCCAGGCGCGGTAGTTCGGCAGCACCATGAACCCCAGGTTGGTGGCGCCGCGCAGCGCTTCCGGCGTGGGGTACGGCTGGCCGGATACGCCGTAGAAACTGCGAAACAAGCCTTCGATGAGCAGCGTCAGGCCGAAGGTCAGCAGCAGGCCGTACAGGTGGTCCAGCTTGTACAGGTGCCGCAGCAGCAGTTTTTCGATCAGGATGCCGAACAGGCCGACCACCAGCGGGGCGAGGATCAGCATGATCCAGTAATTGAGCCCCAGATAGGACAGGCCCATCCAGGCCACGAAGGCGCCCAGCATGTACAGGGCGCCGTGGGCGAAGTTGATGACGTTCAACAGACCGAAAATCACGGCCAGCCCCAGCGAGAGCATGGCATAGAACGAGCCGTTGACCAGCCCCAGCAGCAACTGCCCCAACAGTGCCTGAATGGGTATGCCGAATAGATCTGTCATCTGTTATGAATCCTGCGCGTACGGGTAGGCGTGTCCGGTCGCGACACGGCCTTGCCGGATGAGCAAGGCCGTGTCGGCTTCCTTCAGGAGGTTACTTCTTGAGCAACGGGCAGGTCGATTCGGACAGCTTGGTGTAGACCTCGTCGCCCGGCAGCGTGGCCACCACGTTGTAGTAGTCCCACGGGCCCTTGGACTCTTCCTTGGACTTGACCTTCATCAGGTACATGTCGTGGATCATGCGGCCGTCCTCGCGCACGTAGCCGCCCTGGGCGAAGAAGTCGTTGATCTTGTTCGACTTCATCCACTTCATGGTGGCGTCGCCGTCGTCCGAACCCGTGGCCTTCACGGCGTTCAGGTAGAACATGGCCGCGGAGTAGTCGCCCGCCTGCAGCATCGACGGCTTGCGCCCGATCTTGTCCTCGAACTTCTTGGCCCAGGCGCGCGAGGCGTCGCTCTGGTCCCAGTACCAGCCGTCGGTCAGGTACATGCCCTTGGTGGCGTCCAGGCCCAGCGAGTGGATGTCGTTGATGAAGACCAGCAGGCCGGCCATTTTCATGGTCGCCGTCACGCCGAACTCGTTGGCGGCCTTGATCGAGTTGATGGTGTCGCCGCCGGCGTTGGCCAGGCCCAGGATCTGTGCGTCCGAAGCCTGCGCCTGCAGCAGGAACGACGAGAAATCGGAAGCGCCCAGCGGCGCGCGCACCTGGCCCTTGACCTCGCCGCCGGAGGCCTTGACGACGTTGGCGGTGTCGCGCTCCAGCGCATGGCCGAACGCGTAGTCAGCGGTCAGGAAGAACCAGGTCTTGCCGCCGTCCTTCACTACCGCCGAGCCGGTGCCGCGCGCCAGCGCGACGGTGTCGTAGGCATAGTGGATGGTGTAGGGCGAGCACTGGGCATTGGTCAGATCGGAGGCCCCGGCGCCCACGGCGAGGAACGGCTTCTTCTTCTCGGCCGCCACCTGCGCGATGGCCAGGCTGGTCGACGAGTTGGTGCCGCCGATGATCATGTCGACCTTCTGCTGGTCGATCCATTCGCGCGTGCGGGCCGAGGCGATGTCGGCCTTGTTCTGGTGATCGGCCGACACCAGTTCTATCTTCTTGCCATTGATGGCGCCGCCGGCGTCTTCGATGGCCATGCGGATCGCTTCCACGCCCGCCTTGCCGTCGATGTCCGAGTAGACCCCGGACATGTCGGTAATGAAGCCGATGCGGATGACATCATCGGAGATGCCTTGGGCCTGGGCGGGTAGCCCGGCGAATCCCAGGCCAGCCACGGCCAGTGCAACAGTGATTTTGTGCAGCTTCATGGGATGACTCCTCTTCCTGTGTGGGGTGCCGTGATACGGCGGGTGACAGGCTGGTTTTCTACACGCCCAGCAGTTCGTTGAGCGTGCCCTGTTTCCGTGACAGTTCGGCGGCTTCGAAGTGTTCGACGATCTGGCCGTGCTCCATGACGTAGAAGCGGTCGGCCAGCGGCGCGGCGAAGTGGAAATTCTGTTCCACCATGACGATGGTATAGCCGCGCTCCTTGAGCGCCATGATCATGCGCGCCAGGGCTTGCACGATCACCGGCGCCAGGCCTTCGGAAATCTCGTCGAGCAGCAGGAGGTTCGCGCCGGTGCGCAGAATGCGCGCCACCGCCAGCATCTGCTGTTCGCCGCCCGACAGGCGGGTGCCGGGAGAGTTGCGGCGTTCATGCAGGTTGGGGAACATGTCGTAGATTTCGGTCAGCGACATGCCGCCGCCCAGCGCGCCGACCGGCGGCGGCAGCAGCAGGTTCTCCTCGCACGAGAGGCTGGCGAAGATGCCCCGTTCCTCCGGGCAATAGCCCACGCCCAGGTGCGCGATCTTGTAGGTGGGCAGCTCGATCGATTCGGTGCCATGGATGCGCACCGATCCCTGGCGCGCCCCGGTCAGCCCGAGGATGGCGCGCAGCGTGGTGGTGCGGCCGGCGCCGTTGCGGCCGAGCAGCGTGACCACTTCGCCCTGGCCGACCTGCATGTCCACGCCGTGCAGGATATGCGATTCCCCGTACCAGGCCTGCAGGCCCGCGATCTCGAGAGCGGGGATACTCATGCGTGCGCTCCTTGCAGTTCGCCGTTGGTGGTGCCCATGTATGCCTGCATCACGGCGGGATGGCGCGAGACCTCGGCGTAGGGGCCTTCGGCCAGCACCGCGCCGCGCGCCAGTACCGTGATCGTGTCGGCGATCGAGGACACCACGTTCATGTTGTGCTCGACCATCAGGATGGTGCGGCCCGCGCTGACACGCTTGATCAATTGCGTCACGCGGGCGACGTCCTCGTGGCCCATGCCCTGGGTGGGTTCGTCCAGCAGCATCAGCTCGGGCTCCATCGCCAGCGTGGTGGCGATCTCCAGCGCGCGCTTGCGGCCGTAAGGCAGGTTGATCGTCAGCTCATGGGCGAAGGAGGCCAGGTCGACCTCCTCGAGCAGGCGCAGCGCGGGCTGGTTCAGCGCCGCCAGCTGCCGCTCGCTGCGCCAGAACTGGAACGACAGCCCGGTCTTGCGCTGCAGGCCCAGGCGCACGTTTTCCAGTACGGTCAGGCGCGGGAACACCGCCGAGATCTGGAACGAACGGATGATGCCGCGCCGTGCGATCTGGGCCGGCCGCTCGCGGGTGATGTCGCGGCCGTTGAAAACGATGGTGCCCGAGGTGGGCGCCAGGAATTTGGTCAGCAGGTTGAAGCAGGTGGTCTTGCCGGCGCCGTTGGGACCGATCAGCGCGTGGATCTGGCCGCGCTTGACACGCAGATCGACCCCATTGACCGCGACAAAGCCGCGGAACTCCTTGGTCAGGCCTTTTGTCTCCAGGATCGTGTCATCCATTGCGCCGCATCCGCTTTGGTTTTTTTTAAGAGTTGCGGCGAGTATGCGGACCCGGTTATCAAATTGCCATGAGGGTTTTTCATAGGTTTTGCGCTGCCGCATGCCCGATTGTCAAACAGCCGACAAACAGCAGTAAGAAATCCGTCAAAACGCTTCAGAAACCAGGGTTTCCACGGTGTTTCCCACGATGTCGCAGGGGTTATCCGCGGGCGGCCGGGCGTCGTGCACAGCAGCAAGCGGCGGCCTGGCGCGCGGCGTTCAGGCCTTGGTTTTCAGCTTGTATTCGCACAGGTCCGAGATGCCGCACTGCGGGCATTTGGGCTTGCGCGCCACGCACACGTAGCGGCCATGCAGGATGAGCCAATGGTGGGCATCCAGCAGGTACTCGCGCGGCACCACCTTCTCCAGCTTGCGCTCGACCTCCAGCACGTTCTTGCCGGGGGCGATGCCGGTGCGGTTGGAGACGCGGAAGATGTGCGTGTCGACCGCGATGGTGGCCTCGCCGAAGGCGGTGTTGAGCACCACGTTGGCGGTCTTGCGGCCCACGCCGGGCAGGGCCTCCAGCGCTTCGCGGCTTTGCGGCACTTCGCCGCCGTGGCGCTCGAGCAGGAGGCGACAGGTGGCGATGGCGTTCTTGGCCTTGGTGCGGTACAGGCCGATGGTCTTGATGTACTCGGCCAGCCCTTCCTCGCCCAGTTCCAGCATGGCCTGCGGCGTGCCATGGCGCGGGAAGAATTTGCGCGTGGCCAGGTTGACCGACTTGTCGGTCGCCTGGGCCGACAGCAGCACCGCGATCAGCAACTGGAACGGCGTCTCGTATTCGAGCTCGGTGGTGGGTTTGGGATTGGCGGCTTGCAGGCGGGCGAAGATTTCGCGGCGTTTGACGGCGTTCATGGGCGCTGGGCTGAGCGGCGGGCGCGGGCGCGGGCCAGCGCCGCCTCGATGGTGGAACGTTTGCGGGCGGCATCCTCGGCGCTTTCGGTCGCGGCGGGCTGGGGCGCCGGCTCGGCGGTCGCGGCCATCAGCCGTTCGTTGGCGGCCGTTTCGCGCCGCACCCGGGCCTGGCGTTGCTGGTGGCGCTGGCGCGCGGCTTGCGCGTCGGCCTCGGACCACACGCGCGCAGCCGGGCGCATGTCGATGCAGTCGACCGGGCAAGGCGCCACGCACAGGTCGCAACCCGTGCACCAGTCGGCCAGCACCGTATGCATGCGCTTGTTGGCGCCGACGATGGCATCGACCGGGCAGGCCTTCATGCACAGCGTGCAGCCGATGCAATGGGCCTCGTCGATGACTGCCACCAGCAGCGGCCCGGGTTCGCCGCGCGCGCGGTCCAGCGGCAGCGGCGGCGTGTCGAGCAGGGCGGCCAGCGCCGCGACGCCGGACTCGTCGCCGGGCGGGCAGCGGTTGATGGCCGCGGCGCCGTCGGCGATGGCCTGCGCATAGGGCCGGCAACCGTCGTAGCCGCACTTCGTGCACTGCGTCTGCGGCAGCAGGGCGTCGATGCGGTCGACCAGCGAACTACAGGAAGACATGGCGTAAAAAGCAGAAACGGGCCAGGCGGCCCGTTGCAGGGAGCGCGCGGCCGCATCAGGATTGGCGGATGAATGCGGCGATTTTAGGACAGATCAGTTCGCGCCAGCGCCGGCCGGAAAAAATGCCGTAATGGCCGCAGCCGACCGCGGTGTAATGGCTCTTGCGCGCGGCGGGGATGCCGCTGCACAGCTTGATGGCCGCGCGCGTCTGGCCCTGGCCGGAAATATCGTCCAGTTCGCCCTCGACGGTCAGCAGCGATGTCTTGCGGATGTCGGCGGGCCGCACGAGCTGCCCGTCGATTTCCCAGGTGCCGCCGGGCAGCCGGAACTCCTGGAACACCGTGCGGATCGTGTCCAGGTAGAACTCGGCCGGCATGTCGAGCACGGCGTTGTACTCGTCGTAGAAGCGGCGGTGCGCCTCGGCGTCGCCGTCATCGCCGCGCAGCAGGTCGAGGTAGAAGTCGTAGTGCGACTTCAGGTGGCGGTCGGGATTCATGGCCATGAACCCGGCATGCTGCAGGAAGCCGGGGTACACGCGCCGGCCCGCGCCGGGATAGGGCGCAGGCACCGCATGGATCAGTTGGCTCTCGAACCAGGCATACGGCTTGGTGGTGGCCAGGCGGTTGACCTGGGTGGGCGACTCGCGCGGATCGATCGGCCCGCCCATCATCACCATGCTGCGCGGCTGGCAAGGGTCGTTGGCCGAGGCCATCAGCGATATCGCGGCCAGTACCGGCACGGTGGGCTGGCAGACCGAGATGACGTGGGTGTCCGGGCCCAGGTGGCGCAGGAATGCCTGGATGTAGCGGACGTAGTCGTCCAGATGGAACGGGCCGGCGTCCTGCGGCACCATGCGCGCATCGACCCAGTCGGTGACATAGACGTCGTGAGCCGGCAGCAGCGCCCGCACGGTATCGCGCAACAGCGTGGCATGATGGCCCGACAGCGGGGCCACCAGCAGCACGCGTGGATCGGCGCGGCCCGCCGTACGGCGGACATCGCGCTGGAAGTGCACCAGCCGGCAGAACGGCTTGTCGAGCACGACGGCTTCGATCACGGCGACGCGTTTGCCCTGGATCTCGGTGGCGGGCAGATTCCAGGCAGGTTTCTGGTATTCCTTGCCGATGCGGTGCACCAGCTCGCAGCCGGCGGCGAGCTGGCGCGACATGGGCATATAGGCCAGCGGGCTGTACGGATGGGTGAAAAGCTGGGAACTGGCGTCGGTGAACGCCGCCAGGGGACGCAGGAACGCCCGCTGCATTTCGTGCAATTGATACAGCATCGCGACATGACCTAATAAGACTGACGTCTTATTGTCGCCAGAAATATCAATATTTTGAATCTGTCTGTTCAGATTAAGGCTTTGGTGCACAAATGTTGTGAAAAAGCGACCCCCTCATGGCGGATTCCCCCTGCCATAGGGGGGATTACCAGTAGTTTTCGACCGCCAGATTGCCGGGTATGCCGCGCCGGCCGGGGGCGAAACCGCGTTCGCTCAGCAGCTTGCGGGCGTCGGCCAGCATGGCCGGGTTGCCGCACAGCATGATCTTGGCGCGCTGCGGGTCCAGCGGCTGGCCCGCCAGCTGTTCGAGCCGTCCGTCGGCGATCAGCGTGGTCAGGCGCGCCTGCGGCATGCCGGGCAGGGTCTCGCGCGTGGCGATCGGCAGGTAGATCAGCTTGCGCGGGTCGGCCTCGAAATAGGGGGCGAACGCGGGCTGGCTGCGCCATTGCTCGATTTCGTCGCGATAGGCCAGTTCCTCGGCGCTGCGCACCCCGTGCACGAGGATGATGCGGTCGACGGCGCGCCAGGTGGCCGGGTCGCGCAAGATGGACAGATAGGCCGACAGGCCCGTGCCGGAAGCCAGCAGCCAGAGGTCGCCGCCCGGGGCGAAGCGGTCTATGGTCAGGAAGCCGAACGGCTTCTTTTCCACATAGAGGGCGTCGCCGGGCTGCAGGCGCTCCATGCGCGGGCTGAACTGGCCTTCGGGGACCACGATGGAATAGAACTCCAGCCATGGCTCCTCGGGCGCGGAGACCATGGAGTAGGCGCGCCATACGCTGGGTTCGGCCTGCGGATCGTCGCTGTCGGGCAGGCCGACGCGGGCGAACTGGCCAGCCTGGAAGAGGAAGGCGGGGTCTCGGGTGACGCGCACCGAAAACAGTTTGCCCGGCACCCAGGTCTGGACGGCGGTGATGGTCTGGCGCGTGTACTTGGTATCGGTCATCGGCGTGGCGCGGCCGGGCCGCGCAGCGGCGGACCGGACAGAGGGTTACTTTTCCAGGTATTGCAGCTTGTCCTGCACCCCGTTCCATTGGTCGGCGTCTTCGAGCGGCTTCTTGGCCCGGCTGATGCTGGGAAACTCGGCCGACAGCTCGACGTTGAGCGCAATGAATGGGACCTGGTCCTGCGGCACGTCTTCTTCCGCGTAAATGGCATTGGCCGGGCATTCCGGGATGCATACCGCACAGTCGATGCATTCGTCGGGGTCGATCACGAGGAAGTTCGGACCCTCTCGAAAACAGTCCACCGGGCACACATCCACGCAATCGGTGTACTTGCACTTGATACAGTTTTCGGTGACTACGTGGGTCATTCAGGAACTCCGGGTGCCGGGCGGCCGTTGCATTATTGAAGCGATTTTACCCAATGCGCGCCGGCGGGGCGACCAAGACCCTGGCGCCGGTAGTGGCGGCCGGCCCGCCGGCGCGCGGTATGCTATGGTGTGCCGAAACGTTTCGCGGCAACAGTTTCGCGCCATCATGATCATCACATCGCTGCTCGACACGGACCTGTACAAATTCAGCATGATGCAGGTCGTGCTGCATCATTTTCCGGCTGCACAGGTCGAGTACCGCTACAAGTGCCGTACTCCGGGCATCAATCTGCGGCCCTATCTCGACGAAATACGCGCCGAGGTGCACGAGCTGTGCCAGCTGCGCTTCACCAGCGAGGAGCTGGATTATCTGCGCGGCCTGCGCTTCATCAAGAGCGATTTCGTCGACTTCCTGGGCCTGTTCCATTTGCCCGAGCGTTGCATATTCATCGGCGAGGGCGAGCAGCCCGGCGAAATATCCATTACGGTCAAGGGGCCATGGCTGCACACGATATTGTTCGAAATACCGGTGCTGGCCATCGTCAACGAAGTCTATTTTCGTAATACGCGCAGGAATCCCGATTGGGAGGAAGGCCGCAAGCGCTTGCAATCGAAGATGAACCTGGTGCTCGACGACCCCGCGCTGGCCGATTTCCGGGTCGCGGAATACGGCACCCGGCGGCGCTTCTCGAAGGTCTGGCACGAGGAAATCGTCTCGACCATGAAGGCGCGCATGGGGGTGCATTTCGCCGGCACCAGCAACGTGCTGCTGGCCATGCGGCACGGCGTGCTGCCGCTGGGCACCATGGGCCACGAGTATCTGCAGGCCTGCCAGGCGCTGGGGCCGCGGCTGCGCGACTCCCAGGTGTTCGCACTGGAAGTCTGGGCCAAGGAATACCGCGGCGATCTCGGCATCGCCCTGTCGGACGTCTATGGCATGGATGCTTTCCTGCGCGACTTCGACATGTACTTCTGCAAACTGTTCGACGGCGCGCGCCACGATTCGGGCGATCCGTTCGTGTGGGGCGAGCGGCTGCTCGAGCACTACCGCACCAATCGCGCGGATCCGCGCGCCAAGACCCTGGTGTTCTCGGATTCGCTGACATTTCCGCGCGCCATCGAGCTGGCGCGCCAGTTCGCCGGCCGCTGCAAGGTGTCGTTCGGCATCGGCACCAACCTGACCAACGACCTGGGCCACGAGCCCCTGCAGATCGTCATGAAGATGGTGCGCTGCAATGGGCAGCCGGTCGCCAAGGTATCGGATGCGCCCGAGAAGACGATGTGCGACGATCCCGCCTATCTGGCCTACCTGCGCCAGGTGTTCCAGCTTCCGCCGGCCTGAGGGCCGGCTTGTTTTCGCCAACCCATCCAATCAATGCATCAGGGGTGATTTATGAGCATTAAGCGCTTCAACGTGGAAAAGCGCCTGTCCGACATGGCTGTCTACAACGGCGTGGCCTACCTGGCCGGCCAGGTACCCGACGACGCCTCGCTGGACATGGCTGGCCAGACCGCACAGGTACTGGCCACCATCGACCGCCTGCTGGCCGAGGCCGGCACCGACAAGACCAAGATCCTCATGGCCCAGATCTTCGTGGCCAACATGAAGGAATTCGACGGCATGAACAAGGCCTGGGACGCGTGGGTCGCGCCGGGCAACTCGCCCCCGCGCGCCACGGTCGAGGCGCGCCTGGCCAATCCCGACTACAAAGTCGAGATCGTGGTCAC
This sequence comes from Bordetella pertussis 18323, assembly GCF_000306945.1. NCBI lineage: Bacteria > Pseudomonadati > Pseudomonadota > Betaproteobacteria > Burkholderiales > Alcaligenaceae > Bordetella > Bordetella pertussis. The sequence goes on along the minus strand of NC_018518.1, from coordinate 2,912,734 downwards.
CGCCGCGATCGGCTGATGGCAGGGCTGCCTGTCCCGCGGGGACAGGCAGCCTGGCCGCGGGTGCCGCTCCCCGTGCGGGACAGGCACCGCGCGCCTCGGGACGGTACAGGCATTGCGGCATCGGCCGATGCCGCAATGCCTTCATTTTGCCGGGATGGTTTCGCCGTCCGGGCCTCAACTACCCATCAGCAGGGTGGCCGCCAGCAGGCCGCCGAGCTCCTCGCAGCGAGCCAGAACGTCGGCGGGCACCTGCTTGGGAGCGGCGATCTGCTCGGGCGTTTGCGCGCCGCTGCGCGCGATCAACGGCGGCGCGGCCGCGCGCAGGCGCCAGCCGGTGCAGATGCGCTCGACCTGCCGGGCCGCGCCTTCGCCATCGGTGCCGGCGCTGATGGCCACGCCGTAGGGGCGGCCCTGGATGCGGTCGAGCACGCCGTAATAGCAACGGTCGAAGCATTCCTTCATGGCGCCGCTCAGGCTGCCCAGGTTCTCGGGCGCGCAGAACAGATAGCCGTCGGCGGCCAGCAGCGCCGCCGCGTCGGTGCGCGAGGCCGCCTGCCGCCGCACGCGCAACTGGCCCGGCTGTTCCAGCGCCAGGGCGGCGGCCAGCGCGCCGCGCTCCAGCGCCTGCGCCATCTGCCGCGCCGGTGCGCGAATGCCAGGCGATGAGCAAGGTCTTCATGCCAGCCGGGCCAGGGGATCCTGGCGATAGTAGGCGCACAGCAGGGCGTACCACTGCGGCAGGGCGTCGGCCAGGGGCTCCGGCTCGACGAAGAAGTGTTCCGAACTCACCGCGAAGAACTCGGCCTCGTCGGTGGCGGCGTAGGGGTCCAGCGGCAGGCGCGCATACCAGGGATCGGCCTGCGGGCTTTCCGGATCGACGTGCGCCGGAATCGCGCGCTCGACGGCTTCGACGGCGGCGGCGAAACGGTCCAGGCTGTCTTCCAGCACGCGGCGCCACTGGCGCGGGTCGATGTCCGGGTGGGCCGCCAGCGCCGGCATCCCGTCGGCCTGGCCGGCCAGCAGGTCCAGCTTGTGCGCGAATTCGTGGATGACCACATTGAAGGCGCCGTCGGAGCCCGCCGCATCGCTCCACGAGAGGATCACCGGCCCGCCCTCCCAGGCCTCGCCGACCGCCTCCTCGATGTATTCGTGCATGACGCCGTCCTCGTCCATGCGCTCGCGCTGGATGGAGAAACCGGCCGGGTAGATGATGATTTCGTCCCAGCCTTCGTACAGGGTGGGCGACAGGTTCAGTACCGGCAGGGCGGCCTGCGCGGCGACCGACAGGCGCATGAAATCGGTGATTTCCAGCCCGTGCGCGCCGTTGATGTTCTTGCTTGCCAGCAGCCATGCCGCGCGCGCCTGCAGGGCCTGCTGCTCGGCCTCGGACAGGGCCGCCAGGAACGGGTAGGCGTGCAGCGTCCGCCGCCACAGATCGGGCGGGATGCGGGCCTGCATGGCGGCCACTTCGCCTGCCTTGGCGCCCCGGCCGCGTAGCCATCGCAACATGACTTGGAGTTCCTTGGAAATGCCTCTTGGCGTTAGTGTAGAGTGTAGGAAAAATTGACCCGAGTACGCTCGTCCCGTTCGCAATGTCCGCCACGTCCGCACCAGATACGCCTACGCCGTTCGACGATGCCTGGCGCCAGTTGGCCGCCGCCGGGCTGGACGATGCCGGCCAGCGGCAACTGGCGCACGCGGCGGCCTGGGCCTGGCCGCGCTTCGAGGCGCAGAAGGCGCTGACCGGCGAGCCGCTGGCCAGCCATGCCGCCGGCGCGGTGCGCATCCTGGCCAGCCTGCATACCGACCAGGCCACCCGCGTGGCCGCGGTGCTGGCCTCGCTGCCGGCGGACCTGAACGCCCCCGCGCCGACCCTGCGCAACGACCCGGTGGCCAGCGAGTTCGGGGTCGAGGTGGCGCGGCTGGTGCAGGGCGCGCGCGCGCTGCTGCGGCTGGGCATCGTGGCGCGCCATGCCAGCGACAGCGAGGCCGAAAGCGGCTCCCAGAAGGAGATGCAGCGCAAGATGCTGCTGGCCATGGCGGCCGACCTGCGCATCGTGCTGATGCGGCTGGCGTCGCGGCTGCAGAGCCTGCGCTGGCATGCCGAGACCAAGACGCCGTGCGCGGCCGGTTTCGCGCGCGAGACGCTGGACCTGTATACCCCGCTGGCCAACCGCCTGGGCATCTGGCAGCTCAAGTGGGAAATGGAAGACCTGGCGTTCCGCTTCCTCGAACCCGAGCGCTACAAGCAGATTGCGCACCTGCTGGAGGAAAAGCGGGTCGAGCGCGAAGCCTTCATCGCCGAGGCCATCGCCCGCATGCAGGAGGCGCTGGCGCGGGCCGGCGTGGTCGCCGAGGTAAGCGGGCGGCCCAAGCACATCTACAGCATCTGGAACAAGATGCGCCTGAAAGGGCTGGATTTCAGCCAGATGTACGATCTGCGGGCCCTGCGCATCATCGTCGACGACGTGCGCGCCTGCTATACGGCGCTGGGGCTGGTGCACGAGATGTGGACGCCGCTGCCCGAGGAGTTCGACGACTACATCTCGCGCCCCAAGCCCAATGGCTACCGTTCGCTGCACACGGTGGTGACCGACGCCCAGGGGCGCGCATTCGAGGTGCAGATCCGTACCCGCGAGATGCACCAGTTCGCCGAGTACGGGATGGCGGCGCACTGGCGCTACAAGGAGGCCGGCGCGCGCGGCGGCCAGGTGGCCGCCTCCAGCGAATACGATCGCCAGCTGTCCTGGATGCGCCAGCTGCTGGCCTGGAACAGCGACGTCGAGGACGAGGGCGAGGCCGCGCGCCGTGCCGACCAGCGTATCTATGTGCTCACGCCGCAGGCCCGGGTGATCGAATTGCCGGCCGGCGCCACGCCGGTCGATTTCGCCTATCACCTGCATACCGACCTGGGGCACCGGTGCCGCGGGACGCGGGTGGACGGCCAGATGGTGCCGCTGAACACCCGCCTGGCCACCGGCCAGACCGTCGAAGTCATCGCGGCCAAGTCGGGCGGCCCGTCGCGCGACTGGCTCAATACCCAGCTGGGCTACCTGGCCAGTCCGCGCGCGCGGGCCAAGGTGCGCATGTGGTTCAACGCCATCGAGCTGCAGCAGCGCATCACCCAGGGGCAGGCGCTGGTCGAGAAGGAGCTGCAGCGGCTGGGCAAGACGGCGGTCAACCTGGAGCAATTGGCCCAGGGACTGGGGTTCGCGCGCGCCGACGACCTGTACGTCGCCGCCGCCAAGGACGAGTTCAGCCTGCGCCAGATCGACGCGGTGTTCCAGCAGCCGGCGCCCGTGGCCGAACCCGAGCCGGCCGCGCTTGCGCATGCGCGCAGCGCCGACAGCGCCGAGAAAAGCGGCAAGAGCGGCGTGCTGGTGGTGGGCGTGGGGTCCTTGCTGACCCAGCTGGCCCGCTGCTGCCGGCCCGCGCCGCCGGACGAGATCGCCGGTTTCGTGACGCGCGGGCGCGGGGTCTCGATCCATCGCGCCGATTGCCCGAGTTACAAGGCGCTGGCCGAGCGCGAGCCGGAGCGGGTCATCGAGGTCGCCTGGGGCAAGACCAGCGATTCGTTCTACCCGGTCGATATCAGCGTGCGCGCCCAGGATCGCCCGGGCCTGCTGCGCGACCTCTCGGAAGTGTTCGCGCGCCAGCGGCTCAACGTGGTCGGCGTGAACACGCAGAGCCGCCAGTCGCTGGCGCACATGGTGTTCACGGTGGAAGTGCGCGGCGGCGAGTCGCTGCACAAGGCGCTCGATGCCCTGGGCGAGGTGGCCGGGGTCACCTCGGCGGCGCGCCGCTGAAAGGCTGCCGCACGACGGCGCCCCGGGGGCGGCCGCGTGCCCTACACTAGGTCTTTTGCACGCTCCGGGGAATTCCATGGACACTCGCGCCTGGCTCGAGACGCTGGTGGCTATCGACACCACCAGCCGCAATTCCAACCTGGCGTTGATCGAAACCGTGCGGGACTGGCTCGGCCGGCAGGGCGTGCAGGCCTGGCTGGCGCACAACCCCGAGCGCACCAAGGCCAATCTGTTCGCCACGCTGCCAGCCAGCGATGGCGCGGAGCAGGGCGGCATCGTGCTGTCCGGCCATACCGATGTCGTGCCGGTCGATGGCCAGGACTGGTCCGCCGACCCGTTCGCCTTGCGCGAACAGGAGGGGCGGTTGTACGGGCGGGGTTCGTGCGACATGAAGGGCTTCATCGCCGCGTCGCTGGCCCTGGTGCCGGCGTTCCTGGAGATGCCCCGCAAGAAACCCATCCATCTGGCGTTTTCGTATGACGAGGAGGTCGGCTGTGCCGGCGCGCCCGTCATGCTGGCCGACCTGCGCGAACGCGGCATCCAGCCGGAGGGCTGCGTGGTCGGCGAGCCTACCGGCATGCAGGTGGTGGTGGCGCACAAGGGCATCAACCTGTTTCGCTGCCGGGTCCATGGCAAGGCGGCGCATTCGTCGCTGACGCCGCGCGGCTGCAACGCCATCGAATACGCGGCGCGGCTGATCTGCCGCATCCGCGACCTGGCCGACGCGTACAAGGCCAACGGCCCGTATGACGAGTTCTACGATGTGCCGTTCTCGACCATGACCACCAACCAGATCCACGGCGGGATCGCGGTCAACACCATCCCCGAGCTGTGCGAGTTCTCGTACGAGTTCCGCAACCTGCCGGGCATGCCGGCCGACGCCATCCAGGCCGAGGTCGAGCGCTACGTGCGCGACGAGTTGCTGCCGCGCATGCGCGCCGAATACACGCAAGCCCGCATCGACATCGAAACCGGCGCCGCGGCGCCCGGCCTGGAGGCGTCCGAGCAGGCCGCCATCACGCAACTGGTGCGCTCCCTGACCGCGGACCGGGTCACCCGCAAGGTGGCCTACGGGACCGAGGCCGGCCTGTTCCAGGGCATCGGCATCCCTACCGTGGTGTGCGGGCCGGGCCATATCGAACAGGCCCACAAGCCCGATGAATACGTGGCGCTGGACCAGCTGGCCGCCTGCGAGGCCTTCCTGCGGCGGCTCGGACAGTCGCTCTAGCTGTGAAGATTCAATAGGTTGTATGCATGGTTCATCCGAACCGGATTTGAGAAACTGGAAATCGCCACCCCCCCAGTTCACTCAAGGAGCCCGGCCGGATGAACACCCATAAGCATGCCCGATTGACCTTCCTACGTCGACTCGAAATGGTCCAGCAATTGATCGCCCATCAAGTTTGTGTGTCTGAAGCGGCCCGCGCCTATGGGGTCACCGCGCCGACTGTGCGCAAATGGCTGGGCCGCTTCCTGGCTCAGGGCCAGGCGGGCTTGGCCGATGCGTCCTCGCGCCCGACGGTCTCGCCCCGAGCGATTGCGCCGGCCAAGGCGCTGGCTATCGTGGAGCTGCGCCGCAAGCGGCTGACCCAAGCGCGCATCGCCCAGGCGCTGGGCGTGTCAGCCAGCACCGTCAGCCGCGTCCTGGCCCGCGCCGGTCTGTCGCACCTGGCCGACCTGGAGCCGGCCGAGCCGGTGGTGCGCTACGAGCATCAGGCCCCCGGCGATCTGCTGCACATCGACATCAAGAAGCTGGGACGTATCCAGCGCCCTGGCCACCGGGTCACGGGCAACCGACGCGATACCGTTGAGGGGGCCGGCTGGGACTTCGTCTTCGTGGCCATCGATGACCACGCCCGCGTGGCCTTCACCGACATCCACCCCGACGAGCGCTTCCCCAGCGCCGTCCAGTTCCTCAAGGACGCAGTGGCCTACTACCAGCGCCTGGGCGTGACCATCCAGCGCTTGCTCACCGACAATGGCTCGGCCTTTCGCAGCCGCGCCTTCGCCGCGCTGTGCCATGAGCTGGGCATCAAGCACCGCTTTACCCGACCTTACCGCCCACAGACCAATGGCAAGGCCGAACGCTTCATCCAGTCGGCCTTGCGTGAGTGGGCTTACGCTCACACCTACCAGAACTCCCAACACCGAGCCGATGCCATGAAATCCTGGCTACACCACTACAACTGGCATCGACCCCACCAAGGCATCGGGCGCGCTGTACCCATCTCCAGACTCAACCTGGACGAATACAACCTATTGACAGTTCACATCTAGCTGTCGATTCTCAATAGGTTATTCACATCTGGGATACGCGTGATGGGTGGCTGATGTCCGAGAGCGGAGTGTGGCCGATACCAGTTGTAGCGGTCAATGAAGGGCTGCAAGGCAGCCTGTCGTTCGGCTGAGCTCGTGTAGGGCCTGGCGTATGCCCACTCCCGTAAGCAGGTCTGCACGAGGCGCTCGGCCTTGCCGTTGGTCTTGGGGGTGTAGGGGCGGGTGCGGATGTGACGGATTCCCAGCTCCACGCACACCGCCCGAAAGGTCCTGGAGACGTAGCCGCTGCCGTTGTCGGTCATCACGCGGTCGATGCGCACGCCCAGACTGGCGTAGTAGGCGGTGGCTTGGCGCAGGAACTCAGCGCACTGATCGCCGCCTTCATCGTCGAGGATGCGAGCAAAGGACACGCGCGAGAAGTCATCGATGGCCAGGTGCACAGCGTCCCAGCCAATGCCGCGGTTGCGGTTCTGGGCCCGATCGCCGGTGATGCGATGGCCCACGCCCCGGATGCGGCCCAGCCGCTTGGTGTCGATGTGCAGCAGCTCGCCTGGGCTGGCGCGTTCATAGCGGCGCACCGGCGCCGGCGGCTCCAACGAGGCGAGTCGACTCAGGCCGATGCGTTCCATATACCGCGCCACGGTGGCCAGGCTGCGGCCGGCTTCACGCGCGATGCGCCACAGCGGCAGACGCTGGCGGCGCTGCTGGGCGAAGTGCTCAACCTGCTCGGGCGCACAGGCCTTCGGGCTGCGGTGCGGGCGAGAACTGCGGTCAAGCAGGCCGTCCAGACCTTCGCTTCGGAAGCGGGCAAGCCACTTGTAACCGGTGCGCAGGCTCACCCCTGCCGCCTGGCTGGCCTGCCTCATCGTCCAGTTCTGTTGCATCACCCTGTTAACAAGAAGGGCTCGACCTAGGCGGGTCAATCGCGCATGCTTATGGTTGTTCATCCAGTGTCCTGCCCTGAGTTGCGATGGCGTGGTAACCACAGCATCCCAGGTCCGGCCTGGATGAACAACCTATTGAGACATCACAGCTAGCGACGTCCGGGGAGGCATCCCCGGCCGGGGGCGCGCCTCTCGGGTAAAATGACGGGTTGCGAAACCGGTCCGCCGCGCCTGGCGCGGCGGCACCCCGGGGAGATTCCTGGTGAAACCTTACGACCTTCCGGATGCCCGGGGCCATTTCGGCCCCTATGGCGGTGTGTTTGTGGCGGAAACGCTGATGCACGCCCTAGACGAGCTGCGCGCGGCCTATGACCAGTGCCGCGTCGATCCCAGCTTCATCGACGAGTTCAATTACGAGCTCAAGCATTTCGTCGGCCGGCCCAGCCCGGTCTACCACGCCAGCCGCTGGTCGCAGCGCCTGGGCGGCGCGCAGATCTGGTTCAAGCGCGAAGACCTCAACCATACGGGCGCGCACAAGGTCAACAATTGCATCGGCCAGGCGCTGCTGGCGCGGCGCATGGGCAAGCCGCGCGTCATCGCCGAGACCGGCGCCGGCCAGCACGGCGTGGCCACGGCCACGGTGGCGGCCCGCTATGGCATGGAATGCGTGGTGTTCATGGGCAGCGAGGACGTGCGCCGCCAGGCCTCCAACGTCTATCGCATGAAGCTGCTGGGCGCCACGGTGGTGCCGGTGGACTCGGGCTCGTGCACCCTGAAGGACGCGCTGAACGAAGCCATGCGCGACTGGGTCACCAACATCGAGAATACGTTCTACATCATCGGCACGGTGGCCGGGCCCGACCCCTACCCGCGCATGGTGCGCGACTTCCAGACCGTCATCGGCCAGGAGTGCCTGACCCAGATGCCCGAAGTCATCGGCCGCCAGCCCGACTATGTGGTCGCGGCGGTGGGCGGCGGCTCCAACGCCATGGGCATTTTCCATCCCTACATCCCGTACGAGAACGTGCGCCTGATCGGCGTCGAGGCGGCGGGCGAGGGCATGGAAACCGGCCGCCATGCGGCGTCGCTGGCGGCGGGCCAGATCGGCGTGCTGCACGGCAACCGCACCTATGTCATGCAGAATGCCGACGGCCAGGTGCAGGAAACCCATTCGGTGTCGGCCGGGCTGGATTATCCCGGCGTGGGGCCGGAGCATGCATGGCTCAAGGACAGCGGCCGCGCCGAGTACGCGGGCATCACCGACGACGAGGCGCTGGCGGCGTTCCACGATTGCTGCCGCATCGAGGGCATCATGCCGGCGCTGGAGTCCGCGCACGCCATTGCGCAGGCCGTGAAAATGACGCCTGCGCTTTCCAAGGACAAGGTCATCCTGGTCAATCTGTCCGGCCGGGGCGACAAAGACATGCACACCGTGGCCGAGCGCGCGGGCCTTCAGCTCTGACCTATGACTACCACTGACCGAATTGCCGCCGCGTTTGCGCGGGTTTCCGAGGCCGGCCGCGCGGCGGCCCTGATCCCCTACATCGCCGCCGGCGACCCGTCGCCGCAGGCGACGGTACCGCTGATGCACGCGCTGGTGCGCGCCGGCGCCGACCTGGTCGAGCTGGGCGTGCCGTTCTCCGACCCCATGGCCGACGGTCCGGTGGTGCAACGCGCCGCCGAGCGCGCCATCGCCCAGGGCGTCGGGCTGCGCCGCGTGCTGGAGCTGGTGGCCGACTTCCGCCGGGACGACAGCGTCACGCCGGTAGTGCTGATGGGCTATGCCAATCCGATCGAACGCATGGGCCAGCGGGCGTTTGCGCAGGCCGCGCAGGCGGCCGGCGTCGACGGCGTGCTGGTGGTCGACTATCCGCCCGAAGAGGTCGACGAGTTCGCGGTCATGCTGGCCGAAGCCGGCGTGGCGCCGATCTTCCTGCTGGCGCCCACCTCCACCGAGGCCCGCATCGAGGCGATCGGCCGCGTGGCGCGCGGCTACGTCTATTATGTGTCGCTCAAGGGCGTCACGGGCGCCGGCAGCCTGGATACGGACGACGTCGCGCGCAAGCTGGCGCTGATCCGCCGCCACGTGCACATTCCGGTGGGCGTGGGCTTCGGCATCCGCGACGCGGCCAGCGCGCAGCGCATCGCCGCGCACGCCGACGCCGTGGTCATCGGCAGCAAGCTGATCGAGACCATGGAGCAGGCCGGCGCCCAGGCCGGCGCGGACCAGAAAAACGAGGCCGCCATCGCGGCGGCGCAGCAATGGCTGCACACCATCCGGCTGGCGCTGGATGACGTCAAACGAGAAAACGCGCCGGCCTGAGCCCGCGCAAGCAAGTCACCTACGGGATACCAACCTATGAGCTGGATCGAGAAACTCCTGCCTCCGCGCATCAACAAGAACAGCGACAGCGGCGCGCGTCGCGTGCCGGAAGGGCTGTGGGTCAAATGTCCCTCGTGCGAATCGGTGCTGTACAGCGAAGACCTCGCCGCCAATCTGCATGTGTGTCCGAAATGCGACCACCACATGCGCATCGGTGCGCGCGCGCGTATCGACTCCCTGCTCGATATCGAGGGCCGGGTCGAGATCGGCCAGACCACCCGCTCGGTCGATACCCTGAAGTTCAAGGACTCGCGCAAGTATCCCGAACGTGTCCAGGAAGCCATGAAGCAGACGGGCGAGACCGACGCGCTGGTCGTCATGAGCGGTTCGATCCGCGGCGTGTCGGCGGTGCTGGCCTGCTTCGAATTCGAGTTCATGGGCGGTTCCATGGGCTCGGTGGTGGGCGAGCGCTTCGTGCGTGGCGTGCAGGCCGCGCTGGAGAACAAGACGCCGTTCATCTGTGTGGCCGCCTCGGGCGGCGCGCGCATGCAGGAAAGCCTGCTGTCGCTGATGCAGATGGCCAAGACCAACGCCATGCTGACGCGCCTGTCGGCCGCGGGGCTGCCGTTCATCAGCGTGCTGACCGATCCCACCATGGGCGGCGTGTCGGCCAGCTTCGCCTTCGTGGGCGATGTGGTGATTGCCGAACCCAAGGCGCTGATCGGTTTCGCCGGCCCGCGGGTGATCGAACAGACCGTGCGCGAGAAGCTGCCCGAAGGCTTCCAGCGCGCCGAGTTCCTGCTGAAGACGGGCGCCATCGACATGGTGGTGGACCGGCGCCAGTTGCGCGAGGAAATCGCCCGCCTGCTGGCCCTGCTTGGCAACGAGTCGGCCGACATCGTGGCTGCCGCCTGAGGCTGCCCGCCGGCAGTGCCTGCGAACGCCCGGCCCAGGCCGGGCGTTGTTATTTTTCCATGCATGCGAGGAATGCGGCGGGACTGTACCGCGCGATGTCGAATTCCGGGACGCAGTGTTGCCAGATTAAGACAGATGTCCGTGCTGGCCGCGGACATTTTCTGCTAAGGTTTAGCGCGTATCGAATTCGCAGATTTTGTGGAGCGTTCATGCAATTTCTCAAGAAAAACAAGCCCCTGTTCGGCATCGTTACACTGGCCCTGGCATGTGCCACCGCCCAGGCGCAGCCCACTCAGGGCGGGGTGCCTGCATTACGGTATTGGCGACCACTATCAGCGCGTCACGCTGAACTACGAAACTCCCACGCTCTGGAGCCACCAGTTCGGCGGAAATTGGGGCCGCCTGGACCTGACCCCCGAACTGGGCGCGTCGTACTGGTGGGCCGACGGCTCGCGCTCGCCCGGCCACGTGTGGCAGGCCAGCGCCATTCCGATGTTCCGCTGGTGGACCGGCGAGCGCTTCTACATCGAGGCCGGCATCGGCGCCACGGTTTTCAGCAGCACCAGCTTCGCCGACAAGCGCATCGGTTCGGCCTTCCAGTTTGGCGACCATATCGGACTGGGCTTCCTGCTGACGCCCAGCAATCGTATCGGCCTGCGCTATTCGCATTTCTCGAACGCCGGCATCAAGGAACCGAACCCCGGCCTGGATATCGTGCAGCTGACCTATACGTACCAGTTCTGAGCAAGGCCGTCCCTGGGGCGGCAAGTCATTGCAAACCCGCCGGGGCACTGGCGGGTTTTTTTCTGAACCCATCGGGTAGTATCGAGGCGGACGGCGCGACAGTGCCGGATGCCTGTCTCCATGCGGGGACAGATACCGTTTGGCAGGCTACCTGTGAAGATTCAATAGGTTGTATGCATGGTTCATCCGAACCGGATTTGAGAAACTGGAAATCGCCAACTCCCCAGTTCACTCAAGGAGCCCGGCCGGATGAACACCCATAAGCATGCCCGATTGACCTTCCTACGTCGACTCGAAATGGTCCAGCAATTGATCGCCCATCAAGTTTGTGTGCCTGAAGCGGCCCGCGCCTATGGGGTCACCGCGCCGACTGTGCGCAAATGGCTGGGCCGCTTCCTGGCTCAGGGCCAGGCGGGCTTGGCCGATGCGTCCTCGCGCCCGACGGTCTCGCCCCGAGCGATTGCGCCGGCCAAGGCGCTGGCTATCGTGGAGCTGCGCCGCAAGCGGCTGACCCAAGCGCGCATCGCCTAGGCGCTGGGCGTGTCAGCCAGCACCGTCAGCCGCGTCCTGGCCCGCGCCGGTCTGTCGCACCTGGCCGACCTGGAGCCGGCCGAGCCGGTGGTGCGCTACGAGCATCAGGCCCCCGGCGATCTGCTGCACATCGACATCAAGAAGCTGGGACGTATCCAGCGCCCTGGCCACCGGGTCACGGGCAACCGACGCGATACCGTTGAGGGGGCCGGCTGGGACTTCGTCTTCGTGGCCATCGATGACCACGCCCGCGTGGCCTTCACCGACATCCACCCCGACGAGCGCTTCCCCAGCGCCGTCCAGTTCCTCAAGGACGCAGTGGCCTACTACCAGCGCCTGGGCGTGACCATCCAGCGCTTGCTCACCGACAATGGCTCGGCCTTTCGCAGCCGCGCCTTCGCCGCGCTGTGCCATGAGCTGGGCATCAAGCACCGCTTTACCCGACCTTACCGCCCACAGACCAATGGCAAGGCCGAACGCTTCATCCAGTCGGCCTTGCGTGAGTGGGCTTACGCTCACACCTACCAGAACTCCCAACACCGAGCCGATGCCATGAAATCCTGGCTACACCACTACAACTGGCATCGACCCCACCAAGGCATCGGGCGCGCTGTACCCATCTCCAGACTCAACCTGGACGAATACAACCTATTGACAGTTCACAGCTAGCGTCCATGGCGTATGGCGGGGTGCCTGTCCCTGCGGGGACAGGCACCCTTGCCGCAGCGGGGACAATTGGCGGGTGCCAGTCCCCCTGCGGGGACAGGCACCCGAGGAGTGGTCTTATGATTTTCCGGCGATCCCGGCCTGGCACGATAGGTGCCGTCACCCTGCTGTGCGCCAGCCTGCTGGCCATGCCGGCGTCTTCGGCATGCACGCGCTTTGTCTATCACGGCGCCAACGACGAGGTGATCACCGCCCGTTCGATGGACTGGAAAGTGGATGTCGGGACCAACTTGTGGGCCTTCCCGCGCGGCATGCAGCGCTCGGGCCAGGCTGGTCCGAATTCGATCCAGTGGACGTCGAAGCATGGCAGCGTCATCGCGTCGGGCTACGATATTTCCACCACCGACGGCATGAACGAGGCCGGGCTGGTCGCCAACGTGCTGTGGCTGGCCGAGTCCTCGTACCCCGAATACGATGGCAAGACACCCGGGCTGACCCTGGCCGCCTGGGCGCAATATGTGCTGGACAACTTCGCGAGCGTGTGCGAAGCCGTCGATACGCTGGCGAGCGAGCCGTTCACCGTCGTCACGGACAATGTGCCCGGCGAGCAGCGGCCGGCCACCTTGCATCTGTCCCTGTCGGACGCCAGCGGCGACAGCGCCATCATCGAATATATCGACGGCAAGCAGGTCATCCACCACAACCGCGCCTACCAGGTGATGACCAACTCGCCGACCTTCGACAAGCAGCTGGCGCTGAACGAATACTGGAAGCAGATCGGCGGCACCGTGATGCTGCCCGGCACGAACCGGGCATCGGATCGCTACGCGCGCGCGTATTTCTACGTGAACGCGATTCCCAAGAGCGAGGATCCCGTCGAGGCGATAGCCAGCGTATTTAGCGTGATCCGCAACGTTTCCGTGCCGTATGGCATTACCACGCCCGACCAGCCCAATATTTCATCGACGCGTTGGCGCACGGTCGCCGACCACAAGCGCAAGCGCTACTTCTTCGAGTCGGCGCTGACCCCCAATATCTTCTGGATCGATCTGGGCGCGCTGGATTTCTCGGCGGAAAGCGGGAAGGTGATGAAGCTGGATCTTGGCCCCGATCAGGCCCATATCTATTCCGGTCAGGCCAACGCGCATTTCGAGCAGGCCGCGCCGTTCAAGTTCCTGGGGCTCTGAGCGCCGCGCATTGCGCGCGTGTGGGGCACAGCAGGAAAAAGCGGGTTGCGGCGCTGCCGCAACCCGCTTTGTGCGTCAGTGACGCGTTTCGACTTGCACCAACGGTTCGTTGGAAACCGAAGCCACCGGCTTGCGCTCGCGGCCCAGGCGCGCCGGCGTGGCGGCCGCGGCGATGCGCATCTGGGTTTGCGCGTGACGTTCCGGATCGGTTTCGACCCAGGTCAGGCCGGCGGCGTCGAGGACGTCGTGCAGCGCGCCGGTTGCCGGTGCGGCCGCTTGCGCCGGCACCACGATGGCTGCGGCGGGACGGACGGCGGCGGGCTCGGGCGTCTTCTCTGGCTGGGCGACGGGCGCTTCGGCTTCGACCGGGGCCGCGGCCTGCTCGGCAGGCTTGACCGGGGCTTCGACCGGGGTGGTTTCCACCGGAGCGGTTTCCACCGGGGCCGTTTCCACCGGAGCCGTTTCCACCGGGGCGGCCGCTGCCGGCTCAGCCGGCTGGGCTTGCGCCTGCGGCGTTTCGACCGGCGTCAGTTCCGCTTGCACGGGCTGGACCGCTTGCGGGGCGGTGTCGGCGGCTGCAACCACGGGTTCGGCCTGGGGCGCCTCGGTAGCTTGCGGCGCGGCAGGCTCGGCGGCGGCGGTCTCGATCGTGGCGGCGGGCTCGTCGGCGGCCACGCTGACTGCCACGGGGGCGGCCACGGTCTCGGGCTCGGCCGGCTGGGCAGGCGTCTCGATGTCCGCTACGCCCGCTGGCGCGTCGGCCTGCTCGTCGTCGGCGCCTTCGACGCCTTCGGCATTGACCGTGCTGCCGTCTTCCTGGCTGCGGCGGCCACGGCGGCTGCGACGACGGCGACGCTTGCGCTCGGGATCGGTACCCGTTTCGGCGCCGGCGTCGGCATTGGCGTCGATACCGTCGATGCCGTCGGCATCCTCGGTCACGGGAGCCTGCTCATTGCTGCTGGCGGCTTCGGCCACCGTCAGGGCCGCGGCAGCGGCGGCCGCCGGCGCGGGCGCCGCCTGGCGCTTTTCGGGCAGGGCGGTCGCCACGGTTTCGGCCAGTGCCGCCACCATGTTTTCCTGCTCGGTCATGGGCGTGTCGGTCTGGCCTTCCTCGCGACGGCCGCGTCCGCGGCCGCGACGACCACGGCCACGGCCGCCTTCTTCGCCGGTCTCGGCGGTCGAGGGGCGTTCCTGGCGCGGCTGGCCGGCTGCCTGCTGTTGCTGGGTCTGCTCGCGTTCGGTCCGGGCTTCCTTCTGGCCACGCTCGCCGCGTTCACCGCGCTCTTCCTGGCGTCGTCCGCCGCGCACGTGATGACGCGCGTCGCCGCTCTCGGCGTGTTCGCCGCGGGGCTCATTGCGGCGATGGCGGTTGCGGTCCGAGCCGTGGCGTTCGCCGCGGCGGTTCTGGCCGTCGTGGGCGCGCCGCGCACGGTTCGCGCCGCGCTTTTCGTCTTCGGACTTGGTTTCGGTCTTGGCCGGCTCGGCGCTGCCGCCCAGCCAGGAGGTCAGGCGCTTGAACCAGCCGCCCAGTCCGCCCTGGGCGGCCGCCGCGGCGGCAGGCGCCTTGGCGGGGGCGGGCGTGGACACCGGGGCGGGCTGCGCGGGCGTGATGCCCTTGACCAGCGCTTCGGGGCGCGCCTTGATCTCGTGCTCGCGCGGCTGCCAGGTGAGGTCGGTGGCCGGGGCCTCGGCCAACTCGAAGCTGGTCTTGGTTTCTTCCAGGCGCGGATCGTCGTGGCGCAGGCGTTCGATATGGTGATGCGGCGTCTCCAGGTGCTTGTTGGGAATCAGCACCAGGTTGACCTTCAGGCGGGCTTCCATCTTGGTGATGTCGGCGCGCTTTTCGTTCAGCAGGAAGGTGGCCACGTCGACCGGCACCTGGGCGTGCACCGCCGCGGTGTTTTCCTTCATGGCTTCTTCCTGCAGCAGGCGCAGCACGTGCAGGGCGCTGGACTCGGCGTCGCGGATCACGCCGGTGCCGTTGCAGCGCGGGCAGGTGATGTGCGAGCCTTCGTTGAGCGCCGGACGCAGCCGCTGGCGCGACAGCTCCATCAGGCCGAAGCGCGAGATCTTGCCCATCTGGACGCGGGCGCGGTCGAAATGCAGGGCATCGCGCAGGCGCTGTTCGACGGCGCGCTGGTTCTTGCTGTCCTCCATGTCGATGAAGTCGATCACGATCAGGCCGCCAAGGTCGCGCAGGCGCAACTGGCGGGCCACTTCCTCGGCGGCTTCCAGGTTCGTGCGCAGCGCGGTTTCCTCGATGTCCGCACCGCGCGTGGAGCGGGCCGAGTTCACGTCCACGGCAACCAGGGCTTCAGTGTGGTCGATGACCACTGCGCCGCCCGAGGGCAGCTGCACGGTGCGCGAGTACGCGGTTTCGATCTGGTGTTCGATCTGGAAGCGCGAGAACAGCGGGATGTCGTCGCGGTAGCGTTTGACGCGCTGGACGTTGTCCGGTATGACCACGCTCATGAAGGCGGTGGCCTGGTCGGCGATTTCGTCGGTGTCGATCAGGATTTCGCCGATCTCGGGCGAAAAATAGTCGCGGATCGCGCGGATGACGAGGCTGGACTCGAGGTAGATCAGGATCGGGGCGGCATTGTCGCGCGCCGCGCCGTCGATGGCGGTCCAGAGTTGCAGCAGATAGGACAGGTCCCACTGGAGTTCGTCGACGTTGCGTCCGATGCCGGCGGTGCGCGCGATGATGCTCATGCCCTGGGGGACATCGAGCTGCTCCATGGTGTCGCGCAGTTCCTGGCGGTCCTCGCCTTCGACGCGGCGCGATACGCCGCCGCCGCGCGGGTTGTTCGGCATCAGGACGAGGTAGCGGCCGGCCAGCGAGATGAACGTGGTCAGGGCGGCGCCCTTGTTGCCGCGCTCTTCCTTCTCGACCTGGACGATCAGCTCCTGGCCTTCGCGCAGGGCGTCCTGGATGCGTGCGGTGCGCACGTCCACGCCTTCCTTGAAGAAACTGCGCGCGACTTCCTTGAACGGCAGGAAGCCGTGGCGGTCTTCGCCGTAGTTGACGAAGCACGCTTCCAGGCCGGGTTCGATGCGGGTGATGACGCCTTTGTAGATGTTGCCTTTGCGTTGTTCGCGACCGGCAGTCTCGATGTCGAGATCGATCAGTTTCTGACCGTCGACGATTGCAACGCGCAGTTCTTCCTGGTGCGTCGCATTAAACAGCATGCGCTTCATGAGTGGTGTTCTCCGTTGTCATGACGCGCCGATATCGGCGCGTGACCTCGGGTCACTCGGGCTGCGGACTGTAGCGGGCAAGAGAATGCGGACCGTACCTGGGCGGCCGCCCAGGCGTATCCGCCGCGGGTCAGGCGGGCACGTCGTGCCGTAGGGCACGGGGTTCGGGCAGCAGGAGGGTCAGCTTCACTGAGTGGTTGACGGATGAGTGCTGTGAACGTCAGTTGCGGCGGGATTGGGTACCCGTACGCACCTGGTGCTTTATATAAATCTGCGACGATTCTTGCGTTGCTTCAGAGACGCTTGCGGCTTGCAAGGGGGCTGCCAGGAAGGCGGGCATCGTGCCACACCACCGTCCGACAGGCCGCGCTTGCGCCGGCGACCAAGAGACCCCGGAGCTGAACGAGCAGGCAGTACAATGCGGCCTGCGCGTCCGACGGAGACGCTAACGAATATTGCATCTCAACGCCAGGCGGCTGTTCAGCCCCTTAAGGCTGTCCCGATTATATGTCGCTTTCCGCAATGCGCAAAGAAACTTCCCCTGGCACCACGCCACCCGCTGTCCGCATGCTGGCAATCGGCCCCGAGCACGATGGCCAGCGTATCGATAATTTCCTGCTCAGGCTGTGCAAGGGCGTCCCCAAGAGCCATATCTACAAGGCCATCCGCGGCGGTGAAGTGCGGGTAAACAAGGGACGCATCTCGGCCGAATACCGCCTCGTCGAGGGGGATGTCGTACGGGTACCGCCGCTGCGCCTGCCCGACCCGGGCGCGACCAGGCCGGTTCCCGGCGCGGAATTTCCCGTCGTGTACGAAGACGATGCGCTGCTGGTCATCGACAAGCCGGCGGGCGTGGCGGTGCATGGCGGCAGCGGCGTGTCCTTCGGCGTCATCGAGCAGTTGCGGGCCGCCCGTCCGCAGGCCCGCTTCCTGGAGCTGGTGCACCGCCTGGACCGCGAGACCTCCGGCCTGCTGATGCTCGCCAAGAAACGCAGCGCGCTGCTGGCGCTGCACGCCATGCTGCGCGAAGGCAAGGGCGACAAGCACTATCTGGCGCTGGTGGAGGGCGACTGGGTCAACGACCGCCAGCACATCCGCCTGGCGCTGACCAAATGGACCACCCAGTCCGGCGAGCGCCGCGTACGGGTCGACCAGGCGGGGCAGGCCGCCCACACCATTGTCACGCTCAGGAAGCGTTTTGGCGGTTACAGTCTGGTCGATGCCGAGCTGCGCACCGGCCGCACCCACCAGATCCGCGTGCACCTGGCGTCCAGCGGCTTTCCCATCGTCGGCGATGATAAATGCGGGACGGATGAAATCCGGGCCGCGTTCGCGCGGCGCGGGTTCGGACGCATGTTCCTGCACGCACACCAGCTGACGCTGCCTCACCCCCTCACGGGAGAAACCTTGCGCTTGACGGCGGACCTGCCGCCCGCCTGCCTCAAGCTGTTGAAACAACTGGAGACGGCCTGACCATGGGTTATTCGTTGGTGGTATTCGATTGGGATGGAACCTTGATGGATTCCACTCACAGCATCGTGGCGGCCATACAGGGGGCTTGCCGCGATCTGGACCTGCCTGTGCCGTCGGCGTCGTCGGCCAGCTGGGTGATCGGCCTGTCGCTGGAAAGCGCGCTGCGCCGGGCCGTGCCCGAATTGACGCAGGCCATGGTGCCGCGTTTTCTCGAGCGCTACCGGACCCACTACCTGCTGCGCGACTCGGAGCTGCGCCTGTTCGAAGGCGTGCGCGAACTGCTGGCCGACCTGGCCAGCCAGGACGTCCGCCTGGCGGTCGCCACCGGCAAGAGCCGCGTGGGGCTGAACCGGGCCTTGGCCGCCACCGGGCTCGGGCCGCTGTTCGACGCCACCCGCACGGCCGATGAAACCTTCAGCAAACCCCACCCGGCGATGTTGCAGGAACTCATGCACGAGCTCGGGCACGAGGCCGACGCCGTGGTCATGGTGGGGGATACCTCGCACGACCTGCAGATGGCGGCCAACGCCGGCGTGCACGGCCTGGGTGTCGCCTATGGCGCCCATACCTTGGCGGAGCTGGAGGCCTGTGCCCCGCAGGCGGTGGTCGACAGCGTGGCCGTGTTGCGCGAATGGCTGCTGGCGCGCTCGCCGGGCCGCATCGAGAGCGTGTAGGCGATCCGGCTGCGGGAACGGCCGGCGCGGTGCGCTGTCTTACCTGGATCGGCGCCATGCGCGCGCTGCCGTCGCCCGGCGACGGAATAGCGCGGCGCACGCCACCGTCTATTTGGGTAAGAGCGGGCGGCATGCCCGCCTACACCGGAGATCTCCATGCTGATACGCAAGCCCTCTGATATCCCGTCGTCGCAGATCACGCCCGAGACGGTCTGGCAGGGACGGCGCGACTGGATTGCGCGCGCCGGCCTGGCCGCCGCGGCGCTGGGCCTGCCCGGCTGGGCGCAGCGCGCGGCCTTCGCACAGGATGCCGCCTTGCCGGGCGCGCCCAATTCCCGCTATGCGGTGGTGGACAAGCCCACGTCCTTCAAGGACGTCACCACCTACAACAATTACTACGAATTCGGCCTCGACAAGGGCGATCCGGCCGCCCACGCGGGCCGGTTGCGCACCTGGCCGTGGGAAATCGCGATCGAAGGCGAGGTCGGCAAGCCCGGCGTCTACGCCATCGACGATCTGCTCAAGCTGGCGCCCATGGAAGAGCGCATCTACCGGCTGCGCTGCGTCGAGGGCTGGTCCATGGTGATTCCGTGGGTGGGCTATTCGCTGTCGACGCTGCTGCAGCGGGTCGAACCCACCGGCAACGCCAAGTATGTCGAGTTCGTCACCGCGGTGCAGCGCGACACCATGCCGGGCGTGCGTTCCAGCGTGCTCGACTGGCCGTACGTCGAGGCGCTGCGCCTGGACGAAGCCCTGCACCCGCTCACGATGCTGGTGTTCGGCGTCTACGGCAAGGTCTTGCCCAACCAGAACGGGGCGCCCGTGCGCCTGGCCGTGCCCTGGAAATACGGTTTCAAGTCGGCCAAGTCGCTGGTGGCCATCCGGCTGGTGGAGAAACAGCCGGTCAGCTCCTGGATGAACGCCGCGCCGCAAGAGTACGGCTTCTACGCCAACGTCAATCCGGATGTGCCGCATCCGCGCTGGAGCCAGGCAACCGAGCGGCGCATCGGCGAAGACGGCCTGTTCAGTCCCAAGCGCAAAACCCTGATGTTCAACGGCTACGCCGAGCAGGTCGCCAGCCTCTACCAGGGCCTGGACCTGCGGGCCAATTACTGAGGTCCCCATGGCCGATGACGCGATCAAGGCGAGCGCCGCCGCGCGGGCCGTGCCGGCCGCCCCCCTGACAGCCCGCGCGATCGGGCGCATCAAGCCGCTGCTGTTCGTGGCCGGCCTGCTGCCTTTCGCGCGCTGGTTCTGGCTGGGGGCCAACGACGGCCTGAGCGCCAACCCCGTCGAATTCCTGACCCGGTCCTCCGGCACCTGGACGCTGGTGTGCCTGCTGGTCACCCTGGCGATCACGCCGCTGCGGCGGTTGACCGGCCAGCCCGCGCTGGTGCGGCTGCGTCGCATGTGCGGGTTGTTTGCGTTTTTCTACGGCAGCCTGCATTTCCTGGCCTGGGTATGGTGGGATCGCGGCCTGGATCCGGTGTCCATGCTGCAGGATGTGGGCGAGCGGCCATTCATCACCGTGGGTTTTGCCGCGTTCGTGCTGATGGCGGCGCTGGCGGCCACCTCGACCCAGTGGGCCATGCGCAAGCTGGGCAAGCGCTGGCAGACCCTGCACCGGGCGGTCTATGCCATCGGCCTGCTGGCCATCCTGCACTTCTGGTGGCACAAGGCCGGCAAGAACGATCTGCAGCAGCCGCTGCTCTATGGCTCGGTGCTGGCCCTGCTGCTGGGATGGCGGGTGGCGGCCTGGTGGCGGCGCCGCGGCGCCGCCCGCTAGGTGTGAACTGTCAATAGGTTGTATTCGTCCAGGTTGAGTCTGGAGATGGGTACAGCGCGCCCGATGCCTTGGTGGGGTCGATGCCAGTTGTAGTGGTGTAGCCAGGATTTCATGGCATCGGCTCGGTGTTGGGAGTTCTGGTAGGTGTGAGCGTAAGCCCACTCACGCAAGGCCGACTGGATGAAGCGTTCGGCCTTGCCATTGGTCTGTGGGCGGTAAGGTCGGGTAAAGCGGTGCTTGATGCCCAGCTCATGGCACAGCGCGGCGAAGGCGCGGCTGCGAAAGGCCGAGCCATTGTCGGTGAGCAAGCGCTGGATGGTCACGCCCAGGCGCTGGTAGTAGGCCACTGCGTCCTTGAGGAACTGGACGGCGCTGGGGAAGCGCTCGTCGGGGTGGATGTCGGTGAAGGCCACGCGGGCGTGGTCATCGATGGCCACGAAGACGAAGTCCCAGCCGGCCCCCTCAACGGTATCGCGTCGGTTGCCCGTGACCCGGTGGCCAGGGCGCTGGATACGTCCCAGCTTCTTGATGTCGATGTGCAGCAGATCGCCGGGGGCCTGATGCTCGTAGCGCACCACCGGCTCGGCCGGCTCCAGGTCGGCCAGGTGCGACAGACCGGCGCGGGCCAGGACGCGGCTGACGGTGCTGGCTGACACGCCCAGCGCCTGGGCGATGCGCGCTTGGGTCAGCCGCTTGCGGCGCAGCTCCACGATAGCCAGCGCCTTGGCCGGCGCAATCGCTCGGGGCGAGACCGTCGGGCGCGAGGACGCATCGGCCAAGCCCGCCTGGCCCTGAGCCAGGAAGCGGCCCAGCCATTTGCGCACAGTCGGCGCGGTGACCCCATAGGCGCGGGCCGCTTCAGGCACACAAACTTGATGGGCGATCAATTGCTGGACCATTTCGAGTCGACGTAGGAAGGTCAATCGGGCATGCTTATGGGTGTTCATCCGGCCGGGCTCCTTGAGTGAACTGGGGGGGTGGCGATTTCCAGTTTCTCAAATCCGGTTCGGATGAACCATGCATACAACCTATTGAATCTTCACAGCTAGCGCAGCGCCAGCATGATGGCGGCGGTCTCGGCGTCGGGCTGGCCGTCGTGGCGCGCTGGCCGATAGTGCATCTGGAACGCGGCCAGCACGTTGCGGGTGGCCGTATCGAGCACGCCGGATTGCGGCGTGGCGTATCCCAGGCGGGCCAATTGGCCCTGGAACCAGGCAATGTCCGGCACGCCCTCGGTCTGCAGGCGGGCCAGGTGGGCGGCCGCGCCGGCTTCGTCGTACCAGCGGCCCAGGCCCGCCTGCGCCAGCCGCTGCCATGGAAACAGGGGGCCGGGGTCGACCTTGCGCTGCGGGGCAATGTCGCTGTGGCCAACGATGTTCTCCGGCGCGATGCCGTGCCGCGCCACGATGTCGCGCAGCAGCACGATCAGGGTTTCGATCTGCGCGTCGGAGTAGGGCGCCCAGTGCCGGCTGTCGGTATCGCCGTGGCCGCCGCGCGTCCAGTTTCCCTCGCCATTGGTCCAGCCGGGGTTGACCAGCTCGATTCCGATCGACGTGCTGTTCATGGTCGATTGGTCGTACCAGGCGCTGATGCTGGCATGCCAGGCGGCCCGGGTCTCGTCCACCAGGCGGTAGACGCGCGGGCGCGGCGTGTCGGTAATCAGGTAGTGCGCGCTGACCTTGCGCTCGGAGAGGATCTTCAGCGAATTCTCGTTGCCCGTGCTGGTGTAGTGCAGCACGACGGCGCGCACGCGGCTGCTCTGGCTGACAGCCGTGATCGAGGTATCCAGGTCCAGCCCGGCCGGGCCGCGCGCGGCGCAACCGGCCAGGGCGAGCAGGCAGGCGATCGGCGCGGCGCGGGTGATCCAGGGCATGTCAGCGGGCCAGGAACAGGAACAGCGTGGGCTTCTTGTCCAGCTCGGGCGCCGGCTGCCTCTTCCAGTCGGCGATGGTGCGCGTTTGCACCAGTTCGTCCCCGGTAGTGAGCGCGCGCGCGATGCACAGGCGGGTGTCGGGACGCAGCGCCGCCAGCAGGGTGGCGAACATGGCGCCGTTGCGGTAGGGGGTTTCGATCAGGATCTGGGTCTGGTCGTGGCGGGCGGAGTGCTGCTCCCAGGCGCGCAGTTGCCGGGCGCGCTCGGCCGGGTCGACCGGCGCGTAGCCGTGGAAGGCGAAGCGCTGGCCGTCCAGGCCGCTGGCCATCAGCCCCAGCAGGATGGACGAGGGGCCGACCCAGGGGCGCACGGCCAGGCCCAGGCGATGGGCCGCCGCCACCACCTTCGCGCCGGGGTCGGCCACGGCGGGGCAGCCGGCCTTCGACACCAGGACGATTTCGGCCCCGCCGCGCAGCGGCGCCAGCCATTGTTCTATCTGGCCGGCCGGCACGGCGTCGGTCAGGGTGTGGATGGTGATTTCCTGCAGCGGCCGCACGGTGCCCAGCAGCTTCAGGAAGGCGCGCGCCGTCTTGGCGTTCTCGGCGATATAGGTGTCGAGCCGGCCCGCCAGCGCGCGCACGTCGGCCGGCAGCCAGCGCTCCGGCGGCGCATCGCCCAGGCCGACCGGGATCAGGTGCAGGGCGCCGCTCATGCCGGATGGCCCGTCAGCGGATCCAGGCCGAAGCGGCCCAGCATGCGCGTCAGCGCGATCAGCGGCAGGCCGATGATGGCGGTGGGGTCGTCGCTCCGGATGCTGTCCATCAGCGCGATGCCCAGGCTTTCGGCCTTGGCGCTGCCTGCGGTATCGTAGGGCTCCTCGGCGCGCAGGTAGGCGTCGATGGCCGCATCGGTCAACGTGCGGAAACGGCACAGCGTGACAATATCCGCTGTTTCCGTGTGCACGCCGTCGGTGACGGCCATGGCGCTGTGGAATTCCACGGCGCGCCCGGACAGCCGGCGCAATTGTTCGCGGGCGCGCTCGAACCCGCCCGGCTTGCCGATGGGTTCGCCGTCGACGGTGGCCACCTGGTCCGAGCCGATCACCACGCTGCCCGGGTGGGTGGCGGCCACGGCCATCGCCTTGGCGACCGACAGGCGCAGCGCCAGGTCGGCGGGCGCTTCGCCAGGCTGTGGCGTTTCGTCCACATCGGGCGAAATGGCGGTAAACGGCAGGCGCAGGCGGGACAGCAGCTCGCGGCGATAGCGCGAGCTCGATGCGAGGATCAGCTTTGGAGGAATGGCGGGCATGCGTTATTTGACGATGTTCAGTAAGCCACGGTATTATCCAATATTTTGCGGCATTTTTGCAGGAAGTTCGATATGAGCACTACGCAGGGCGCGCCTGACGGTGAGGCTATGGGTAGCGGGACGGACGCGCAAAATGCACAAAGCCACATTGATGCGTTCATGTTTGCGCGGCAGGCCAAGCGGCTGGAGGGCTCGATTCCTCTGATGCGGCTTGCGCGCTTCATGGAGGGGCTGCCCGAGCAGTCTGGCGGCGAGGCGGGCCTGGCGCGCTGGGCGGTCGAGGGCGGGACGGGGCAGGGCAGCAGCCGCACCGGCCACCCTATATCCGGGCAGCCGCTTCTGCGGTTGCGGGTGCGGGCGGCGCCGATGCTGGTGTGCCAGCGTTGCAACCAGCCGTTCGTCTACCCAGTCGACAACACGGTGGTGCTGCAACTGGTCAAGTCCGAGGAAGACCTCGACGAAGACCTGAGCGAGACGCAAGATGAAGATTTCGCGGACGACCTGCCTGAAAAGGTGGTGGGTTCGCACAATTTCGACCTGTTGGCCCAGGTTGAGGACGAGCTGATTCTGAGCGTCCCCTATGTGCCCCGGCATGATGTCTGTCCGGGTGCGCAGGCCGAGTCCGGCGAGGCTTCCCAAGAGCCCGCTGTCAAGCGTCCGTCGCCTTTTGCGGTGCTTGAGCAACTGAAGCACAAGGATTGAGATCAACTCGGGTCGGATCGCGTACAATGCGGCCCGTTTCTAGGAGTCATCATGGCTGTTCAACAAAACAAGAAGTCCCCGTCCAAGCGCGGCATGCACCGCTCGCACGATTTTCTGGTCAACCCGGCAACGGCCATCGAGCCCAACACCGGCGAAACCCACCTGCGCCACCATATCAGCCCCAACGGCTTCTACCGTGGCCGCAAGGTCCTGAAGACCAAGGCTGACGAATAAGGCCGCGGCCGAACTCGCGAACCGGACCTCCTGGGCAGAACGCTGACCTGGCACCCGTGATACGCATCGCTATAGACTGCATGGGCGGTGACTTCGGCCTGCCCGTCACGATTCCGGCCGCGATCGAGTTCGCCCGGCAATTTCCGGATACCCGGCTGTTGCTGGTCGGGCTTCCCGACGCGATCGAGGCGGCCCTGGCCGAGCGGCGCGACGCGCCGCGCGATCGCCTGGACATCGTGCCCGCGACCGAAGTCGTCTCCATGGACGACCCGGTCGAGGTCGCGTTGCGCCGCAAGAAAGACTCGTCCATGCGCCTGGCGGCGCAGGCGGTCAAGGACGGCCGCGCCGACGCCTGCATCTCGGCGGGCAATACCGGCGCCTGGATGGCGATTTCCCGCTACGTGCTCAAGACGCTGGATGGCATCGACCGTCCTGCTATTGCCACGTCCATCCCCAACCAGACCGGGCGCGCCACGACCGTGCTCGACCTGGGCGCCAATGTCGATTGCTCGGCCGAGCACCTGCTGCAGTTCGCCATCATGGGCGCGGCCCTGTCCCAGGCGGTCGATCATCGCGACCGGCCCACGGTGGGGCTGCTCAACATCGGCGAAGAGATCATCAAGGGCAACGAGGTGGTCAAGGAGGCCGCCGAGCTGCTGCGCGCCAGTCCGCTCAACTTCTACGGCAACGTCGAAGGCAACGACATCTTCAAGGGCACGGTCGACGTGGTCGTCTGTGACGGCTTTGTCGGCAATGTCGTGCTGAAGTCCGTCGAAGGGCTGGCCAAGATGTTGTCCAGCGTCATCCGCGAAGAGTTCAAGCGCAATTTCATTACCCTGCTGGCTGGCGCCTTCGCCAAGCCGGTGCTAAATCGCCTGCGCAACCGGGTAGACAACCGCCGCTACAATGGCGCGGCCCTGCTTGGCCTGCGCGGCGTGGTCATCAAGAGCCACGGTTCAGCCGATGCGTACGCGTTCGGTTTCGCGCTGCAGCGCGCACGCGAAGCCGTGGCGAGTAAACTGCTCGAGCGCACGGCGCAGACTGTTGCGCAGATAACCAAGCGCGTGCAATCGGGCGAGGCCGTCGCGCCCGGCGCGGCTGGGGACACCGCTTGATGGAAAAAGCTATGAAATACGCCAAGATCGCCGGTTCGGGCGGCTACCTTCCCGAACGCGTCGTCACCAACGACGATCTGGCCGCCGAGCTGGCGACGCGGCAAATTTCCACGTCCGACGAGTGGATCGTCGAGCGCACCGGCATCCGGCAGCGCCACCTGGCCGAGCGTGGCGTGACCACCAGCCAGCTGGCCACCGAGGCGGCGCGCCGCGCCATGGACGACGCCGGGGTGCAGGCCGACGAGATCGACATGATCATCGTCGCCACGTCGACGCCGGACTACGTCTTCCCCAGCACGGCCTGCCTGGTGCAGGCCAACCTGGGCGCCAAGGGCGGCGCGGCCTTCGACGTGCAGGCCGTCTGCAGCGGCTTCGTCTACGCCATGACCACCGCCGACAACTTCATTCGCGCCGGCCGCGCGCGCTGCGCGCTGGTGATCGGCGCCGAAGTCTTCTCGCGCATTCTCGACTGGAACGACCGCGGCACCTGCGTGCTGTTCGGCGATGGCGCCGGCGCCGTCGTGCTCAAGGCGGCCGACGAGCCGGGCATCCTGGCTGCGCACCTGCATGCCGATGGCAGCCAGACCAAGATTCTCTGCGCCGCGGGCAACGTCGCGTACGGGGACGTCACCGGCGATCCCTTCCTGCGCATGGACGGCCAGGCGGTGTTCAAGCAGGCGGTCACGGTGCTCGACCGTTCGGCGCGCGACGTCTGCGCCGAGGCTGGCGTCGAGGTCGATGACATCGATTGGCTGATCCCGCACCAGGCCAACGTGCGCATCCTGAATTTCCTGGCGCGCAAGTTGCGCGTGCCGACCGAACGGGTCGTCATCACCATGGACCAGCATGCCAACACCTCGGCGGCCAGCGTGCCGCTGGCGCTCGATGTCGCGCGCCGCGACGGGCGCGTCAAGCCGGGCCAGCTGGTACTCATGCAAGGCGTGGGCGGCGGCTTCACCTGGGGCTCCGTGCTGGCCCGCATGTAGGCGGAAGGGCGCGCTGCGCGCGCCTGTGCGCGACCGCGCACGCCGCCATTCCTCCATACCGAATTCTGTCTAGGGACAATCATGAAGCTGGCGTTTGTCTTTCCCGGTCAAGGCTCCCAATCTGTCGGCATGCTCGATGCATGGGCCGGCAATGCCGCCGTGGCCGACGTCGTGGCGCGTGCCAGCGCCGCGCTGGGCCAGGACCTGGGCGCCCTGATGGCGCAAGGCCCGGCCCAGCAACTCAATCTCACCACCAACACCCAGCCGGCCATGCTGACCGCCGGCGCGGCCTGCTTTGCCGCCTGGCGCGCGGCGGGCGGGCCCATGCCCGAGGTGATGGCCGGCCATAGCCTGGGCGAATACGCCGCGCTGACGGCCGCCGGCGCGCTGGCGCTGGAAGATGCCGTGCGCCTGGTGCGCGTGCGCGCCGACGCCATGCAGGCCGCGGTGCCGGTGGGCGCCGGCGCCATGGCGGCGGTGCTCGGCCTGGACGACGACGCCGTGCGTGCCGCCTGCCAGCAGGCTGCCCAGGGCGAAGTGGTCGAGGCCGTCAATTTCAATGCGCCGGCGCAAGTCGTCATCGCGGGCCACAAGGCCGCGGTCGAGCGCGCCTGCGAAGCCGCCAAGGCGGCCGGCGCCAAGCGCGCGCTGTTGCTGCCGGTGTCGGCGCCGTTTCACTCCAGCCTGCTCAAGCCCGCCGCCGAGGTGCTGCAGGGCGCGCTGGCCGGCGTGGAGGTGTCTGCGCCGCAAGTGCCGGTGCTCAACAATGTCGACGTCGCCACGCCTGCCGAACCGGCGGCCATCCGCGACGCGCTGGTGCGCCAGGCATGGCATCCGGTACGCTGGGTCGAGACGCTGCGCGCGATGAAGGAACTTGGCGTCACCCACGTGATCGAATGCGGTCCGGGCAAGGTGCTGACCGGCCTGACCAAACGCATCGATGCCGACCTGACGGGCATCGCCATCACCGACCCGGCCTCGCTGGAAGCGGCGCTGGCGGCTGTAAACGGGAACTGACATGGAAAAAACCTCCACGGAACTGCAGGGCAAGATCGCGCTGGTGACCGGCGCGACGCGCGGCATCGGCCGCGCCATCGCCCAGGAACTGGCGGCGCGCGGCGCCACGGTGGTCGGTACGGCCACGTCCGAGGCGGGCGCCCAGGCCATCACCGAGGCGCTGGCCGCCCAGGGCGGGCGGGGCGTGGTGCTGGACGTGACCGATGCCCAGGCCTGCGAGGCGCTGATCGAGCAGCTTGGCAAGGATGGCGGCGGCCCGCACATCCTGGTCAACAACGCCGGCATCACGCGCGACACGCTGGCCATGCGCATGAAGGACGACGATTGGTCGGCCGTCATCGATACCAACCTGGCGGCGGTCTTCCGCCTGTCGCGCGCCGTGCTGCGCGGCATGATGAAGGCGCGTTGGGGCCGGATCATCAATATCACGTCGGTGGTGGGCGCAAGCGGCAACGCTGGCCAGGCCAACTACGCCGCCGCCAAGGCCGGCGTGGCGGGCATGGCGCGGGCCCTGGCGCGCGAGCTCGGCAGCCGCAACATCACCGTCAACTGCGTGGCGCCCGGCTTTATCGATACCGATATGACGCGTATCCTGGGCGAAGACCAGACGGCGGCGCTGCTGCAGCAGATTCCGCTGGGCCGCCTGGGCGCGCCCGCCGACATCGCCCATGCGGTCGCCTTTCTGGCCGGGCCGCAGGCGGGTTACATTACCGGTACCACGCTGCACGTCAACGGCGGCATGTATATGCAATAGTGAGAAGCGCGCGGCGCGGCCCATCCAAGCCCAGCCGCGCGTTTCTGTGGAAACGCCGCGCACCTGGATAGCGGCCCGGAAGGGGCCGGAACGGATGCGGTGTTATTTTTGTCACGGCCTGGCGTTTGCATTCCTCTACGCTTGGCTATAATTCGCGGGATTTTTCCCAATTGGAGATCTGCATGGAAAGCATCGAACAGCGCGTCAAGAAGATCGTCGCTGAACAACTTGGCGTGAACGAAGCCGAGATCAAGAACGAGTCCTCCTTCCTTGACGACCTCGGTGCCGATTCGCTCGACATGGTCGAACTGGTCATGGCGCTCGAAGACGAATTCGAGACCGAGATCCCCGACGAAGAGGCCGAAAAGATCACTACCGTGCAGCAAGCGATTGACTACATCAATTCGCACGGTAAGCAGTAAGCTAAAGCCTGTATCCTCCCGCGCGCCCGGATCGAACACTTCGGGGCGGCGCCGGGAATCGGGGCGGTTTCAGGAATGCCGTGCGGTCCGCGTGCGGGGAGGAAGTAACGGCCTTCCCGTGGTCTTGCGGTCCGCGCGCGCAGTGCTTCCCGAAAACCGCCTTTATTTTGTCTGTTTGAGGAGTCTTCCGTGAAGCGACGAGTCGTCATCACCGGCCTGGGTATCGTTAGCCCCGTGGGCAACGACATTGCCAGCGCCTGGGACAATATCGTCAACGGACGTTCCGGCATCAGCCGCATCTCCCGTTTCGACCCTACCCCGCTGACGACGCACATCGCCGGCGAGGTCAAGGATTTCGACGTCACCCAGTACATGCCCGCCAAAGAAGCCCGCCAGATGGATACCTTCATCCATTATGGCCTGGCCGCCGGCATGCAGGCGTGGCGCGATTGCGGCCTTGAGGTCACCGAAACCAATGCCGAGCGCATTGGCGTGATCGTGGGGTCGGGCATCGGTGGCCTGCCGCGCATCGAAGAAACCCAGACCGAGATGTTGGCCAAGGGACCGCGCCGCATTTCGCCGTTCTTCGTGCCTGCGTCGTTGATCAATCTCATTTCCGGCCAGCTCTCCATCGCCTATGGCATGAAGGGCCCGAGCTACGCGGTCGTGTCCGCGTGCACCACCGGCCTGCATTGCATCGGCGATGCCGCGCGCCTGATCGAATACGGCGATGCCGACGTCATGCTTGCCGGCGGGGCCGAATCGACCGTCTCGCCGCTGGGCATCGGCGGCTTTGCCGCGATGCGCGCGCTGTCGACGCGCAACGACGATCCGACCACCGCCTCGCGTCCCTGGGACCGCGACCGCGATGGTTTCGTGCTGGGCGAAGGCGCCGGCGTGCTGGTGCTCGAAGAGTACGAGCATGCCAAGAAGCGCGGCGCGCGCATCTACGGCGAACTGGCCGGCTACGGCATGAGTTCCGACGCGCACCATATCACCGCCCCCGACAAGGACGGCCCGCGCCGCGGCATTCTCAATGCGCTGCGCAACGGCGGCATCAATGCCGACGAGGTTTCCTACGTCAATGCGCACGGCACGTCCACGCCGCTGGGCGACAAGAACGAAACCGACGCGTTGAAACTGGCCTTCGGCGACCATGCCTCCAAGCTGGTGGTGAATTCGACCAAATCCATGACCGGGCACCTGCTGGGCGCCGCTGGCGGGATCGAAGCCGTATTCACGACCCTGGCCGTCCATAACCAGATTTCGCCGCCGACCATCAACATCTTCAACCAGGATCCGGAGTGCGACCTGGATTACTGCGCCAACGAGGCGCGGCCCATGAAGATCGAGATCGGCCTGTCGAATTCGTTCGGGTTTGGCGGCACCAACGGTTCGATGGCCGTTCGTCGGGTTTGAGTTGAACCCGGACGGCGGTATTTTCGATAACCGTTGGCATCTGCGCTTGCCGGTGAGGGTGCCGGCCCTGGCGGTGGCGCTGGGCTTGCTGGCCATGCTGGCGGCTGCCGGCAGCGCGGCGGTGGCGCTCGTTCAGCTGCAATGGCTGGCGCCGCTGTCCGCGGGCATGCTGGCTGTCGCCGCGGGCGGGCTGGGCGGCCTGCTGTGGCTGCGCGGCAGCCGCGGCGGCGCGCCGGCCCTGTGCGCGGCGCCCGTGCCGGGCGGCTGGCGCGTGCTGGGCGGGCGTGGCTGGATGCAAGCCCGCCTGCTGGCGGTCCGCCAGGGGCCGCTGTGGCTGCGCCTGGAGCTTGGGCTTGACGCCGAGGCGGGGTCTCGGGTTACAAATAGCAAAATCATCTGCACCGTCTGGCGGCCGGCATTGCCGCCCGGGCACTGGCGCCGCCTGCGCCTGATGGCGACAGCGGCGCATGTGCAGGCGGCGACGAGTTGGGGGGCGTCATGAGCGAACGCGATGTCGACGCCGAACTTGTCGCGCGCGTACAACGTGGCGACAAGAAAGCCTTCGATCTGCTGGTCCTGAAGTATCAGCGCAAGATCCTCCGCCTGCTGGCGCGCATGATCCGCGATCCGGCCGAAATCGAGGATGTCGCGCAGGAAGCCTTTATCAAGGCGTACCGGGCCCTGCCGCAGTTTCGCGGGGACAGCGCCTTCTATACCTGGTTGTATCGTATCGCCATCAATACGGCCCGCAATTGGCTGGCCTCGTCCGGACGCCGTCCGAGCGCGCCCAACGCAATTGAAACCGAAGATGGTGAAACTTTTAACGAAACCGACAACCTAACCGACATAAGCACGCCGGAATCCATGGCCGCAACCCGCGAGATTGCCGAGACGGTAAACGCGGCCATCGAGGAGTTGCCCGAGGAATTGCGCACCGCCATCGTCCTGCGTGAGATTGAAGGTATGAGTTACGAAGACATCGCCCAGAGCATGGATTGCCCGATTGGCACGGTTCGTTCGCGCATATTCAGAGCGCGCGAGGCCATTGCCAGTCGGTTGCGCCCTTTGCTGGACACCGATGCCGAGCGTCGCTGGTAAGGAGTGGCAGTCATGCAAACCGCAGCCAAGTCCCTGACCGCCGAATCCTCCTGGGAGGAGTCGGTTTCCGCCTGGATGGACGGCGAAGGGTCCGAGGACTTTTTCCCCGAGATGTCGCACCCGCATGGGCGCCAGACTTGGGATACATATCATCTGATTGGCGATGCCCTGCGCAACGTCGATCTCGCAGTCAGTCCCAGCGCCCAGTTCCAGGCCCGCCTGGCCCGCGCGCTGGAGGCCGAGCTGCCCATCGTGGCGGCGCCGCGGCGCCGCTCGCCCTTGCGCCTGGGCCTGTCCGGGCTGGCCGTGGCAGCCGCCGTGGCCACCGTGGCCTGGGTGGCGCACCCCTATCTCACGGGCGCGCCGACGGGTGAAACCCGCGTGCTGGCCGATGCGACGCCGGCGTCCGCGGGCGATGACGCCGGCCTGCGCGATTACCTCGAAGCGCATCGCCAGGTGGCGGGCCCCAGCGCCGTGCGCCAGGTATCCTTCGACGCCGGAGCAGGACGTTGATGACACCGTTGCTTTACATGCGCCGGCCCGCATTGGGGCGCATGACGTGGCGACAGCGACAGACGGCCGGCCTGGCGGCCATGGCGGTGCTGATGGGCCTGATGGCCATTTACGCGCGGCCGGTCCGGGCTGCCGCGCCGGCGGTGCCCGAAGACCCCGTATTGCTGCTCTCCAGCATCCAGCAGGCCGCCCGCAAGCAGGACTACGCCGGCGTGTTCATGTACCAGCAGGGCGAGTCGATCCAGTCCTCGCGCCTGGTGCACGTGCTCGACGGCACCGGTGAGCGCGAGCGCCTCGAGATCCTCGACGGCCAGCCGCGCGAATACCTGCGCCACAACGAAGACGTGCAGTGCCTCATCCCCGAGCGCAAGACGGTGTTGCTGGAGCGGCGCCGCGGCGACCGCTTCCCCGGCCTGCTGCTGGGCGATCCGGCCGGCCTGGCCGAGAACTACCACATCCGGGCCGAATCGCAGTTGCACCGCGTCGCGGATCGCCAATGCCGGCTGATCACCGTCGAGCCGCGCGATGCGCTGCGTTACGGTTATCGCCTGTGCGCCGACGTGGCCACCAACCTGCTGCTGAAGGCGCAGACGCTGGACGCCGCGCGCCGGGTGGTCGAGCAGGTGTCGTTCACCTCGATCCGCCTGGGCGGCGACGTGGACCCGGCCATGCTGACTTCGCGCTGGAGCACGCGCGACTGGCGCGTGCTCGAACCCGTCATGAAGCCGGTCGACCTGGCCGCGCAAGGCTGGCGCATCACGGCGCCCAAGGGGTTCTCGGCAGTCCTGCAGGTGGCGCGCTCCATGGGGCCGGCCACTGTCAACCAATTGGTGCTGTCCGATGGCCTGGCCGCCATTTCCGTATTCATCGAACCGTACGATTCGCGCCGGCACGCGCATCCCCCCGAGGGGCTGGCCCGGCGCGGCGCGATCAATATCTACGGTACGCGCATCGCCGATTTCTGGCTGACGGCGCTGGGCGAAGTCCCGGCCGGCACGCTGGAACAACTGGCCGAAACCACCGAATATGTGCCGGTGGATGCGGCTAAACAACAATAAGCCCGCAAAGGGTACTGGGGTCTTTTCGGAGCTCTCTATGAAAGCAATTACAGTGTCGAACCTTTTTTTCCGGCGCTTCGGCGCGGCCGCGCTGGTCGCGTTCATGGCAGTAACCGCCGCGGGCACGCAAGTCCAGGCGCAGACGCAGGTCGCCCCCCC
This sequence comes from Bordetella pertussis 18323, assembly GCF_000306945.1. Classification (NCBI taxonomy): domain Bacteria; kingdom Pseudomonadati; phylum Pseudomonadota; class Betaproteobacteria; order Burkholderiales; family Alcaligenaceae; genus Bordetella; species Bordetella pertussis. The sequence continues at coordinate 2,879,612 of NC_018518.1, read as the reverse complement.
CGCGGTGGCGTTACCCGATTTCACCGGGATCGTCGAGAAAGTCGAGCCCGCCGTTGTCAACATCCGTACCACGGCCACCGTGCCGGTGCGCGGCGGCCCGGGCGGCGGCAACGATCCGTACGAATTGTTCCGCTGGTTCTTCGGCCCCGATTTCCAGCCGCCCGGCCCGGCGCCCGGCCAGCGCCGCAAGCAGCCGCAGCCCCAGCCTGAAGAGCGCACCATTCCACGCGGCGTGGGGTCGGGCTTCTTCATCTCGGCCGATGGCTACATCCTGACCAACAACCACGTGATCAGCGATGCCACCGACATCTACGTCACCCTGACCGACGGGCGCGAGTTCAAGGCCAAGGTGATCGGTTCGGACGACCGCACCGACGTGGCCCTGATCAAGATCGACGCCAAGGACATGACGCCGCTGACCATCGGCGACCCCAAGACGCTGAAGAAGGGGCAATGGGTGCTGGCCATCGGTTCGCCGTTCGGCCTGGACTCCACCGTCACCGCGGGCATCGTCAGCGCCATCGGCCGCGATACCGGCGAATACCTGCCCTTCATCCAGACCGACGTGGCCGTCAACCCGGGCAACTCCGGCGGGCCGCTGCTGAACCTGCAGGGCGAGGCCGTGGGCATCAACTCGCAGATCATTTCGCGCAGCGGCGGCTTCATGGGCATTTCGCTGGCCATTCCCATCGATGAGGCCATGCGCGTGGTCGACCAGTTGCGTGCCACCGGCAAGGTGACGCGCGGCCGTATCGGCGTGCAGATTGGCGAGGTCGACAAGGACGTGGCCGATGCCATCGGCCTGCCGCGCGCCGAAGGCGCGCTGGTCAGCAGCGTCGAGGCCGAAGGCCCGGCCGAGTCGGCCGGCGTGCAGCCCGGCGACGTGATCCTGAAGTTCAACGGCGAGCCCATCAAGCGCTGGTCCGATCTGCCGCGCATCGTGGGCGAGACCAAGCCGGGCACAAGCGCCAAGATGGACGTCTGGCGCAAGGGCCGCAACGTGACCCTGTCGGTCAAGGTGGCCGAGCTGAAGTCCGACCGCAGCGCCGCGACCGCGGACGAGGGCAAGCAGGCCGAGCCGACGGCCGAGAACCACCTGGGCCTGGGCGTCGTCGACGTGCCGTCCGATATGCAGCGCAAGCTGCGCATCAAGGGCGGGGCGCAGGTGCGCGTGGCCGAGGGCGCGGCCGCGCAGGCAGGCCTGCAGGAAGGCGACATCGTGCTGGCGGTCAACGACACCGACGTCACGGACGCGGCCCAGTTCAACAAGCTGGTGTCGCGCCTGGACAAGAAAAAGGCCGCCGGCCTGCTGGTACGCCGCGGCGACCAGACCCAATGGGTCGCGGTGCAGCCCGCCAGCAAATAGCGCTCAATAACCGGCTAAAATGGCTGGTTGCCGCAACGAGGGGGCGCATGGCGCCCCCTCGTTTTTGGCTCGCCCGCGTAAGGCGCGGTCCGACCGATACGCCGGTTTGCTCTGTCCCTAATTAATCACTATGCAGCATATCCGCAACTTTTCCATCATTGCCCACATTGATCACGGTAAATCGACGCTCGCCGATCGCCTGATCCACCGTTGCGGGGGGCTGGCCGAGCGCGAAATGTCCGCGCAAGTGCTTGATTCCATGGATATCGAGCGCGAACGGGGTATCACGATCAAGGCGCAGACCGCGTCCCTGCAGTACAAGTCGCAGGACGGCACGGTCTACAACCTCAACCTGATCGATACCCCCGGACACGTCGATTTCTCGTACGAAGTCAGTCGTTCGCTGTCGGCCTGCGAAGGCGCCTTGCTGGTGGTCGACGCTTCGCAGGGCGTCGAGGCCCAGACCGTGGCCAACTGCTACACGGCCATCGAACTGGGCATGGAAGTGCTGCCGGTGCTCAACAAGATGGACCTGCCGCAGGCCGACCCGGAAGCCGCGCGCCAGGAGGTCGAAGACGTGATCGGCATCGACGCGTCCGAGGCGGTGCTGGCCAGCGCCAAGACCGGCATGGGCATCGACGAGATCCTCGAATCCATCGTGGCGCGGGTGCCGCCGCCCAAGGGCGATCCGTCCGCGCCGCTGCAGGCGCTGATCATCGATTCGTGGTTCGACAACTACGTGGGCGTGGTCATGCTGGTGCGCATCGTCAACGGCGTGCTCAAGCCCAAGGACAAGATCCTGCTGATGGCGTCCCACGCCACGCATCTGTGCGAGCAGATCGGCGTGTTCACGCCCAAATCGCAGCCGCGGCCGGAGTTGTCGGCCGGCGAAGTGGGCTTTGTCATCGCCGGCATCAAGGAACTGGAACACGCCAAGGTGGGCGACACCATCACCCTGGCGGGCAAGCCGGCGGCCGAGCCGCTGCCGGGCTTCAAGGAAGTCAAGCCGCAGGTGTTCGCCGGCCTGTATCCGGTGGAAAGCTCCGAATACGACCAGCTGCGCGATTCGCTGGAAAAGCTGAAGCTCAACGACGCCGCGCTGATGTTCGAGCCCGAAGTGTCGCAGGCGCTGGGCTTCGGCTTTCGCTGCGGCTTCCTGGGGCTGCTGCACATGGAAATCGTGCAGGAGCGCCTGGAGCGCGAGTTCGACATGGACATCATCACCACCGCGCCATCGGTGGTCTATGAGGTCGAACAGCGCGACGGCACGGTCGTGACCATCGAAAGCCCGTCGCGCATGCCGGAAATCGCCAAGATCGCCGATATCCGCGAACCCATCGTCAAGGTGACGCTGTTCATGCCCCAGGAATACGTGGGGCCGGTGATGACACTGTGCAACAACAAGCGCGGCGTCCAGCTCAACATGAGCTACCACGGGCGCCAGGTGCACCTGACCTACGAGATTCCGCTGGCCGAGATCGTGCTCGATTTCTTCGACAAACTGAAATCGGTGTCGCGCGGCTATGCGTCGATGGACTACGAGTTCGTGGAATACCGCTCGGCCGACGTGGTCAAGGTGGATCTGCTGATCAACGGCGACCGCGTCGATGCGCTGGCCATGATCGCGCACCGCAACAATGCGCGCTACCGGGCGCGCGAGGTGGTTTCGCGCATGCGCGGCTTGATCCCGCGCCAGATGTTCGACGTGGCCATCCAGGCGGCAATCGGCGCGGAGGTCATCGCGCGCGAGAACGTCAAGGCGCTGCGCAAGAACGTGCTGGCCAAGTGCTATGGCGGCGATATCTCGCGCAAGAAGAAGTTGCTGGAAAAGCAGAAGGCCGGCAAGAAGCGCATGAAGCAGGTCGGCAGCGTGGAAATCCCGCAAGAGGCGTTCCTCGCCATCCTGCAAGTCGAAGACAAATAGAACCAGATAGGCGACCTACCCGATGAGTTGGAACTTTGCCCTGATACTTTTTGTACTGCTGGTGATTACCGGCGTTATCTGGGGATTGGATCTGGCGCTGTTTCGCAAGCGACGCGAACGGCGGGCCCAGGCGGCGGCCGCGCAAGTGGACGCCGCCGGCATCACGGATGCCGAGCAGGCCGGCCGCGAGCGGCGCGAGGCCATCGACGCGGCGCGCCGCGCGCCCTGGTGGATCGAGTATGCGGTCAGCTTCTTCCCGGTGATCCTGTTCGTGTTCGTGCTGCGCTCGTTCGTGGTCGAGCCGTTTCGCATTCCGTCGGGGTCCATGCTGCCCACGCTGCAATCGGGCGACCTGATCCTGGTGAACAAGTTCAGCTACGGCATCCGCCTGCCCATCATCGATCGCAAGATCATCGAGACGGGCTCGCTGGAGCGTGGCGACGTGGTGGTGTTCCGCTACCCGGTCGATACGGATGTCGACTACATCAAGCGCATCGTGGGTCTGCCGGGCGACCAGGTGGCCTACCTGGACAAGAAGCTGTACATCAACGGAAAATTGGTGCCGCATGAACGCGACGGGGATTATTTCGAGCCCGATCGCGTGTCCTATATTGCGCAATACAAGGAAAAACTGGGCGAAGTGGAGCATAAGATCCTGCTTGATGAGCAGAAAATGCAGGATTTCGGCCCCATCTGGAAATTTCCCAGTATCCAGAACTGCCAGTACGCCCGCAACGGCGTGCGCTGTACCGTCCCCCCCGGCCATTATTTCGCCATGGGAGACAACCGTGACAATAGTGCGGACAGCCGCTACTGGGGATTCGTGCCAGACGGTAATATCGTGGGGAAGGCATTTTTTGTCTGGATGAACTTCAGCGATTTGAGCCGCATTGGCCGCTTCCATTGACCGCTATGTCCCTTGCCACGCTGGAAACCCGCCTCGATCACCGCTTCGGTGACAAGGCACTGCTCGAGCAGGCGCTCACGCACCGCAGCCACGGTGCGCGCCATAACGAGCGGCTGGAGTTTCTCGGCGACTCGGTGCTGAACTTCGTCGTCGCGGCGATGCTGTTCGAGCGCTACGGCAAGCTGGACGAAGGCGACCTGTCGCGCCTGCGCGCCAACCTGGTCAAGCAGGCCTCGCTGGCCGACATCGCCCAGCGGCTGGACCTGTCGCAATACCTGCGCCTGGGCGAGGGCGAACTCAAGAGCGGGGGCTTTCGCCGCCCCTCCATCCTGGCCGATACGGTCGAGGCGCTGTTCGGCGCGGTGTTCCTGGATGCCGGCTTCGAGGCCGCGCGCCGGGTCATCGTGCGCCAGTACCAGCCCGTCATGGCGCATGTCGACCCCAAGACGCTGGGCAAGGATGCCAAGACGCTGCTGCAGGAGTTCCTGCAGGGCCGCAAGCTGGCGCTGCCCCAATACACCGTGGTGGCCACGCATGGCGCCGCGCACAGCCAGCAATTCGAGGTCGAATGCGCCATCCCGGCGCTGGAGATCAAGATCGTGGCGCCGGGCGCCAGCCGCCGCGCCGCCGAACAATCCGCCGCCAAGGTCGCCCTGGAGGCGGCCCAGGCCGTGCTGCCAGCGGCGCGTGCCGCGCGCAAGTCGGGCAAGGCCCGCAAGACCGCGCAATTGTCGCTGCCCGTGGCAGTGGCCCAAGAGGTTAAATGAGCAATCCGCAATTTCGCGCCGGCTTTGTCGCCATCGTCGGCCGCCCCAATGTGGGCAAGTCCACCCTGACCAACGCGCTGATCGGCACCAAGATATCGATCGTGTCGCGCAAGGCCCAGACGACCCGCCATCGCATCCATGGCGTGCTCACGCGCGAGCACGAGCAGTTCGTGTTCGTCGATACGCCGGGTTTCCAGACCCGCCACGGCGGCGCCATGAATCGCATGATGAACCGCGTCGTGACGCAGGCGCTGGCCGACGTCGACGTCGTGGTGCACGTGGTCGAGGCCGGCAAGTGGTCCGAGGGCGACGCCAAGCTGCTGCCCCTGCTGCCCAAGTCGCGCCGCAGCATCCTGGTGGTCAGCAAGATCGACGCCCTGAAGAACCGCGACGAGCTCTTCCCGTTCGTCAGCAAGCTGATGGCGCTGCATGCCTATGACGCGGTCGTGCCGGTGAGCGCGACCAAGGGCCAGCAGCTGGACCAGTTGCTCGACGAGATCGCCGCCGGCTTGCCGCAAGGCGATCCCATGTTCGAGGAAGACACCCTGACCGACCGGCCGGTGCGCTTCATCGCGGCCGAGCTGGTGCGCGAGAAGATCTTCCGTCTGGTCGGCGACGAACTGCCCTATGGCTGTACCGTGGTCATCGAGCAATGGGAAGAAACCGAGAGGGGAGTGCGCATCGCCGTCTGCGTGGTGGTCGAACGCGAAAGCCACCGGCCCATCCTGCTGGGCGCGGGCGGCATGCACATGAAGCGCATCGCCACGGAGGCGCGCCAGGATATCGCCAAGCTGCTGGACATGCCCGTGCACCTGGAAATCTACATCAAGGTGCGCAAGGGCTGGTCCGACCGCGAAGGCGCGCTGCGCGACCTGGGCTATGAGTAGACGCGCGCAGCGCGTTCATGACATTCCCGGCTATATGCTCCACGCCACGGCGTGGCGCGAAACCTCGCTGATCGTTCAGGCGTTCTCGCGCGAGTACGGCTGCATTGCGCTGGTGGCCAAGGGCGCCAAGCGTCCCTATTCGGTGTTGCGCCCGGTGCTGTCGGCATTCCAGCCGCTGCTCCTGTCCTGGAGCGGCGCCGGCGAGGTCAAGACCATGACGCGCGCCGAGATCGCCGGGGTGCGGCCGCTGGGCGGCCCGGCGCTCATGTCGGCCTGGTACATGAACGAACTGCTGCTGCGCCTGTTGCCGCGCGAGGACGCGCATCCGGTGCTGTACGACGCCTACGACACCGCGCTGACGCAATTGTCGGCGGGCTCGCGCGCGGCCGGGGCGTTGCGGCGCTTCGAGTGGATCCTGCTGCGCGAGACCGGCTATGGCCTGGACGAGGCCGAGCCCGATTTCAACGATCCCGCCATCGAGCCGGCGCTGCGCCGGGACCTGCGCGAACGCCTGGAGGCCAACCTGGCCGGCCGGCCGCTGTCCACGCGCAAGGTGCTGCTCGAGCTGCAGCGCCTGTAGCGCAGTGCGGAACCACGCCATGACTTTCACGCTGAGGCAGGTCGAGACGTTCCGCACCGTATACGAAACCGAAAGCGTGACCGCGGCCGCGCGCCGGCTCGACGTCTCGCCGGCCACGGTGAGCGCCACGCTGGCGGCGCTGGAGACGGCGATCTCGATGCGGCTGTTCGAGCGCGTGCGGCAGCGCATGGTGCGCACGCCCGAAGCCGATCTGCTGTACGAGGAAATCCGGCGCCAGAGCCTGGGCCTGGAGACGCTCGGGCGCAAGATCCGCGCCATCAAGGGCGCGGGCCAGCCGCGCTTGCGCGTGGGTACCATCCATGCCTACAGCGGCCTGGTGATCGAGCAGGCGCTGGTGCGCTTTCGTGGCCGTTATCCCGATACGCCGCTGTACCTGCAGGTGCGCGATTCCAATACCTTGCGCGACATGGTGGTGGCTGGCGAGCTGGACCTGGCTCTGGTGGCCGACGAGTCCGAGCTGCAAGGCCTGCGCGGCCATTGCCTGGCTCGCCTGGGCGCGGTGGCGGTGTTCCCGCGCGGCCATGCGCTGGCGCGTTTCGCGCAGCTGGAACTGTCGCAGCTGGCCGACGCAGCCCTGGTGCTGCTCAATCGCGAGGACGGCTCGCGCAAGCGGCTCGATGCGGTGTTCGCGCAACGCGGCATCGCGCCGCACGCCGCCATCGAAACGCCGTATTCGTCCACCGTCTGCCAACTGGCGCTGGCCGGCCACGGCGTGGGCATCGCCAACCCGGCCACGGCGATGGGCATGGCGCAGGCCGGGCTGGAGTTCCGCCCGCTGGACGCCGATGTGCATTTCGCGTGCTACATGATCCTCCATGGCAGCCGGCCGCTGTCGAGCGCCGGCAAGTACTGGGCGACCTGCCTGCGGGCCGCGCTGGCCCCGCTGGTGGAGCAATTCGGCGTCGACGCGCAGGTTTAGTCGCGCCGCCCGTCCGAGGTCAGGATCAGCGCCACGCGCGACCCGGCGTCCAGCGCGCCGGCAGCCTTGAGCGCCGGCACGGCGGCAAGCGCCGCGGCCGACGACAGCTCGGCGGCGATGCCCAGCGCGCCCAGCGCCGCGCGGGCCCGCGCGGCCTGTTCGTCCGCGACATCCACGGCCTGTTCGTCCGCGACATCCACGGCCTGTTCGTCCGCGACATCCACGGCCTGTTCGTCCGCGACATCCACGGCCTGTTCGTCCGCGACATCCACGGCCTGTCCGCCGCTGCGCACCAGGGCCTGCATCGATTGCAGGGTCGCGGTGCCGCCGGCGATGGAATACTGCGCCGTCGGCTGTTCCCACACACCGCGCGCATCGCCGGCGGCCAGCGCGTGCGCCAGGCGGGGATAGGGTTCCACCGCATGCAGGCGTGGCAGCCGCGCGATCGCGCCGCGCCGCAACAGCGCCTGCCAGCCCAGGCAGATGCCCCACAGCAGATCGCCCCGGGCCGTGGGCACGATGATGTCGGTGGGCAGGTTGTCGCACTGGGCAGCGAGTTCGGCGGCGATCGGCTTGTAGCCCTCCACGCCGTAAGGGTGGGTGCCGACCGGCGGGTTGAGATAGTTGGTGCCGGCGAACGCGCCCTCGTCGCGGCATAGCGTCGCCACGTAGGGCCAGCACGCCAGGCTGTCGGCGAAGCTGTGCAGGCGCGCGCCGAAGTGTTCCATGGCGGCGCGTTGCCGCGGCGGGCAGGTGGGCGCAATGGCGATGTCCACCCGCAGGCCGGCGGCGGCCCCGTAGGCCGCCAGCGCCACGCCGGCGTTGCCGCTGGACGCGGCCGCCAGCCGCTTGGCGCCGGCCAGCACCGCGCGCGACACCAGTTGCGCAGCCATGCGGTCCTTGTGGCTGCCCGTCGGGTTGCCGCTTTCGCATTTCAGCCAGACTTGCGCCACCCCGTGCGCATGCGCCAGCGACGGCTCGTCGAGGCAGGGCGTGCGGTCTTCGCCCAGCGTGATCGGCGCGAGGACCGGCAGCGGCATCGGCTGCGTATCGGCCGGTTCGTATTCGCATGCCAGCGAGGCCGGGTAGCCGGCCGCCAGGCAGCGCGGGCAGCCTTCCGGATAGTCGCCCGGCGGCACGGCGTGGGAACAGCGCAGGCAGCGCAGGCGGGACAGCGAGGGGTTCATCAGCATGGATCAGTACAGCGTGGAGAGAGTTTCGAAAGGACGGGCGGGGGCGATCTGCAGCAGGCAGTCGCCGTCGTCGCTGCGCGCCAGCGCACGCAGGCACACCACCGTGCCATCCTGCGGGCTGGCCAGCGTCAACGGCGGCCGATCGGGCCGGGCCGGTTCGCACAGCGTGCCGACTTGCTGGCCGGCGGCGACCTGTTGTCCCAGCGCGACCGACGGGATGAAGACGCCGGGCGCATCGGCCCGCATGCTGGCCCGGGGCGCGTCCACGTCATGGAAGGCCTCCAGCGGGCCAGGCATGGCATGGTGTGCGTCGACCATGTCCAGGCCGGCCAGGCAGGACAGCATGCCGTCGCGGCACAGCCTTACCAGCTCTTGGGACGTCTCGGCGCCGCCGCCGATTTCCGCGCTCAGGCGCGCCACGCCCAGCCGGCTGGCGGCCGCCGGCATGGAGCCGGTTTCGACGCCGCGGAAGAACAGGCAGCGCGCCAGGCCGAAACCGCGCGCCAGCCGCGCCACGCGCTCGTCCCACGGGTCGTCGCCGTAGCGCGTGATCACCGTCGCCGGCAGGTAGCGCAGCGAGGCGCCGCCGCTGTGCACGTCGATCATGTACTGCACCTGCGGCAGGATGCGCGTCTGCAGGGCATGCGCCACGGCTTCGGTATAGCCGCGCGCCGGCGCGCCCAGGAAGGCGCGATTGAGGTTGCCGCCGTCGGCTGGCGACAGCCGCGTGCCGGCCAGGCTGGCCTCGGCGTTGGCCGCCGGCGCCACGTACACCGTGCCGCGCCGCAGCAGGCCGGGCAGGGCGTGCCATAGTTCGAGCAGGGCGGCCTGGCCTTCCCACTCGTCGCCGTGCACGCCGGCCATCAGCAGCACGGCCGGCCTCGATGCGCAGCACCGGCACCGTTACCCGCCGGTACGCCGAGCGGTTGGTGGCCGCGGCACATGAAAGATCCGCCCGGCTGGTGCGGGTCATGGGTTGGCCGCCTGGATCACGCTGCGCCATTTGGGCAGTTCCTTGTCGACCTGCGCCTGCACCTGGGCGGGTGGGCCGCCCAGGGGTTCCTGCGAACGGCTGCGCAGTTCCGCGGATACCGCCGGCGCGGCCAGCGCCGCATTGAGGGCCTGGTTGAGCCGCGCCAGCGCCTCGGGCGGCGTGCCGGCCGGGGCGACCAGGGCGCTCCAGGCGCCTTGTTCGTAGTCGGGGTAGCCCTGTTCGGCCACCGTCGGCACGTCCGGGTTGGAGGCCACGCGCTTGCGCGTGGTGACCGCCAGCGCCCGCAAGCGGCCATCCTTGAGATTGCCGATCAGCGGCGGCAGGTTCTCCATCATGGAGTCGACATGCCCGCCCAGCAGGTCGGCCAGTTGCGCCGCGGTCGCCTTGTACGGAATCTGGCGCACCCCCGCGCCCGTCTGCGCGATGAACAGCTTCACGCCCACTTCGCTGGTGGTGCCCGGATCGGCCGAGGTCATGGTGATCCGGTCGGGCTGCGCCTTGCTTGCGCCGATCAGGTCCTGCAGGGTCCGGTAGGGCGAGGCCTGGCTGACCACGATGACGTTGGGCGTTTCCGCCACCAGCCCGATCGGCGCGAGGTCCTTGTCGATGTCGTACATCTGCTCCTTGAACAGGAAGCGGTGCAGGACGAGGGTGCCGACGTGGGCATAGCCGATGGTGTAGCCGTCGGCAGCGGCGCGCACCACGGCCTGGGTGCCGATCCGCCCGCCGGCGCCGACGCGGTTCTCGATGACCACGGGCTGGCCCAGTTGCTTGCTCATTTCCTGCCCGACCAGGCGGGCCGTGATGTCGGCATTGCAGCCCGCCGCGGCGGGAACGATCATCGTGATGGCGCGGGCCGGAAAATCCTCGGCCTGTACGCCGGAACAGGCCAGCGTCAGCGCGCCGGCCAGGGCATAGCGTAGGTACATGGCGATTCCCCTGTCGTAGTGGTGATGGTGCCGCCATTGTGCGAGGGGCAGGGGCGTCTGTTGTTTAGTGCAATCGAATGGTTGTTCAGATAGATCAAATACTTGGCCCGCTTCGGGCATGCCGGAGGCGAAAAAAAAGGCTTGCCGTTGGCAAGCCTTTTTCGCTGCGCAGCAGGAATGCTTATTCGCGGTCGCCGCCAAAGATTCCCAACAGCATCAGCAGGTTAGAGAAGACGTTGTAGACGTCCAGATAGATGGCCAGGGTCGCCGACACGTAGTTGGTTTCGCCGCCGTTGATCACGCGCTGCAGGTCCACCAGCATGAAGGCCGAGAAAATGACGATGGCCAGCACGGAGATGGTCAGCATCAGCGCCGGCATCTGCAGGAAGATGTTGGCCAGCGCCGCCACCAGGATGACCACCGCGCCGGTGAACAGCCACTTCTGCATGCCCGAGAGGTCACGCTTGATGGTGGTGGCCAGCGTGGCCATGGTGCCGAACACGATGGCGGTGCCGCCGAATGCGGTCATGACCAGCTGGGCGCCATTGCCCATGCCGAGCACGAACCCCAGCAGGCGCGACAGCATCACGCCCATGAAGAACGTGAAGGCTAGCAGCAGGACCACGCCCAGCGAGTTGTTCTTGTTCTTCTCGATGGCGAACATCAGGCCGAAGGCGCCCACCAGGAATACGATGGCGCTCAGGCCGGGGCTGGCGCCCATGACCTGGTTGATGCCGGTGTACAGGCCGACCGCGGCGCCCAGAACCGTTGGCACCAGGGACAGCGCGAGCAGCCAGTACGTATTGCGCAGCACCTTGTTCCGGACGACTTCGCCCGGGGCGCCGGCATACGCGCCGGAGCGGTTAAAGGGGGACGGATGGGTTTCGTTCATTGACGACTCCTATGTGCGGCAAAAAACTTGCCTCGTGAGCTTAGACGATAAGTCTACCTGACAGTTCCCTGAAAAATCCATCGGAAACCGGGCCCTGTTCAGCCGGGCCGTACGTTGCGCATGACCCGCGCCAGGATGGCGGGCAGTTCGGCATCCAGCCGGGCGCGGATGCCCGCCACGGCCTCGTCGATGGCCGCCGTGAGGGTTTCCTCCAGCTCGGCTTGCAGCACCGCGCGCAGCACGGCGTCGCCGGGCTGGAACGGGGTATCGGGCGCGCTGGCCGCCCCGGACTCGTCGGAGACCGGGGGCGCCGATGCCTGCTCGGACAGGCGCGGTATGGCGGCTGGGGCCTGCGGGCTGCCCAGCCCGGGTTCGACGCGGTCGGTCAGGGTGGGGATGCTGGAGTCGGAGTAGTGGTGGGGCATGGCAGCCTCCCGGAAAGGCGGGCGAGTCCGTCAGGCCTCGCCCGCGCGGCTCAGGTCATGGCTGTGCAGCGCATGGCCGGCATTCTGATAGTCGCGCCAGCGCTGGCGCGCCGCCTGGCGGTCGGCCGGGTCGTCGGAGACGATTTCCAGCAGGCGCTCGTAGCCATCGAAGTTGGGCGGGCAGCCGTCATCCAGGTTCAGCAGCCAGGGGCGGCTGTCGCCGGTGGTGGCCAGCGCCAGGGCGGCGGCGGGGTCGCCCGCGGTCAGCAGGACCGGCGTGTCGGCCGCCAGCGCGTCGTTGGCCAGCACATGCGGCACGAACGAGACGTCCTCCAGGGCCCACAGCATCCGGTCGAAGGCGGCCAGGCGTCCGCCGTCGGCGCAGTAGACCACCAGCCGCTGGCCCGCCTGGAAGCGCTTGCGCGCGGTGCGGCAGGCCGCGCGCAGGCGGTCCGGAGCGCCGAAGGCGAAGTCGATGCGCGTCATGGCGGCCAGCCCCGCGTTCAGCCTGCCTGGTCCAGCAGGTACTGCATCAGCAGCGGCACCGGCCGGCCGGTGGCGCCCTTGTCCTTGCCGCCGCGCCAGGCCGTGCCGGCGATGTCCAGGTGCGCCCACGGATAAGCCTTGGTGAAGCGCGACAGGAAGCAGGCCGCCGTGACCGCGCCGGCCGGGGGGCCGCCGATGTTGGCGATGTCGGCGAAGTTGGACTTGAGCTGGTCCTGGTAGGCATCGTCCAGCGGCAGGCGCCAGGCCGGGTCGAGCGACTGGCGGCTGGCGGCCAGCAGCGCGTCGGCCAGCGCGTCGTCCTTGGAGAACAGGCCGCTATTGACGTTGCCCAGGGCTACCACGCAGGCGCCGGTCAACGTGGCGATGTCGATCACGGCCGCGGGCTTGAAGCGCTCGGCGTAGGTCAGGGCATCGCACAGCACCAGGCGGCCTTCGGCGTCGGTGTTGAGGATCTCGATGGTCTGGCCCGACATGCTGGTGACCACGTCGCCGGGCTTGTTGGCCTTGCCGCTGGGCAGGTTCTCGCACGCCGCGATCAGGCCCACCACATCCAGCGGCAGCTCCAGCTCGGCCAGGGCGCGGAACGTGCCCAGCACGCTGGCCGCGCCGCACATGTCGTACTTCATTTCGTCCATCGTGGCGGCCGGCTTGAGCGAGATGCCGCCAGCATCGAAGGTGATGCCCTTGCCCACCAGGACGACCGGGCCGGCCTTGTCCTTCTTGGCGGGCTTGCCGGCATGGCGCAGCACGATGAAGCGCAGCGGTTCTTCCGAGCCGCGCGCGACCGAGAGGAACGAGCCCATGCCCAGCGCCTCGACCTGCTTGCGTTCGAGCACCTCGACCTTGAGGCTCTTGAATTCGCGCGCCAGTTTCTTGGCGGTATTGCCGAGATAGGCCGGCGTGCACACGTTGCCGGGCAGGTTGCCCAGCGTGCGGGTCAATTCCATGCCGTGGGCGATGGCCGCGCCTTCGCGCAGGCCCAGCTGCGCCTGCGCGGAGGCCGCGCGGTCGACCACCTGGACGATTTTCTTCAACCTGGGGCGGGCGTCGCGATTGGCCTTGCCGAACGTCGCATCGTAATGGTAGGCCGCCGCGCCCGCGGCGATGGCGGCGCTGCGCGCGCGGGCGCGCACCGGCACGCCCTCGATGGCCACGCCGGCCAGGGTCGACACGCCTTCGCCCACCTGGGCCGCGACGCACGCCGCGGCGAACGCCTGTTCGGCGCTGGCGTGCGCGCGGGCGTTGTATTCGGCCTGCTTGCCCAGGCCCACCAGCACCACGCGCTGGGCGCTGACGCCGGCCAGGCTGCGCAGCACCAGCGTGCTGCCGGTGCGGCCGCGGAACTCGCTTTTCACCACGGCGGCCACGGCACCGTGGCTGGCGCGGTCGATGACTTCGGCGGCGGCGCTGAGCACGCCGTCGGCGAAGACGCCGACGGCCAGGGCCGCAGTCTTGATCTGATGCAGGGAGGCAGTGGTCTGTGTGCTAAATTCCATGAGGCTTTTCCGATTGCACGTAAGTTGCGGTCGATTATCCCGCATATTCTCACATGTCTCTATTCAAACGGTCTGTCGTCAGCGAGATCACCAGTCACGCTGGCGTCGTGTTTTCCACGCTGGTGGTGGTCTGGCTGAGCGTCCTGCTGGTGCGCCTGCTGGGCGAAGCCGCCGGCGGCTCGATCGGCGCCGATGTCGTGCTCGGCCTGGCGGCCTTTTCCACCATCACGGCATTGCCGACCATCCTGGCCGTGTCGCTGTTCATCGCCGTACTGACCACGGTAACACGCAACTATCGCGAGTCCGAGATGGTGGTGTGGTTCGCCAGCGGCTTGTCCCTGGCCGACTGGCTGCGCCCGGTGGCGCGGGTGGCCGTGCCGATTGCGATGCTGGTGGCGGCGCTTACGCTGGTCGCATCGCCCTGGGCCTACCGTCAGATCGGCGAATACCGCGAGCGCTTCGAGCAGCGCTCCGATCTTTCCAAGGTGACGGCGGGGCAGTTCGCCGAATCGGGGCGCGGAGACCGCGTATTCTTCGCCGAGGACCCCGTGCGCCCGGGCGATGAGCTGGGCGCGGTGTTCGCGCGCTCGATCGATCCGGAGTGGCTCAGCGTGCTGACCGCCAGCAATGCGCGCAGCGAAACGCTGCCCAACGGCGACCGTTTCCTGGTCCTGGGCGAAGGGCACCGCTACGATCTCAAGCCGGGCACGCCGGAAATCCGGCTGGTCAATTTCGACCAGTATGGCGTGCGGCTGGAAAGCAAGGCGGGCGAAGATCCCATGGCCGAGGCGCGCGCGGCGGCCGAGCGCTCCAGCAAGGCGCGCTCGACGATGCAACTGGTGCAGGACAACACCGATAGCAGCTGGTCGCAGATCATGTGGCGGGTGGCGATGCCGCTGGCGGCCCTGAACCTGGCGCTGCTGGCGATCCCGCTGGGCGCGGTCAATCCGCGGCTGGGACGCTCCGGCGACCTGCTGATCGCCGGCCTGGTCGGCCTGCTGTACATGAACATGATCAACCTGTCGCGCGCCTGGATCAGCAGCGGCAAGATCAGTTTCAGCATCGGCGTATGGGCCGTGCACGCCGTGGTGGCGCTGCTGGCAGCTTACCTGCTGATGCGCCGCCTGCGGGTGAAGGCGCCGCGCAACGCCGGACGCGGCGCCTAGGGCAGGTATTGCAATGCGGCGCCGCGGCCTTGCAGCAGCGCCGCATTGCGCATGACCGAGCGGCGCATGAACTCCCACAGCGCGCTGACGCGCTTGAGGCGGCGCAGGTCCTCGTGGCAGTACATCCAGAAGCTGCGCGTGATGGCGATGTCGTCGGGCAGCACGGGGGTCAGGCGCGGGTCCTGCGCGGCGATGAAGCAGGGCAGGATCGCCAGCGACTGCCCTTGCAGGGTGGCGTGGTACTGGGCGATGACGCTGGTGCTGCGCAGCACCACCTGGCTGTTGGGCAGCACGTCCTCGAGGTAGCGCAGGCGTTCGCTGAACAGCAGTTCGTCCACGTAGCCGATGAAGTTGTGCCCGGCCAGGTCGGCGCGCTCGCGGATCGGCGCGTGGCGCGCCAGGTACGCGGGCGTGCCATACAGCATCAGCGTGTAGTCGCACAGCTTGGTGCAGACATACGGGCCGCGCTGCGGCCGCTCGATGGTGATGGCCAGGTCCGCCTCGCGCTTGGACAGGCTGACGAAGCGGGGCACCGGCAGGATGTCGAGGGTGATGTGCGGGTAGCGGCGCTGGAAGTCCGCCGCCAGCGGGGTCAGCACATAGCTGCCGAATCCCTCGGTGGCGCCGATGCGCACATGCCCGGACAGCGCCTGCCCGATGCCGGAGAGGTTTTCCCGCGCGGTGTGCACGGTGCTTTCCATCTGCTCGGCGAAGACGAACAGGCGTTGCCCGTCCTCGGTCAGCACGTAGCCCGCGCTGCGCGACTTCTCGAACAACAGGCTGTCGAGCTCGGCCTCCAGCGCGCGGACGCGGCGCGCCACGGTCGTGTGTTCCACGCCCAGCTTGCGCGCGGCGGCGCTGACTCGCTGCGTGCGCGCCACTTCCAGGAAGTAGCGCAGGCTGTCCCAATCCAGCATGGCGGCTCTCTTGTGTATTTTTGCACAAGGAATGTGCATTTGTTTCGTTGATTGTGGATTTTCACACATCTACACTAGGACGGGCGGACGCCTTGGGCGCACCCGTGCAGGACCTAGAAAAACCACAGGAGACAGATTCATGAAATCGCGCGCACGCGGGTTTGCCGCAGGCTTGTGCCTGGGCGCCATGTTGGTGGGTCAGGCGATGGCGGCGGACAAGCCGCCGGTGAAGATCGGCATCCTGACCGATATGTCGGGCACCTATGCCGGCATGGGCGGGCCTGGTTCGGTCGCGGCGGCGCAACTGGCGATCGACGATTGCCTGGCCGCCGAATGCAAGGGCATGAAAATCGACCTGGTCTCGGCCGACAACCAGAACAAGACGGACGTCGGGGCGGCCAAGGCGCGCGAGTGGTTCGACCGCGATGGGGTCACGGCCATCGCCGACCTGACCAACTCGGCCGTGGCGCTGGCGGTGCAGGGTATCGCGCGCGAGAAGAACAAGGTCGTGATGTTCTCCGGGCCGGCCGCCACGGCGCTGACCAACCAGGATTGCTCGCCGCTGGGCTTTCACTGGATGTTCGACACCTATTCGCAATCGGCCGGCGGGGCCAAGGCCACGGTGCGGGCGGGCGGCAAGTCCTGGTACTTCATCACCGTCGATTACGCCTTCGGCCACTCGCTGGAGGCCGATACCGCCAAGGCCGTCCAGGCGCTGGGCGGCACGGTGGCAGGCAGCGTGCGCCACCCCTTGAACGCGCCCGATTTCGCCTCGTACCTGCTGCAGGCGCAAAGCTCCAAGGCCCAGGTCGTGGCGCTGGCCAATGGCGGCCAGGATACGGTCAACGCGGTCAAGCAGGCGCGCGAGTTCGGCATCGTCGAAGGCGGCCAGCGGCTCGTTTCGCTGCTGGTCTTCCTGTCCGACCTGCGCGCGCTGGGGCTGGACAACGCCCAGGGCCTGTCCTATGTGGACGGCTTCTACTGGGACTATGACGACGCGACGCGCCAGTGGTCGGCGCGCTTCGAGAAGGCGTTTCGCGGCCTGAAGCCCACCATGGTCCAGGCCGGCGTCTATTCGAGCGTGCTGCATTACCTGCGCGCGGTCGCCGCCAGCGGCAGTACCGACGGCAAGGTCGTGGCCGACAAGATGCGCGAACTGCCGATCAAGGACCCGATCATGCGCAACGCGAGCATCCGGCCCGACGGCCGGGTGATCCACGACATGTATCTGTACGAAGTCAAAAAGCCTGCCGAGTCCAAGGGCGGCTGGGACTATTCCAAGCTGGTGGCCACCATTCCGGCCGCCGAGGCCTTCCAGCCGCTGGCCGAGTCGACCTGCCCGCTGGTCAAGAAGTAAACCGGTCCGGTGCCGCGCGCCGCGCGAGCGGCGCCGGCAGCGCCTGTCCAACACGGCCCGCCGGGCCGCATTCCAAGCAGTGTGAGGAGCAGAGAAATGAGCGAAGTCGCTATTGATCGGCGGCAAGCTCGTACAGTCCAAGACCACCCAATGGCGCGACGTGATCAACCCCGCCACCCAGGAGGTCGTGGCCCAGGTGCCGTTCGCCACCCGCGAAGAACTGGACCTGGCCGTCGCCAACGCCAAGGAAGCCTTCAAGACCTGGCGCAATACCGGGCAGGGCGCGCGCATGCGCGTCATGCTCAAGCTGCAGCAGCTGCTGCGCGACAACACCGGCAAGCTGGCCGAGATGATCACCCGCGAGCATGGCAAGACCCTGCCGGATGCCGAGGGCGAGGTCGGCCGCGGCCTGGAAGTGGTCGAGCATGCCTGCTCGATCGCCAACCTGCAGCTGGGCGAGTACGCCGAGAACGCCGCCGGCGGCATCGACGTCTACACGCTGATCCAGCCGCTGGGCGTGTGCGCCGGCATCACCGCGTTCAACTTCCCGGTCATGCTGCCGTGCTTCATGTTCCCGATCGCGGTGGCCTGCGGCAACACCTTCGTGCTCAAGCCGTCAGAGCAGGATCCCTCGTCGTCGCTGTTCCTGGCCCAGCTGGCGCTGGAAGCCGGCCTGCCGCCGGGCGTGCTCAACGTGGTGCACGGCGGCCCGGACATCGCCAACGGCCTGTGCGAGCACCCGGATATCAAGGCGGTGTCGTTCATCGGTTCGACCCGCGTGGGCACCGAGATCTACAACCGCGCCTCGGCCGCGGGCAAGCGCTGCCAATCGATGATGGGCGCCAAGAACCACTGCGTGATCCTGCCCGACGCCGATCCCGAAGTGGCGCTCAACCAGCTGGTGGGCGCGGCGTTCGGCGCCGCCGGCCAGCGCTGCATGGCCACCTCGGTGGCGGTGATGGTGGGCGAGGCGCGCAACTGGCTGCCCGATTTCGTCGAGCGCGCCAGGAAGCTGAAGGTCAACAACGGCGTCGACCGCGAGGCCGATCTCGGCCCGCTGGTATCGCCCGCGGCCAAGCAGCGCGTCGAGGGCCTGATCCAGAAGGGCGTGGACGAGGGCGCCAAGCTGCTGCTGGACGGCCGCAGCCTCAAGGTGGCCGGCTTCGAGCAGGGCAACTTCGTCGGCCCGACCATCTTCGATGGCGTGACCGAGAACATGACCATCTACACCGAGGAAGTGTTCGGGCCGGTGCTGTGCGTGGTGGGCGTGGACACGCTGGAGGACGCGGTCGAATTCATCAATCGCAACCCCAACGGCAACGGCGTGGCGCTGTTCACGCAGGACGGCGGCGCGGCGCGCTACTTCCAGAACAACATCGACGTCGGCCAGGTGGGGATCAACATTCCCATCCCGGTGCCGGTGGCCTGGTTCAGCTTTACCGGCTCGCGCGGGTCCAAGCTGGGCGACCTCGGGCCCAACGGCAAGCAGGCGGTGCAATTCTGGACGCAGACGAAGACGGTGACGGCGCGCTGGTCCGCCCACGGGCGCGGCGTGAACACCACCATCTCGATGAAATGACGGCTCGATGCTGCGGGATCGCGTAAAATTATAGTAAAAAGTAATATAGACTCCATCCTATATTACTTATAATTGGCTCCGTCTAACAGGGGCCAATTCATGAACCTGCAGCAATTCCGTTTTGTGCGCGAAACCATCCGGCGCGACTTCAACCTTACCGAAGCCGCCCGGATGCTCTATACCTCGCAGCCGGGCGTCTCGAAGGCGATCATCGAATTCGAGGACGAGCTCGGCATCAAGATCTTCGAGCGGCACGGCAAGCGCATCAAGGGGCTGACCAAGCCCGGGCTGGCCGTTTCGCAGGTGATCGACCGCATCATGCGCGAAGTCGACAACCTGAAGAAGGTCAGCGACGAGTTCGCCCGCCGCGACGAGGGCGGGCTGGTGATCGCCTGCACCCATACGCAGGCGCGCTACCTGCTGCCGCGCGTGATTCCGGCCTTTCGCAAGCAGTTTCCCAAGGTGCACCTGTCGTTGGCAGAGGGCAGCCCGTCGCAGCTGGCCGAAATGGTGCTGCACGAGCAGGCCGACCTGGCGCTGGCCACCGAGTCGCTGGCGCTGACGCCCGGCCTGGCGACCCTGCCGGTCTACACCTGGGAGCACACGGTGGTGGTGCGCCCCGACCACCCGCTTACCGAACTGACCTCCAGCCAGGCGCGGCGCCTGACGCTGGCCCAGCTGGCCGAATACCCCATCGTGACGTACGACCGGGCCTTTACCGGCCGTACCACGATCGACGAGATATTCGCCAACCAGGGCATCCACCCGGATATCGTGCTCGAAGCCATCGACGCCGACGTGATCAAGACCTATGTCGACGTGGGGCTGGGCATCGGCATCATCGCCGGCGTCGCGTACGACCCGCGCCGCGACGCCAACCTGGTCGGCCTGCCGGTGGGGCACCTGTTCGGCACGCACACCACGCGCGTGGGGGTGAAGTCGGGGGTGTTCCTGCGCGATTACGTGTACACCTTCATGGAAATGATGGCCCCCGGCCTGACGCGCCAGGTGGTCAGCGAAGCGGTGCAGGGCCGGGCCGGCCTGAACGGCTAGGTGTGAACTGTCAATAGGTTGTATTCGTCCAGGTTGAGTCTGGAGATGGGTACAGCGCGCCCGATGCCTTGGTGGGGTCGATGCCAGTTGTAGTGGTGTAGCCAGGATTTCATGGCATCGGCTCGGTGTTGGGAGTTCTGGTAGGTGTGAGCGTAAGCCCACTCACG
Source organism: Bordetella pertussis 18323 (assembly GCF_000306945.1). NCBI lineage: Bacteria > Pseudomonadati > Pseudomonadota > Betaproteobacteria > Burkholderiales > Alcaligenaceae > Bordetella > Bordetella pertussis. The sequence goes on along the minus strand of NC_018518.1, from coordinate 2,859,566 downwards.
CAAGGCCGACTGGATGAAGCGTTCGGCCTTGCCATTGGTCTGTGGGCGGTAAGGTCGGGTAAAGCGGTGCTTGATGCCCAGCTCATGGCACAGCGCGGCGAAGGCGCGGCTGCGAAAGGCCGAGCCATTGTCGGTGAGCAAGCGCTGGATGGTCACGCCCAGGCGCTGGTAGTAGGCCACTGCGTCCTTGAGGAACTGGACGGCGCTGGGGAAGCGCTCGTCGGGGTGGATGTCGGTGAAGGCCACGCGGGCGTGGTCATCGATGGCCACGAAGACGAAGTCCCAGCCGGCCCCCTCAACGGTATCGCGTCGGTTGCCCGTGACCCGGTGGCCAGGGCGCTGGATACGTCCCAGCTTCTTGATGTCGATGTGCAGCAGATCGCCGGGGGCCTGATGCTCGTAGCGCACCACCGGCTCGGCCGGCTCCAGGTCGGCCAGGTGCGACAGACCGGCGCGGGCCAGGACGCGGCTGACGGTGCTGGCTGACACGCCCAGCGCCTGGGCGATGCGCGCTTGGGTCAGCCGCTTGCGGCGCAGCTCCACGATAGCCAGCGCCTTGGCCGGCGCAATCGCTCGGGGCGAGACCGTCGGGCGCGAGGACGCATCGGCCAAGCCCGCCTGGCCCTGAGCCAGGAAGCGGCCCAGCCATTTGCGCACAGTCGGCGCGGTGACCCCATAGGCGCGGGCCGCTTCAGGCACACAAACTTGATGGGCGATCAATTGCTGGACCATTTCGAGTCGACGTAGGAAGGTCAATCGGGCATGCTTATGGGTGTTCATCCGGCCGGGCTCCTTGAGTGAACTGGGGGGTTGGCGATTTCCAGTTTCTCAAATCCGGTTCGGATGAACCATGCATACAACCTATTGAATCTTCACAGCTAGGCCCATGTCCCGGTGAAAGCGCGCCTGCGGCGCGCTTTTTCTTGCCCGTTCACCGAGGGGACGGGCCGGCCGTGCGTCCGCGGATGCCGGCTATCCGAACAGGCCGAGCCATTGATAATATTAAATAAGAATCGGTCTCATTTATGTTGACTATCCAATGGGAATCATTATCATTACCTCAGTCTCAACGACCGATGAGGTAAATCATGACGGCAGGACTCAGTGCAGTAGTGGTGGGCGCGGACCGGCTGGGCAACATCCCGGACCTGCTCAAAGGGCACAACATTTCGATCACCCATCACATCAGCGGGCGCGATCCATCCCATCAGAAGAAAACCTTGCAGCTGCCGTCCGGTACGCAGCTTGTCATCCTGCTTACCGATTTCCTCGGGCACAACGTCATGAAAACGTTCCGCCATGCGGCGCAGCGGGGCGGCATCCGCGTGGTGGCGTGCCGGCGCTCGGTGTGCAGCATGCAGCAGGCATTGCACCAGTGTGGCCTGTGTGCGCGGTCGTTACCGCGCGGTAACGCCGTGCCGCCGTCATAGCCGCCAGGCATGGTCGCCGTAGCCGGCGCGCCAGTTGAGGCCCAAGCAAAAGCGCCCCGTCCGGGGCGCTTTTGCTTGGGCCTTCCGGCAGGGAAGGCGGGTGTTCAGTTCGACGCGCGCGCCGAGGCAAGGCGGCTGTCGTCGATGCGGCGCGCGCCGTTGTAGCGCTTGGCCCAGTAGGCCACGGTCATGTTTTCGACACGCACCACGCCGCCGGAGCTGGGCGAGTGGATGAAGCGGTTTTCGCCCATGTAGATGCCGACATGCGAGTAGCGCCGGCCCAGGGTGTTGAAGAACACCAGGTCGCCCGGGCGCAATTCCTTGCGGTCGATGTTGGTGCCCCAGCGGGCGATGTCGGCCGAGATGCGCGGCAGTTTCAGGCCCAGCGAGCGCTCGGCGGTATGGGCCACCAGGCCGCTGCAATCGAAGCCGGTATCGGGCGAGATGCCGCCGAACCGGTAGCGCACGCCAAGCTGGCCCAGCGCTTCGCTGACCAGCGGGTTCTCGCCGCTGGTCTGCGACTGGCCGGCGCGCCGGTCGCGCTTGAGCTTCTGGGTGACCAGGATGCCTATCGGATCGTCGGCGCTGGCGACCCACTCGGTGTCGTAGGGGTCGCTTTCGAAGGTATACGACGTTTTCTTGGCACCGGTGCCGGCGCAACCGGCCAGTCCCACCGCGCACGCTACCACCGCCAGCAAGCGCAGACCGCGGCTCGACAGGCTGATATTGCGTTCAGGTAGCGCGGGGTTGGAGTGTCGATGCATTCGCCGCAATAGGCCGTCCCCGATAAACGGAGCGTCCGTGGTTGTAATGAAATTTTCGGGGATTCTACCAAAGCTATTGTGACGATAGGATTGCGCGATACCATCTGTAAGAAAAAACTAGGCGGATATCGGGGGAATTCCCAGGATGCGCGGCAAGCCTGATGCAAGGTTTGCCGGCCACAATAGATGGTTGAGGCGCCAAAGAGCTACCGAACCATACCAGGAGACACCAATGAAAAAAACCCGGGATTTCCACTACCGTTCGATACATGACCGCGATGGGTTCTGGCGCGAGGAGGCAGGGCGGATTCATTGGGAGACGCCGTTCGAGCAGGTGATCGATTATTCCCGGCCGCCGTTTGCGCGGTGGTTCGTGGGGGGCAAGACCAACCTCTGTTACAACGCCGTCGACCGCTGGCTGCCGCAGCAGGCCGACCAGCCGGCGCTGATCTGGGTATCGACCGAAGTCGACCAGGAGCGCGTCTACACCCGCCAGCAGTTGCACGACGAGGTCAACGCCGTGGCGGCCATGCTGCGCGAGCAGGGGGTGGAGCGGGGCGACCGGGTGCTGTGCTGTACATGCCCATGGTGCCCGAGGCGGTGTTCGCCATGCTGGCGTGCGCGCGCATCGGCGCCATCCATTCGGTGGTGTTCGGCGGCTTCGCCTCGGTCAACCTGGCCCAGCGCATCGACGACGCCGCGCCCAAGGTCGTCATCAGCACCGACGGCGGCTCGCGCGCGGGCAAGGTGGTGGCGTACAAGCCCCTGCTGGACCGCGCGCTGGCGCTGTGCCAGAAGCCGCCCGGCGCGGTGATCATCCTCGACCGGGGGCTCACGCCATGCGAGCGGCAGGCCGGCCGCGACCTGGACTACGCTGAGCTGCGCGCCCGCCACGAGGGCGCGCGCGTGCCGGTGCAATGGCTGGAGTCGTCCGAGCCGAGCTACATCCTCTACACCTCGGGTACCACCGGCCGTCCCAAGGGCGTGCAGCGCGACACCGGCGGCTATGCGGTGGCGCTGGCCTCGTCGATGGAGTACCTGTTCGACGGCAAGCCTGGCGATACCTATTTCTGCACCAGCGACATCGGCTGGGTGGTGGGCCACTCGTACATCGTCTATGGTCCGCTGATCGGCGGCCAGACGACCATCCTGTACGAAGGCACGCCGGTGCGTCCGGACGGCGCCATCCTGTGGCAGCTGGTCGAGCGCTTCGGGGTCAACACCCTGTTTTCCGCGCCGACCGCGGTGCGGGTGCTCAAGCGCCAGGACGCCGCGCTGCTGCGCCGGCACGACCTGTCCACGCTGCGCGCCGTATACCTGGCCGGCGAGCCCCTGGACGAGCCGACCGCGCAGTGGATTTCCCAGGGCCTGGGCAAGCCCATCATCGACAATTACTGGCAGACGGAGTCCGGCTGGCCGATCCTGTCGGCGCAGCCCGGCGTCGAGCGCGTGCCGACCCGCTTCGGCAGCCCCTCGTTTCCGGTCTACGGGTTCGACGCGCGCATCGTCAGCGAAAGCACCGGCGAGGACCTGGGGCCCGACGAAAAAGGCGTGGTGGCCATCGTGCCGCCCCTGCCGCCCGGCGCCATGTCCACCATCTGGGGCGACGACGAGCGCTTCGTGCAGACGTACTTCACCTCGATTCCCGGCCGCCAGGTGTATTCCACGTTCGACTGGGGGCTGGTCGACCCGGACGGCTACTGGTTCATCCTGGGACGCACCGACGATGTCATCAACGTCGCGGGCCACCGGCTGGGCACGCGCGAGATCGAAGAGTCGATCAACAGTCATGCGGGCGTGGCCGAGTGCGCCGTGGTCGGCGTGGCCGATACGTTGAAGGGGCAGGTCGCGATGGCCTTCGCGGTGCTGAAGGATCCGGCCGGTGCGGAAACGCGTGACGGGGCGCTGGCGCTGGAAGGCGATATCATGCGCGTGGTGGAAGACCAGCTGGGCGCGGTGGCGCGGCCGGCGCGCATCCGTTTCGTGGGTGCCTTGCCCAAGACGCGTTCCGGCAAGGTGCTGCGCCGCGCGATCGTGGCCGTCTGCGAGGGCCGCGACCCGGGTGATCTGACCACCATCGAAGATCCTTCCGCCCTAGAACAGATCAAGGAATCCCTGCAATGAAAACCAAACCCGTGCTGGTCGCCGACGATGTGAAGAAAATCCTGGCGGCGGCCGAAGCGCATGCGCTGGCCAACAAGTGGGCGGTCACCATCGCCGTCGTCGATGACGGCGGCCACCTGCTGGGCCAATTGCGGCTCGACGGCGCGGCACCGATTTCCGCGCGCATCGCGCCGGCCAAGGCCGGCACGGCCGCGCTGGGCCGCCGTGAATCGCGCGTCTACGAGGAGATCATCAACAACGGCCGCCAGGCTTTCCTGTCGGCGCCGCTGCTCGAAGGCATGCTCGAAGGCGGCGTGCCCGTGACGGTGGACGGCGAAGTCGTGGGCGCGGTGGGCGTGTCGGGCGTGAAGTCCAGCGAGGACGCCGAGATCGCCCGCGCCGGCATCGCCGCGCTGGGCCTGTGACGTATCCGCTGCCGCCCGCCGGCGATCCGCCCGGGGGCGGCGCGGCGGCTGACGCCGGCGCGCTCCCGGCGCTGAACCCCGGCGTGACGCGCCGGGAAGTCTGGGCCTGGGCGATGTACGACTTCGCCAACTCGGGCTACACCACCGTCATCCTGACGACGGTGTTCAGCACCTATTTCGTCAGTGTGGTCGGCGGGCGCGCCCACTGGGCCACGCTGGCCTGGACGGCCGCGCTGTCGCTGTCCTACCTGGCCATCATGCTGACCATGCCGACGCTGGGCGCGCGCGCCGATGCGCGCGCCGGCAAGCGCCGGCTGCTCTACACCAGCACCATGGGCTGCGTGGCGGCGACGCTGGTGCTGACACAGGCCGGGCCGGGCGACGTCTGGCTGGCGCTGGCCGCCGTGGCCTTGTCCAACTATTGCTATTGCATCGGCGAGTCGGTGGTGGCGGCGTTCCTGCCCGAGCTGGCCCGTCCGCATGCGCTGGGCCGCGTGTCGGGCTGGGGCTGGAGCTTCGGCTATTGCGGCGGCATGCTGGCGCTGGGGCTGTCGCTGGCGGTGGTGACGCTGGGCGAGGCGCGCGGCCTGGATGCGCCCCAATACGTGCCCTGGGTGATCGTCGTGACCAGCGCCATTTTCGCCATTTCCGCGCTGCCGTCGTTCTTCCTGCTGCGCGAGCGCGCCGTGCCGCATGCGGTGGCCCTGCAGGTGCCCAACATGCTGGGCCGGCTGCGGCGCGCCTGGCAGGACACCGGCGCCCACTATCCGGAGTTCCGCCGGCTGCTGATGTGCGGGGCCTGCTACCAGGCGGGCATCGCGGTGGTCATCACGCTGGCCGCGGTGTATGCGGAGCAGGCCATGGGCTTCACCATGCCCCAGATCATGCTGCTGGTGTTCACGGTGAATATCGCGGCGGCGGCCGGCGCTTTCGGATTCGGCTACCTGCAGGACCGCATCGGCCACAAGCGGGCGCTGGCGCTCACGCTGGCCGGCTGGATCGCCATGGTGCTGGTGGCCTACGCGGCGGTGACGGCCCCGGTGTTCTGGGTGGCGGCGGTGCTGGCCGGGCTGTGCATGGGCACCAGCCAGAGCGCCGGACGCGCCATGACCGGAGCCCTCGCGCCGGCCGGGCGGCTGGCGGAATTCTTCGCGCTGTGGACCTTCGCCATCCAGCTCGCGGCGGTGGTGGGGCCGCTGACCTACGGACTGGTGACCTGGCTGACCGCCGGCAATCATCGCCTGGCCATCCTGGTCACCGGGCTGTTCTTCGTGGGCGGGCTGATCCTGCTTACGCGCGTGGACATGGCGCGCGGCATCGCGCGCCATGCTGCCTAGATGTGAAGATTCAATAGGTTGTATGCATGGTTCATCCGAACCGGATTTGAGAAACTGGAAATCGCCGATCCCCCAGTTCACTCAAGGAGCCCGGCCGGATGAACACCCATAAGCATGCCCGATTGACCTTCCTACGTCGACTCGAAATGGTCCAGCAATTGATCGCCCATCAAGTTTGTGTGCCTGAAGCGGCCCGCGCCTATGGGGTCACCGCGCCGACTGTGCGCAAATGGCTGGGCCGCTTCCTGGCTCAGGGCCAGGCGGGCTTGGCCGATGCGTCCTCGCGCCCGACGGTCTCGCCCCGAGCGATTGCGCCGGCCAAGGCGCTGGCTATCGTGGAGCTGCGCCGCAAGCGGCTGACCCAAGCGCGCATCGCCCAGGCGCTGGGCGTGTCAGCCAGCACCGTCAGCCGCGTCCTGGCCCGCGCCGGTCTGTCGCACCTGGCCGACCTGGAGCCGGCCGAGCCGGTGGTGCGCTACGAGCATCAGGCCCCCGGCGATCTGCTGCACATCGACATCAAGAAGCTGGGACGTATCCAGCGCCCTGGCCACCGGGTCACGGGCAACCGACGCGATACCGTTGAGGGGGCCGGCTGGGACTTCGTCTTCGTGGCCATCGATGACCACGCCCGCGTGGCCTTCACCGACATCCACCCCGACGAGCGCTTCCCCAGCGCCGTCCAGTTCCTCAAGGACGCAGTGGCCTACTACCAGCGCCTGGGCGTGACCATCCAGCGCTTGCTCACCGACAATGGCTCGGCCTTTCGCAGCCGCGCCTTCGCCGCGCTGTGCCATGAGCTGGGCATCAAGCACCGCTTTACCCGACCTTACCGCCCACAGACCAATGGCAAGGCCGAACGCTTCATCCAGTCGGCCTTGCGTGAGTGGGCTTACGCTCACACCTACCAGAACTCCCAACACCGAGCCGATGCCATGAAATCCTGGCTACACCACTACAACTGGCAGCGACCCCACCAAGGCATCGGGCGCGCTGTACCCATCTCCAGACTCAACCTGGACGAATACAACCTATTGACAGTTCACACCTAGACCCCGTGCCGGCTGCTATCCTTATGGTCTGACCATCACGCGGCTTATGGTCCGGCCACGATGGCCGCGCGCCTGCGATGATCGCGGATTGCCTGCCGCGCCTGTCGGCGGCGGCGCTCCGTCACCGTAAGGTGCCCGTAAGAGCGTGGCGATACGGTTGCGTGTCGGCAAGAAAAACGGCAGCACCAGAATCATTCATCGGAGACACACCATGTCGAATGCCATTCAATCCGTCCTGGTCGAGAATCGCGTATTCCCGCCGCCGGCGAGCGCCGTGCAAGGCGCCGCGATTTCGGGCATGGACGCCTATTGGGCCCTGTGCGAGGAAGCGGACAAGGACTTCAACGGGTTCTGGTCGCGCCTGGCGCGCGAGAACCTGCAATGGACCAAGTCCTTCACGCAGGTCCTGGACGAGTCCGAGGCGCCTTTCTATCGGTGGTTTGGCGATGGCGAACTCAACGTATCGGCCAACTGCCTGGACGTGCACCTGCATAACGGCAACGCCGACAAGACCGCCATCATCTTCGAATCCGACGACGGCAAGGTCGACAAGATCAGCTACCGCGAACTGCTGGCGCGCGTGTGCCGCTTCGCCAATGGCCTGAAGGCCATGGGGTACAAGAAGGGCGACCGCGCCATCATCTACATGCCCATGTCGATCGAGGCGGTGGTGGCCGTGCAGGCCTGCGCCCGCCTGGGCGTGACGCACTCGGTGGTGTTCGGCGGCTTCTCGGCCAAGAGCCTGCAGGAGCGTATCGTCGACGTCGGCGCCACGGTGGTGATCACCGCCGACGAGCAGGTGCGAGGCGGCAAGACCATCCCGCTCAAGCCCGCCGTCGAGGAAGCGTTCGCCATGGGCGGTTGCGAGGCCGTTTCCAAGGTAGTGGTGTATCGCCGCACCGGCGGCAAGATCGCCTGGCAGGAAGGGCGCGACGTCTGGATGCACGACGTGGAGGCCGGCCAGGCCGATACCTGCGAGCCGCAGGCGGTCAATGCCGAGCATCCGTTGTTCATCCTGTACACGTCGGGCTCCACCGGCAAGCCCAAGGGCGTGCAGCATGCCTCCGCGGGCTATCTGCTGTGGGCGCTGCTGACCATGAAGTGGACCTTCGACGCCCGCGCCGATGATGTGTACTGGTGCACGGCCGACGTGGGCTGGGTGACCGGCCATACCTATATCACCTACGGCCCGCTGGCCGCCGGCGTGACGCAGGTGGTGTTCGAGGGCGTGCCCACGTTCCCCAACGCCGGACGCTTCTGGGACATGATCGCGCGCCACAAGGTGTCGGTGTTCTATACCGCGCCGACCGCGATCCGCTCGCTCATCAAGGCCGCCGAGGCCAACCAGGAGGTGCACCCGCGCCAATACGACCTGGACAGCCTGCGCATCATCGGTTCGGTGGGCGAGCCCATCAACCCCGAGGCCTGGATCTGGTACCACAAGAATGTCGGCCGCGAGCGCTGCCCGGTCGTCGACACCTGGTGGCAGACCGAGACCGGCGGGCACATGCTCACGCCGCTGCCGGGCGCCACGCCGCTCAAGCCGGGATCGTGCACGCTGCCGCTGCCGGGCATTGTCGCGGCCATCGTCGACGAGACCGGCGGCGATGTCGCGCAGGGCAATGGCGGCTTCCTGGTCATCAAGCGTCCCTGGCCGGCCATGATCCGCAACATCTGGGGCGACCCGGAGCGGTTCAAGAAGAGCTACTTCCCGCCCGAGCTGCGCGGCTACTACCTGGCCGGCGACGGCGCCCAGCGCGACGCCGATGGCTATTTCTGGATCATGGGGCGCATCGACGACGTGCTCAACGTGTCCGGCCACCGCCTCGGCACCATGGAGGTGGAGTCGGCGCTGGTGGCGCACGAAATGGTGGCCGAGGCCGCCGTGGTGGGCCGTCCCGACGACACCACCGGCGAAGCCGTGGTGGCCTTCGTGGTGCTCAAGCGCAGCCGCCCCGAGGGCGACGAAGCCCAGGCCATCGCCAGGCAACTGCGCGACTGGGTGGGCAAGGAAATCGGCCCCATCGCCAAGCCCAAGGACATCCGTTTCGGCGACAACCTGCCCAAGACCCGTTCGGGCAAGATCATGCGCCGCCTGCTGCGCGTGGTCGCCAAGGGCGAGGAAATCACCCAGGACGTGTCCACCCTGGAGAACCCCGCCATCCTCGAGCAACTGGCCAAGCCGTTGTGATCGTGCGGCGTCCGCCCGCCGGACGCCGTACCGGGCGATGCGCCGGCAGGCGCATAATGCCGTCAGTCTGTAGCCAGCCGGGCCGGTCGCATGACCGGCCCGTGCCTTTTCCGGCTTTGCATGGGTTTTCTTGGGAGTACTGGAAGTGAATCGCGCCGCGTTCGATCGGGTGGGCCTGATGCTGCTTACCATCTTCGTATGGGCGGGCAGCTGGATCGCGATGAAGCTGGTGGTGCCGTACATCGGGCCGTTCGATTTCATCGCGGTGCGCTATCTGGCGGGCGCCGTCGTGCTGTTCAGCATACTGGTGGCGACCGGCCGGCCGCTGGGCATGCCGCCCTGGAAGCTGACCTTGCTTGCCGCCGCGACGCAGATCACCGGATTCCAGGGCTTCGTGCAGACGGCGCTGATCAGCGGCGGCGTGGGCAAGGTGTCGCTGATGGCCTACACCATGCCTTTCTGGGTCGTGCTGTTCGCCTGGGCCTTGCAGGGCGAGCGGCCGACCGCGCGCCATTGGGGCGGCATTGCCCTGGCCGCGGTCGGCCTGGTGTGCTTTCTCGATCCCTGGGCCGGGCTGGGCGATCTGGCGCCGGTCGCGCTGGGCCTGTGCAGCGGCCTGTGCTGGGGCCTGGGCACGGTATTGTCCAAGCGCATGTTCGAGCGCCATGCGCCGGATATCATGACCTTCACCGCCTGGCAGATGCTGCTGGGCGGGGTGGTCATCCTGCCGTTCGCCTGGCTGGTGCCGCAGATTCCCGCCCAATGGGGTGGGTGGCGGCTGTGGCTGGGCATGAGCTATATCGTGCTGGTCGCCACGGCGCTGGGCTGGATCCTGTGGCTGCTGGTGGTGCGCCGGGTGCCGGCCTCGATCGCCGGGCTGTCCAGCCTGGGCGTGCCGGTGGTGGCGGTGCTGCTGGCCTGGGCGATCCTCGGCGAGCGGCCCACCCTGACCGAGATGGCCGGCATGGCCCTGATCCTGTTCGGCCTGTGGGTGGTCAGCCGGGCCGCGCGGCCCGCCCCGCGCGCCGCGTCCTGAAACCCCTTACGTGGAGCAACCATGATCGATCTGCGCAGCGATACCGTGACCCGTCCCAGCGCCGCCATGCGGCAGGCCATGGCGGCCGCGCCGGTGGGTGACGATGTGATGGGCGATGACCCCAGCGTACGGCGCCTGCAGGACGAGGTTGCCGCGCGGGCGGGCAAGGAGGCCGGGCTGTTCTTCCCGTCGGGCACGCAGAGCAACCTGGCCGCGCTGATGGCGCATTGCGCCCGCGGCGACGAGTATCTGGTGGGGCAGCAGGCCCATACGTACAAATTCGAGGGAGGCGGCGCTGCGGTGCTGGGCAGCATCCAGCCGCAGCCCGTCGACCATGCCGCCGACGGCAGCCTGCCGCTGGACAGGCTGGCGGCCGCGCTCAAGCCGGGCGGCGATCCGCATTTCGCCCGTACCCGGCTGTTGGCGCTGGAAAACACCTTCCAGGGCCGGGTCATGCCCGCCGGCTATGTCGCGCAGGCCACGGGCTGGGCCCGCGAGCATGGCCTGTCCACCCATCTGGACGGCGCGCGCGTCTTCAATGCGGCCGTGGCCAGCGGCGTGCCGGTGCAACAGCTGTGCGAGCCGTTCGATACGGTTTCGATCTGTTTTTCCAAGGGGCTGGGCGCGCCGGTCGGATCGGTGCTGGTCGGCAGCCGCGCCCTGATCGAGCAGGCGCATCGCTGGCGCAAGATGCTGGGCGGCGGCATGCGGCAGGCCGGCATACTGGCTGCCGCCTGCCTGCACGCGCTGCACCACCACGTCGAGCGCCTGGCGCTAGATGTGAACTGTCAATAGGTTGTATTCGTCCAGGTTGAGTCTGGAGATGGGTACAGCGCGCCCGATGCCTTGGTGGGGTCGATGCCAGTTGTAGTGGTGTAGCCAGGATTTCATGGCATCGGCTCGGTGTTGGGAGTTCTGGTAGGTGTGAGCGTAAGCCCACTCACGCAAGGCCGACTGGATGAAGCGTTCGGCCTTGCCATTGGTCTGTGGGCGGTAAGGTCGGGTAAAGCGGTGCTTGATGCCCAGCTCATGGCACAGCGCGGCGAAGGCGCGGCTGCGAAAGGCCGAGCCATTGTCGGTGAGCAAGCGCTGGATGGTCACGCCCAGGCGCTGGTAGTAGGCCACTGCGTCCTTGAGGAACTGGACGGCGCTGGGGAAGCGCTCGTCGGGGTGGATGTCGGTGAAGGCCACGCGGGCGTGGTCATCGATGGCCACGAAGACGAAGTCCCAGCCGGCCCCCTCAACGGTATCGCGTCGGTTGCCCGTGACCCGGTGGCCAGGGCGCTGGATACGTCCCAGCTTCTTGATGTCGATGTGCAGCAGATCGCCGGGGGCCTGATGCTCGTAGCGCACCACCGGCTCGGCCGGCTCCAGGTCGGCCAGGTGCGACAGACCGGCGCGGGCCAGGACGCGGCTGACGGTGCTGGCTGACACGCCCAGCGCCTGGGCGATGCGCGCTTGGGTCAGCCGCTTGCGGCGCAGCTCCACGATAGCCAGCGCCTTGGCCGGCGCAATCGCTCGGGGCGAGACCGTCGGGCGCGAGGACGCATCGGCCAAGCCCGCCTGGCCCTGAGCCAGGAAGCGGCCCAGCCATTTGCGCACAGTCGGCGCGGTGACCCCATAGGCGCGGGCCGCTTCAGGCACACAAACTTGATGGGCGATCAATTGCTGGACCATTTCGAGTCGACGTAGGAAGGTCAATCGGGCATGCTTATGGGTGTTCATCCGGCCGGGCTCCTTGAGTGAACTGGGGGGTCGGCGATTTCCAGTTTCTCAAATCCGGTTCGGATGAACCATGCATACAACCTATTGAATCTTCACAGCTAGACCACGACAACGCGGCGCGGCTGGCCGCGGGCCTGGACGGCATCGACGGCGTGCGCGTGCTGGGGCAGCACACCAACATGGTGTTCGCCGAGTTCGATCCGGCCCGGTGCGAATCGCTGACCACGGCGCTGCGCGGGCAGGGCATTCTGATGCGGGCGGTCTATGGCGGGCCGACCCGCCTGGTGACGCACCTGGACGTGGACGCCGACGGCATCGATCGCGTCGTCGACGCGGTACGCGGGCATTGCGCGGCCGCGCGCTGAGCGCGGCGCGTTCTCAGCCGCCCGCCGGGCCGTCGTGCGCCTGGCGGCTGTCGGGCGGCGCCTGGTCGCGCGCCTGCATGCCATAGTCGCGCAATACGTGCGCGACGCGTAGCCGATAGTCCTGGAATACGCCGTTGCGGCCCGCCGACTGGGCTTGCCGGTGCTCGGCCAGCGCGCGCCAGTTGCGCACCGCTTCTTCGTCGCGCCAGAACGACAGCGACAACAGCTTGCCCGGCGTGCTGAGGCTTTCGAAGCGCTCGACCGAAATGAAGTCGTCGATGGCCCGCAGGTGGGGCAGCAGGCCGGCGGCGATATCCAGGTAGGCGGCGCGCCCGCCTTCGGCGGCGGGCTGCACTTCGAAAATGACGGCGATCATGGCGTGTCTCCGGGCGGGAAGTGGAACCGCGGTACGCGGGCATTGGGCAGCGGACGGTAGCGCACGCGCCGCGCCAGCGCCGGCGCGTCCACGCCGTGGCGCAAGGCATGCGCCAGCGCCTGGGCCGCGTGCAGCAGGGCGGGCGTGCGGCCCGGACAGGCATGGCGCTCGGCGCCGAAGGTCCATGGCCAGGCCCCTTCGGCCAGCGCGTGCGCGGCGGCCAGCACCACCAGGATGCCGGCGCCTGCGGGCGCGGATTGGCCCAGCAGGGTGGCGGGCGCGGCCAGGAAGCGCCGGGTGTTGTGCAGCGGCGGATCGTGGCGCGCCACGTGGGTGACGATCTCCACGCAGGTATGCAGCAGGTCCGGCGCGGCCGCCGGCGACAGGCGGCCGGCGTGAACCAGCGCATTGTCCAGCAGTCCGGCGCCGGCCTCGCAGGATTGCAGCAGCAGGCCCGCGAGATTGGCCGCCAGCGCATCGGCCTCGACGCCGCCGGCCAGGGCCAGGCGGCGCAGCACGCCCAGCGCCGCGTCGCCGCGGGCGGCGCGCAAATGCGCCAGCATGCGCGCCTGCAGGGCCTGCGCGGCCTGGTCGGCGCGGGCGACGGCCGCCGCGTCGGCGCCGGGCCGACAGGCTGCCATGAACGCCTCGATTTCTCGCGCACAGGATGCCGCGACCTCGTCCGGCAAGCCCATCAGGCAGGCCTGGGCGTGAACCGGCGCCTGGTAGAGATAGCGATCCACCTGGGCCGGATCATTGCCGATCGCCGGCCAGGCGGGCTCGGCCAGGTCCGCCGCGGTGCGTTGGGTCAGATAGGCCGTGAGCATGGGCTTGAGGCGCTCATGGACGGCGCCGTCGTTCATGCGGATGAAGCGGCCGAACATTTGCGCGGCGGGCCCGGCGCCCAGCGCCGCGGGCACGGGTTCCCCGGGCGGGCGCACGCGCGCGGCCGGACAGGTCAGTACCGCACGGATGGCCTGCGGCCCCGCGGCTACCCACAGGCCCAGGCGATCGTCGTGGTAGAACGGCCGTTCGCGCGCCAGGGCGGCATAGTAAGGGTAGGGGTCGGGGTGCGCGACGGCCTCCAGCGGGTCGGCGGGTTGCATGCTGTCTCCTCGATGCTGTCTTGCAGTATCGGCGATCACGGGATCGAACGTTTCGTTGTTGTATGAATCGTGGCCTGCAAGGTTGCCTTGCCGTCCAGCAGCGCGGCGTAGCCGGCGCGCGAGTCCGGCCATTGCAGTTGCAGGCCGCTGGCGCGCAGGCGCGCGTTGCACAGCCGCTTGCTGCCGACCTGCGCGGGCGCCGGGCCTTCGCCGGGCGGGGGCGCGCCGGCCAGCGTCGCCAGTGCGGCGTACAGTTCGTGCAGGGGCAGCGTGGTATCGTCGCAGCCCAGGTAGAGCTTCTCGGGGGCGGGCAGGCGCAGCAGGTGCGCGATCGCGGCCGCCGCGTCGTCGATGTGGATGCGGTTGGCCCAATGGGGCGGGTCGACGGGCGCGCGGGCTTGCCCCGCGCGCAGCCGCTCCAGCAGCTGCAGGCGGCCCGGTCCATACAGGCCCGCCAGGCGCAGCACCACGGCCTGGCCGGGCCATGCGTCCAGCGAGCGCTCGGCCTCGAGCAGGCTGCGGCCATTGAAGCCCAGCGGGCCGGGGGGCGTATGTTCGTCCACCCACTGCCCGTCGTGCTCGCCGTAGACGGCCGAGGACGAGACGAACAGCGTGCGGCGCAGGGCCGCCGTGTCCAGCGCGTCGCGCAGGTGGCGCAGGCCATCGACGAAAATCTCGCGATAGCGGGCCGGGTCGTGCGCGCCGGGGGCCGGCAGGTAGACGACCTGGGTCAGGCCGTCCGGCAGGCCGGCCAGTGTCGCGGGTTGCGTCAGGTCGGCGGCGATCCAGCGCAGCCCGCCATCCTCGGCCGGCGGCGGCTGGCGCCGCAACGCCCAGACCTGGTCGCCGCGCGCCAGCAGGCGCCGCGCCACGCGCACGCCCAGGTCGCCGCAGCCGGCCAGCAGCACTCGTTCGCTCATGCGAGGCCTCCCCCCGTGGTTGACGGGCACACGGTCTGGAAAAAAGGCGCCGCGAGGGCGCCTGGTATCCTGCCGGCGCCCACGTGCGCGCCCGCGCTTACATGCCGCTGTAGACCGGTCCCTCGCCGCCTTGCGGCGCGACCCAGACGATGTTCTGGGTGGGGTCCTTGATGTCGCAGGTCTTGCAGTGCACGCAGTTCTGCGCGTTGATCTGCAAGCGGTCGGCGCCGTGGTCGTCCTTGATGAACTCGTACACGCCGGCCGGACAGTAGCGCGACTCGGGGCCGCCATACTTGGCCAGATTGACCGCCACCGGTACGCTGTCGTCCTTCAGCGTCAAGTGCACCGGCTGGTTCTCTTCGTGGTTGGTGTTGGAGATGAACACCGAGCTCAGCTTGTCGAAGGTCAGCTTGCCGTCGGGCTTGGGGTAGTCGATGCGGGCGCACTGCGATGCCGGCTGCAGGCAGGCATGGTCAGGCTTGTTGTGGCGCAGGGTCCAGGGGAACTTGCCCTTGAGCAGCCACTGCTCGATACCGGTCATGAAGGTGCCGACGGTGCGGCCCTTCTTGAACCACTGCTTGAAGTTGCGCGCCTTGTTCAGCTCGGCGTGCAGCCACGAAGACTCGAAGGCGCTGGCGTAGCTGGCCAGCTCGTCGTGGCTGCGATCGCTCGCCACGGCGTCGAAGGCCGCCTCGGCCGCCATCTTGCCGCTCTTGATGGCGGCGTGGCTGCCCTTGATGCGCGATGCATTCAGGAACCCGGCTTCGCAGCCGATCAGCGCGCCGCCCGGGAAGGCCAGCTTGGGCAGCGACAGCAGTCCGCCCGCGGTGATGGCCCGCGCGCCATAGGCGATGCGCTTGCCGCCTTCGAAGGTGCCGCGGATGGCAGGGTGGGTCTTGTAGCGCTGGAATTCCTCGAACGGCGACAGCCACGGATTGGCGTAGTCCAGGCCCACGATCAGGCCGACCACCACCACGTTGTTGTCCAGGTGATAGAGGAACGAGCCGCCGTAGGTGTCGGAGTCCAGCGGCCAGCCGGCGGTATGCACCACCAGGCCCGGACGCGACTGGGCCGGGTCGACCTCCCACATTTCCTTGATGCCGATGCCGTACGATTGCGGGTTGCGGCCCTCGTCCAGCTTGTAGCGGCCGATCAGCTGGCGGCCCAGCTGGCCGCGCGACCCTTCGGCAAATAGCGTGTAGCGCGCCAGCAGTTCCATGCCGGGCTGGTAGTGGTCGGTGTGCGTGCCGTCGCGCGCCACGCCCATGTCGCCGGTGGCTACGCCGCGCACCGCGCCGTTTTCGTCGTACAGCACTTCGGCCGCCGCGAAACCGGGGAAAATGTCCACGCCGAGCGCTTCGGCCTGTTCGCCCAGCCACTTCACCACGTCGCCCAGGCGCACGATGTAGTTGCCTTCGTTGTGGAAACAGGCCGGCAGCAGCCAGTTGGGCGTGGAGCGCGCGCCGGTGGCGCTCAGGAAGAGGAATTTGTCCTGCGTCACGGGCACGTTCAGCGGCGCGCCCTTTTCCTTCCAGTCGGGGATCAGTTCGGTCAGGGCCTGCGGGTCCATGACGGCGCCCGACAGAATATGCGCGCCGAGCTCGGAGCCCTTCTCCAGGACACAGACGCTGACTTCGTGGTTCTTTTCCGCGGCAAGCTGCTTGAGGCGGATGGCCGCGGCCAGCCCAGCCGGCCCGCCACCGACCACGACCACGTCATATTCCATTGACTCACGTTCGGACATTACACAGTTCCCCTCTGTTAACCCTGATATGGCTGGAAGTATTATCGGCGATTGTATTGCAGCCGGCGCCGCGCCGGCTGCGCATGGTCGATTATCAGGAGTACGGTAAGTGAACCGCGACGAGCACGCTGTGCGCACGCTGGAGGTGGGAGACGCCCACCAGGTGGATATTCCGCTGCGCTGGGGCGATTCGGATTGCCTCAATCATGTCAACAACACGAT
Organism: Bordetella pertussis 18323; assembly: GCF_000306945.1. Lineage (NCBI taxonomy): Bacteria > Pseudomonadati > Pseudomonadota > Betaproteobacteria > Burkholderiales > Alcaligenaceae > Bordetella > Bordetella pertussis. The sequence goes on along the minus strand of NC_018518.1, from coordinate 2,842,773 downwards.
TTATTTCCGGATGATGGAGGAGGCGCGGGTGCGCATCCTGTATGAGGCCGGTTACGAGCTGCCGGGCCAGTTCGGCGTCATCCTGGCCCACGCCTCGTGCGATTTCCTGCGCCCGCTTACCTATCCCGGCGAGGTGCGGGTGACCCATACGGTGGTGCGCATCGGGCGCTCCAGCATGGACCTGGACCTGACCCTGGAGAAGGTGGGCGAGGAGGGCGAGCCCTACGCGCGCAGTCGCAATGTGCTGGTGTGGGTCAACTACCAGACCAATCGCGCCGAACCCTGGCCGGCCCGCCTGCTGGAGCGGATGGCCGCGCAAATGCGGCCGGCGGCCTGAAGCGATCGCTTGCCGGTACAATTTGCGGCAGAGCAAAAAACAGCGCAGGCGCGATCCGCCAGGGCCGGGCCTGTACCAGATCATTTCAATAGGAGCTGGAGCGATGGACAAGGTTTATGCAAGCGCCGCCGAGGCGCTGGCAGGCGTCGTCAAGGACGGCCAGATGATCGCCGTGGGCGGTTTCGGCCTGTGCGGGATTCCCGAGGCGCTGATCGCCGCGCTGCGCGATTCCGGCGTCAAGGGGCTGACCTGCATCAGCAACAACGCCGGGGTCGACGGCTTCGGACTGGGCCAGTTGCTCAACACGCGGCAGATCAGCAAGATGATCGCCTCGTACGTTGGCGAGAACAAGGAATTCGAACGCCGTTCCTGTCGGGCGAGCTCGAGCTGGAATTCACGCCGCAGGGCACGCTGGCCGAGAAGCTGCGCGCCGGCGGCGCCGGCATTCCGGCCTTCTTCACGCGTACCGGCGTGGGTACGGTGGTGGCCGATGGCAAGGAAATCCGCGAATTCGACGGCCATCAGTATGTGATGGAGCGTGCGCTGGTGCCCGATGTCTCGCTGGTCAAGGCGCATATCGCCGACCGCAGCGGCAACCTGGTTTTCCGCAAGACGGCCCGCAACTTCAATCCGAACGTGGCGATGGCCGGCAAGATGACGGTGGTGGAGGTCGAGGAGATCGTCGAGACCGGCACGCTGGATCCCGATCAGGTCCATCTGCCCGGCATCTATGTGCACCGGATCGTGGTCAACGCCACCCCGGAAAAGCGCATCGAGCAACGCACCACTCGCCCGGCCTAAGGAGAATACGACATGGCATGGTCCCGCGATGAAATGGCGGCGCGCGCGGCGCGCGAACTGCAAGACGGTTTTTATGTGAACCTGGGCATCGGCTTGCCGACCCTGGTCGCCAACCACGTTCCCAAGGGCGTGGGTATGGCTGCAATCCGAGAACGGCCTGCTTGGCATCGGCCCGTTTCCCACCGACGACGAGGTCGACGCCGACCTGATCAACGCCGGCAAGCAGACCGTCACCACCTTGCCCGGGTCGTCGATCTTCTCCTCGGCCGATTCGTTCGCCATGATCCGTGGCGGCAAGATCAACCTGGCCATCCTGGGGGCCATGCAGGTCTCCGAGAAGGGCGATCTGGCCAACTGGATGATTCCGGGCAAGATGGTCAAGGGCATGGGCGGCGCCATGGATCTGGTGGCCGGCGTCGGCAAGGTCGTGGTGCTGATGGAGCACGTGGCCAGGAAGAAGGACGGCACCGAAGACATCAAGCTGCTGCCCGAATGCAAGCTGCCGCTGACCGGCGTCGGGGTGGTCGACCTGATCATCACCGACCTGGGCGTCATGAAAGTGACCGAAGACGGCCTGAAGCTGCTGGAGCTGGCGCCGGGTGTGACGGTCGACGAAATCAAGGCAAAGACCCTTGCCAAGCTGGATGTTTCCGCTGTGAAGTAAGGCGGGTTCATTTTTGTATGTAAGGCGCCGGCGTTAGCCGGCGTTTTTTTTCGCCCATGGCCATGGCTCGCGCTGGGACGGCGGGCGTGCGGCGTGCCGGAGAAAGGGTATTCCCCGAGTTTGAAAATATTTTTCTTCCATAAAATAATCACGTAAACAGATTTACATTTTTGCTGGCCCACTCTCCGCAACCCGTTTTGCTTTCTCCGGCGCCGCCGCCTCCATGACCCTCCCCCCTACGTCCATCGCCGACCGCATCGCGCGTGCGCAACCCGCCTTCAGCCGGACCCAGCACCGCATGGCCGAGTACGTGCTGGCGCACCAGTTCCGGGTCGCCACCATGACCATCGACGAGTTCGCGGTCGCGGTCGGGGTGTCGGTGGCCACGGCGAACCGCTTTGCCCGCGTGCTGGAATTGCCCGGCTATCCGCAGTTCCGCGCCGAGCTGGCGCGCGGTTTCGAATCGGCGCTGGAGCCGGTCGAGAAGCTGCGCATCGAGCTGGCGCACTCCGCCAGCGCGGCGCAGGTCTTCGCCGCGACGCTGCAGGAAGACATCTACAACGCGCAGATGACTTTGCAGGCGCTGGATGCCGGCGCGTGCGAGCGGGCGGTCGAGGCGATTCTCAACGCCGAGCGGGTGTTCATCATCGGTTTTGGCGCCAGCGGTTTCCTGGCCGGCCTGCTGCAGCGCGGCCTGTGCATGCACCTGCATGCGGTCGAATCGCTGGCCGGCCCGGGCGGCGTGTCGCATGCGGCGCGCCAGATGTCGCGCATGACTTCGCGCGACCTCGTGATCGCCCTGGCCTTTCCCCGCTATCTGGCCGACACGGTCACGCTGGCCAATGCCGCCAAGCTGGCGGGAGTGCCGGTGCTGGTGCTGACGGACAAGCCGACTTCGCCGCTGGCGCCGTGCGCCACCGTGGCCTTGTATGCCCATATGTCGCGCCAGTTGTCGTCCAACGCGGAAACCGCCGCGCTGGGCCTGATCGAAGCGTTGTCCGCCGCGGTGGCGCATCGCGCCAAGAATTCGATAGCAGCCGCTGCCGGCGTGGCGCAGTCCGTCATGCCCTGGCTGATTCATGGTGAAGCAGGAGCAGGAAAACGATGACGCAGCCCATCATCGCCATTCATGGCGGGGCCGGCGCGATATCGCGCGCGGCCATGCCGGCCGACAAGGAAAAGGAATACCTGGACGCCCTGGCGCGCATCGTCGCCGCCGGCCAGGCGGTGCTGGCCGGCGGCGGCAGCGCCATCGACGCGGTCACCGAGGCCGTGCGCCTGCTGGAGGATTGCCCGCTGTTCAACGCCGGCCACGGCGCGGTGTTCACGAGCGCCGGTACCCATGAGCTGGACGCGGCCATCATGGACGGGGCCACGCTGCGTTCGGGAGCCATTGCTAATGTGGATTGCGTGCGCAACCCCGTGCGGGCCGCGCGCGCGGTCATGGAGCACAGCAAGCATGTGTTCTTCGTCGGCGAGGGGGCGGTCGCCCTCGCGCGCGAGCACGGGCTGGAGCTGGTCGATCCCGGCTATTTCTCCACCGAGGCGCGGCGCGAGCAACTGTTGCGGGTGCAGCGCGAAACGCCCGGGGCGGCCATGCTGGACCACGACGGCCAGGCCCTGGTGACGCAAGGCCAGCCGGCCCCCGCCGACCCGCTGGATGCCGACAGGAAATTCGGCACGGTGGGCGCGGTGGCGCTGGACGCGCAGGGCAACCTGGCCGCGGCGACCTCCACCGGCGGCATCACCAACAAGCAGGTCGGGCGCGTGGGCGACGCGCCGCTGATCGGCGCGGGCACGTATGCCAGCAACCGGACCTGTGCCGTTTCCACCACGGGAACCGGAGAAATGTTCATCCGCATGGTCGCCGCGTACGACGTGGCGGCCCAGATGGAGTATTGCGGCGCCACGCTGGCGCAGGCGGCCGACCGGGTGGTGCACGACAAGCTGCCCACCATCGAAGGCAAGGGCGGCCTGGTCGCCGTCGACGCCCATGGCAACGTGGCCCTGCCGTTCAATACCGAGGGCATGTACCGCGGCCATGGCCGCGTGGGCGAGCCGCCGGTGGTCGCCATTTACCGATAGGGCGCGCGCAAGCGGCCTGGGTAATACAGTACGGGAATCGAAATATGGTTGATCGCGCAAACAGCCTGGCGATGCCGGAGAACCGCGTGGTTCAGGTCGAGGACCTGACGGTGCGTTTCGTCGGCGCCGAACGCACCGTGGAAGCGGTGCGCAACCTGTCCTTTCACGTCGACCGGGGCGAGACCCTGGCCATCGTGGGCGAATCCGGCTCGGGCAAATCGGTGACCTCGCTGACGCTGATGCGCCTGGTCGAGCATGGCGGCGGACGCATCGCCCAGGGGCGCATCGCGCTGCGCCGCCGCAACGGCGACATCGTCGACCTGGGCGCGTCGTCGCAGCGGGCCATGCGCAGCGTACGCGGCGCCGACATGGCCATGATTTTCCAGGAGCCGATGACCTCGCTGAACCCGGTGTTCACCGCCGGCGAGCAGATTGCCGAAACCATCCGGCTGCACCAGGGCAAGGACGCCGCGGCCGCGCGCGCCGAGGCGCTGCGCATGCTCGAGCAGGTGCGCATTCCCGAGGCGCGGTCGGTCATGGACCGTCATCCGCACCAGCTTTCCGGCGGCATGCGCCAGCGCGTGATGATCGCCATGGCGCTGGCCTGCAAGCCCGCGCTGCTGATCGCCGACGAGCCGACCACGGCGCTGGATGTCACGATCCAGGCGCAAATCCTGCAGCTGATCCGCCAGCTGCAGGAGGAAATGCGCATGGGCGTCGTGTTCATCACCCACGACATGGGCGTGGTCGCCGAAGTGGCCGACCGCGTGCTGGTGATGTATCGTGGCGACAAGGTGGAGGAGGGGCCTTCCGAACGCATCTTCGCCCAGCCCCGGCACCACTACACGCAGGCCTTGCTGTCGGCCGTGCCCAAGCTGGGCGCCATGCAGGGCACCGACCACCCGGCGCGTTTTCCGTTGCTGCGCGTCGACGAGTCCGCGGCCGCCGAGCCCGAGCCGCCGGCCACGCCTGCCGGACCGGCGCCTGCCGAGAGCGGGCCGGCCGGCGAGCGCCAGCCCATCCTCAGCGTGCGCGACCTGATCACCCGTTTCGACCTGCGCGGCGGCATCTTCAGCCGCGTGCAGCGGCGCGTGCACGCGGTCGAGAAAGTCAGCTTCGACCTCTACCCCGGCGAAACCCTGTCGCTGGTGGGCGAGTCGGGCTGCGGCAAGTCCACCACCGGGCGCTCGCTGCTGCGGCTGGTCGACAGCCAGGGCGGCCAGGTCCATTTCGGCGGGCGCGACATCACCAAGCTGAAGACCGCCGAGCTGCAAGCGCTGCGCCGCGATATCCAGTTCGTGTTCCAGGACCCCTTTGCTTCGCTCGATCCGCGCGTCACGGTGGGGTTCTCCATCATGGAGCCCCTGCTGGTGCACGGCGTGGCCAGCGGCAAGCAGGCCGAGCGGCGCGTGGCCGAGCTGCTCGAGCGCGTGGGCATGCCGCCCGAGATGGCGCAGCGCTACCCGCACGAGTTCTCGGGCGGCCAGCGCCAGCGCATCTGCATCGCGCGCGCGCTCGCCCTCGATCCCAAGGTGGTGATCGCCGACGAGTCCGTGTCGGCGCTCGACGTATCGATCCAGGCGCAGATCGTCAATCTGCTGATCGACCTGCAGCGCGACCTGGGCATCGCCTTCCTGTTCATTTCGCACGATATGGCGGTGGTCGAGCGCGTCAGCCACAGGGTGGCCGTGATGTACCTCGGCCAGATCGTCGAGATCGGCCCGCGCCGGGCGATCTTCGAGAATCCTCAGCATCCCTACACCAGGAAGCTGATGGCGGCCGTGCCGATCGCCGATCCCGCGCGGCGGCATATGTCGCGGACGCTGCTGTCGGACGAGATTCCCAGCCCGATCCGCCAGCTCAATGACGAACCCGTCGTGGCGCCGCTGGTGGCGGTCGGCCCGGATCACTTTGTCGCGCGCCACAGTGTCGGCGGCGCGTATTGAACGCGGTGGCTTGGCGCCTGCCGCATTTTCTTCCTCAACCACGCATCTCCCGCAAAACCAGGAGCCTTCCATGATGAAAGTTCTGCATCCGACCAAGCTGGTGGCCGCCGCCACGCTGGCCTTCAGCGTGCTCGCGTCGCCGCTGGCCCATGCCAGCAAGGACGTAACCTTCGCCGTCGCCATTGCGCTGGAAACGCTCGACCCCTATAACACCAACAGCACGCTGAACCAGGCCGCCGGCAAGGCCTACTATGAAGGGCTGTTCGAGTTCGACAAGGACCTGAAAATCCAGAATCTGCTGGCGACCGGCTACGAAGTCAGCCCGGACGGCCTGGTCTACACGATCAAGCTGCGTGACGGCATCAAGTTCCATGACGGCACCGACTTCAATGCCGACGCCGTCAAGGCCAATTTCGACCGTGTCGCCAATCCGGAAAACCGCCTGTCGCGCTATACGCAGTTCAACCGCGTGGCCAAGACCGAAGTGGTCGATCCGCATACCGTGCGCATCACGCTGAAAGAACCGTTCTCGGCCTTCATCAACGCGCTGGCCCACCCGGCCGCCATGATGATCTCGCCGGCCGCGCTGCAGAAGTACGGCAAGGAGATCGGCTTTCATCCGGTGGGTACCGGTCCGTTCAAGTTCGTCGAGTGGAAACCTGCCGAGTACCTGAAGGTCGAGAAATTCGACGGCTACTGGCGCAAGGGCTATCCGAAGGTCGACACCCTGACTTTCCGCACGGTCACCGACAACAATACGCGCGCCGCCGTGGTGCAGACCGGCGAGGCGCAGTTCGCCTTCCCGATTCCCTACGAGCAGGCCGCGGTCCTGGCCAAGAACGACAAGCTGGACGTGGTGGACCACAAGAATTCCATCATGGCGCGCTACCTGTCCATGAACACCCGCGTCAAGCCGTTCGACAACGTCAAGGTGCGCCAGGCGATCAACTACGCGATCAACAAGCAGGCGCTGGCCAAGGTGGCGTTCAACGGCTACGCGACCGTGGTCGACGGCGTGGTGCCGCAGGGCGTGGACTTCGCATACAAGATCGGCCAGTGGCCGTACGATCCGGCCAAGGCGCGCGCGTTGCTGAAGGAAGCCGGCTATCCGAACGGTTTCGAGACCTCGCTGTGGTCCGCCTATAACGACGGCACGTCGGTCAAGGTCGTGCAGTTCCTGCAGCAGCAACTGGCCCAGGTCGGCATCAAGGCCTCGGTCGAGGTGCTGGAGTCCGGCCAGCGCGTACAGCGCGTGCAGCAGGTGCAAAAGCCCGAGGACGCCAAGGTGCGCATGTACTACGCGGGCTGGTCGTCGTCGACCGGCGAGGCCGATTGGGGCCTGCGGCCCTTGCTGAGCACCGCCGCGTTCCCGCCGGTGATGAACAACATCTCGTACTACTCGACCCCGAAGGTGGACGACAGCCTGATGAAGGCGCTGGCCACCACCGATCGCAGCGAGAAGGCCGAGCTGTACAAGAACGCGCAGGAAACCATCTGGAACGACGCCCCGTGGGCGTTCCTGGTGACCCAGAACAATGTGTACGTGAAGTCGAAGAATCTGTCCGGCGTCTACGTCGAGCCGGATACCTCGTTCTGGTTCGGCGACATCGACCTGAAGCAGTAACACCTGGCAATGCCACATCCGGCGGGGGCGCGCGACCCCCGCCGGTGTCGCGGGAATTCCAATGCTGACCTATATCGTCAAACGTCTGTTGGGCATGATCCCCACCCTGTTGCTGGTGGCCGTGGTCGTGTTCCTTTTCGTGCACATGCTGCCCGGCGACCCGGCGCGGCTGGCCGCCGGGCAGGAGGCCGACCAGGAAACGGTCGAGCTGGTGCGCCAGGAGCTGGGCCTGGACCTGCCGCTGCCGCAGCAGTTCGTGCGCTACTTCGGCCACATGCTGCAGGGCGATCTCGGGACGTCGCTGCGTACCAAGCGCCCGGTGTCCACCGAAATCGCCGACCGCTTCATGCCCACGTTGTGGCTCACGCTGGCCAGCATGATCTGGTCGGTGGTGTTCGGCATGGCCATCGGCGTGGTCTCGGCGGTCTGGCGCAATCGCTGGCCCGATCGGCTGGGCATGACCCTGGCGGTATCGGGCATTTCGTTCCCGGCGTTCGCCCTGGGCATGATGTTGATGCAGGTGTTCTCGGTGAACCTGGGCTGGCTGCCCACCGTGGGCGCTTCGAGCTGGAAACACTACATCCTGCCGTCGCTGACGCTGGGCGCGGCGGTCGCGGCCGTGATGGCGCGCTTTACGCGCGCCTCGTTCGTCGAGGTGATCCAGGAGGATTTCGTGCGCACGGCGCGCGCCAAGGGCCTGTCCGAGCGCGTGGTGGTGACCAAGCACGCCTTGCGCAATGCGCTCATTCCCGTGGTCACCATGATGGGGCTGCAGTTCGGTTTCCTGCTGGGCGGCTCCATCGTGGTGGAGACCGTGTTCAATTGGCCGGGCCTGGGCAGGCTGCTGGTCGACGCGGTCACGCAGCGCGACTATCCGGTGATCCAGGGCCTGGTGCTGCTGTTCTCGCTGGAATTCATCCTGATCAACCTGATTGTGGACGTGCTGTATGGCGTCATCAATCCCAGCATCCGCTACAAGTGAGGCGGCCATGAGCCACACCAATACCGCCGCCGTGGCCGCGCAGGCCGCCAAGGAGGACGTGCGCACGCCCGCCTCCGAGTTCTGGCGCAAGTTCAAGAAGCAGAAGCTGGCCGTCGGCGCCGGCCTGTTCGTCCTGCTGCTGGCGCTCATCGCCATCCTCGCGCCCTGGATCGTGCCGTTCGATCCGGAGAATTTCTTCGACTACGACGCCCTGAACGCCGGGCCGTCGGCCACTCACTGGCTGGGCGTGGACTCGCTGGGCCGCGACATCTTCAGCCGCATCGTCATGGGCGCGCGAATTTCGCTGGCCGCCGGCTTCCTGTCGGTGGCCATGGGCGCCGTGGTCGGCACGTTCATGGGCCTGATGGCGGGCTACTACCAGGGCTGGTGGGAACGCATCACCATGCGCATTTCCGACGTGCTGCTGGCGTTCCCGGGCATGCTGCTGGCCATCGGCGTGGTGGCGATCCTGGGGTCGAGCATGGTCAACGTCATTGTCGCGGTGGCGGTGTTCAGCGTGCCGGCCTTTGCCCGCCTGGTGCGCGGCAATACGCTGGCGATCAAGCAGATGACCTATGTCGAGGCGGTGCGCAGCGTCGGCGCTTCCGATTGGACTATCATCATGCGGCATATCCTGCCGGGCACGATATCCCCCATCGTCGTGTACGGCACCATGCGCATCGCCACCTCCATCATCACGGCGGCCAGCCTGTCCTTCCTGGGCATGGGGGCGCAGCCGCCCACGCCCGAGTGGGGGGCGATGCTGAGCGAGGCCCGCGCCGACATGGTCATCGCCCCGCATGTGGCGATCTTCCCGGCGCTGGCGATTTTCTTTACCGTGCTGGCGTTCAATCTGCTGGGCGATGGCTTGCGCGACGCGCTGGATCCCCGGATAGACCGCAAGTAGGGCAGGGCGCGCGGCGCATGCAGGCGCCGCGCCGGTCGGGCCGCCCGCGCGGCGGCCCTGTTATCTCCAGGGCCGTGGCGACACGGACGAATGCTATGGAACAATTGGACCTCCCGCGCATCGGCATGCTGCCGGCGGGCGAACTCGATTCGATCGGCGATGTGCCCGGCGTGACCGTCGGGCATTTCACTTTGGCGCAGGGCGCGCGGCAGACCGGCGTCACCGTGGTGCGTCCGCACGAAGGCGATCCGTTTCGCAACAAGGTGCCGGCCGCGGCCACCGTGCTCAATGGTTTCGGCAAGAGCTGTGGCCTGATCCAGGTGGAAGAACTGGGCGTGCTGGAAACGCCTATTGCGCTGACCAATACCTTTGCCGTGGGCGCCGTGGCCAACGCGCAGATCCGCCAGGCCATTGCCGCCAACCCGGAGATCGGGCGCGCCTGGCCGACGGTCAACCCGCTGGTGTTCGAGTGCAACGACGGCTACCTGAATGATATCCAGGCGCAGGCCGTGGCCGAGGCGCACTACGAGCAGGCCTGGCGCGGCGCCGCCAGCGTCTTCGAGCAGGGCTCGGTGGGCGCCGGACGCGGCATGTCCAGTTTCGGGTTCAAGGGCGGCATCGGTTCGGCGTCGCGCCTGGCCGAGGCCTATCCGGGCCAGCGTTATACGGTAGGCGCGCTGGTGCTGTCCAACTTCGGCCAGCGCTCCAGCATGACGATTGCCGGCCGTCCGTTCGGCCGCCGGCTGGCCGCCGCCGCGCGCGACGGCGAACCCGCGGGCCAGCCCGAAAAGGGGTCCATCATCCTGTTGCTGGCGACCGACGCGCCGCTGGATTCGCGCCAATTGCGCCGGCTGTCCCTGCGCGCCGGGGCGGGCCTGGCGCGCACCGGTTCGGTGTTCGGCCATGGCAGCGGCGACATCGCCCTGGCGTTTTCCACGGCCTACACGATTCCGCACCTGGCCGAGCGCGGCATGCCGGTGCAGGTGATGCTGCACGAAACCCGTATCGATGCCCTGTTCGAGGCCGCCGCCGAGGCGGTCGAACAGGCCATCGTGGCGGCGCTGTGGCGGGCCGAGACGGTGGCCGGGCGCGACGGCCACGTGCGGCGTGCGATTCGCGAGGCGGCGCCCCAGTGGCGCCAGTGGCTGGCCGAGACGGCCTTCTGACATTCTCCCAATCGAGGCAGTTCTCCATGAAAGTCCTGATTTCGACCGATATCGAAGGCGTGGCCGGCGTGTTCCATGCCGAGCAGGTGCGCCCGGGCAATGGCGAATACGAGCGCGCGCGGGCCTGGATGACCGGCGAGGCCAACGCAGCCATCGCCGGCGCCATCGCGGGCGGGGCCGAGGAAGTGCTGGTCAACGACTCGCACGGCGGCTTTCGCAATCTGCTGCCCGACCAGCTCGACGAGCGGGCCCGCCTCGCGCTATCTGGGCATGATGGGCGGGCTCGAGGAGTCCTGCGACGCGGTGTTCATGATCGGCTACCACTCGCGCTCGCAGGGCCGCGGGGTGCTGGCGCACACGATCAACAGCTTCGCGTTCGCGCGCGTCTTCATCAACGGCACGGAGCTGGGCGAGGCCGGCCTGTATGGCGCGCTGGCCGGCGAACTGGGGGTGCCGGTGGCGCTGGCCAGCGGCGACGATGTGTTCATCGCCGAGACCCGCCCACTGTTTCCCGCCGCCCAATGGGTGCAGACCAAGGTCGCGCACGGGCAGGGCAGCGGCGTGACCCTCACGCCGGCCGCCGCGCGGCGGGCCATCGCCCAGGCGGCCGAGACCGCCGTGCGCAATCTGGACGGGCTGGCTCCCCTGCGCATCGCCGCGCCGATAGAATGCCGTTTGCAGACCCAGGGCGCGGCGCTGGCCGACCTGTTCTGCACCTGGCCCACGCTGGAGCGCGTGGACGGCGTCACGCTGCGCTTTACCGTCGACAGCATGCAGGCCGCCATCCGCATGCTCAACAGCCTCGCCGCCATGTCCTTCATGCTGCGTTAAGGAACCTCATGTCTGTCACCGATAACCGTATCGGCGCGCTGCGCCGGGCCATGCGCCAGCACCAGCTGGACGCCTACATCGTGCCGTCGGCCGATCCGCACCTGTCGGAATACCTGCCGGGGCGCTGGCAGGGCCGGCGCTGGCTGTCCGGTTTCACGGGGTCGGTGGGCACATTGGTCGTCACGCGCGATTTCGCCGGGCTGTGGGTCGACAGCCGCTACTGGGTGCAGGCCGAGAACCAGTTGGCCGGCACCGGCGTGACGCTCATGAAGATCGCCCAGGCCAGCACGCCGGGCCACGTGGACTGGCTGGCCGCCCGGTTGCCCGCGGGCAGCAGGGTGGGGGTGGACGGCCAGGTCCTGGGGCTGGCCGCGTTTCGCGCGCTGTCGGCGGCGCTGGCGCCCGCCGGCATCCATCTGGACATCCTGTCCGACCTGCTGCAGGCCATCTGGCCCGACCGGCCGGGCCTGCCGTCGGCGCCCGTCTACGAACTTCCGGCCCCGCACGCCTGCGAGCCGCGCGCCGACAAGCTGGCGCGCGTGCGCGCCGCCATGCGCGCGCAGGGCGCCGATGCGCACTGGCTGTCCACGCTGGACGACATCGCCTGGCTGTTCAACCTGCGCGGCTCGGACGTCGAATACAACCCGGTTTTCCTGGCCCACGCCCTGGTCGGGCCGGATCATGCCACCCTGTTCGTCGCCGATGGCAAGATCGACGCGGCGCTGCGCCAGGCGCTGGCCGCCGACGGGGTCGAGACGGCCGATTATGGGCTGGCCGCCGAAGCGCTGGGTTCGCTGCATACCGACCAGACGCTGCTGATCGATCCGGCGCGCGTCACCTGCGGCGTTTTCCACGCCATGGATCCGGCCGTGCCGCGCATCGAGGCCATCAACCCCTCGACGCTGTACAAGTCGCGCAAGAGCGACGCCGAGCTGGCCAGCGTGCGCGCCGCCATGGAGCAGGACGGCGCGGCGCTGTGCGAGTTCTTCGCCTGGTTCGAGGGCGCGGTGGGCCGCGAGCCGGTCAGCGAATTGACCATCGACGAACGCATCACGGCCGCGCGCAGCCGCCGGCCCGGCTACGTGTGCCCCAGCTTCGCCACCATCGCCGGCTTCAATGCCAACGGCGCCATGCCGCATTACCGGGCCACGCCGCAGGCGCATGCCGCCATCGAGGGCGACGGCCTGCTGTTGATCGATTCCGGCGGCCAGTACCTGGGCGGCACCACCGATATCACGCGGGTGGTCGCCGTCGGCGCGCCCAGCGCCGACCAGAAGGTCGATTTCACGCTGGTGCTCAAGGGCATGATTGCCCTGTCGCGCGCGTCCTTCCCGCGCGGCACGCCTTCGCCCATGCTCGACGCCATCGCCCGGGCGCCCATCTGGGCGGGAGGCGCCGAGTATGGCCACGGCACCGGCCATGGCGTGGGCTATTTGCTCAATGTGCACGAGGGGCCGCAGGTCATCTCGTACCGCGCCGCGCCCGGCCCGCATACCGCCATGGAGCCGGGCATGATCACGTCCAACGAGCCGGGTATCTACCGGCCCGGCCGCTGGGGCGTGCGCATCGAGAACCTGGTGGCCAACCGCACGTGGCTGGAGGGCGAGCTGGGCGAGTTCCTCTGCTTCGAGACCCTGACGCTGTGTCCGATTGACACGCGCTGCATCGACGCCACGCTGCTGCGCGCCGACGAGATCGCCTGGCTGGATGACTACCACCGCACCGTGCGCGAGCGCCTGGCGCCGTGGGTCGAGGGCGCCGCGCTGCAATGGCTGCAGGCGTGCACCCGGCCGCTGGGCGCGGACTGAACGGCCGCCGGACGCAGGTCCGGCGGGCGGGAAATCGGGCACGGGGCTGGCGTGCGGGCGGGCCCCGACCTAACATGGACAGGCGTGCGGACGCCGGCGTGGCGCGCGGCCAACTGTTACCGCCGCCTGCCTAGGGGAAACCCCAACACGTCCGCTTCCCCGGGTATAATCCAAATTTCCCGCATGCGCCCGCTCGTCCCGGGCGCTCACTCACGATGACCAAATACGTATTTGTCACCGGCGGTGTGGTGTCTTCCCTGGGCAAAGGGATCGCCGCCGCGTCCCTCGCCGCGATTCTCGAGTCGCGCGGCCTGCAAGTCACCCTGCTCAAGCTGGACCCCTATATCAACGTTGATCCCGGCACCATGAGCCCGTTCCAGCACGGCGAGGTGTTCGTGACCGAGGATGGGGCCGAAACCGACCTGGACCTGGGCCACTACGAGCGCTTCATTTCGGCCCGGATGCGCAAGGTGAACAACTTCACCACCGGCCAGATCTACGAATCCGTCCTGCGCAAGGAACGCCGCGGCGACTACCTCGGCAAGACCGTCCAGGTCATTCCGCACATCACCAACGAAATCCAGGACTTCGTCGCGCGTGGCGCCGAGGCCGCCTGGAATGGCGCCACCGACGTGGCCATCGTCGAGATCGGCGGCACCGTGGGCGACATCGAGTCGCTGCCCTTCCTGGAGGCCGCTCGCCAGATGAGCCTGCGCATGGGGCGCAACAACGCCGCCTTCGTGCACCTGACGCTGGTGCCCTACATCGCGTCGGCCGGCGAGCTCAAGACCAAGCCCACCCAGCATTCGGTACAGAAGCTGCGCGAGATCGGCATCTACCCGAACGTGCTGCTGTGCCGCGCCGATCGCCGCATTCCCGACGACGAGCGCGCCAAGATCTCGATGTTCTCGAACGTACCGCTCGATGCCGTGATTTCGGTCTGGGACGTCGATTCCATCTACAAGATTCCCGCCATGCTGCACAAGCAGGGCGTGGACAACATCGTGTGCGAGGCCCTGGGCCTGACTCCGCCGCCGGCCGACCTGTCCATGTGGGACAACCTGGTCGACGCGCTTGAGCACCCGCAGGATTCCGTCACCATCGGCATGGTCGGCAAGTACGTCGACCTGACCGAGTCGTACAAGTCGCTCAGCGAAGCGTTGGTGCACGCCGGCATCCACACGCGCTCCAAGGTCAATATCGAGTACATCGACTCCGAGGATATCGAGACCCGCGGCACCGACCAGCTCAAGCACCTGGACGCCATCCTGGTGCCCGGCGGCTTCGGCAAGCGCGGCACCGAGGGCAAGATCGCCGCCATCCGCTATGCGCGCGAGAACGGCGTGCCGTACCTGGGCATCTGCCTGGGCATGCAGCTGGCCGTGATCGAGTTCGCGCGCCACGTGGCCGGCCTGGGCGGCGCCAACAGTACCGAGTTCGATCCGGCCGCGCCGCATCCGGTGGTGGCCCTGATCACCGAGTGGATGGACCGCGAAGGCCGCGTCGAGCGCCGCGACAACAGCTCGGATCTCGGCGGCACCATGCGCAAGGGCGCGCAGCGCTGTCCGATCCGCCCGGGCACGCGGGCGCAGTCCATCTACGGCGACGACGTCAACGAGCGCCATCGCCATCGCTACGAAGTCAACAACGTGTATGTCCCCCGGCTCGAAGATGCCGGCATGGTGATCAGCGCGCGCACGCCCACCGAGAACCTGCCCGAGATGATGGAGCTGCCCAGCCATCCGTGGTTCGTGGGCGTGCAGTTCCACCCCGAGTTCACTTCGACGCCGCGCGACGGGCACCCCCTGTTCTCCAGCTATATCCGGGCGGCGCTCGAGCACAAAGCGCAGCGCGCCAAGGAGGCGTGATGAAAGCCTGCGGTTTCGATATCGGCCTGGATCATCCCTTTTTCCTGATCGCCGGCCCGTGCGTCATCGAGTCGCGCGAGCTGGCCTTCGAAACCGCCGGCCGTCTCAAGGAGATCACCGGCAAGCTGGGCGTGCCCTTCATCTACAAGAGCTCGTTCGACAAGGCCAACCGCAGTTCGGGCAAGTCGTTTCGCGGGCCGGGCATGGACGAAGGCCTGAAGATCCTGGCCGACGTGCGCGCCCAGCTGGATGTGCCGGTTCTCACCGACGTCCACGATATCGACCAGGTCGCGCCCGTGGCCGCGGTGGTCGACATGCTGCAGACGCCGGCCTTCCTGTGCCGGCAGACCGACTTCATCCGCGCCTGTGCGGCCACGCTCAAGCCGGTGAACATCAAAAAGGGCCAGTTCCTGGCGCCGCACGACATGCTCCAGGTGGCCCGGAAGGCCCGCGACGCGGCGCTCGAAGCCGGCGGCGACGGCAATAACATCCTGGTTTGCGAGCGTGGCGCTTCTTTCGGATACAACAACTTAGTGTCCGACATGCGTTCGCTCGCTATCATGCGGGAAACCGACTGTCCCGTCGTGTTCGATGCCACGCACTCGGTGCAATTGCCGGGCGGGCAGGGGGCCTCGTCGGGCGGTCAGCGCGAATTCGTGCCGGTGCTGGCGCGTGCCGCCGTTGCGGTCGGCGTGGCCGGGCTGTTCATGGAAACCCATCCCAATCCCGCCTGCGCCATGTCCGACGGCCCCAACGCCGTGCCGCTGGACCGCATGGCGGAGTTGCTTGAATCGCTGGTGGCGCTGGACCGCGTCACCAAACGCAGTGGCTTTCTCGAAAACCAGTTTGTCTGAAGGAATCGCATGAGTGCCTACCTGATCGCCGACGTTTCCGTTACCAAACCCGCGCAGTACGAAGACTATAAGCGCCTGTCCACCCTGGCCATGCGCGCCTACGATGCGAAGGTTCTGGTGCGCGGCGGCGAGTCGCGGCACCTCGAGGGCAGGGAGCCCGGCCGCACGGTCATCATGGAGTTTCCGTCCGTCGACAAGGCGCAGGCCTTCTATGACTCCTATCAGTATCGCCGTGCCCGCAATGCGCGGGAAGGCGCGGCCATTATGAATATGTTTATCGTTCAGGGAATGTAAGAACCATGAGTGCAATCGTCGATATCATCGGCCGCGAAATCCTCGATTCGCGCGGCAACCCTACTGTCGAGTGCGATGTGCTGCTGGAGTCGGGCGCGATGGGTCGCGCCTCCGTGCCTTCGGGCGCCTCCACCGGCTCGCGCGAGGCCATCGAACTGCGCGACGGCGACAAGGGCCGTTATCTGGGCAAGGGCGTGCTGCGGGCGGTGGAGAATCTCAACACCGAGATCTCCGAAGCCCTGATGGGCCTGGATGCGCAGGAGCAGACCTTCGTTGATCGTACCCTGATCGAACTCGACGGCACCGACAGCAAGGAGCGCCTGGGCGCCAATGCCATGCTGGCCGCCAGCATGGCGGTCGCGCGCGCCGCGGCCGACGAGTCGGGCCTGTCGCTGTACCGCTACTTCGGCGGCAGCGGCCCCATGAGCATGCCCGTGCCGATGATGAACGTCATCAACGGCGGCGCGCACGCCAACAATACGCTGGACCTGCAGGAGCTGATGATCCTGCCGGTGGGCGCGGCCAGCTTCCGCGAAGCGCTGCGCTGGGGCGCCGAAGTGTTCCACATGCTCAAGAAGCTGATCCACGACCAGGGCATGTCGACCGCCGTGGGCGACGAGGGCGGTTTCGCGCCCAACGTGGCCAGCCACGAGGCCGCCATCCAGCTGATCCTCAAGGCCATCACCGAAGCCGGCTACGAGCCGGGTACGCAGATCGCCCTGGGCCTGGATTGCGCCAGCTCGGAGTTCTACCGTGACGGCAAGTACACGCTGGCTGGCGAAGGCGGCGTATCGCTGTCCTCGCAGGAGTTTGCCAACCTGCTGGCGACCTGGTGCGACAAGTACCCCATCATCTCGATCGAAGACGGCATGGCCGAAAACGACTGGGACGGCTGGAAGCTGCTGACCGACCAGCTGGGCAAGAAGGTGCAGCTGGTGGGCGACGACCTGTTCGTCACCAACACGCGCATCCTGCGCGAAGGCATCCAGAAGGGCGTGGCCAACTCGATCCTCATCAAGATCAACCAGATCGGCACCCTGACCGAGACTTTCGCCGCCATCGAAATGGCCAAGCGCGCCGGCTACACCGCCGTTGTCTCGCACCGTTCCGGTGAAACCGAAGACTCCACCATTGCCGACATCGCGGTGGCTACCAACGCCATGCAGATCAAGACCGGTTCGCTGTCGCGTTCCGACCGCATGGCGAAGTACAACCAGTTGCTGCGCATCGAGGAAGAACTGGCCGAAGTGGCTTCCTATCCGGGCCTCGAGGCGTTCTACAACCTGCGTTAATGGTCAGTAATCCGGCCAGGCCGCGGCATCGCGGCCCGGCCGGAAACCGCTGTCTTCCGCGTTTGCTCAAGGTGCCCGCGTATGCGCCTGCTGTTCCTGGTGTTGCTAGTGCTGCTAGGCTTGATCCAATACCCGCTCTGGCTGGGCAAGGGCGGCTGGTTCAAGGTATGGGATCTGCAGCGGCAGGTGGCCGAACAGCGCGAGACCAACGACGGCTTGCGGGCGCGCAATACGGCGCTGGAAGCCGAAGTGCGCGACCTGGCGACCGGCGTGGGCGCGGTCGAGGAGCGTGCCCGCAGCGAGCTGGGCATGATGCGCGAAGGCGAAGTCTTCGTGCATATCCTGCCGCCCGGCACGCCGCTGCCCTCGGACAATTCCACGCCACAGGCCTCGGCGCTGTCCAAGCCCAGGCCGCCCGCCACGCCGCCGCGCCGCTGAGCCGCTGAGCCGCTGAGCCGGACGCGCCAACACTCCCCGCCAGGGGAGTTTTTTTTGCCTTGGGGCGGCCCGGCGCTATTCAGGCAGGCCCGCCAGGCGCAGCCCCTGGGCGAGAATGGCGAGGTTCTCGCCCTTGCGGATCGGCAGCCATTCCGACAGGCCGGCCAGCCGCAAGGCGGGATCGAGCCGGCGCAACTGGTCCATGGCGCGCCGTGCCTGGGCGCCGTGGCCGGCCAGGGCATGGCCGGCCGCGGCAATGGCGACCGTCATCAGGAAGCTGGGCAGCTCGCGCAACGCCTGTTCGGCCCACGCCGTCGCGGCGTCGTGATGCCCCAGGAAGAGATGCGCCACCCCCATGCCGGCCTGCATCCGGTACAGCTCGGGGTCCAGCGGGCTCAGGCGCATGGCGTGGGTGAAGTGCGTGACGGCCTGCGCGGTCTCGCCGTGCCACAGGCGCAGGAACGCGCTCAGGAACCAGGCCGCGGCCAGGTTGGGGTTGAGCACCAGCGCCCGGTCCAGCAAGGCGATGCCGCCTTGCAGATCGCCGGCCAGGTGGCCCAGCGCGTGGCCGCTGCGCGTGAGGGCCACCGCATCGATCCGGTCCAGTTCCACGGCACGGCGGGCCAGGCGGGCGCCCTCGGCCATTTCCCGCGGTTTGTCCTGCATCCAGCCATTGACCTTGCGCCAGCAATGGCACCAGGCGGCCATGGCATAGGCCGGCGCGAATTCGGGATCGCAGGCGATGGCGCGGTGAAATAGCGGCAAGGCCTGCTCGGCGGCCTGCCGGGTGCCCTGGTGCGCGCAGGCCATGCCGCGCAGGTAGTAGTCGTAGGCGTCCAGGCTGTCGGTGGGCTTGCGCCGCGCGCGCTCGATTTCAGCGCGTTCCAGCTGCGGCGCGATCGCGCCGACCACGTTTTCGGTGATCTGGTCCTGCAACGCGAAGATATCGTCCAGCACGCCCTCGTATCGATCCGCCCAGTGGTGCGCGCCGCTCGCGGCGTCGATCAGTTGTCCGGTGATCCGCACACGGTTCCGCTCCTTGCGCCAGCTGCCTTCCAGTACATAGCGCACGCCCAGTTCGCGGCCCACCTGGCGCACGTTCACGGCCCGTCCCTTGTAGGTGAAGCTGGAATTGCGCGCCACCACGAACAGCCAGCGGTATTGCGACAGCGCGGCGATGATGTCCTCCACCACGCCGTCGGCCAGGTAATCCTGCTCGGGGTCCGCGCTCAGGTTCACGAACGGCAGCACGGCGATGGACGGCTTGGCAGGCAGTGCCGGCGCCGTCGCGGGCGGCGCGGGCGTCCTGGCCATCCCGGCCGGGGCCGGCGCGTCGGTTCGTACCTCGGCCACGAAGCGAAAGCCCTTGCGAGGGACGGTGCGGACCACTGCCTGCCGCTGTCCGCTGTCGCCGACCGCCGTGCGCACCGCATTGATATGGCTGGCCAGGGTCGATTCGGAGACGATGCGGCCGTTCCAGACGGCCTGGATCAGTTCGTCGCGGTCGACGACGCGTTCGCGGTTTGCCAGCAAATAGGCCAGCAGGTCGAAGACTTGCGGCGCAGTCGCGACCGCCCGGGACGCGCGCGTCAGTTCGCGCCGGTCAAGGTCGAGCAGACAGTCGTCAAACGCCAACCGCATTCGCAGCTCCTGGTGCTTGGGGGCGTGCCGTTCGGGTGACCGTGGGGACGGGGCGGCCTGCGCAGGCCGCGCCAAGCGAAAAGTAAGCGAAAAGCAAGGGAAAAACAAGATGCCGGCAAAGTGCTCCGCCAGGGTGCCAAGCATACTGCATGCACAGGTCGCCGCAACGACGACGATCGAACCCCCAAGGAGCAGAGCATGAAGATAGTCGTTATTGGCGGCACCGGCCTGATCGGATCGAACGTGGTCAACCGGCTGCGCCGCGATGGACACGAGACAGTGGCGGCTTCGCCGGGCACCGGCGTCAACACGATCACCGGCGAGGGGCTGGCGCAGGCGCTGGATGGCGCGCAGGTGGTGGTCGACGTGGCCAACTCGCCTTCCTTCGAGGACCAGGCCGTCATGGCATTTTTCGAAACATCGGGCCGCACGCTGCTGGCTGCCGAGGCCGCCGCGGGCGTGACGCATCACCTGGCGCTGTCGGTGGTAGGCACCGACCGACTGGCCGACAGCGGGTACTTCCGCGCCAAGGTGGCCCAGGAGGCGCTCATCAAGGCGTCCAAGGTGCCTTACACCATTCTGCGCGCGACCCAGTTCTTCGAGTTCATCGAGAGCATCGTCAATGCGGGCGCCGATGGCGACACGGTGCGCCTGTCCCCCGCGTTGATCCAGCCCATCGCCGCCGACGATGTCAGCGCCGCGCTGGCCGACCTCGCCGTCGGCATGCCGCTCAACGGCACGGTGGAAGTGGCCGGGCCCGACCGCTTGCCGCTCGACGAGCTGGCTCGCAAGTTCCTCGCCGCGCGCGGCGACCGCCGGCAGGTCGTCGCCGACGTGCACGCACGCTACTTCGGCAGCGAACTGGACGACCGCTCGCTGGTGGCCGGCGATAACCCGCGCGTCGGCTCCACGCGCCTGATGAACTGGCTCAGTCGCTCC
The DNA here is from genome assembly GCF_000306945.1 of Bordetella pertussis 18323. NCBI lineage: Bacteria > Pseudomonadati > Pseudomonadota > Betaproteobacteria > Burkholderiales > Alcaligenaceae > Bordetella > Bordetella pertussis. The sequence continues at coordinate 2,822,296 of NC_018518.1, read as the reverse complement.
CCGGCGCCGCAATGACGCCGCTCTTGCGCCTGATCAGGCCAGACAACCAACCGGAGCATTCCTCATGACCCAACGCCTGGACTACCAACAGCAGTCTCCCGAATTGTTCAAGAAATTCGTCGCCTTCAGCCTGGCCTTGAAACAGTCCAGCATCGAGACGTCGATCCGCGACCTGGTCGACATCCGGGCTTCGCAGATCAACGGCTGCACCTTCTGCCTGGACATGCACGTCAAGGAGGCCACCATGCATGGCGAGCGGCCGCTGCGGCTGCACCACATCGCGGCGTGGCGCGAGTCCACGCTGTTCAGCCCCCGCGAACGCGCCGCCCTGGCCTGGACCGAAGTGTTGACGCGGATACCGGCCGAGGGCATATCGGATGAGATCCATGCGCAAGTGCGCGAGCAGCTGTCGGAGCAGGAACTCTCCGATCTCACGTTCCTGGTGATGTCGATCAATGCCTGGAACCGCGTCAATGTGGCTTTCCGGATCGAGCCCGGCAAATACGACCAGGCCTTCGGCGTGGACAAGTCCGGCCTGTCCTGAGCCCCGGCCCGCAAGGAGCGAATCATGTCCCGTTTTCCAATGCTCTGCCTGGCGCTATGCCTGGCCACCGGCACGGCGGCCGCCGGGGAGGGGCCGCCCCAACCCAGCGTGACGCCGCTGATGACGCAGCCGCTGCAGGACTATCCCGGCAAGGAGGTGGCGGTCATCGTGGTCGACTACCCGCCCGGCGGCGCCGATCCCGTGCATCGCCACAATGCGCACGGATTCGTCTATGTGCTGCAGGGCTCGATCGTGATGGGCGTGCGCGGCGGCCAGCCCGTCACCCTGGGTCCGGGGCAGACCTTCCACGAGGGACCGGACGATGTGCACACCATAGGACGCAATGCCAGCGCCGCCGAGCCGGCCCGGTTCCTGGTTTTTCTATTGAAGAATCGCGGCGAGGCTATCCTGACGCCGCAGCGGTGAGGCCGTCGCAGTCCCGCGCGTCGCCATAGGAGACATCGGGCCGGGCCGGCCAGAGCGCCGGATCGGATTGCATGTCCATTTCCAGTTCGAGCCGTATCGGCAGCAGGCCCTGCCGCCAGGCGGGCCGCGCGCAAGCCTGGGCCAGCGCAGCGGACGCCCTGAGCAGGGCGCCCAGCCAGGGTGAAAGCGGCGCCAGGCGGTAGACCAGCCGCAGCCGCAGCGTGTTGGCCTGGAAAATGTCCAGCCCCGAGCGCGGCCCGGCTCCGCCCGGCCAGCCCTGGGCCAGGCGCTGCGCGTGTTGTTCGGCCTGGTAGTCGTTGCGGATGCGGGGCGGGCGGCGCAGGCCCCGGTTGGCGACGCCATGGTTGGCGAACGCCGTCGGGCCGGGCTGCAGGATAGCGATGCGCCAGGCCGGCAGGCCGGTGCGCGCCTGCTGGCGGTTCCAGGCATGCTGCTGGCGGGTTGCGGCCTGGCCGGGCTGGCCTGCCGCATGGCGCGCTCTCATGGCGCGGGCAAAGGCCCGCGCGATGGCGCCGGGTTCGCCGTGCGAGGTGGCGCCGGCGCGTGCCGCCTCGATCAGCGCCAGATAGGCCAGGTGGCGCATCTGGTGCCAATACATGGTTTCGACGGTGGCGATGGACGCTGCCAGCAAGAGCATGCCGGCCAGCATGAATTCGAGGGCGGCTGTGCCTGCGTGGCGTGGGGGCGGGACGGCGGCGGCGTGTTCCATGGCCGCCCAGTGTGCCGGGCGCCGCCGCGCGCGTCGATTGTGGCTAGTACGCGGGCCGCGGCCGTCACGGGCGCCGTCAGTGCACCGTGGGCGGGTCCTGTTCCGGCATGGGGGAATTGGGCGCGAACAGGCCGGCGCAATCCACCTTGTCGAATTCGTAGGGCTTGCCGCAGAAGTCGCACGACACTTCGACCCGGCCCTGTTCGGCAAGAATCGATTCGACTTCGGCCTGGCCGAGCGAGCGCAGCATGCTCGATACCCGCTCGCGCGTGCAGGGGCAGAACCAGCGCACGGCGTGCGGCTCGAACGCCATCAGGGGCTCTTCCCAGTACAGTCGGTGGATGAGCGTGTCGGTGTCGGTCGCCAGCAGTTCGGCCGGCTGCAGCGTGGCGGCCAGGTGTGTGGCGCGGCTCCAGCTTTCGGCCGCGTCGCCCTGGGTGGTGCCGCCATGGTCGGGCAGGCGCTGGACCAGCAGGCCGGCGGCATGCTGCTCGTCGGCGGCAAGCCACAGCTGCGTGTCCAGTTGCTCGGACGCCTTCATGTAGTGGCCCAGCGCCTCGGCGACGGTTTCGCCTTCCAGCGGCACGATGCCCTGGTAAGCCTGCTGGCCGGGCACCTTGCGTTGCGGATCCAGCACCACCATGAAGCGGCCGTTGCCGTTGGCATTGAGCAGGCTTTGCATCGTCCCGTTATCGGGGATGGATTGCCCTTCGCGGACCTTGACGGTGGCGCGCAGGCTCAGGTCGGAGCGACACTCGACCACCAGCAGGGCCAGCGGGCCATCGCCCTGGATTTGCAGCACCAGCGAGCCGTCGAACTTGATGTTGGCGGCCAGCAGCGTCGAGGCGGCCACCAGCTCGCCCAGCAGGCGGGTGACGGCGGGCGGGTGCTGGTGGTTGACCTGGGCTTGCAGCCAGGTCTCATGCAGCCGAACCGCCTGGATGCGGACGGAGCGGTCTTCGAACAGGTATTTCTTGAGCAGATCGGTCATAGTGGAATCTTAGCCGATTGCCCAGGGGCGCCGGGGCGCCCGCGACCCGTCAGCCGATGCGTTTGAGCGCGGTCTTGTAGTGCTGGCCGCGCTCGACATAGTGGCGATTGTTGGCTTGCATCTCGGCGATTTCCTCGGCGCTGAGTTCGCGCACGATCTTGCCGATACCGATGACCAGCGAGTTGTCGGGAATGATGCGCCCTTCCGGGATGATGGCGCCGGCGCCGATCAGGCAGTTGCGGCCGATCACGGCGTTGTTCAGGACGATGGCCTGCATGCCCACCAGGGCGCCTTCATGGATGGTACAGCCGTGCAGCATGGCCTGGTGGCCGATGGTGACGTTGGGCCCCACGGTCATCGGGCAGCCGGCGTCCACGTGCAGCACGCTGGCTTCCTGGATGTTGGTGCCGCTGCGCACCAGGATGGGCGCATTGTCGCCGCGGATGGAGACTTGCGACCAGATGCTCACGCCGGCCTCCAGGGTGACGTTGCCGATGATATCGGCGCTGTCGGCCAGATAGGCGCTGGGGTCGATGGCGGGGATCAGGTCGTCGAGCTGGTAAATCGGCATTGCGAAGGTCTTCAGGAGTGAGCGCCGCTGGCGCGTTCGGCCTCGCGGCGGCGCAGTACGGCGCGCTGGATTTTTCCGGTAGTGGTCATGGGCAAGGCATCGACGTATTCGATTTCCTTGGGGTATTCGTAGGGAGCCAGGCGGTCGCGCACGTGCTCCTGCAGCACCTGGGTGATGCTGTCCGGGTCGCGGCCCTGGTACTCGGGCGTCAGCACCACATAGGCCTTGACCAGGGCGCCGCGTTCGGCGTCGGGCTTGGGCACGACCGCCGCATTGGCTACCGCGGGATGGCCCAGCAGGCAGTTCTCGATCTCGCCCGGGCCGATCCGGTAGCCGGCCGACTTGAACACATCGTCGGCCCGTCCGGCATACCAGAGGTAGCCGTCGGCGTCGATGCTGGCCAGGTCGCCGGTGCGGCACCAATCGTCCGTGAACTTCGCGGCGGTCGCAGCCTCGTTGCGCCAGTAGCCCAGGAACAGCACCGGATCGGGGAAGCCGTGGATATCGAACCGGTTGAGCGCCACTTCGCCCGTTTCGCCGGGCTTGACCGGCCGGCCCGCTTCGTCGATGACGGCGACCCGATGGCCCGGATAGGGCCGGCCCATGCTGCCGGGGCGCGCCGGCCAGCGCCGGTTGCTGTTGCCCACCACGTAGTTCAGCTCGGTCTGGCCGAACATCTCGTTGGGCGTGATGCCCAGCGCCTGCTCGCACCACTCGAACACGGTTTCGCCCACGCTTTCGCCGGCGCTCATGATGCTGCGCAGCGCCAGCTGGTAGCGGCCGCGCGGCTCGGGCACCGACTTCATCATCATCTTCAGCGCGGTCGGGAACAGGAAGGTATTGGTGACCTGGTAGCGCTCCATCAGCTCGAAGGCGCGTTCCGGCGTAAAGCGCCCGCGCGTGCCGACGATGGGGTGGCCGAAATACAGGGTCGGCAGCAGGGCGTCCATCATGCCCCCGGTCCAGGCCCAGTCCGCCGGCGACCAGAAGACGTCGCCGGGCCGGGGAAACCAGTCCTGGGACGCGACGAAGCCGGGCAGGTTGCCGATCAGCACGCTGTGCGGCAGCAGCGCGCCCTTGGGGGCGCCGGTGGTGCCGGACGTGTACATCAGGATGGCCGGGTCGGACGCGCGCGTGGCCACCATCTTGAATTCGTTCGGCTGGCGCGCCAGCAGGCTGCGCCAGGGCAGCACCCGCTCGTCGGCGAAGCCGATGCCGATGATCTGGTGCAGGTTGGGGCAGTTGTCGCTGATGGCCAGCAGGTTGGCGCTGGAGGCGTAGTCCACGATGGCCACCCGCGCGTCGGCGTCGCGCAGGCGCGATTCGAGCGCCTCCGGGCCGAACAGGGGCGACAGCGGCAGTACCACGGCGCCGACGCTGTAGATCGCCATGTGGGCGACGACGGTCTCCGGACGTTGTCCCAATACCACACCCACGCGGTCGCCGCGCTCCACGCCCATCTTCACCAGGCCATTGGCCAGCTGGTTGGCGGCTTCGGCCAGGCGCGCGTAGGTCCAGACCTCGCGGTTGCCCGCTTCGTCTTCGTAGTAGATGGCGATACGGCGTGCGTCCGGACTGCTGGCGGCCCAGCGGTGGCAGCAGGCGTCCGCGATATTGAACTGGGTCGGAACCAGCCAGCGGAAGGTTTGGTACAGCGCCTCGTATTGGTCGTTCATGGCCCTATGGTCTGAGCTCGGTGGCAACGATGGAATGGGTGGCGTTGCGAGGAGCCGGTTGCCCCAACTGCAAGCATGACTGAGAGGGCCGTGAACTGCAACATCCCCGTATCCCTAACGGGGACGTATAAGGGTTATTACGGGTGGCGGCCCTGGCGGCGCAAGGCCGAGGGCAGGGCGGGCAGGCTCAGCGAGCGCCGCGGCCGGGCCGCCGCGGGGTCGTTGCCGCGTTCGGCCATGCAGGCGGCCCAGTCCAGCAGCTGCAGCTGGCCCTCGTGGGTTTCGCCCAGCGCCGACAGGCTTTCCACCCAGTCGCCGTCGTTGCAGTAGAGGATTCCGTCCACCTGGCGCAACGCCGGCTGGTGGATATGGCCGCATACCACCCCGTCCAGCCCGCGCCGGCGCGCTTCGCCGGCCAGCGCTTCCTCGAAATCGGTGATGAAGGCCACCGCGTTCTTCACCTTGTGCTTGAGGTATTGCGACAGCGACCAGTAGTGCAGGCCCAGCCGGTGGCGCAGCCGGTTGAAGTGGTGGTTCAGCCACAGCGCGGTCTGGTAGAGCGAGTCGCCCAGGTGGGCCAGCCATTTGCTGTGCTGGATGACGCCGTCGAACTGGTCGCCGTGCAGCACCAGCAGCTTGACGCCCTGGGCCGTGACGTGGACGTCCTCGTCCAGGATCTCGATATCGCCGAAAGCGAAGCCCGCGAACTCCCGCGCGAATTCGTCGTGGTTGCCGGGGACGAACACCACCCGGGTGCCGTTGCGCGCCTTGCGCAGGATGCGCTGGACCACGTCATTGTGGGCGCGCGGCCAGTGCCAGTGCTTGCGCAGCTGCCAGCCGTCCACGATGTCGCCCACCAGGTACAGCGTGTCCGAATCGTTATGGTCGAGGAAATCGAGCAGGAATTCGGCCTTGCATCCGGCCGTTCCCAGGTGAATGTCGGAAATCCACAGCGTGCGCCAATGCGTGGGATGGATCTCGGTCACGGTCGCTTCCATTCGGGCTGTCATTGCCCAAGGATGAAACCATCCCGCGATTACGCCTCCGTGAAGGAACCGTGACGGCGTTGTGACGCTTATGTCCCCGCGACGGCGCGGGCGGCGCCCGGGGGGCATTGCGCAACCGGGTGCCCAGCAGCCGATCGTGCAGGAACTGGCCGTCCGGATCGACCCAGCTCCACGCGAAAATGGCGAATGGCGCCAGCACGATGAACATATCGACCGAGCGCCAGCCGGTCAGCGACGAGGCCAGCCAGACCAGCGCGGCGGCGCCCAGGGGCAGCGGCCATGCCAGCACGTAGCGCAGGACCAGCCGCGGCGTGGAGGGCGGCTGGCCGTCGCGGTCGACCAGGCGGATGTTCCAGGTCTTCATGGGCAGGGTCTGGCCGCGGCGGCGCCAGCACAGCACGAAGTACAGGCCGATCACCAGGAACAGCCAGACCTGGCGCCCGTCGCGCAGCATCAGGCCGTGCTTGCTCTGGGTCAGGGTATCGAACAGGTAGCTGGCGATGAAGACGACGCCAAACAGCAACACGCCTTCGTACATCATGCAGGCGAAGCGCCGCAGGCGGCTGGGGGTCGACTGGAGGTCATGGGTGGCATTCATGGGCCGGTATTATCCAGCAAGCCAGGATCCCGGCCAAAAAAAACCCGCTGGTTTAGAGCGGGTCTTAAAAGGGGCTTTGCAGCCCCCAAGGGGAAAACTAAAAATCTTTGCTGTCTTGCGCTCGGGGCCTGCTCAGGCGGCCGAGTGGGCGGCCTTCGAGCCGCTCTTGCCGGCGACCGACTTGATGCCGTCGGCCAGCTTGCGCAGCCCGGCAGCCAGCGCGCGCATCGGGCGCGGGCGGAACTGGTCTTCCATGGCTTGCAGCATCAGTTGGCGTTCGAGTTCGTCGGTCAGGCGGAAGGTATTCGGGTTCATCGCGGTAGGCTCCAAGGCCAGTGCATGTGTTCGCGCTACTAGGGTTAACCCCGATTATAGGGTTAACCCTGAACGCATGCAAGCCCGTGGTGCAAAATGCGCGATGCCTGTGGTGATAATGCCCCAATTCGGCGCCGCAGGGGCCCCAGCCATGACGATAGTGGGGCATTGTTGCGGCGCTTTTACAACGCCGCGTGGCGCGCGGGCCGGCGCTTATGCCGGCTTGCGGTAGCTGGCGGGCACCAGCTCGAAGCCGAACAGGCGGCAGTCCAGCGCGCCGTTGTGCAGCGGCACGCGGCGCAGCGGCTTGAGGCGCAGGCGCTGCGGCAGCGTCATGTCGCTGGAGATCACGTGCACCTGCCAGCCGGCGAACTGGCGTTTCAGGCACGCCGCCCAGTCGCGCCACATTTCGGAGTCGTCCTCGGTTTCCATGCGCTCGCCATAGGGCGGATTGGTGACGATCCAGCCGTGGTCGGCCGGCGCCGCCAGGTGGCGCGCGTCGCCCACTTCGAAACGGATGGTATCGGCGGTCAGCCAGGCGCGTTCGGCGTTGGCCTGCGCGTATTGGATGGCGCGCGGATCGAGGTCGTAGCCGAACAGCGGGGTCTCGAGCTGGGTCTGGATGCGCGTGCGGGCGTCGGCCTTCAGGTCCTGCCAGCGGCGCGCGTCGTGATTGCGCAGCCGCTCGAAGCCGAACGGGCGCGAAATGCCGGGCGGCACGCCCAGGGCGATCCAGGCCGCTTCGATGAGGATGGTGCCGCTGCCGCAGAACGGGTCCAGCAAGGGTTCGGCCGGATCCCAGCCGGCCAGCGCCAGCATGCCGGCGGCCAGGTTTTCGCGCAGCGGGGCCTCGCCCTTGTCCAGGCGCCAGCCGCGCTTGAACAGGGACTCGCCCGAGGTGTCCAGGTACAGCGTGGCCGTGGTGCCGGACAGGAACAGGTGTACGCGGGCGTCGGGCCTTACGGTGTCGATGTCGGGCCGCGCGCCTTCGACTTCGCGCAGCCGGTCGCAAATGCCGTCCTTGGCGCGCAGGTTGCAGTACTGCAGGCTCTTGACCGGGCTCTTGATGGCCGAGGTATCGACGCGCAGGGTCTCGTCCGGACCGAACCAGCGTTCCCAGGGCACGCTGCGCGCCAGGTCGAGGATATCGTCCTCGTGGCCGATGTCGGCCTGCGCGACCTGGACCAGGATGCGGGTCGCCAGCCGCGAGTACAGGTTGGCGCGCTGCACGCCGGCCCAGTCGGTGCTGAAGGCGCAGCCGGCGCGGCCTGCACGGGCATCCTCGAAGCCCAGCGCCTGCATTTCGGCGGCCAGGGCTTCCTCGATGCCCTGGGGGCAGGGGGCGTATACGGGGAAGATTTCGGCTTCCCGCGGAGCGCGCGGGCGGCGGCGCGGGGCGTCATCCTGGTGCGCGGCATCCTGGCGCGGCGCTTTCCGGCGCGGCGCGTGCTGCTGCTCCTTGGCGCGCTCCATCTGCGCCACCAGGCGCGCGCGGGCGCCGATGCGCTTGCGCCTGGGCGCCTCGTCGTCGGCCGAGGGGGCGGCTGGCGCGGTTTTCTTGATCGTCAGCGTCTTGCGCGGACGCGCTTTATCATCGGTGGGCATACAGGTTCAGGCCATCGCTGGCGCGGAAATCAAAAGGGTTTGACGACAACCAGCGTGACCACGATCAACAGCAGCACAACGGGGATTTCGTTGAACCAGCGATAGAACTTGTGCGTGCGGGCATTGCGGCCCTGCTCGAACTTGCGCAGCATGACGCCGCAGGCATGGTGGTAGCCGATGATCAGCAGCACGAACAGCAGCTTGGCATGCATCCAGGCATTGCCCGGGCCGGTGCCGATCCGGTAGCCCACGTACAGCCAGAGACCCAGCACGATGGCGGGGATGGCCAGCAGCGTCGTGAAGCGGTAGAGGCGGCGCGCCATGCCGAGCAGACAGGATTGGATCGCCGGATCGGATTGTTGCGCCAGGTTGACGTAGATGCGCGGCAGGTAGAACAGGCCGGCGAACCAGGCGGCAATGAACACGATGTGGAAAGTCTTGACCCAGAGCATGGAGAGCGCGTCCCTTGCGTGAAACGTCACATTGTATTGCAGGCCCATGGCGACGGGCTGGGCGCCCGCTCAGATCACGTAAAGATCCACGTACTCGTTGACGGGCATGGCTTCCAGTTTTTCCTGGTCCAGCGAGGCGGCCAGGATGCGCTCCTGCTGGCGGGCGGGGAAGGCGCGCGCCAGGTTGGTGCGGAATTTCGCTTCCAGCAGCGGGATGCCGTCGGCGCGGCGGCGGCGGTGGCCGATCGGGTACTCGCAGACGATTTCGTCCAGGCGGGACCCATCGTTGAATTCGACCGTCAGCGCGTTGGCGATCGACCGCTTGGTCGGGTCGTGGTAATCCGTCGTGAAGGCCGGGTCCTCCACGCACACGATGCGGGCGCGCAGCGCGTCGATGCGCGGATCGCGGGCGATGTCGTCCTCGTAGTCCGCGGCGGTCAGGCGGCCGTACAGGATGGGCACGGCCACCATGTACTGGATGCAGTGGTCACGGTCGGCGGGGTTGTTCAGCGGGCCCTGCTTGTCGATGATGCGGATGCACGCCTCGTGGGTGCGGATCGTGATGCGCCGGATATCGTCGGCCGACTTGCCGCGCGCCTTGAGCAGCGCATGGATCTCCATGGCGCATTCCACCGCCGTCTGCGCGTGGAATTCGGCCGGGAAGGAGATCTTGAACAGGACGTTCTCCATCACGTAGCTGCCGTAGGGGCGCTGGAACCTGAACGGCTGGCCCTTGAAGAGCACGTCGTAGAAACCCCAGGTCGGCGCCGTGAGCGCCGATGGGTAGCCCATTTCGCCGGTCCGGGCGATGAGCGCCAGGCGCACGGCGCGGCTGGTGGCGTCGCCCGCGGCCCAGCTCTTGCGGCTGCCGGTGTTGGGCGCGTGGCGGTAGGTGCGCAGGCTCTGCCCGTCGACCCAGGCCAGCGACACGGCGTTGAGGATTTCCTCGCGCGACAGGCCCAGCAGGTGCGCCACCACGGCCGTCGAGGCAACCTTGACCAGCACCACGTGATCCAGCCCGACCTTGTTGAACGAGTTTTCCAGCGCGATGCAGCCCTGGATCTCGTGCGCCTTGATCATCGCGGTCAGCACGTCGCGCATGGCCAGCGGCGGCCTGCCGTTGGCCACGGCGCTGCGCGACAGCCAGTCGGCGGTGGCCAGTATGCCGCCCAGGTTGTCGGACGGGTGGCCCCATTCGGCGGCCAGCCAGGTGTCGTTGAAATCCAGCCAGCGGATCATGGCGCCGATATTGAAGGCGGCCTGGACCGGGTCGAGCTGGAACTGGGTGCCTGGGACTTTCGCGCCATGCGGCACGACCGTGCCCGGCACGACAGGCCCCAGCAATTTCCGGCAGGCCGGGTACTCCAGGGCTTCCATGCCGCAGCCCAGCGTGTCGATCAGGCAGTTGCGCGCGGTTTCGTAGGCCAGCTTGCCCTGGACCTCGTAGTCCAGCACATAGTCGACGATATCGGCCAGCGCCGAATCCCAGGCGGGGCGCTGGTTGAAGGGGATGGTAGCGTGGCTCATCCTCCTCCTCCCTGTTGTCAGAGCGTTTCGGCGGGTACGCGGATATGGCCTTCCATCAGTACGCGGGCGCTGCGGCTCATGACGGCCTTGGTGACCTTCCACTGGCCGTCCTCCAGGCGAGCCTGGGCGCCTACCCGCAGCGTACCCGAAGGGTGGCCGAAACGCACGGATTCGCGCTCGCCGCCGCCGGCGGCAAGGTTGACCAGCGTGCCGGGCACGGCGGCCGCCGTGCCGATCGCGACCGCGGCGGTGCCCATCATCGCGTGGTGCAGCTTGCCCATGGACAGCGCGCGCACGCGCAGGTCGATGTCGCCGGCCCCGACCTGCTTGCCGCTGGAGGCCGTATACGCGGCCGGCGGCGCCACGAAGGCGACCTTGGGCGTGTGCTGGCGCTTGGCCGCTTCCGCGACATCGGCGATCAGGCCCATGCGCAGTGCGCCATGGGCGCGCAGCGTCTCGAACATGGCCAGGGCCTTGGCGTCGCCGTTGATATCGTCCTGCAATTCGCTGCCGGTATAGCCGACGGCCTGCGCGTCGACGAAGATCGTCGGGATGCCGGCGTTGATCAGCGTCGCCTGCAGCGTGCCGATGCCCGGTACCTCGAGGGTGTCCACCACGTTGCCGGTGGGAAACATCGCCCCGCCTTCGCCTTCGCCTTCGTCGGCCGGATCGAGGAACTCCAGTTGCACCTCCGCGGCCGGGAAGGTGACGCCGTCGAGCTCGAAGTCGCCGCTTTCCTGCACCTGGCCGTCGACGATGGGAATATGGCCCAGGATGGTCTTGCCGATGTTGGCCTGCCAGATCCGCACCACGGCGGTGCCATTGCGCGGGACGCGGTCCGGATCGACCAGTCCGCTTTCGATGGCGAAGGCGCCCACCGCGGCGCTCAGGTTGCCGCAGTTGCCGCTCCAGTCGACGAAGGCGCTGTCGATGGAGACCTGGCCGAACAGGTAGTCGACGTCGTGGCCGGGGCGCTGGCTGCGGTCCAGGATGACCGTCTTGCTGGTGCTGGAGGTGGCGCAGCCCATGCCGTCGATCTGCTTGCCGTACGGGTCGGGGCTGCCGATCACCCGCAGCAGCAGCGCGTCGCGCGCCGGTCCCGGCACCTGGGCCGCGGGCGGCAGGTCCTGCAGGCGGAAGAACACGCCCTTGCTGGTGCCCCCGCGCATGTAGGTGGCGCGGACCTTGAGTTGGGGAAGGAAAGCCATGTCTTCGATTCCTTGCGGAGCTGGGGCGGCGCCACGCGGGCGCCGCCGTGGGAGGGTCAGGCCGTCTGCGTGGACTCCAGGAAATCCTGGGCAAATCGCTGCAGCACGCCGCCAGCCTCGTAGATCGAGACTTCCTCGGCGGTGTCCAGGCGACAGATGACCGGCACTTGCACTTGCTCGCCGTCGCGGCGGTGTATGACCAGCGTCAGCGTGGCGCGCGGCACGCGTTCGCCGACGACATCAAAGGTTTCGGTGCCGTCGATGCCCAGCGTCTTGCGATCGACGCCCGCCTGGAACTCCAGCGGCAGCACGCCCATGCCGATCAGGTTGGTGCGGTGGATGCGCTCGAAGCCCTCGGCGACGATGGCCTCCACGCCGGCCAGCCGCACGCCCTTGGCCGCCCAGTCGCGCGACGAGCCCTGGCCGTAATCGGCGCCGGCGATGATGATCAGCGGCTGCTTGCGGTCCATGTAGGTTTCGATGGTTTCCCACATGCGCATGACCTTGCCCTCGGGCTCCAGCCGCGCGAGCGAGCCTTGCTTGACCTGGCCGTCGACCACGGCCATTTCGTTGATCAGCTTCGGATTGGCGAAGGTGGCGCGCTGCGCGGTCAGGTGGTCGCCGCGGTGGGTGGCGTACGAGTTGAAATCCTCTTCCGGCAGGCCCATCTTGGCCAGGTACTCGCCCGCCGCGCTATCGGCCATGATGGCGTTGGATGGCGAGAGGTGGTCGGTGGTGATGTTGTCGCCCAGTACGGCCAGCGGGCGCATGCCCTCGAGCGTGCGCTCCCCGGCCAGCGCGCCTTCCCAATAGGGCGGGCGGCGGATGTAGGTGCTTTGCGGGCGCCAGGCGTAGAGCGGATCGATCTTGCCGGTCTGTTCCTGCGCGAAGCGGAACATCGGCTCGTAGACCTTGCGGAACTGCTCGGGCTTGACGCTGGCCGTCACCACCGCATCGATTTCCGCATCGCTGGGCCAGATGTCCTTGAGCGTCACGGGCTTGCCCGCGGCGTCCACGCCTAGCGCGTCCTTCTCGATGTCGAAGCGCACGGTGCCGGCGATGGCGTAGGCGATCACCAGCGGCGGCGATGCCAGGAAGGCCTGCTTGGCGTACGGGTGGATGCGGCCGTCGAAGTTGCGGTTGCCCGACAGCACGGCGGTGGCATAGAGATCGCGCTCGATGATTTCCTGCTGGATCTTCGGGTCGAGCGCGCCGCTCATGCCGTTACAGGTCGTGCAGGCGAAAGCCACGATGCCGAAACCCAGTTTTTCCAGGTCGGGCAGCAGGCCGGCTTCTTCCAGGTAAAGCTGGACCGCCTTCGAGCCCGGCGCCAGCGAGCTCTTGACCCACGGCTTGCGCGTCAGGCCGGCGCGGTTGGCGTTGCGCGCCAGCAGCGCGGCGGCGATGACGTTGCGCGGGTTGCTGGTGTTGGTGCAGCTGGTGATGGCGGCGATGATCACCGCGCCGTCGGGCATCTGTCCCGGCGTTTCCTGCCACGGCCCGGCAATGCCGCGTTCGGCCAGTTCGGTGGTGGCCACCCGCTTGTGCGGGTTGGAGGGGCCGGCCATGTTGCGCACGACCGACGACAGGTCGAAGCGCAGCATGCGTTCGTACTGCGCGCCCGCCAGGTCGTCGGCCCACAGTCCGGCCTGCCTGGCATAGGTTTCCACCAGCTTGACCTGGCTGTCTTCGCGGCCGGTCAGGGTGAGGTAGTCGGTGGTCTGGCCGTCGATATAGAACATCGCGGCCGTCGCCCCGAATTCCGGGGTCATGTTGGAAATCGTGGCGCGGTCGCCGATGGTCAGCGCGCTGGCGCCTTCGCCCAGGAATTCGAGGTAGGCGCCCACCACCTTTTCGCGGCGCAGGAATTCGGTCAGCGCCAGCACGATGTCGGTGCAGGTAATGCCGGCTTGCGGCCGGCCGGTCAGCTCCACGCCGACGATGTCCGGCAGGCGCATCCAGGAAGCGCGCCCGAGCATCACGTTTTCGGCCTCCAGGCCGCCCACGCCGATGGCGATCACGCCCAGGGCGTCGACGTGCGGGGTGTGGCTGTCGGTGCCCACGCAGGTGTCCGGAAAGGCCATGCCGTCGCGCACTTGCACCACCGGAGACATCTTCTCCAGGTTGATCTGGTGCATGATGCCGTTGCCCGGCGGGATCACATCCACGTTGCGGAAGGCCAGCTTGGTCCAGTTGATGAAGTGGAAGCGGTCTTCGTTGCGCCGGTCTTCCACCGCGCGGTTCTTCTCGAAGGCGTCCTTGTCGAAGCCCGGGTACTCGACCGCCAGAGAGTGGTCCACGATGAGTTGCGTGGGCACCACCGGGTTGATCTGCGCCGGGTCGCCGCCGGCGTCGGCAATCGCGTCGCGCAGGCCGGCCAGGTCGACCAGCGCCGTCTGGCCCAGGATGTCGTGGCACACCACGCGAGCAGGGTACCAGGGGAAGTCCATGTCGCGGCGGCGCTCGATCAGCTGCCGCAGCGAGTCGGACAGCGTGGCGGGGTCGCAGCGGCGCACCAGATTCTCGGCCAGGACGCGCGAGGTATAGGGCAGCGTGGCCCAGGCGCCGGCCTGGAGGTCTTCGACCGCCTGGCGGGCGTCGAAATAGTCCAGCGACGTACCGGGCAGATTCTTGCGGTATTTCGTGTTCATGACAGGCGTGTCTCTATGGGCATGCAGGCAGGCCGGAAAGCGGGGCTGCGGGGGCCGGGCCGGCCGCGCCGGGCCGGCATGGCGGACCCGGCGCGGCACGATGGCCGCGAGCGCTGGTTCAGGCGCGCTTGCTGATGGGGACGTAGGTCTGGTCTTCCGGTCCGACGTAGTTGGCCGTCGGGCGGATGATCTTGTTGTCGATGCGCTGCTCGATGATGTGGGCCGACCAGCCGGCCGTGCGCGCGATGACGAACAGCGGCGTGAACATGGCCGTCGGCACGCCCATCATGTGGTAGCTCACGGCGGAGAACCAGTCCAGGTTGGGGAACATCTTCTTGATGTCCCACATGACCGTTTCCAGGCGCTCGGCGATATCGAACATCTTGGTGCTGCCCGCCTTCCTGGACAGCTTCTTGGCGACGTCCTTGATCACCTTGTTGCGCGGGTCGGAAACCGTGTAGACCGGGTGGCCGAAGCCGATGATGACTTCCTTGTTCTCGACGCGCTGGCGGATGTCGGCCTCGGCTTCGTCGGGCGTCTCGTAGCGCTTCTGGACTTCGAACGCGACCTCGTTGGCGCCGCCGTGCTTGGGGCCGCGCAGCGCGCCGATGGCGCCGGTGATGGACGAATACATGTCCGAGCCCGTGCCGGCGATGACGCGGCCGGTGAAGGTCGAGGCGTTGAATTCGTGCTCGGCGTACAGGATCAGCGAGGTGTGCATGGCGCGCACCCACTCGTCCGACGGCTTGGCGCCATGCAGCAGGTGCAGGAAGTGGCCGCCGATGCTGTCGTCGTCGGTCTGGACATCGATGATGCGGCCATTGTGGCTGTAGTGGTACCAGTACAGCAGGGCCGAGCCCAGGTTGGCCATCAGCCGGTCGGCGATGTCGCGCGCGCCCGGGGTGTTGTGGTCGTCCTTCTCGGGCAGCACGCAGCCCAGCACCGAGACGGCGGTGCGCATGACGTCCATGGGGTGGCTGGAGGCCGGCAGGCATTCCAGCACGTTCTGCAATTGCGCCGGCAGGCCGCGCAGCGCGCGCAGCTTTTCCTTGTAGGCCTTCAGTTCGGCCTTGTTCGGCAACTTTCCGTGCACCAGCAGGTGAGCGATTTCCTCGAATTCCGCGCTGCCGGCGAAGTCCAGGATGTCATAGCCGCGGTAGTGCAGGTCGTTGCCGGTACGGCCGACGGTGCACAGCGCGGTGTTGCCGGCGACCACGCCCGACAGCGCAACCGATTTCTTGGGTTTGAACGCAGCCTTCTCCGCGGGCTGGGCGGCGGGTTTCTTCTGTTGGACGGTGGGCTTTTTCTGCGAGGTGCTCATGTCTCTCTTGCTCCTTCCTATGGGATAAACACAGGGGTGGTGCCGGCGGCGGCTCGTGCCGCGCCGCCGCCCATTATTGCGATTTGCCTTGCTGGAACAGCTGGTCCAGCTGCGATTCGAATTCGTGATAGCCGATGCGGTCGTACAGTTCGTCGCGCGTCTGCATCAGGTCCACCACGTTCTTCTGGTGGCCATCGCGGCGGATGGCCTGGTAGACGGTTTCGGCAGCCTTGTTCATGGCGCGGAATGCCGACAGCGGGTACAGCACCATGCCCACGCCCACGCTTTTGAGCTCTTCCACCGAGAACAGCGGCGTCTTGCCGAATTCGGTGATGTTGGCCAGCACCGGCACCTTGACCGCCTTGACGAAGCGATCGTAGGTAGGCAGGTCGTAGGCCGCCTCGGCGAAGATGGCGTCGGCGCCTGCTTCCACGCAGGCAATGGCGCGCTCGATGGCGGCGTCCACGCCGTGCGAGGCGATGGCGTCGGTACGCGCGATCAGGTAGAAATCGGAGTCGGTGCGGGCGTCGGCCGCGGCCTTGACGCGGTCGGCCATCTCCTCGGTGCTGACGATTTCCTTGCCGGGCCGATGGCCGCAGCGCTTGGCGCCGACCTGGTCCTCGATGTGGCAGGCGGCCGCGCCGAACTTGATCAGGCTCTTGACGGTGCGGGCGATGTTGAAGGCGGGGACGGGCCGAAGCCGGTATCGATGTCCACCATCAGGGGCACGTCGCACACATCGGTGATGCGGCGCACGTCGGTCAGCACGTCGTCCAGCGTGTTGATGCCCAGGTCCGGCAGCCCCAGCGAACCCGCCGCCACGCCGCCGCCCGACAGGTAGATGGCGCGGTAGCCGGCGCGCTTGGCCAGCAGCGCATGATTGGCATTGATGGCGCCGATGATCTGCAGCGGCTGTTCTTCGTTGAGCGCGCGGCGAAAGAGGGCGCCGGGAGATTCGGGTCTGGACATGGGGTGGTCTCCGAAATAATGGAACGCTCGCTGCATGCGCGAGCTTGTTTTTTGCAGGCAAGGTGCGGGCCGGTCGACGGTTGCGGCAAGCGTGCCAGACGCTGCAGCAACGTTGCCAGACCAGACCGCGAGTCCGGAAAATAACTCTGTCCCCTCCGGGGTCGCCCGGAAGGCGCAGACTTATGTTTCGGCGCGCAGGACCGTCGCGGACGGTCCTGCAAAACGGGCCCGTCTGCGCGGGCCCGTGGCGGCAATGCCGGATTACTTCAGCAGATCCTTGACGCCGTCGCGCTCTTCGAGCAGCTCTTTCAGCGTGAAGTCCAGGCGTTCACGCGAAAAGGCGTCGATCTCGAGGTCCTTGATCATCTTGTACTCGCCATTCTCGGTAACCACCGGGAAGCCGTAGATGATGCCTTCGGGAATGCCATATGAGCCGTCCGACGGGATGCCCATCGTCACCCACTTGCCGTTGCTGCCCAGCACCCAGTCGCGCACGTGATCGATGGCGGCGTTGGCGGCCGAGGCGGCCGACGACAGGCCGCGCGCCTCGATGATGGCCGCGCCGCGCTTGCCCACCGTGGGGATGAACGTGTCGCGGTTCCAGGCGTCGTCATTGATCAGCTGGGTCAGGCCCTGGCCGCCGACCGTGGCGAAGCGGAAGTCCGGGTACATGGTGGGCGAGTGGTTGCCCCACACGATCAGCTTCTCGATGTCGGCCACGCGCTTGCCCGACTTGGCGGACAGCTGCGACAGGGCGCGGTTGTGGTCCAGGCGCAGCATGGCGGTGAAGTTCTTGGCGGGCAGGTCCGGCGCCGACTTCATGGCGATGTAGGCATTGGTGTTGGCGGGGTTGCCGACCACCAGCACCTTGACGTTGCGGCTGGCCACGTCGTTCAGGGCACGGCCCTGGGCGGTGAAGATCTGGGCGTTGACGCTGAGCAGGTCCTTGCGCTCCATGCCGGGGCCGCGCGGACGGGCGCCGACCAGCAGGGCCACGTCGGCATCCTTGAAGGCGGTGCGCGGGTCGCTGTGGGCGGTGACTTCGTGCAGCAGGGGGAAGGCGCAATCTTCCAGTTCCATGATGACGCCCTTGAGCGCCTTCTGGGCTTTTTCGTCGGGAATTTCCAGCAGTTGCAGGATTACCGGCTGGTCTTTACCCAGCATTTCGCCAGAGGCGATGCGAAACAGCAGGGCGTAACCGATTTGGCCGGCGGCGCCAGTGACGGCGACACGCAAGGCGGGCTTGGACATGAATGCTCTCCGTAATTAGGTTTTGGCGAGAAAGAATCTCGTCAATCAGTGTAATCGCTGACGGGCTTCAGCCGGCGCGCAAAACGCGCGCGAAGCCGCTGTCTGGTAGCTCGAAATCCTAGAGCCAATTTACGTATACGTCAACATCTCTTATATCTTATATAAGACATAAGACGTTGGACAGACGGAGGGCGTCTGTGCCACAATGGGATGTTTGCCCGGACGGCCATCGCGCCGCCCTTCGCCGCGATGGCGGCCGGGCGGATACCGAACACACACGACTCCGACATGGCAGAAGCACGGCCCGATTCCCTCACGCGTTCGCGTGCCGCAAAACCGGCAGGCGAGGGGGCCGCTTTCAGTCCGCTTTACCGCCAGATCAAGGAACTGCTGGTCCAGAGCCTGGACCGCGGCGAATGGAAACCCGGCGAACTCATTCCCAGCGAGATCGACCTGGCGGCCCGTTTCCAGGTCAGCCAGGGCACCGTGCGCAAGGCGGTCGACGAACTGGCCGCCGAGCATCTGCTGCTGCGCCGCCAGGGCAAGGGCACCTTTGTCGCCACCCATCACGAAGCGCGCGTGCGCTATCGGTTCCTGCGCCTGGCGCCCGACGAAGAGGGCGAGGGCGGGCGGGCCGAAAGCCGCATCCTCGAATGCCGCCGCCTGCGCGCGCCGGCCGAGATCGCCCGCGCCCTCGAGCTGCGGGCCGGCGAGACCGTGGTGACCATACGGCGCCAGTTGTCCATGAACCACATGCCGACGGTCATCGACGATCTCTGGTTGCCCGGCACGCATTTTCGCGGGCTCACCCTCGAACTGCTGACCGCCAGCAAGGCGCCCCTGTATGGATTGTTCGAGTCCGAATTCGGGGTCAGTATGGTCCGAGCCGACGAAAAACTGCGCGCCGTCGCCGCCTCGCCTGAAATCGCTCCGCTCCTGGGTGTCGAGCCCGGCCGGCCCTTGCTGCAGGTCGATCGCATTTCATATACCTATGGCGATCGGCCCATGGAAGTGCGCCGCGGCTTATACCTTACCGATCATTACCACTACCGCAATAGCCTGAATTGATGAGCTTTTCCCCTACGATTTGATACGAACCCCGCTCTAGGCGAAAATAGCGCGTTTGCCCGCGAGGGCTCCACGGCATTTCGCCGTCACGATTCCCCCCTAGTTCCGAAACACCGAGGCCGTCATGTCCGACTCAGCTGCCAAGCCGCGTCCACAGTTTCGCAATATCAGCGTTCCGCAAATCCTTAGTTACCGATTGCCGCTGGCTGGAAAACTGTCCATCCTGCACCGCATTAGCGGCGCGTTGCTGTTCCTCTGTCTTCCCTTGGTCATCGTGCCGTTGTTCGCGGCCAGCGTGACCTCGCCGGAAAGCTACGCGCAGGTCGCCCAGTACGCGGCCAATCCGCTGGTCAAGCTGGTGCTGCTGGCCCTGATCTGGGGCTATCTGCATCACTTCTGCGCCGGCATCCGCTACCTGGTGCTGGACCTGCATATCGGCCTGGACAAGGTCTCGGCCCAGAAAAGCGCCGGCGTGGCCTTCGGCGTCAGCCTGGCGCTGACCCTGGTGTTCGGTCTCAAACTGTTCGGAGTCCTGTAATGGCCGATACGAAAAACTATGGCCCCAAGCGCCTGGTCGTCGGCGCCCACTACGGGGTTACCGATTTCATCGCCCAGCGCATCACCGCCGTCATCCTGGCCGTGTATACCCTGGTGCTGATCGTCGGCCTGCTGATCATGCCGGCTTTCACGTATGAAAACTGGAAGGCCCTGTTCACCTTCCACGTGTTCGCCCTTCCGGTGGGCCAGATCCTGGCCTCGCTCGCTTTCTTTGCGCTGGCCTGGCATGCCTGGATCGGCGTGCGCGACATCTGGATGGACTATGTCCGCCCGGTAGGCGTGCGCCTGCTGCTGCAGGTGCTGACCATCCTCTGGCTGGTCGGTTCGGTCGTCTACTTCGCGCAAATCCTCTGGAGAATCTAAGCCGTGGTCGCTGTCATGAATTCCTTGCCGCGCCGCCAGTTTGATGTGGTGGTGGTCGGCGCCGGCGGAGCCGGCATGCGCTGTTCGCTGCAACTGGCCCAGGCGGGCCTGTCGGTTGCGGTGCTGTCCAAAGTGTTCCCGACCCGTTCGCACACGGTTGCCGCGCAAGGCGGCGTGAGCGCGTCGCTGGGCAACATGAGCGAAGACAACTGGTACTGGCATATGTACGACACCGTCAAGGGGTCGGACTGGCTGGGCGACCAGGATGCCATCGAGTTCATGTGCCGCGAGGCGCCCAATGCCGTGTATGAGCTCGAGCACTTCGGCATGCCGTTCGACCGCAACGCCGACGGCACCATCTACCAGCGTCCGTTCGGCGGCCATACGGCCAATTTCGGCGAGAAGCCGGTGCAGCGCGCCTGTGCCGCCGCCGACCGTACCGGCCACGCGCTGCTGCACACGCTCTACCAGCGCAACGTCGCCGCCCGTACCCAGTTCTTCGTCGAGTGGATGGCGCTGGACCTGCTGCGCAACGAAGCCGGCGACGTGCTGGGCGTGACCGCGCTCGAAATGGAAACCGGCGAGATCTACGTCCTGGAAGCCAAGACCACGGTGCTGGCCACCGGCGGCGCCGGCCGTATCTGGGCCGCTTCCACGAACGCCTTCATCAACACCGGCGACGGCCTGGGCATGGCGGCGCGCGCGGGCATCCCGCTGCAGGACATGGAGTTCTGGCAGTTCCACCCGACCGGCGTGGCCGGCGCGGGCGTGCTGATCACCGAAGGCGTGCGCGGCGAAGGCGGCATCCTGCTCAACAAGGATGGCGAGCGCTTCATGGAGCGCTACGCGCCCACGCTGAAGGACCTGGCGCCGCGCGACTTCGTGTCGCGCTCGATGGACCAGGAAATCAAGGAAGGCCGCGGCTGCGGTCCCGACGGCAGCTACGTGGTGCTGAAGCTGGATCACCTCGGCGCCGACGTGATCAACAAGCGCCTGCCGTCGATCCGTGAGATCGCCATCAAGTTCGGCAACGTCGACCCGATCAAGGAACCGATCCCCGTCGTGCCGACCATCCACTACCAGATGGGCGGCATTCCCGCCAACTACCACGGCCAGGTGCTCGAGCGCGCCAACGGCGAGAACAAGATCGTCAACGGCCTGTACGCCATCGGCGAATGCGCCGCGGTGTCGGTGCACGGCGCCAACCGCCTGGGCACCAATTCGCTGCTGGACCTGATCGTCTTCGGCCGTGCCACCGGCAACCATATCGTCGACTCGCATCCCGAGCGCCAGCACGCCCACCAGCCGCTGCCCAAGGAAGCCGTCGACCGGTCGCTGGCGCGCGTCGACGAGCTGGAGTCGCGCACTTCGGGCGAGAAGACCCAGGACGTCGCCAACGCCATCCGCATGTCGATGCAGCGCCATTGCGGCGTGTTCCGCACGCTGGAGCTGCTCAACGAGGGCGTGGGCCAGATCGAAGACCTGGCGCAGACGGCCCAGCACATCTACTTCAAGGACAAGTCGAAGGTGTTCAACACCGCGCGCGTCGAGGCGCTGGAACTGGCCAACATGACCGAGGTGGCGCGCGCCACCATCAAGTCGGCCGCCAACCGCACCGAAAGCCGCGGCGCGCATGCGCTGAACGACCATCCCGAGCGCGACGACGTGAACTGGCTCAAGCATACGCTGTGGTATTCGGAAGGCAGCCGCCTCGACTACAAGCCCGTTCAGATGAAGCCGCTGACAGTGGAATCCTTCCCGCCCAAGGCTCGTACTTTCTAAGCAGGATCCGGAATGAGCACTAAACGAATCGTTAAGTTCGAAATCTACCGCTACGATCCTGACAAGGACGAGCGTCCGTACATGCAGAAGCTGGAAGTCGAACTCCAGCCGACCGACAAGATGCTTCTCGATGCGCTGGTGCGCATCAAGAACGACGTGGACGACAGCCTGGCGCTGCGCCGGTCGTGCCGCGAGGGCGTGTGCGGTTCGGATGCCATGAACATCAACGGCAAGAACGGCCTGGCCTGCACCACCAACCTGCTGGAGCTGAAGGAACCCATCGTCCTGAAGCCGCTGCCCGGCCTGCCCGTAATCCGCGACCTGATCGTGGACATGACGCACTTCTTCAATCAGTACCACTCGATCCGCCCCTACCTCATCAACGACACGCCGCCGCCCGAGAAAGAGCGCCTGCAGTCGCCCGAGGCGCGCGAGGAACTCGATGGCCTGTACGAGTGCATCCTGTGCGCGTGCTGCTCGACGTCGTGCCCGTCGTTCTGGTGGAACCCGGACAAGTTCGTCGGCCCGGCCGGCCTGCTGCAGGCCTACCGCTTCATCGCCGACAGCCGCGACGAAGCAACCGGTGCCCGCCTGGACAACCTGGAGGATCCGTACCGCCTGTTCCGCTGCCACACCATCATGAACTGTGTCGACGTCTGTCCCAAGGGTCTCAATCCGACCAAGGCGATCGGCAAGATCAAGGAACTGATGGTCCGTCGTACGGTCTAGTGTTTATTGGCATTAAGGTGTTTTCATGAGCAGGCTTACGGAATTGCAGCGGGCTCGTCTGCGTTGGCGAGCACGACGTGGCCTGCTGGAGAACGACCTCATCATCACCCGGTATCTGGATGCCTGCGAAGACCAGCTTACCGACGAAGACGTAACGGCGCTGACGCAGCTCTTCGAGCTTGGAGACAACGATCTGCTTGATCTGCTGCTGGCGCGCGAGGAGCCGGAGGGAGCGCTGGACACTCCCCGGCTGCGCGCCATCATTGACCGGATGCGAGAGCTCTGATTCATTACGAGGAAACTGCGATGAACCTGTCTGACAAAAAAGCCACGCTATCCTTTTCGGACGGCAGCGCTCCTATCGAATTCCCAGTCTACAAGGGTACGGTCGGCCCGGACGTGATCGACATCCGCAAGCTGTATGGCCAGACGGGTATGTTCACGTTCGACCCCGGCTTCATGTCCACCGCCGCCTGCGCCTCGGGCATTACCTACATCGACGGCGACAAGGGCGAACTGCTGTACCGCGGCTATCCCATCGAGCAGCTGGCCGTCAATTGCGACTTCCTCGACATCTGCTACCTGATCCTCAACGGCGAGCTGCCCAACGGCGGCCAGAAGCAGGATTTCGACTCGCAGGTGACCCATCACACGATGGTCAACGAGCAGCTGCATTTCTTCCTGCGCGGCTTCCGCCGCGACGCGCACCCGATGGCGGTGCTGACGGGCCTGGTGGGCGCGCTGTCGGCCTTCTACCACGACTCGACCGACATCACCAACCCGCACCATCGCCACGTCTCGGCCATCCGCCTGATCGCCAAGATGCCGACGCTGGTCGCCATGGCGTACAAGTATTCGCAAGGCCAGCCGTTCATCTATCCGCAGAATGACCTGTCGTACACCGGCAACTTCCTGCGCATGATGTTCGCGACCCCGTGTGAAGAGTACAAGGTCAATGACGTCGTCGAGCGCGCGCTCGATCGCATCTTCATCCTGCATGCGGACCACGAGCAGAACGCTTCGACCTCGACGGTGCGCCTGTGCGGTTCGTCGGGCACCAATCCGTTCGCCGCCATCGCCGCCGGCGTGGCGTGCCTGTGGGGCCCGGCTCACGGCGGCGCCAACGAAGCCTGCCTGCAGATGCTCGAAGAACTGCAGGCCAACGGCGGTGTGGCCAAGGTCGGCGAGTTCATGGAAAAGGTCAAGGACAAGAACTCGGGCGTGCGCCTGATGGGCTTTGGCCACCGCGTCTACAAGAACTACGATCCGCGCGCCAAGCTGATGCAGGAAACGTGCAAGGAAGTCCTGGTGGCGCTGGGCCTGGAGAACGACCCGCTGTTCAAGCTGGCCATGGAACTGGAGCGCATCGCCCTGGAAGACGACTACTTCGTGCAGCGCAAGCTGTACCCGAACGTCGACTTCTACTCGGGTATCGTGCAACGCGCCATCGGCATCCCGACCTCGCTGTTCACGGCCATCTTCGCGCTGGCCCGCACGGTGGGCTGGATCGCCCAGTGGAACGAAATGCTGTCCGACCCCGACTACAAGATCGGCCGTCCGCGCCAGCTGTTCACCGGTTCGGTCACGCGCGACGTGCCCGGCATGGACAAGCGCTGATCCGGCGTACTCGCGTCCACTGAAAGAACCGCCTTCGGGCGGTTTTTTCTTGCCGGCCCATCTGTACGGCCGGCTCCGCTATCATCCGCGCATGATTCCTGTCGCGCTGCCTTCCCTGTCGTTCGTATTGCTGCTGCTGGCTTCGGCGCTGGGCGCATTGGCCCTGCTGGGGTGGAGCGCGGCGCTGGCGTTCAGCGGGCGCGCCCGGCGCGCCTTCGGCAGGCGCCGGCTGGCATGCGGCGGACTCTATGCGGTGTTGCTCGTGCTGGCCGGATATTTCGCCTATTTCCAGGGCGTCGCGGCGTATGTCCGGTACGAGATCGAACGGGAATGGCGGACACGCCACTACACTCTGCCCGAAGCGGCCCGGGTGGGCGGCATCGACATGCCCGCCGGCACCCGGCTCAGCCTCGAGGTGGCGCATTCGCCGGACACGTACAACCGCGCCGAGTTTCCGCACCCGGTATCCGCGCATGGACTGCAGGCGCTGCGCATAGAGCGCTACATCGCGCTGGACCACGAGCCGGATACCCTACAAGCTGACCGAGGCCTATCCGCTCACCATGCGCGTGACCGGTCCGGGTAGGCAGGCCATACAGGGGTGGCGCTGCGACGCGGCCAGCCCCATGCACTTCAGTACCCGGCGCGATGGCCGCATCGCGGCGTTCGAGGAATGCATGCTGGCCGAGGGCAACCGCGCCGATGGGATGGAGGTGCCGCCAGGCGCCCGCCTGCTGGCCCATGAGGGAACGGTCTACACCGACGGCCACGTCGATCCCGACCGCTGGCAGGTCTGGCTGGAGCCTGACATGGCGGTGCGGATCGGCGGCGTATGGCTGGCTGGGGCAATCATCCGGCTCGATGCCGAGCGGCGCTACGATGCGTTCGAGCGGGCCGAGCTGGCCTGCCCGCTGGCCTTCGGGCCCATGCATTATCCGGCCGGCACGGAGGTCCGCTCGGCGGGGCGTGGATGGCGCGAGCGCTATCCCGGGGCCTGGATTTTCAGCCCGCTGGCCGGCGCGCCCGCCCGGTATGCCGGCCATCCTGACGTGGCAGACGGCCAAGCCGTCGTGCAGGGGCGTGGTGGCGAGGTGCTGGCCGTGGTTCCCAACAATGAGGCCGGGGTGCTGCGCTTTGCCGCCATCGCGGTGGGCGGGAACGACGCGGCGGCGCCGCGGCGGGCCGCCTGCCCGCCGCGCTGAGATGCACTAGATGCGCTAGATGTGAACTGTCAATAGGTTGTATTCGTCCAGGTTGAGTCTGGAGATGGGTACAGCGCGCCCGATGCCTTGGTGGGGTCGATGCCAGTTGTAGTGGTGTAGCCAGGATTTCATGGCATCGGCTCGGTGTTGGGAGTTCTGGTAGGTGTGAGCGTAAGCCCACTCACGCAAGGCCGACTGGATGAAGCGTTCGGCCTTGCCATTGGTCTGTGGGCGGTAAGGTCGGGTAAAGCGGTGCTTGATGCCCAGCTCATGGCACAGCGCGGCGAAGGCGCGGCTGCGAAAGGCCGAGCCATTGTCGGTGAGCAAGCGCTGGATGGTCACGCCCAGGCGCTGGTAGTAGGCCACTGCGTCCTTGAGGAACTGGACGGCGCTGGGGAAGCGCTCGTCGGGGTGGATGTCGGTGAAGGCCACGCGGGCGTGGTCATCGATAGCCACGAAGACGAAGTCCCAGCCGGCCCCCTCAACGGTATCGCGTCGGTTGCCCGTGACCCGGTGGCCAGGGCGCTGGATACGTCCCAGCTTCTTGATGTCGATGTGCAGCAGATCGCCGGGGGCCTGATGCTCGTAGCGCACCACCGGCTCGGCCGGCTCCAGGTCGGCCAGGTGCGACAGACCGGCGCGGGCCAGGACGCGGCTGACGGTGCTGGCTGACACGCCCAGCGCCTGGGCGATGCGCGCTTGGGTCAGCCGCTTGCGGCGCAGCTCCACGATAGCCAGCGCCTTGGCCGGCGCAATCGCTCGGGGCGAGACCGTCGGGCGCGAGGACGCATCGGCCAAGCCCGCCTGGCCCTGAGCCAGGAAGCGGCCCAGCCATTTGCGCACAGTCGGCGCGGTGACCCCATAGGCGCGGGCCGCTTCAGGCACACAAACTTGATGGGCGATCAATTGCTGGACCATTTCGAGTCGACGTAGGAAGGTCAATCGGGCATGCTTATGGGTGTTCATCCGGCCGGGCTCCTTGAGTGAACTGGGGGGGTGGCGATTTCCAGTTTCTCAAATCCGGTTCGGATGAACCATGCATACAACCTATTGAATCTTCACAGCTAGCGCGGCCGCGCCTTCAGTGGCCGACGGACTTCGAGAACACGTTCATGACCACCACGCCCGCCAGGATCAGCGCGATGCCGATGATGGCGGGCAGGTCCAGGTGCTGCTTGAACAACAGCGCGCCAACCAGCGAGATCAGCACGATGCCCACGCCGGACCAGATGGCGTAGGCGACCCCCACCGGGATGACCCGCAGCGTGAGGGCCAGGAAGTAGAACGCGATCGCGTAGCCCGCCACGGTGACCAGCGAGGGGAGCAGGCGGGTGAAGCCCTCCGAGCTTTTCAGGGCGCTGGTGGCGATGATTTCGGCCACGATGGCCATCGACAGATGGATCCAGCTGTTCATGGCCTGCCTCCGGCTTCGGCCTGGCGCAGCAGCACCAGCAGCGCGCCGGCGCCGCCGCCGCGCTCCGGCGCTTCGGAAAACGCCAGGACGTCGGCCTTCTGCACCAGCCAGGTGCGGGCCTTGTCCTTGAGCACCGGTTCCAGCCCCTGCGAGCCGTAGCCTTTGCCGTGCACGATGCGCACGCAGCGGATGCCGTGTTCGAGGCATTCGTCCAGGAACGACAGCACCGCATGGCGGGCCTGTTCGACGCGCAGGCCATGCAGGTCGAGCTCGGCGCCCACCCGCCACTGGCCGCGCTTGAGGTTGCGCGCGGTGTCGGGCGCGACGCCGGCGCGCACGTAGGCCGTGCCGCCGTCGGTCAGCAAGGCGCCGATATCGCTGGCATCGGAGACGCCGGCATCGGCGCGCGGCGCCGCCTCGCCCAGCGCGGCGGCCCGGCGCGACGCCACGGCCGCGGCCGTGGCCGGCGTGGCATCGGGACGGCGGTTGGCGAGCCGGCCCGAGGGCTTGAGCGGCGTGGCGGCCTGGACCGCGCGCCGGAACGCGGCGACGTCGGCCTCGGGGGCGGCGGCCGACGCGCGGGCCGCCGCTTCGCGCTCGGCGGCCTCGGCCCGCGCCCGGGTCTCGCGCACTTGCTCGTGCAGCCGTTTCAGGTCGGCCAGCCCCGTCTTATTGCCCCGCATTCTCCAGCCACCGCTGAGCGTCCAGGGCCGCCATGCAGCCGGTGCCGGCGCTGGTGATGGCCTGGCGGTATACGTGGTCCTGCACGTCGCCGGCGGCGAACACGCCCGGCACCGAGGTCATGGTGGCCATGCCCGACAGGCCGCTCTTGGTGATGATGTAGCCGTCCTTCATCTCGAGCTGGCCTTCGAAGATGCCGGTATTGGGCTGATGGCCGATGGCGACGAAGCAGCCGTCCACGTCCAGGTCCTCGGTGGCGTCGGTCTCGGTGCTGCGGATGCGCACGCCGGTGACGCCGCTATCGTCGCCGAGCACCTCGTCCAGGGTGTGGAACAGCTTCAGTTCCATGTTGCCATTGGCGACCTTGTCCATCAGCTTGTCGACCAGGATGGGTTCGGCGCGGAACTTGTCGCGCCGGTGGATCAGGGTCACCTTGCGGCAGATGTTGGACAGGTACAGCGCCTCTTCGACCGCCGTATTGCCGCCGCCGATCACGACGACGTCCTTGTTGCGGTAGAAAAAGCCGTCGCAGGTGGCGCAGCCCGATACGCCGCGGCCCATGAAGGCCTGCTCGCTGGCCAGCCCCAGGTACTTGGCCGAGGCGCCGGTCGCGATGATGAGCGCGTCGCAGGTGTACAGGTTGCCGGTGTCGCCGGTCAGGGTGAACGGACGCCTGGAGAGGTCGACCTTGGCGATATGGTCGAACAGGATTTCGGTGTTGAAGCGCTCGGCGTGCTGCAGGAAGCGCTGCATCAGGTCGGGGCCCTGCACGCCCTGCACGTCGGCGGGCCAGTTGTCGACTTCCGTGGTGGTCATCAGCTGGCCGCCCTGGGCCAGGCCGGTGATGAGCGCGGGGCTGAGATTGGCGCGCGCCGCATAGACGGCAGCGGTGTAACCGGCGGGGCCGGAACCCAGAATCAGGACTTTGGCGTGTTTAGGCGTAGACATGGCGGGTATCTTTAGGATAACGCCCAATTATAATGAGCCGCATGCCGCGTATTTCAAATGCTACTCCGCGCGCCTCGCGCAACACCCGCAACGGGCCGTCTCCCTTTCAAGCGCGCATCTCCGCGCTCCTCAGGGAGGCCCGCTGGATCCTGTTCGCCGCGCTGGCCGCCTGGCTGACCCTGGTGCTTGCCACCTGGAGCCCGGCCGACCCTGGTTGGTCACATTCTGTTTCCGGTGACGCCATCCACAACGGCGGCGGCACGCTGGGCGCCTATCTCGCCGATATCCTGTTGTACCTGTTCGGATTTTCCGCCTGGTGGTGGGTCGTGCTGCTGCTGCACCGCGTGCGCGCCGGCTACCGCCGCCTGGCCAGCAACCTGCGCGTCACCAGCGGCAAGCAGCCCGACGCCTTGCCGCGCGTGCACTGGGAAGAGGGCATCGGCTTCGTGCTCCTGCTGACCGGCTCGCTGGGCATCGAGGCGCTGCGCCTGTACAGCTGGGGCATGCACCTGCCCGGCGGCACCGACGGCGAAAGCGGCGCCGGCGGCGTGATCGGCCAGATGCTGGCCGGCTGGCTGTCGCGCGGCGTGGGCTTTACCGGCGGCACCCTGGCCCTGCTGGTGCTGCTGGCGGTCGGCCTGAGCCTGTTCTTCTCGTTTTCGTGGCTGCAGATCGCCGAACGGGTCGGCAGCTGGCTCGAAGGCCTGGTGCGGCGCGTGCGCGATTCGTACGCCGCGCGCGAGGACCGCAAGGTCGGCGAGGTCGCCAAGGCGGTCCGTACCGAGCAGGTGGTGGCCAAGCAGGAAAAGCTGGTGCACGAGCAGCCCGTGCGCATCGAGCCCGCCATTACCGTGGTGCCGCGCTCGGATCGCGCCGAGAAGGAAAAGCAGCAAAGCCTGTTCGCGCCGCCGGCCGGCGAGAGCGACCTGCCGGCCATCGGGCTGCTGGATCCTCCCCTGCAGAACCAGGAAACCGTTTCCGCCGAGACGATCGAATTCACCTCGCGCCTGATCGAGAAGAAACTGGCCGATTTCGGCGTTTCCGTGGTCGTGGTGGCGGCGCAGGCCGGCCCGGTGATCACGCGCTACGAGATCGAGCCCGCCACGGGCGTAAAAGGCAGCCAGATCGTCAACCTGGCCAAGGATCTGGCGCGCGCGCTCAGCCTGGTCAGCATCCGCGTGGTGGAAACCATCCCGGGCAAGAACCTGATGGGCCTGGAGCTGCCCAACCCGCGCCGCCAGATGGTCAAGCTGTCGGAAATCCTCGGCTCGCAGACCTACCATGCCAGCCATTCGGTGCTGACCATGGCGCTGGGCAAGGACATCGCCGGCAACCCGGTGGTGGCCGACCTGGCCAAGATGCCGCACTTGCTGGTGGCCGGCACCACCGGCTCGGGCAAGTCGGTCGGCATCAACGCCATGATCCTGTCGCTGCTCTACAAGGCCGACGCCAGCCATACCCGGCTGATCCTGATCGACCCGAAGATGCTCGAGATGAGCGTCTACGAAGGCATTCCCCACCTGCTGGCGCCGGTGGTCACCGACATGCGCCATGCCGCCAACGCGCTGAACTGGTGCGTGGGCGAGATGGAAAAGCGCTATCGCCTGATGAGCAAGATGGGCGTGCGCAACCTGGCCGGCTACAACAGCAAGATTCGCGACGCCATCAAGCGCGAAGAGCCCATTCCCAATCCGTTCTCGCTGACGCCGGACGCGCCCGAGCCGCTGCAGGCGTTGCCGCATATCGTGGTGGTGATCGACGAGCTGGCCGACCTGATGATGGTGGTGGGCAAGAAGATCGAGGAGCTGATCGCCCGGCTGGCGCAGAAGGCCCGCGCCGCGGGCATCCACCTGGTGCTGGCCACCCAGCGCCCCAGCGTGGACGTGATCACCGGCCTGATCAAGGCCAACATCCCGACCCGCATCGCCTTCCAGGTGTCTTCCAAGATCGACTCGCGCACCATCCTGGACCAGATGGGCGCCGAAACCCTGCTGGGCCAGGGCGACATGCTGTACATGCCGCCGGGCACCGGCCTGCCGGTGCGGGTGCACGGCGCGTTCGTGCACGACGACGAGGTGCACCGCGTCGTCGAGGCGCTCAAGGCGCAGGGCGAGCCCAACTATATCGATGGCCTGCTCGAAGGCAGCGAAGGCGAGACCGGCGATGGCCTGAGCTCGGTCACCGGCATGGGCGACGCGGAGTCCGATCCGATGTACGACCAGGCCTGCGAAGTGGTGCTCAAGCACCGCCGCGCCTCGATTTCGCTGGTGCAGCGCCATCTGCGTATTGGTTACAACCGTGCCGCACGGTTACTCGAACAGATGGAGCAGGCGGGTATGGTGTCGCCCATGCAATCCAACGGCAACCGGGAAATCCTGGTGCCGGCCCGAGAGGAAGCCTGATGCACATGATCCGCCGCGCCGCCGGCGCGCTTGCCGTTTTCGCCGTGGCGGCCCTGGCCGCCGCGCCGGCCTGGGCCGCCACGGCCCAGGAGCAGCTCGACACCTTCGTGGCCACCGTCAAGGGCGCCACCGGCTCGTTCAAGCAATCGACCGTCAGCCCGCAGGGCGCCACCCAGCCCGCGCAAAGCGGCACTTTCGCGTTCCAGCGCCCGGGCAAGTTCAAGTGGGCCGTCCAGCTGCCGTACGAGCAACTCATCGTGTCCGATGGCAAGCAGGTTTTCCAGTACGACCCGGACCTGGCGCAGGTCACCGTGCGCCAGGTCGATCAGGCCATCGGCACGTCGCCCGCCGCCATCCTGTTCGGCGCGGGCCAGCTGAGCCAGGCGTTTGCCGTCAGCGCGCTGCCCGACCGCGACGGCCTGCAATGGCTGCGCGCCAAGCCGCGCAACGCCGACGCGGGTTTCTCGCAGGTCGATATCGGCTTGCGCGACAACCAGCCCGCGCGCATCGAACTGGTCGACGCCTTCGGGCAGACCACGCGCGTCGAGCTGTCCAACCTGCTGCCCGGCGCCGTGCCGGCCTCCGAATTCCAGTTCACCCCGCCTCAGGGAGTGGACGTGGTGAAGATGTAGGGCCGCGACGCTCTGCGTCGCGCGCAGGGCAATCCTGCGGGCCAAGGCCGCCGCATGGTGTAATGCGCGTTGGATCCGCCCGTGTTTTTTTCCTGCTGTCCATGAGCAACGACCTGTT
Organism: Bordetella pertussis 18323; assembly: GCF_000306945.1. Classification (NCBI taxonomy): domain Bacteria; kingdom Pseudomonadati; phylum Pseudomonadota; class Betaproteobacteria; order Burkholderiales; family Alcaligenaceae; genus Bordetella; species Bordetella pertussis. The sequence continues at coordinate 2,790,940 of NC_018518.1, read as the reverse complement.
CGCCTCCGATCCGGCCCATCGGCCCTATGTGCCGCTGGCCGAACGCCTGCGGCCCCGTACGCTGTCCGATGTGGTCGGGCAGTCGCATCTGCTGGGGCCGGACAAACCGCTGCGCGTCGCGTTCGACTCCGGGCGGCCGCATTCGATGATCTTCTGGGGCCCGCCCGGCGTGGGCAAGACCACCCTCGCGCGCCTGATGGCAGACGGCTTCGATGCGCAGTTCATCGCCATTTCGGCCGTGCTGGGCGGCGTCAAGGACATTCGCGACGCAGTGGTGACCGCCCAGGTCGCGCAAGGGCAGGGGCGCCGCACGATCCTGTTCGTCGACGAGGTGCATCGCTTCAACAAATCGCAGCAGGACGCCTTCCTGCCGTATGTGGAAAGCGGCCTGTTCACCTTCATCGGCGCCACCACCGAGAACCCTTCCTTCGAGGTCAACTCGGCGCTGCTGTCGCGGGCGCGCGTCTACGTGCTGCAGTCGCTGTCGGCCGAGGAGTTGATGCAGCTGGTCGACCGCGCCGTCGCCGCGCTCAACGAGGGCCTGGAGGACGGGCAGCAGATCCGCTTCGAGGCCGAGGCGCGCGAGCAATTGGCGGCCTGGGCCGACGGCGATGCGCGCCGCCTGATCAGCGCGGTCGAGGTGGTGGCCGAGTCCGCCCAGGCCGCCGGGCGCGACAGCGTCGACGCGGCCTGGCTGGAAACCTCGCTGTCGCAGAACCTGCGCCGTTTCGACAAGGGGGGCGACGCCTTCTACGACCAGATCAGCGCGCTGCACAAGTCGGTGCGTGGCTCCGACCCGGACGCAGCGCTGTACTGGCTGGCCCGCATGCTCGACGGCGGCGCCGATCCCAAGTACCTGGCGCGCCGCCTGGTGCGCATGGCGATCGAGGATATCGGCCTGGCCGATCCGCGCGCCACCGAGCTGGCCGTCAACGGCGCCGACATCTACGAACGCCTGGGTTCGCCCGAAGGCGAGCTGGCGCTGGCGCAGGCGGTGGTCTACATGGCCTGTGCGGCCAAGTCCAATGCGGTCTACAACGCGTACAACGCCGCGCGCAAGTTCGCGGCCGAGCATGGCAGCGCGCCGGTGCCCTTGCATCTGCGCAATGCGCCCACCAAGCTGATGAAGCAGCTCGGCCATGGCAAGGCATATCGCTATGCCCACGACCAGCCGCATGCCTATGCCGCGGACGAGCAATATTTCCCCGACGGCCTCAATCCCACCTTCTACCGGCCGACCGACCGGGGGCTGGAGGCTAAAATCCAGCAGAAGCTGGCATTCCTGGATGAGCTTGACGCCCAGGAACGCGCCAGGAAACGGTAGCGGCGCGACCGCCGCCGCCGTGAATGCCAACCCTTACTGACACACCATGCTAGATCCGATACTGCTGCGCAAAGACCTGCAAACCGTCGTCGACCGCCTCAAGAGCCGTGGCGTCGATTTCGACATCGCCCGGTTCAACGAGCTGGAGTCCCGCCGCAAGGCCGTCCAGACCGAAACCGAGTCGCAGCAGGCGCGCCGCAATGCCTTGGCCAAGCAGATCGGCCAGCTCAAGGGCAAAGGCGCACCCGAAGCGGAAGTGCAGGCCGTGATGGCCGAGTCGCAGGCCTTGCCGGCCCGGCTCAAGGCGCTCGAGGACGAACTGGCGCAGACGCAGGCGCAACTCAACGACCTGCTGATGTCCGTGCCCAACCTGCCGCACGCTAGCGTGCCGCAGGGCGCGTCCAGCGACGAGAACGTCGAGGTGCGGCGTTGGCTGCCGGGCGCGGCCGACGAGCGCGGCATCCCTGCGGCGCTGGGTTTCGAGGTGCGGGATCACGTGGCGGTGGGCGAGCCGCTGGGCCTGGATTTCGATCTGGCCGCACGGCTGTCGGGCGCGCGCTTTTCTTTCATGCGCGGCCAGATGGCGCGCCTGCACCGCGCGCTGGCGCAGTTCATGCTGGACTTGCAGACGGGCACGCATGGCTACACCGAGTGCTACACGCCCTACATCGTCAACAGCTCGACCTTGTTCGGCACCGGCCAACTGCCCAAGTTCAAGGACGACATGTTCTTCGTCACCAAGGGCGGCGGCGACGACGAGCCCAAGGTCGACGAGCAGGGCAACCCGCTGGCGCGCGAAGACCAATACCTGATCTCGACCTCGGAAATCACCCTGACCAGCGTGGTGCGCGAGACCATCGTGGCCGGCGCCGACCTGCCGCTGCGCCTGACCGCGCATACGCCGTGCTTCCGCTCCGAAGCCGGCAGCGGCGGGCGCGATACGCGCGGCATGATCCGCCAGCACCAGTTCGACAAGGTCGAGATGGTGCAGATCGCCCATCCCGAGCATTCGTACGAGGCGCTCGAGGAAATGGTCGGCCATGCCGAGCGCGTACTGCAGCTGCTGGAGCTGCCGTACCGCGTCATGCTGCTGTGCACCGGCGACATGGGTTTCGGCTCGGCCAAGACCTACGACCTGGAGGTCTGGCTGCCGGCGCAGGATACCTGGCGCGAGATCTCCTCGGTTTCCAACTGCGAAACATTCCAGGCGCGCCGCATGCAGGCCCGCTTCCGTAACGCGCAGAACAAGCCCGAATACGTGCATACGCTCAATGGGTCCGGGCTGGCCGTGGGCCGCGCCCTGGTGGCCGTGCTGGAAAACTGCCAGCAAGCCGACGGCAGCGTGCGGGTGCCGGCCGTGCTGCAGCCCTACATGGGCGGCCTGACCGTTCTCGAACCTTGAGACGGCCGCGCCGCACGTGAACCAGAAACGGAACCCGCGGGTTCCGTTTTTCATTTCGGCGGGCCGCCATGCGCGTATTGCAACGGCGCGCAACTGGTACAAACGCGGCCGGGGGTTTTCCCGGGTTAGCCACAAATTTGTCGCTTTTGGCAGGTAATCTCCGTAGAACAGCCTAAGTTGATGTGAATAAATGTGTACCGGCAATAAACAGGGCCATATCTACGGCAAAATATCGCCTGGCAACACGTCCCCTTCATTTCAATAAAGGAAGCTGTTTTATGACTTCGCGAATGATTGGCGATTTTCGCGTCAGGTGTACCGTCGTTCAGGAAGAGGGCAATCAGTACAGCGTGCAGATCTGCACGCGCCGCGTTGGCGGCAATGCGCCCGAGAAATGCTGGACGGTGCCGGGCCAGGTTTCTTACCAGGACCGCGAGGACGCCGAGCGAACGAGCCAGCAGATCTTTGAAAGAATCAATGGAGTACGTTTCAATGGTGAACCGGAATTCGCACACGCGTCCGCATAACGGCTGGTGGAAGGCCTCCAGCGCGCCGCGCCGCTGGCTTGACGCCATGCGCAGCGACAAGCCCGCCGAGGGGCAAACGGCCGCGCCAGCCGCCAAGGTCCCGGCCGAACAGGCCTGAACCCAGCCGTGCCGCAAAAAAAGGCCGCCCATCCGGGCGGCTTTTTCATTGATTTGCGGCGATCGCCGGTCAATCGCGCCAGTGGCCGCGGCCATGGCCGCGGTGGCCGCGATGGCCGCGGTCATAGTGCCGATGGCCCTTGTAGTAGCGGGGGCCGCCATAGTAGACGGGCGCCGGATACACCACCTGCGGGCGCACATAGACCGGCGCCGGGTAGTGCACCACGGGCGGCGGGGCATACACCGGGGCGGGCGCCACATACACGGGCGCCGGGTACACCACGCCCGGAATGCCGATCGACACCCCGATATCCACACGGGCCAGGGCGGCGCTGGAGAGCATGAGTCCGGCAGCGCCGATGCCGGCAGCAACGAACCACTTTTTCATTTTTCACCTGCCTTGCTGCGCGTGCAGCCAAGTTGACTAATCGACGGGCCTATTCTCGGCTGTTTTGCGCGTAAATTTGTGAAAACAGCCCCCGCAATGGCGACAATCCGCAACCGCCCGCAGTCCGGGACGCCGGCGTTTGCTGCGTTGCGGCAAATTTGTCCCGCTGGGGCGGGCGCGGCTTTGAAATGGGTTGAAACGCGGGGGGAGCCAAGGCGGGCCCCAGGTGGGGTTACATTTCCACACCTTGCGTGGCCCGTCCGCCACGAGGATCAATGCCCGTTCTGGTTCAGCAGACGGAATTCCAGCACCCATACCCAGGGGTTGGCCGCCCAGGCGCGCGCGCCGTAGCGTTCGCACCAGGCCAGCGCAAACGCGGCCTGGGGCGGGGTTTCCGGCAGGAATTCATCCAGCCGGGATGCGGCGGCGAAGCCTTCGGCCGCCGCGTCGGCCTCGTTGATGGCCTGCAGGCGCTGGATGCGCACCCCCATCAGGATGGCCCGCCCGAACGGCTGGCCCGATTCGTGGGCCAGGTCGATCAGGTCGCCTGGCTTGCCGTAGGGACATACCAGCCATTTCGATACGGTCTGTGCGGGGGTCGCGTCATCCGGGCGAGCCGTGGCGGCGATCCAGCGTTCGGCGTGCGCGGGGTCGCAGTACCAAAGCGTGGCGGCCGGCGGGGGCTGCGGCTTGACGATCCGGCGCGTCTGCCGCTGCTTGCCGGCCTTGATGGCTTGTATCGACGCGCTCGCGAACACGAGCGGTGACGTACGCGGGCCGGGTGTCATGTGTGGCAGTATGCGCGCAATCGCCCCCTGGGGGACACTGGCGTTTCGTCCAGGACGACCCACGACCTCAAGCCCGGGTACTACTGGTACACCATGGAAAACGATCCGTTGGCCATCATTCATATCCATGAAGATGGCGGCGCGACGTTGATGGGTACCGACTACCGCGTGGAGCCCGAAGGCGTCGCCAGCATGATCCGCCAGGGCGAACGTTTTTTCTGGATCGAACCGCCGGTCATCAGCCAGGAAGGCTGACCGGCCCGCGGGCCGTTATGCGCCAGCCGTGCGGCTGGCGATCAGGTGCAGGCGATTCTTGCCGGCCTGCTTGGCCCGGTAGAGCGCCCGGTCCGCATCGCTGTAGGCCTGCTCCCAGGTCAACGAGACGCCGGGAGCGATCCACGCCAGACCGAAGGTGGCCGTGACATGGCGCGGCCCGTGCGGCGTGTCCAGCGGCGCAATGGCGCGTATCGCGTCGAGCACGCGCTGGGCCTGCGCCAGCGCCGCCGACGCGCTGGGCGCCGACAGCACCGCGGCGAACTCGTCGCCGCCCACCCGGCACAGGTCGTCGCTGGTGCGGCGCATGCAGCGGCGCGCCGCCAGCGCCACGCGGCGCAGCAGGTAGTCGCCCGCGAAGTGGCCGTGGCGGTCGTTGATGGTCTTGAAATTGTCGATATCGAACAGGCACAGCGCCAGCCCGCCGCCGCGCACGCGTTCGCGCAGCGCATCGCGCAGCATGGTGGCGAAGTAGCGCCGGTTGTACGCCCCGGTCAGGTCGTCGGTCAGCGCCAGGCGGCGCAGCCGCGCATTTTCCAGCTCGAGCGTGTCGACCTGCGCCTGCAGTTCCTGCAGCGTCGCGGCGCCGGATACCGGCGGCTGCGGATAGCGGCGCCGGGGCAGGGCCGCTTCGGCGCGCAGGTAATTGGCGCTGGCACGGCAGCTGGCACGCGAGGACTTGCGCTGATCGTTCATGATGAGTGGCGGACGCCCGGTCATGGATGTGGCGTCGGCGTTGTCCAGCCTCGCCATCGCAATCCCTCCGGTTCTGATAAGTCGCATGTTGTTTTTCGGAGCAGGGGTTTCCGTTACCGGTGGGATGTCGATCCCACCACCAAGCGTAGGCTACGGCGTTTTGCTTGAAACCTCTACGGTTCGGCTGTCAACAATTGTCAATACGCGATTTCCCGCTTTTCAGGCTGCTTCAACGTAGCGTCCATCGCCTTCGCCGGCCTTGCGCGCATGCGCTGGTTCTCTCGAAGTGTTCGCCCGGCAGGGCGAGCTGAGTTATCGCCGCCTGGCGGCAGGAAGCGGCCCATCGCAAGAGTGTGATATATGTCACGTCTTATTTTGCACACAGGGGCGGGTAGGTGGGCGCGACGCGTGAAGGTCGATCGGTCTGGTACGGTGACAGGCGCTATGAGTTCCTGTCGATAGAGCAGGCGATGGGATTCGTCAGGTTTCTGGACCAGGGCAAGGACCTGGATCATGCCTGCCGCATCTGGAGACCCAAGCGCATTTACGCCGGCGTCGGCGCCTGTGGCGAGCGCCCCGCGGCCGACGGGCAGGCTGCCTGACGCCGCTTCAGCCGTGGCCGATGATCGGACGCAGGAATTGCTCCAGCCCGGTCAGCATGATCTGCACGCCCACGCACAGCAGCAGGAACGCCGATACCCGGGTGACGATGCGGGTGCCGTCCGCGCCCAGGTAGCGCGCCAGCGTGCCGGCTCGGCTATAGGCGAGATATACCGTGGCGGCTACCGCCATGGTGATCAGGACCGACGCCAGGCTGGCCAGCAGGAAGTCGCGCAATTCGTTGGTGCGGTTGGCGCTCAGGGCGATGGTCGCCGCGACCGTGCCCGGGCCGGTGGTCAGGGGCATGGTGAGCGGGAAGAACACCATCTCGCGCGCCATGCTGGGCGTGATCTGCTGCAGCGCCTGGGCCTGCGGGTGCGGCTCCGGGGCGTTGAGCATGGCCCAGCCGGACACGGCCACCGACAGGCCGCCCGCCACGCGCAGCGCCTCCAGCGAAATGCCGAACAAGTGCAGGATGTAGGCGCCGATGAAAAACGTCACCAGCAGCAGGAACATCGCGTTGAACGCCACGCTGTAGGCCAGCCGGGCGCGTTCCTCGGGCGTGAGCGTGGCGGTCTTGTTCAGGAAGACGAAGGCCAGGCCCAGCGGGTTGATGATGCTGATGAGCGTCGTGTAGCCAAACAGGATCTCCGACACGAAATTACCCATGTTCTTCCTCGCGGCCATCGGGGCGCAGCCAGTGTCCGCGCTTTTGCGCCGCCACGCAAGCCGGCGCCGGCCACGCAGCATTGCCAGGGGGGGCTGCCTTCACGGTGGCGGACGCGCCCATCGCCTGGGACCATGGCGTGACGGCCAATCCGTCGGTGGCGTTCTGAGGCCAAACCCGAAAGAAAAACCCCGCAGACGCTCGGTTCTACAGGGGTTTCCTGGGTATTTCGGCAGCCCTGATCTGGTCACCGATCCACTATCGCGGGTCGGGCCCTCCAGGCTGGCCGGACCACTTCAATACTGCGCCCGCAAGTTGAGCATTACATTGCGTGGCGCACCCCACCAACCCTGGCTGTAGAAGCCGATCTGATCGTAGTACTTTTTGTCGAACAGATTGTTCACGTTCAGTGTTGCCGACAGTTTTTTGTTAAAGTCGAAGCGCGCCATGAGGCTCACGAGTGCGTAGCTGTCCTGTTCGACTTCGACATTGCCGCGCGGACTGGCTGCGGCCTGGTACATGCGACTTTGCCAGTCAACGCCGCCGCCCACGGTAAGCCGGTGCAGGGCGCCCGGCAGGCGGTACGTGGTGTAGAGCTTGAACAGGCTGCGCGGATGATTGGTGTTGATGGGGTTGCCGCTGGCGTCCTTGGTGGTGAAGTGTGTATAGCTGGCGCCGATGTTCCAGTCGGGCAGGATCTGGCCGCTGGCCTCCAGGTCTATCCCCTCGACCTTGGCGCCGGAGGCGGCACGTGAGGCCTGCATGTTCGGAAAGCCCGGAATGGATGAGCCCGGGATGACCTGGGCCAGGTTATCCTGCCGCGTCTGAAAGAGCGCGGCGGAGGTATTGAGCCGTCCCTCCAGATAGGCTGCCTTCAGACCCAGCTCATAGCTCTTGCCTTTGATGGGAGGAAGAATGCCGCCGCTGGTGTCGCGCGCGTTCTGCGGCTGGAAGATCTCCGTATAGCTGGCGTACGCCGTGTAGGTGTCGTTGATGTCGTAGGTCAGACCGGCATAGGGGGTGAACTGATTCTTGATCCTGTATTCGCGGCGCGAGCCAAAATACATCTGTTTGGTTTTCCAGTCGCTCCAACGGTCGCCCACGATGAGGTGCAGGGGTTCGGCTAGTGCAAACCGGCCGACCAGATAGGCGCCGGTCTGCTTGGTGCGCACGTCGTCGGCGGGCGACAGCGTGTCGGCCCAGCTGGGCTCTTGGATGTGGGCGCGGCGCCAGTCGAAGAAGCTGCCGATGGCTGGGGCCGGTCCGACCATTGCGTATCGCTGGATGTCGCTATGGTTGTCGATGCTCATCCAGCCCAGGGCAACTTCGTGGCGCAGGCCGAAGGCCTCGAAAGGAGCGGACAAGGAAAAATGGATGTCATCCCGATCGAGGTTGCCGTCGTAGTTGGAAAATGCAGGGGGGGCAGCGATGATGCCAGTATGGCGATCGGGGTAGCCGCCCCGGTACACATGTTTCATGAGATAGCGGCCATCAGTGTGGCTATAGGCCGCGCGCAGCTTCCAGTCATTGGTGAAGCGGTGCGTGAGGTCCACGAAATAGGTGGTGGCTTCGGTATCCTGCCGGGCCCAGGGAGCGTTGTTGGCCACCGAGCGGTTGAAATCGGTGCGCGAACCGTCGCTATAGAACAGCGGAAAGCCGCTGCCAAACCCATTGCTGTGGTTGTGCTGGTACTCCACGCTGGTCGTCAGCACCGTATCCGGCGTCAGATCGGCGCTGACCACGCCATAGAATGTGCGCCGGCGCGTATCTAAAAAGTGCACATAGCTGTCGCCCTGACTGTAGGCGGCCACCAAGCGTGACCGTATTCTGCCGTCTTCCGTGATGGGCACGGAGATGTCGGCATCGCCGCGCACATAGTCCCAGCTGCCGACACTCGCATTGAACGTAGCCGCGAACTCACGCAAGGGACGCTTGCGCACGAAGTTCACGGCGGCTGAAGGATTGCCCGAGCCTGTCATCAGGCCTGTGGCGCCACGTACGATTTCCACGTGATCGTAGATGGCGGCGTCCATATCGGTCGAACCATAGTTCCATTGGCTCAGGATGGGCGATACCAGGCCGTCAAACTGGAAGTTGTCGATGGTGAAGCCGCGGGCCGAGAATGAATAGCGGTTGCTGTCGCTGCGCGTGACGGAAATCCCTGGCGCGGTCGCCAGGATGGCGCCGGTGTCGGTGAGGCCCTGATCCTCGATCTGCTGTCGGGTGACCACACTGACGGATTGTGGTGTTTCGCGTGGCGAGAGTGTCAGGCCCGTGGCCGTGCTCATGGCCTCGGTTGTGTAGGCGTTTGTACCCTCGGTGAGGTCGGAAATCTCACGACCCGTGACGCTTATGGCGGGCAACTGAGCGATATCGTTCCCCGTTCGCGCTTCCTGGGCCAGGGCGTGCTGGGTAAAGAGTGCGCCGAGCAGGTGCAGAACGTGGGCAAAGAAACGCAAACGGCGCGAATGCGCCGGGGAGAAGTGAGCGGGATCTGGCATGGGGACAGATGCAAGACGGCAAGAAATTAAAGGGAATAGGAATTATCTTTTTTGTAATCGGACGGTTGTATCGGCGATGACGGAGTGCGTATGGAAAACGCCGAAGATGTTCAGTGTGCCTGGACCTTGGCCGATATTCTCGATAAATGCTGCAACCACGCCCAGGCCAGCGCGCTTGCCGTCACGCAGGCCAGCATGGCCAGGGCCAGGACCGAGGGCTGCCCATAGGTCAGCGGTACGCCCCAGCCGCTGGCTATCGAAAAGGCCAGCATCTGCATGAAACCCAGCACCGAGGCCCCTGTGCCGGAGAGCGCGGGCACAGACTCCAGGATGTGCAACGTCATGGCAGGCACCGACATGGCCAATCCGCAGGTGAATAAAGCGGGGGGCAGCACCGCCCAGGGCAGTGCCGGCGACAAGGCGGTCCAAAAATAGATGGCGTAGGCGAGGCAACTACCGTTCATGAGCAGATAGGCCAGTCCGATGATCCGTGTATCGCGCCAACGTCCGGCATGCCGCGCCGCGATCGCGGCCCCGGTCATCGCGCCGGCCACCAGAGGGACGAATAGATAGGCAAAGTTGGTTTCGGGCAGATCGAGCACATTGGCGATGAAATCCGGCGCCGCACCGATCAGCAGGCCCTGTGCGGCGAAGACCAGGCTGAACGCCAGGCCGGGCGCGGTGAAATTTCCATTGCGCAACACCTCACGATAGCCCGCGGCCAGACCCCGCAAGGAGAGCGTTTGGCGCTTGGCGGGCGCGAGCGTTTCTGGTAGGCGCCAGGCGCATAGGGTCAGGGCAGTGGCGGCCAGAAGCCCCAACATGAAGAAGATCGAACGCCAACCATGATGGACGGCCAATTGACCTCCGATGACGGGCGCGAGCGCGGGCGATAGATTGAACACCAGGATCAGATAAGACATGCTGCGTTGTGCCGCTGCGCCCTGATAGCAATCGCGGATGATGGCCTGTCCTACCACGACCCCGGCGCCGGCGGACAGTCCCTGCAGGGCCCGGGCCGCCAGCAGCCAGCCAAAACCGGGTGCGGCCGTGGCAAGCAGGGCGCCCCAAACATAGAAGCCCAGGGCGCCCAGCACAACGCGACGCCTGCCCAGAGAGTCAGACAGTGTTCCGTGCAGCAAGAGCATCGCCGCATAGCAGAACATGTATACGCCGAGCGTGAGTTGCACGGTTTCCTGGGGTACGCCGAACTCGCGTTGCAGCGCGCCGAAGGCTGGCAGGTAGGCGTCGATGCTGGCGGGTGCGACGCAGGACAGCAGCCCCAGCATTACCATCATGAGCGAATATGAGGGGGCCGACGCGGCGCGGCTCATGGCGGCTCCATGGACAAGGCCGCCCGGAGCGGGCAGCGGCCTTCCATGATGATCCAGCTGGTAACAGGAATGGGATGGTCAATGCCGCAATGTCAATGCCTGCCGCCGCAAGGCACCAGCCGCTAACCGAGTTGACTGGGCGCGACGCCGTAGCGTTCGCGAAACGCCGTGGCGAAATTGGTCGCGTGGCGGTAGCCGACGAAGTGCGCCGCCTGCTGTACGCTCCAACCCCGAGCCAATTGTTCGCGGGCAACCTCCAGGCGGCGTTCGCGCAGCCAGCTGAATACCGAACGGTGATACACGGCATGGAACTTTGCACGCAGCGTGCTTGGACTCATGCAGGCCAGTCGCGCCAGGTCATCCAGAGTATGGTCTTCGCCGGGCGCCTCGTGCAGGCGCTCGCGCACCCTCTCCAGAAGCTGGCGATCCCGCTGGGTCAGGCCGCGGTGGGTCACAGGGGCGTGTTGCAGCGCAGCCAAGGCGTGGGCCAGCAGTTGCGTGCCCACGCCTTCACGCACCATATTGCGTAGAGGTAGATCCCAGTCGCATTCCAGCAGATGCTCAATGGATAGCAGCAAATGGTGCGGCACCGGCCAGCGGCGCAGCCTGGGCGCCGAGGACTGCATGAGTTTCCATATGATTTCGCTGGTGTACTCATCGTCGGCCGCTTCAGGGGCCGTCACGGAGAGATTGACGCTGCGCAGACGCTGGCCGGCCGGATGAACGCCCGTCATGGCGACGGTATCGCCATATAGCGCATTGAGGCCGCTCTGAGCGGCCAGGCGCACGTCGTCCTGCTTGTCCAGCCGAGCCCGGGCCTGGCCCTGGAGCATAACGATGGCTGAAAAGCGCGGCGTCATGACGGACGTCGATTCGTAATGATGATACACATGCACGTCGGAGACGATCAGGGTGATGCCGGGGCGGATCTCACATTCCTCCACACGGCCCTCGGCGATGCAAAGGTTCTCAATGCCGGCGCCCCCGCCTTCCTGGCCGGGCAAGCGGTAATTGAAGCCGACCGACCCGCCCATGCGGTTGAAGTCCGAGACCGTGAATCGGGTGCGGGGCGGTGGGGGGAGCGTCGGTTGTGTCATTGGCGTTGCCGGAGGAGGCCTGGTCCGCATGAGCTGTTAATGATAATGCAATTCATTCGCTTTTATTTCATGAGCGAAATGGCATGGGCCGTTGGGTCGATGCGACATGCGGCGCGGCGCTGTCACCAAGCTGCTCTCCCATGTTGCTCAGGTACCACTCATGGAAATGCAACATGCCGTCTTCCATGGGTGATTGATAGGGGCCGCTGTCGGAAACGCCGCGGCGCAGCAGCGCCAGGCGTCCGGCGTCCATGCGCTCACCGATTTCATCGTCTTCGACCGCCGTCTCCATGTAGGCAGCGCGTTGGGCCTGTACGAAATCACGCTCGAACAGCGCAATTTCCTCCGGATAGTAGAACTCCGCGATGTTCAAAGTCTCTTGCGGCCCCTTGGGATAGAGCGTCGAGAGCACCAGCACATGCGGGTAGAGCTCAATCATGTGGGTGGGGAAGTAGGTTACCCAGATGGCTCCGAAATCCGGGGTCCTCCCGCCCCGGTAGCGCATGAGATTGTCATGCCAGCCGCGATAGACCTCGGTACCGGGTTGTTCCAGTGAGTCGTGCACGCCCACCTTCTGGAGACTGTATTGCGCGCCGAACTCCCAGGACAGGTCGGCGCAGGTGACAAAGCGTCCAAGGCCCGGATGGAAAGGGCCCACGTGATAGTCCTCCAGATAGACTTCGATGAAAGTCTTCCAGTTGTAATTGCATCGATGTACTTCGACGTGGTCCAGCACATAGTCGGAGAAATCGAATTCGGGTCGGCGGAAAAGCACGTCGAGGTCTTTCAATGGATCGCGTGGGCCTTCGAACAGTAGCCCATGGCAGTTATGCAGGGGGAAGCGCGACAGATTCAGGCAGGGCGTACTGGGAAAGTGGGGGGCGCCTAGAATCCGGCCCTGGCCGTCGTAAGTCCAGCGGTGCAACGGGCAGACGATGTTGCCTCCCGTGACTGACAGATTGCCCTTCATGGCCTCGCCGCCTGCAATCGGGCCTAGCATGACGGCCTGGCGATGGCGGCAGACATTCGACAGCAGTGCCACTTCATTTCCATTGCGCACGAGGATGCGACTGCCGTCGTCCTGCGGCAAGCGACGCCAGTCGCCCGGCTCGGGCACGCTCTTCTCATGCCCGACATATAACGCAGATTGTCGGAACAGGATTTCCTGTTCTCGCACGAAGAGGGCTTCATCAAAATAGGCCCGTGCGTGCAGAGGGCTGAGCGCTTGCTGCAACTGCGCCAGGCTGGCGATATCCGTCATGTCCGGCTCCTTACTCAGGCTGCCGCCTCGTCCGCCTCGATGCGCGCGATACGCTCGGCGGGGGGCAATTTGGGGCAAGTACTGCAATAGTCGCCGTCGTGGCGGCGGAAATGGTGGCAGCAGACCTGGCGGTCAAGCGCCAGGACGGGCCGGCCGGCGCGCGCATAAACCAGATAGCCGCTGTGGCCGGCGATTCCCAGGCGATCCAGCCAGTCGGCCGCCTGCTCATGCGCCCAGGCCACGGCGGCCTTGTCCTCATTGGCACGGGCGGCTAGCAGAGCGGATAGCACGCAGTCCGCCTGCATGCACGCCGCGGCGCGCGGGCTCAGGCGCAACAGTTGGGAGAGCTCCCGAAAATAGGTCGCGCAGATTCGGCGTAGCTGAGCGGCAACTGCCTGCTTGCGCTGTTCCAGACAACCGCGTAACGGCTCGTGGCGTTCGAGAATGTAGCCCGCGATGAAACCATCGCGCACCGGCTGGCCGAGGCGATCCAGATCCGGAGCAATGTCGCTGCAATGCACCGCGATTACACCCAGGTAAATCGGCTGCCAGATCAGCAGGCCCCAGCAACGTAGCGCCAGATAATGCGAGCCAGCTTCGGGATGGCGCAGGCGCCACCAGTCTTGCAGCGTCCGCAGCGTAGCCCGATTGTCGGCGCCCGGCCGGATATCGCCGGAGACCGGACCGATGCGTCCATCGAGCCCGGGCACCAGGGAACCAGCCAGGGCGAGCAGAGCATCCAGGTCCGAGCAGGCGGTCCGATTGATGTCTTGGGCCACGTCGGCGCCGGTCTGGGCGGCAATGTCCCAGCTCATGCGGCCGTCAGCGTCTGCAGGGCTTCGCCGCTACCCAGCCACGACGGACGGAAGCAGGCGATAGGGTTGGGCAGATTGGGGGCCATTTGGAAACTGCCAATGGGATCGGCCAGGTTGACCATCTGCAGATTGTTGGCCAATTGCAGGCGGTTCAGGCACGAATGGATCATGTCGGGCGCAAACAAGTCGTAGCGCCGATACTTGTCGAGCCGTTGCGGATGCGCTTGCTGATAAGCGGCGATGCGCCCAGCCACTAGCCGCCAGAAATCATGTTCCGGCATCAGTTCCGTCTCAACCAGGATCTGGGTCAGATGGCGGAAATAGCCCTCGAAGACATCCACGAAAATCGTCAGCAGCTTATAGGCCTCCGGCACATCGGCGGCCAGGCGCTGAGCCGCCTGCGGAAGCCTGACCTGCGGATTGAGGATGGAAGACTCTTCCGCGATGTCCTTCATGAAGGCGCGCACAGGTACGCCATCCTGGATGACGAGAATCACGTTTTCACCGTGCGGCATGAAAACCAGGTCATGAGCATAGAAACAATGGATCAGTGGAGTCAGATAAGCGTCCACATAGCGCTCCAGCCAAGTCCCTGCATCCAGTCCTGAAGCCTGTATCAATTCGGGAAGCAAAGCCCGGCCTTGTGGGTCCACATGCAGCAGCGCAGCCATGGTCATGAGATTTTGTCCGGGAGCGATCAGCGTCAGGGGGTTCTCGCGCCAAAGCGCCGAGAACATCTTCTTGTACGGTGTGTCCGTATCGATGGCGGCTTCGTAGTAGTAGTTGCGAAAGCCCATCGAGGCGACTTCGCGCAGAATTCTGAAACCATTGGCGCGCAGCCACGGATCGGCCGATATCAGGTCATGGATGTATTCGTTGATGGCTGGCGTACCTGCCATGTAGTAGGGTGACAGGCCGCGCATGAATCCCATGTTGAGAATGGACAGCGAGGTCTTCACATAGCGCTTGCCGGGTCGGCTGATGTTGAAAAAGGTGCGGATGGACTGCTGAGCGAGGTATTGCTCCTCGCCGTACCCCAGGCAGACGATTTTGCGCTGGGCGACGTAGGGGGCAAAAGCCAGGGACAGCTTGTTGAACCATTGCCATGGGTGGGCGGGCATGAAGTAGTAGTCCGCGGGATGCAGGCCCTGCTCGCGCAGTCGGGCGGCGAAATCGGTTACAGCGGACTCACCCAACTCCTCGCTCATCAGGCTGTCGTAGTCCATGTCGGACAAGCAGGAAAAATGCGCGTTGTCCTTGTGAACCGCCAACCACATCAAGCGCACCGGCGTGGCAGCTTCGGGCGCGTAGCCATGGTAATCCTCGGCATCAAAGCCAAGGCGGCCATTGTTGGCCACGAAGCTGGGGTGGCCCTCGATCATCGATGTTTCTATGGTCTGGTAGTCGGCTCGTGCCAATGCCGCGGCGCCAAGCGTCGTCCGGCCATGTTTATAGGCGCTGCCGTGTAGAGTGCTGGTGATTTCGTCCATATAGATGGGCAGACGGTCCACCGGCAAGCCGAGTTTGTCCCGGATCTCTATCACGAACTGCAGGGCATCCAGCGGCGCCGGAACCCCGGCCACGGTCTTTACGATGGATTCAGGCGGAATACGCCAATGGCGCATGGCCATGACCTGAGCGTCAAAGTCATATTGCGCGCCGTCAGCCAGTGTCAGGCGAAAGCGTTCAAATCCCGGCGTTTCGCCCGAACCGAGTCGCTGAGGTTCGAGCAGCCACTCATGTGCATATTCGGATATCGCCTTGCGCACCAGCAGGCGATTGACCTTGTTCCAGATTTCCGGCTGCAGATGAGCAACGATCTCGGCGGGATGAGGAGGGGTGGTGCGGCTCATTGCGTCAACTCCTGGCGTTGGGCTTGCTCGAATTGGGCGCGCGTGCAGAAGGCAAGACTTGCCGTCTTTTCCCGAAAGCGCGCCAGCCCGGCATAGACGAAGCCCATGGATAGATTCAATGCATGGATCTTGGTGTTGTTCACGTCGGGTTCCACGACGACACGGGCCGCATGGAGGCGGTCGAACATGAAGCGCATGACGAGCGCGAACACCGCACGGCTGAAACCGGGAATGTGCTCGGTCGGGGGGGCGATGAGAAGATGCATGCCCAGGTCGCCTGGGCGCACGCAGTAGTGCTCGCCGACTTGGTCGCGAGCCGGGTCATAGCATTCCACCAGAAAGGCCGCACGGCCATGGTGCAGGCCCAGCCAGGCTCCGGCGTGTCCACTGGAGCACAACGCAGTGTAGAAGTCGCGCACCTGGTGCACGCTAGAGTCTTGCATGGACCAGAAGCGGGCATAGTCCATGGAAAACCATTGCTGCAGCTGGGCTGCGTCCGCCTCGGGGTCGAGCGAACGTAACGCCAATCCCTTGCCTTCGTCATAGTGGGAGCGGGCTTTTTGGTCGATCACGTCCAGGAACGTTGCCATCATCGTCATCATCGCGCTTCCTTGGCAGCCTCAGAGTGTGGCGCGGTGGATGTCCATCAAGGGTCGGGCTGCAACCGTGGGCCTCCGTTCGGCTCGCCGGGCCGGACGGTGCTTGAGCACGCCGTCTGCTGGTGGAGAGAACTCCTGCAAGGCGGTTCGTGTCTCGATGCGGTAATGTTCCGTGCCGGTCAGTTCACGCAGGATCTGTGAGTTGCGATAGCAGCAGAAGCCCAGATCCGGATTCGTCACTCCATGGCTGAGCAAACCGGTGTTCTGCACGAAGATCTCGCTGCCCTCGTGGTCAATGGCGTAATTACGTCCGATGCGGTAGCTACCGTCGGCATTCCAGGCAATTCGGTCGTGAATGGGATTGATGCAGGCCGGGATCTCATGAGAATAGCCTGTGGCCAGGACCAGTCCGTCGGTGGCGTGGCTAAAAGGGCGGTCGCAATCGAGATGCTGAAAGTCCAGCTGAAAGCGTTCCTGCAGCGGGTCGTAGCGGCAGGCGCGTAGTTCGGAGTTGGTCAGAAGCGTATAGCGGTTGTCGCCATCATGGACCTTCTCGTCGAGAAGATCGTAGATCTGGTTGATCAGCGAGGCATTGATGCCTTTGTACAGGCTGTTCTGTTGAGTCAGGATCTCCTGGCGGCGTGCCTCGGGCAGATCATGGAAATATTCGGTGTAATCCGGCGATATCAGCTCCAGCGTGAGTTTTGTGTTCTCCATCTGGAAAAAGCGCGGAGAGCGAGTGATCCAGGCCAGACTGTAATCATGTCGCCCGCTCTCACGGAGCAGATCATGGAACACTTCGGCCGCGCTTTGTCCGCTGCCCACTATGGTGATTGACGCGCGGCCCTGGAGTTCGTATTTATGGCGCAGATAGTCCGCGCTATGGATGAAGGGCGCGGCACGTCGATCGCAGCACGCTGGCAGATAGGGCTGGGAACCAAGACCCAGGACCAGCTTGCGGCAGCGGAACATGAACCGCTGGCCGGACATGGTGTGTTGGCCGGTGACGAGATAGCTGTGGCTTTCGGGATCGTGCAGTACGCCCTGTACATCGCAGCCGAAACGCAGGTTCGGCAAGCGTGCAGCTACCCATTGGCAATAGCGGGTGTACTCGGCGCGGCTCAGGTAATGGTTCTCGCGCATGTAGTAGGAATAAATGCGGTTGGTGAGTTTGCAATAGTTCAGATAGCTATATTCGCTGCGTGGGTCGGCCAAACTGACCAGATCGGCGAGAAAAGGGTTTTGCAGAGTGGACGTCTCGATCAGCATGCCTGGATGCCAATCAAAGCCGGATTTCTTGTCCAGGAAGAGCGTGCGCACGCCTCGCAAGGGCGCAGACAGGCTCGCCAGGCTGAGATTGAAAGGTCCGATACCGATAGCCACGAAGTCATAGATTTCACGATTCATGTTGGATTCGCCTTTGCTGTGTCTGTCCCATATGCCGCCTTGCCGAAGCACTGAAAGAGGCTGTGCGAAGAAAGCCTGTCCTTCAGCCGGTTTGAGAATGCGGTTGATGCTGTGTGGGCTTATTCATTGTCTTATTAATGAGAATAATTATGACTTCTATTCTCATGTCTGTTGTGCGAAAAACTCTAGCAAATTGAAATTCTGCGCGACAGACGCTCGCCCACTTTCCGGCAGGATGCATATGCATGGTGGCGGCCGACATAGGGGGGGGCGGTCCACAGGCGTGGGTTTCGCCGGTCGGGGCCGCATGAGTCGCCCTCTCCTTGATTCACAAGGCGTTTGTCGAGGGGCATGGGACCAAGAAAAAAGCCCCTGACGGATCAGGGGCTTGCAATGTCTGGCGGAGAGGGTGGGATTCGAACCCACGATACGCCTAAACGTATACCGGATTTCGAGTCCGGCGCATTCGACCACTCTGCCACCTCTCCGGGGTGTGCTGTCTTGCCTGTGTTCTTGCTGTCTGCCGCATGGACCGTGGTCATGGCCCTGGGCAATCTCCCCGCCGGCATTTCGCGCGGGATCCAGCAAAGCCAGCTATTCTACCTGAAAATTTTCGGCCATGCCAGGATTGCGGCAAGATTTTGCTCGGCGCCGATGCCGGATTTCGCGCAGCCCGGGTTTTTGTCAGAATTGCCGCAATATTGCCGCCACCTCCAAGCCCCGCGCCATGGAACTGCTCACCATTTTGCTGATCGCCGCCGTCCTGTGCGTGCCCCTGGCGCAGCGCCTGGGCCTGGGCGCCATCCCCGGCTACCTGC
This sequence comes from Bordetella pertussis 18323, assembly GCF_000306945.1. Classification (NCBI taxonomy): domain Bacteria; kingdom Pseudomonadati; phylum Pseudomonadota; class Betaproteobacteria; order Burkholderiales; family Alcaligenaceae; genus Bordetella; species Bordetella pertussis. Next base: position 2,772,473 of record NC_018518.1, on the reverse strand, counting down.
TGGCGGGCGGGGTGATCGGGCCGTCCGGGCTGGGGCTGGTCACCGACGTGCCGGACATCATGCGCGTCTCGGAATGGGGCGTGGTGATGATGCTGTTCGTGATCGGCCTGGAGCTGGCGCCCAAGCGACTGTGGGCGATGCGCCGCGAAGTGTTCGGCGCCGGCACCTTGCAGATGGTCGTCTGCGGCGCGTTGCTGGGCGCGGTGTTCGGCGCCGGGCTGCGCCACCTGGCCGGCATGGGCTGGCAGGCGGCCATCCTGTGCGGCCTGTCGCTGGCCCTGTCCTCGACCGCGGTGGCGCTGCGCCTGCTGGAGGAGCGCGGCCTGGTGCGCACGCCGTTGGGCCGCTCGGCCCTGGGGGTGTTGCTGCTGCAGGATATGGCGGCCATCCCGATGCTGGTGGCGGCCGGCCTGCTGGGTTCGGATGGCGATTCCGCGCCGTCGTTCGAGGCGGCCCTGGTGGCGGTGGTGGTGGTGCTGGCGTGCTACCGCCTGCGGCTGCTGGACTGGGCGGCGCGTTCGCAGCTGCATGAGCTGTTCACTGCCGCCACGCTGCTGGTCGTGCTGGGCACGGCGCAACTGTTCGATTACGCGGGCCTGTCGGCCGGCCTGGGCGGTTTCCTGGTCGGCATGCTGCTGGCCGAGTCGCGCCATCGCAATGAGCTGGAGCACACGATCGAGCCGTTCAAGGGGCTGTTGCTGGGCCTGTTCTTCCTGGCCGTGGGCATGTCGGTCAATGTGGAGGAGGCGCTGGATTACTGGCCGTATGTGCTGGCCGGGGTCGTGGCGCTGCTGTCGCTCAAGGCGCTGGTGCTCTACGGCATCGCGCGCCTGATGGGGCTGCCGCACTATCATCGCCTGCTGTACGCGCTGGTGCTGGCGCAGGGCGGCGAATTCAGCTTCGTGATTTTCAACGAGGCCTGGGACAATCATTTGATGTCGCTGGAGCAGCGCGACCTGCTGGCCATCGTGGTGGCGATTTCCATGGGCGCGGTGCCGATCGTCATCCGGCTGCTGGAGCGCCTGCCGGGCCGCTACGGCGGTATCGGCGACATGGCGGTCACGCCGGTCGGATTCGCCGGTTCGCCGCCGCCCCAATCCGCCGCGGACAACGAGGAGCGGTCCGGCCCGGGCTGACCGCGCCCGGTCACGGATCCGTGCCATCATTGCCGGCGGCGGACGGCTACACTTGAGGCCGTCCCGCCCACTCCACAGGAGAACAGTCATGCTCAAAGGAAAAGTTGCAGTCGTCACCGGTTCCACCAGCGGCATCGGCCTGGGGATCGCCAGCGCGCTGGCGCAGCAGGGCGCCGACATCGTGCTCAACGGATTCGGCGACGCGGCGGACATCGAGAAATTGCGGGCCGGGCTGGCCAGCCAGTACGGCGTGCAGGTGCGCTATGACGGCGCCGACCTGTCCAAGGGCGAGGCGGTGCGGCAACTGGTGTCCGGCGCCGTCGCCGAGCTGGGCCGCATCGATATCCTGGTCAACAACGCGGGCATCCAGCACACCGCCTTGATCGAGGACTTTCCCGCCGACAAGTGGGACGCCATCATCGCGCTGAATCTCTCGGCGGTATTCCATGGCACGGCCGCGGCGCTGCCCCACATGAAGAAGCAGGGCTGGGGGCGCATCATCAACATCGCCTCGGCCCATGGCCTGGTGGCCTCGGCCGCGAAGTCCGCCTACGTGGCCGCCAAGCACGGCGTGGTCGGCCTGACCAAGGTCACCGCGCTGGAGACGGCCGGCATGGGCATCACCGCCAACGCCATCTGCCCCGGCTGGGTGCGCACGCCGTTGGTGGAAAAGCAGATCACCGCCCTGGCGGCCAAGGACGGCGTCGACCAGGAAAGCGCCGCGCGCGAACTGCTCGGCGAGAAGCAGCCGTCGCTGCAGTTCGTCACGCCCGAGCAACTGGGCGGCACGGCCGTGTTCCTGGCCTCGGAGGCCGCGGCCCAGATCACCGGCACCACCATTTCCGTCGACGGCGGCTGGACAGCCCGCTAGTTGTGAAGATTCAATAGGTTGTATGCATGGTTCATCCGAACCGGATTTGAGAAACTGGAAATCGCCACCCCCCCAGTTCACTCAAGGAGCCCGGCCGGATGAACACCCATAAGCATGCCCGATTGACCTTCCTACGTCGACTCGAAATGGTCCAGCAATTGATCGCCCATCAAGTTTGTGTGCCTGAAGCGGCCCGCGCCCATGGGGTCACCGCGCCGACTGTGCGCAAATGGCTGGGCCGCTTCCTGGCTCAGGGCCAGGCGGGCTTGGCCGATGCGTCCTCGCGCCCGACGGTCTCGCCCCGAGCGATTGCGCCGGCCAAGGCGCTGGCTATCGTGGAGCTGCGCCGCAAGCGGCTGACCCAAGCGCGCATCGCCCAGGCGCTGGGCGTGTCAGCCAGCACCGTCAGCCGCGTCCTGGCCCGCGCCGGTCTGTCGCACCTGGCCGACCTGGAGCCGGCCGAGCCGGTGGTGCGCTACGAGCATCAGGCCCCCGGCGATCTGCTGCACATCGACATCAAGAAGCTGGGACGTATCCAGCGCCCTGGCCACCGGGTCACGGGCAACCGACGCGATACCGTTGAGGGGGCCGGCTGGGACTTCGTCTTCGTGGCCATCGATGACCACGCCCGCGTGGCCTTCACCGACATCCACCCCGACGAGCGCTTCCCCAGCGCCGTCCAGTTCCTCAAGGACGCAGTGGCCTACTACCAGCGCCTGGGCGTGACCATCCAGCGCTTGCTCACCGACAATGGCTCGGCCTTTCGCAGCCGCGCCTTCGCCGCGCTGTGCCATGAGCTGGGCATCAAGCACCGCTTTACCCGACCTTACCGCCCACAGACCAATGGCAAGGCCGAACGCTTCATCCAGTCGGCCTTGCGTGAGTGGGCTTACGCTCACACCTACCAGAACTCCCAACACCGAGCCGATGCCATGAAATCCTGGCTACACCACTACAACTGGCATCGACCCCACCAAGGCATCGGGCGCGCTGTACCCATCTCCAGACTCAACCTGGACGAATACAACCTATTGACAGTTCACAGCTAGTCTCGTTCAAATCCAAGGAAACCCTCATGTTGTTCCTGTTGTCTCCCGCCAAGAAGCTGGACTACGACTCTCCCGTTCACGTCGAAACGCACACGCAGCCGCTGTTCGTCGACCAGGCCGCGGCGCTGATCAAGGTGCTCAAGACCAAGTCCGCCGACGAAATCGCCGAGCTGATGAGCCTGAGCCCGGCGCTGGCCGAGCTGAACGCGGGCCGCTACGGCGCCTGGAAGCGCAGCTTCACGCAGGCCAATTCGCGCCAGGCCGTCCTGGCGTTCAATGGCGACGTCTACGAAGGGCTGCAGGCCGACACGCTGTCGGCCCGCCAGCTCGATTGGGCGCAGGACCATGTCGTGATCCTCAGCGGCCTGTACGGGGCGCTGCGCCCGCTGGACCTGATGCAGCCGTACCGCCTTGAAATGGGCACCCGCCTGCACACGCCCAAGGGCAAGAACCTGTACGAGTACTGGGGCAGCGGCATCGCCGAGTATCTGAACGAACGCCAGGCGGGCGCGAAAGCGCCGGTCATCGTCAACCTGGCCTCCGAAGAGTATTTCAAGGTCGTCGACCTCAAGACGCTGAAGGCGCGCGTGGTGCAGTGCGTCTTCCAGGACTGGAAGAACGGCGCCTGGAAGGTGATCAGCTTCCATGCCAAGCGCGCGCGCGGCCTGATGGCGCGTTACGCCATCGCGCACAAGGTCGCCCGTCCGGAAGGCCTGCAGGGTTTCGATTCGGAAGGCTATGCCTACGACGCTGCCGCTTCCAGCGCCGACAAGCTGGTGTTCCGCCGCAAGCAGGCCTGACAGGACGCGCGATGTCGGCAGGCTTACGCGTCTTCCTGTTCTTTTCGCTCGGCTACCTGGTCTCGTATCTGTTCCGGGGCCTGAACATCGGCTTCGGGCCGACCTTGAGCGCCGAACTGGGCCTGTCGGCCGCCGATCTGGGCACCCTGACCAGCCTGTACTTTCTCGGTTTCGCGCTGCTGCAGATCCCGGCCGGCGTGCTGCTCGATACCTGGGGGCCGCGGCGCGTCAACGCCGCCCTGCTGGTGGTAGCCGCCGTGGGCACCCTGGTCTACGGGCTGTCGCAGGGCCTGCCCGGCCTGATGGTGGGGCGGCTGCTGATCGGCGCCGGCGTGTCGGTCTGCCTGGGCGCGGCATTCCAGGCGCTGGCGCTGAACTACCCGCTGGCCCGGTTGCCCCTGATCAACGGGCTGGTGATGGCGGTGGGCGGGCTGGGCGGCGTGCTGGTGGGCTCGCCGCTGTCGTGGCTGCTGAATTTCTCCACCTGGCGCGAGGTCAGTATCGGCATGGTGGTGGTCACGCTGTGCGTGGCGGCGCTGCTGTGGTTCGGCGCGCCGCGCGAACCCGCCCGCGACCGGCCGCACGCCAGCCTGGGCGAGCAGCTGCGCGGCACGTTCGTGCTGCTGCGCACGGCGCACTACTGGCGGCTGGTGTCGCTGCCGGTGGCGACCGGCGGCGTGTTCTACGGCGTGCAATCGCTGTGGGTGCGTCCCTACCTGACCGACGTCAATATGCTGCCGGCCGCGCCGGCCGCGGCGCTGGTGTCGCTGCTGGGCTTTGCCATGATGGGCGGCAACGTCGGGCTGGGCGCCATGGCGCGGCGCGTCGAGCGCATGGGCCTGGGGCTGTATGGCTTCAGCGGCGTATGCCTGGCGCTGTTCATCCTGATCCAGCTGCTGATCGTGCTGCGCGCGCCCGTGCCGCTGGCGCTGCTGTGGGCGGGTTACGGCGTGTTCGGTTCGGCCAATATCCTGGTGTTCGCCCTGCTGGCGGGCGAGTTTCCGCGCGAATTGCTGGGGCGCGTGGCCGCGACCACCAATCTGCTGACCTTTGTTTCCATCTTCGTGTGCCAGGTCACGTTCGGCTGGATCGTCGAACTATGGCCGCGCGGCGACGCCGTGTATGAGCCCGGCAGCTACCCGGCCGGCGGCTACCTGGCCGCGTGGGGGGCCTTCCTGGCGCTGCAGATAGCGGTGGCCCTGTACTACTTCTGGCCGCGTCGCCGCGCCGCCTCGGCCAGGCAGGGCGCCTGAGCCGGCTCAGGCCGAGGCCGGCGCCGGACGCGGGTCTTCGGGGTCGGCGACGCCGGCCAGTTCCTGGCGGATCATCACGCAGGCGCGCAGCATCTGCTTGAGCGGATAGGCCAGCGCCGCCTGCTCGCCTTCGGTGTCGAACTGCGCGGGCAGCGCGGCCGGCGGCTTGCGGGCCGGGTCCAGCAGGTCCATCATCGCGTCCAGCGCCTGCTGCACCGCGGGCGGCGTGTGCGGCAGGCCGACCAGGATGGGCACGACGGCCGTGATCTGCGAGGCCAGGATGTGGTTCTGCACCAGCAGGTTATTGAATTCGGGCACGCTCACCTGGTGCTGCGTCGGCTCGCTCATCATGCGATAGAACGCCTCGGCGAAATTGCTGAACGCGATATGCACGTTCTTGCGGCCCAGCCGCCAGGCCAGGCCAGGCCAGGCCTGGTCGGCGTCGGCGTCGGCGCGCTCGCCGGTCTCGGGCGTTTCCTCGCCCGCCGCCGCGCCGCCGGGCGCCGGCTGGCGCATGGCCTCGATATAGCGCAGCCCGGCGCGCAGGTATTCGCGGTTGGCGCGCGAGGCGGCCCGCGCCAGCGGCTTCATGTAGCGCGCCTCCCACCAGGGCAGCACATAGCTGCAGATCAGCGCCAGCGCGCAGCCCAGCGCCGTATCCATCGCCTGCTCGCCGATCACCTCCAGCGAAACCGTGCCCGGGGCGACGAAATGGAACACCAGCACCACGAACAGCGTGTTGAAGATGGCGCTGGCCATGTAGTTCAGCTGCACCAGGCTGTTGCCCATGATGCAGGCGCCCAGCAGCACCGCGAACAGGATGGTCGGGTTGTTGGTCAGCGTGAACAGGATCAGGGCCAGGATGCAGCCCACCAGCGTGCCCATCAGGCGCCAGCCGTTGCGCTGGCGCGTGAGCGCGAAGCCCGGCTTCATGATGATGACGATGGTCAGCAGCACCCAGTAGCTGTGCGCGGCCATGTTGGGCGCCAGCCAGATGCCGATCAGCGTCATGGCCAGCGCCGCGGCCAGCGTGACGCGGATGGCGTAGCGGAAGTGGGGCGAGTCCAGCCGCAGGTTGCTGGTGATCATGCCCAGGCGCAGCTCCTGGCGCGAGATGAACTGCGTCAGCGATTTGTCGATGCGCAGCATGCTCGTGGGGATGGCGTCCGAGCGCGCCTCGGTGTGCTGGGCCAGCTTGTCGACGATGCGCGCGGCGTTGCGCAGCCGGCGCAGCACCTGCACGGTCAGCGCCAGCATCTCGGGTTCGCGCTCGCCCAGCCCCTGCTGCTTGAGCTGCTCGATCTCGTACTCGATGGCGCGCAGCTCGGCCTTGGCGCTGCTGCGGTATTGCGTCTTGTGGCCGCGCGAGACGTCCAGCGCGACGCGGTTGAGCTCCAGCGACATCTTTACCAGGGCGTCGCGCATGAAGACCAGCGCGTCGTGGCCGGCCAGGGTGCGGCGCAGCGAGGCGTAATCGGTATGGGTGGCGACCAGCGTATCGAGCAGCTGCAGCATGTCGACGAACATGTTCCACAGCATGACCCGGTCGTCTTCGCGAAAGCCGCCGCCGCGCGGCAGGGCGCGCAGCACCATGTCGCGCGCGGCCTGGTGCTTCTCCGTCATGGCCGACTGGCGCTGGATCAGGGTGCGGTAGGCGTCGTCTAGGTGTGAACTGTCAATAGGTTGTATTCGTCCAGGTTGAGTCTGGAGATGGGTACAGCGCGCCCGATGCCTTGGTGGGGTCGATGCCAGTTGTAGTGGTGTAGCCAGGATTTCATGGCATCGGCTCGGTGTTGGGAGTTCTGGTAGGTGTGAGCGTAAGCCCACTCACGCAAGGCCGACTGGATGAAGCGTTCGGCCTTGCCATTGGTCTGTGGGCGGTAAGGTCGGGTAAAGCGGTGCTTGATGCCCAGCTCATGGCACAGCGCGGCGAAGGCGCGGCTGCGAAAGGCCGAGCCATTGTCGGTGAGCAAGCGCTGGATGGTCACGCCCAGGCGCTGGTAGTAGGCCACTGCGTCCTTGAGGAACTGGACGGCGCTGGGGAAGCGCTCGTCGGGGTGGATGTCGGTGAAGGCCACGCGGGCGTGGTCATCGATGGCCACGAAGACGAAGTCCCAGCCGGCCCCCTCAACGGTATCGCGTCGGTTGCCCGTGACCCGGTGACCAGGGCGCTGGATACGTCCCAGCTTCTTGATGTCGATGTGCAGCAGATCGCCGGGGGCCTGATGCTCGTAGCGCACCACCGGCTCGGCCGGCTCCAGGTCGGCCAGGTGCGACAGACCGGCGCGGGCCAGGACGCGGCTGACGGTGCTGGCTGACACGCCCAGCGCCTGGGCGATGCGCGCTTGGGTCAGCCGCTTGCGGCGCAGCTCCACGATAGCCAGCGCCTTGGCCGGCGCAATCGCTCGGGGCGAGACCGTCGGGCGCGAGGACGCATCGGCCAAGCCCGCCTGGCCCTGAGCCAGGAAGCGGCCCAGCCATTTGCGCACAGTCGGCGCGGTGACCCCATAGGCGCGGGCCGCTTCAGGCACACAAACTTGATGGGCGATCAATTGCTGGACCATTTCGAGTCGACGTAGGAAGGTCAATCGGGCATGCTTATGGGTGTTCATCCGGCCGGGCTCCTTGAGTGAACTGGGGGGGTGGCGATTTCCAGTTTCTCAAATCCGGTTCGGATGAACCATGCATACAACCTATTGAATCTTCACATCTAGGTCGGCGTTCTCGTCGTAGAAGCTGGCCCGCGCGGCCATGTAGTCGGCGGTGGCGAACAGCGCCACCGACATCGCCTGGCGCTCCTCGCGCAGCCAGAACAGGCGGCTGAAGGCCAGGCTCCAGCCGAGGTAGAACAGCGCCCCGCCCAGCGTGGCGGCCGAGTGCAGCAGCACCTCGTGCGGGGCCAGCGGCGAATGCATGGTCAGGGTCATCAGCAGCAGGCCGGCAAAGCCGATCAGGCCGCCGCGCTTGCCGAACACCGAGAATATCGAGAACGTGAAGCACTGGGCGATCACCGCCAGCCACAGCAGGATGGGGTAGGTGGAGGCCGCGCCGGTCAGCGTGACCGTGGCGGTGCCCAGCAGGGCGCCGCCCAGCATTTCGTTGGTGCGATGGCGCTGCGGCCCGCCCGGCTGGTCGATGATGGCCAGGCACTGGGCGCCGAAGGTGGCGACCAGGCCGATGCTGTACTGGCCGAACAGCCCGCCCAGCACCAGGACGGGCAGAAGCATGCCGATCGCCTGTCGGATACCGCCAAAGAAGTAGTGGCTGTATAGAAAGCGCCGGATGCTGGCGATGCGCAAATCCATGGAGATGGGGCGATTTGTCCGCGACAACGCCAGTATAGAGAGATGTGCGCCACTTTTGGGGCCGGATCGGAAAACGACGGGTTGCGGGGCTTTCCCAACACCCGATTTGCTCCGGATGCCGCAACGCGGTAAATTGCCCGTCTTGCGCCGGCGTGACTATCCGAAGCCGGTGCGCCGGCTTACAGCTGCCCCGGGCCACCTTCCGGGCGGATTGCGCCAGTTACACCTGCCGTTGGCCGCGCCACAAGCGTGTGCTGCCAAGGCTTCCATTTCGACCTCCAGCGCCCCCAGGGCGTTTGCACTGCGTTTCTGACGAGCGTGTGCCGGGTCGACAATGTGTCCGGGTGGCGTGGCTCCGTGAGCCGCAAAGCGCCGGATCATGTTGTTGTCGCCGGTTCGGGTTCAGCTGCCGTCGTATCCGGGCGGGCAGCGCTCAGGCGTGCAGGGCCGGTACTGAAAGGAAAGACAACATGGAACTCAATGGCGCCGACATCGTCGTGCGCTGCCTGGCCGAAGAAGGCGTGGAACACGTTTTCGGCTACCCTGGCGGCGCGGTGCTTTACATCTACGACGCGATTTTCAAGCAGGACAAATTCCAGCACATTCTGGTGCGTCACGAGCAGGCTGCCGTGCACGCCGCCGACGCGTACTCGCGCGCCTCGCAGAAAGTGGGCGTATGCCTGGTGACCAGCGGTCCGGGCGTCACCAATGCCGTCACCGGCATCGCCACCGCCTACATGGACTCCATCCCCATGGTCATCATCAGCGGCCAGGTGCCGACTGCGGCCATCGGCGAGGATGCCTTCCAGGAATGCGACACCGTGGGCATCACGCGTCCCTGCGTCAAGCACAACTTCCTGGTGCGCGACGTCAAGGACCTGGCCGAGACCATGCGCCGTGCCTTCTTCATCGCCCGCACCGGCCGTCCCGGCCCCGTGCTGGTCGATATCCCGAAGGACATCACCGTCGCGCAGTGCAAGTACGCGCCGCCCAAGGGCGAGATCTCGATGCGCTCGTACGCGCCGGTGAACAAGGGGCACCAGGGCCAGATCAAGAAGGCCGTGCAGATGCTGCTGCACGCCGAGCGTCCCATGATCTACACGGGCGGCGGCGTGATCCTGTCCGATGCCGCCGAGGCCTTGCGCCACCTGGTGGACCAGACCGGCGCGCCGTGCACCAACACCCTGATGGGCCTGGGCGCGATGCCGGCCACCGACCACCGCTTCCTGGGCATGCCCGGCATGCACGGCACCTACGAGGCGAACATGGCGATGCAGCACTGCGACGTGCTGCTGGCCATCGGGGCGCGCTTCGATGACCGCGTCATCGGCAATCCGCGCCATTTCGCGCAGAACGCGCGCAAGATCATCCACATCGACATCGATCCCTCGTCGATCTCCAAGCGCGTGCGCGTCGACGTGCCCATCGTCGGCAACGTCAAGGACGTACTGGCCGATCTGAGCGCCCAGTACGACCTGGCGCGCGCCGACGCCAAGCCGGCGCCGATCGAGAAGTGGTGGCAGCAGATCGAGGCCTGGCGCGGCAAGGAGTGCCTGAAGTACGCCGGCTCCGACGAGGTCATCAAGCCTCAGTTCGTGGTCGAGAAACTGTGGGAAGTGACCGGAGGCGACGCCTTCGTGACCTCCGACGTCGGCCAGCACCAGATGTGGGCCGCGCAGTACTACAAGTTCAACAAGCCGCGCCGCTGGATCAACTCCGGCGGCCTGGGCACCATGGGCGTGGGGCTGCCCTATGCCATGGGCGTGCAGATGGCCAATCCGGGCGCCGACATCGCCGTGATCACCGGCGAGGCGTCGATCCAGATGAACATCCAGGAATTGTCCACCTGCCACCAGTACCACCTGACGCCCAAGATCATCTGCCTGAACAACCGTTTCCTGGGCATGGTGCGCCAGTGGCAGCAGATCGACTACGGCTCGCGCTATTCCGAGTCGTACATGGATTCGCTGCCGGATTTCGTCAAGGTCGCCGAGGCCTATGGCCACGTCGGCCTGCGCATCGAGCGGCCCGCCGACGTCGAGCCGGCGCTGCGCGAAGCATTCAAGAAGCACAAGGATCGCCTGGTCTTCCTGGACTTCATCACCGACCGCACCGAAAACGTGTGGCCCATGGTGAAGGCCGGCCGCGGGCTGACCGAGATGCTGCTCGGTTCCGAGGATCTGTAAGGAGGCCACCATGAAACACGTGATTTCTGTGCTGATGGAAAACGAACCCGGCGCGCTGTCGCGCGTGGTCGGCCTGTTCTCCGCGCGCGGCTACAACATCGAGACGCTGACCGTGGCGCCCACCGAGGACGCGACCCTGTCGCGCCTGACCGTGGTGACCGTCGGTTCGGACGAGGTCATCGAACAGATCACCAAGCACCTCAATCGCCTGGTCGACGTGGTCAAGGTCGTGGACCTCACCGAAGGCGCGCACATCGAGCGCGAGCTCATGCTGATCAAGGTGCGGGCAGTGGGCAAGGAGCGCGAGGAAATGAAGCGCATGGCGGATATCTTCCGCGGGCGCATCATCGACGTCACCGACAAGTCCTACACGATCGAGCTGACCGGCGTTCAGGAGAAAATCCAGGCTTTCATCGAAGCCCTCGACCGCAGTGCCATCCTGGAAACCGTGCGCACCGGCGTGTCCGGCATCGGGCGCGGCGAACGGATACTGAAAATCTGACCGGCGCGCCTGGCGGCGCGCCACCCTGCATTAGCATTCACGATTACCAAAATTCAAGAACCGGAGCACAACATGAAAGTTTTCTACGACAAAGACTGCGATCTCTCCCTGGTCAAGGGCAAAACCGTCGCCATCATCGGCTACGGCTCGCAAGGCCACGCCCACGCGCTGAACCTGCATGATTCGGGCGTCAAGGTCGTGGTGGGCCTGCGCAAGGGCGGCGCCTCGTGGAACAAGGCCGCCAACGCCGGCCTGGAAGTCGCCGAAGTGGCCGAGGCCGTCAAGCGCGCCGACATCGTCATGATGCTGCTGCCCGACGAGAACATCGCCGCCGTCTACCGCGACGAAGTGCACGCCAACATCAAGGCCGGCGCCGCGCTGGCCTTCGCCCACGGCTTCAACGTGCACTACGGCCAGGTCGTGCCGCGCGAAGACATCGACGTCATCATGGTGGCGCCCAAGGCCCCGGGCCACACCGTGCGCTCGACCTACAGCCAGGGCGGCGGCGTTCCGCACCTGATCGCCGTCTACCAGGACAAGTCGGGCAGCGCCCGCGACGTGGCCCTGTCGTACGCCAGCGCCAACGGCGGCGGTCGTGCCGGCATCATCGAGACCAACTTCCGCGAAGAGACCGAGACCGACCTGTTCGGCGAACAGGCCGTGCTGTGCGGCGGCACCGTCGAGCTGATCAAGGCCGGCTTCGACACGCTGGTGGAAGCCGGCTACGCGCCCGAAATGGCCTATTTCGAGTGCCTGCACGAGCTCAAGCTGATCGTCGACCTGATCTACGAAGGCGGCATCGCCAACATGAACTACTCGATCTCGAACAACGCCGAATTCGGCGAGTACGAGACCGGCCCGAAGGTCGTGACCGACGCGACCCGCCAGGCGATGCGCGAGTGCCTGACGGCCATCCAGACCGGCGAATACGCCAAGAAGTTCATCCTGGAAAACGCCGCCGGCGCCCCGACCCTGACCTCGCGCCGCCGCATCAACGCGGAATCGCAGATCGAGCAGGTCGGCGGCAAGCTGCGCGCCATGATGCCCTGGATCGCCGCCAACAAGCTGGTGGACAAGGCCAAGAACTAAAGGCCACGGCCACGCCGGGTCCCGCAGGGCCCCGGCAGGCTGGTCCAGACGCGCCCCACGGGGCGCGTTTTTTCTTTTCCGCGGTGCAAACGACACGGTGATGCGCGCCCGCAAGTGGGGTCATATGGGTTAAACTTTCACTTCCGCTGCAAGCGATTCTGTCATCTATGCCCAATTTCTCCATGCGCGATCCCGAAAATCGCCATCGCAGCATCTACCTGCTGCCCAATGCCTTCACCACGGCGGCCCTGTTCGCGGGGTTCTACGCCGTCGTGCAGGCCATGAACGACCGCTTCGAGACCGCGGCCATCGCCATCTTCGTGGCCATGGTGCTCGACGGCATGGACGGCCGGGTGGCGCGCCTGACCAACACCCAGTCGGCCTTCGGCGAGCAATACGATTCGCTGTCCGACATGACCTCCTTCGGCGTCGCGCCCGCGCTGGTCATCTACGAATGGATCCTGCAGGACCTCGGCCGCTGGGGCTGGCTGGCCGCCTTCGTGTACGTCGCCGGCGCGGCCTTGCGCCTGGCGCGCTTCAACACCAACATCGCGGTGGTCGACAAGCGCTTCTTCCAGGGGCTGCCCAGCCCCGCTGCCGCGGCGCTGGTGGCCGGCTTCGTCTGGCTGGCCATCGACAACAAACTGCCCATCCACGACAGCATCATGGCCTGGGTGGCCTTTGTCCTGACGATGTACGCCGGCGTGGCGATGGTCAGCAACGCCTCGTTTTTCAGCGGCAAGAACTTCGCCTTGGGCCGCAGCGTGCCGTTCTGGGGCATCCTGCTGGTGGTGGCCGTGTTCGTGTTCGTCTCCAGCGATCCGCCGGTGGTGCTGTTCGGCCTGTTCGTGCTTTATGGCCTGTCGGGCTGGGTGGTGATGGCATGGCGCTGGAACCGCGCCCGCAGGCTGCAGCAGGAGCGCCGCAGCGGCCATCATTCTCCGTGATGGCCGGGCGCTGTCCGCTCAGTGCCAGCGCCAGTCTTCGTCGTACATCGGGTCCGGCCCGGGATGAAAGCGCGTGACGCGGTCTCCCTCGCGGCCCATGTACACGTACATCAGCGAATTCCAGACCCGCGATTCGCGGTAGCGGTACGACCACACCACCTGGCGCACGCTGGGCAGGCCGACCTGCTTGATCTCGGCTGGCGGGCCGAATTCGCAGCGCACCTGGTCGGCCGTCCAGGTGCCGGTGCCCAGCACCTTGAAATGCTCGTCGGTCAGCACCTCGACGACGCGGTCGACGCGCCCGTCGGGGCCTACGTTGGCGCCCCAGGCGAACTGGCCGTATGGCTGCTGGGTCCAGATCACCCGCTGCCCGCCATTGGGCAGATCGCAGGCGAAATTGGGCGCGCCGAATTGCGCCTGCACGTCGGCCAGGGGCGTGCCGGGCGGCACCTGGTTCAGGTTGGCGCAGGCGGCCAGGGCGGCCAGCAGCATGCCCGCGCCGGCCAGGCGCAGGGCGCGGCCGATGGGGCGGCGAATCGGGGGCATGGCGGTCTCCTTCAATAAGGGGCGGATCATCGCGGCCGGAATCCGCCCGCGTGCGGCTTCACTGGGCAATTCTACCGAATCGGCTATAATCATCGTCGCTTTTGCGGTCAAGGTTGTCGAAGTTGCTTTTCCGGCCGCAAGACACGCCAGCCTGCCGAGTCCGAGAATGATCAAGAATGGATCCGGCGCGGCGGCAACAGCGTAACAGGGCGCCCGGTTGTCTCGGGGCTCGTTTTTCTTGAAACCCACGTCCGGGCGCCTCGGCCCTGACGCATGTCCGTAGAGGTCATCAAATGTCTGTAGCTGACATCAAAAAATCCGAAATCGTCGCGCAATTCCAACGCGCTCAAGGCGATACCGGCTCCCCTGAAGTTCAGGTGGCACTGCTTACCGCTCGCATCAACGAACTGACCGGTCACTTCAAAGAACACATGAAGGACCACCACTCGCGCCGCGGCCTGCTGCGCATGGTCAGCCGTCGTCGCAAGCTGCTCGACTATCTCAAGGGCCGCAATCCCGATTCGTACCGCGCACTGATCGAAAAACTCGGTCTGCGCAAGTGATCGACGGGGCTGGCTCCCCATGACGCAACCGTGGTCGGGGCGACGCATGTCGCAACGGCCACGGTTTTTCATTTGTAAGGAATCACCGTCATGTTCAATAAAGTGACCAAGACCTTCCAGTACGGCCAGCATTCGGTCGTGTTGGAAACCGGCGAGATGGCTCGCCAGGCGTCCGGCGCGGTGCTAGTGTCCGTGGAGGACACCGTCGTGCTGGCAACGGTCGTGGCGGCCAAGAAAGCCAAGGCCGGCCAGGACTTTTTTCCGCTGACCGTCGACTACATCGAGAAGACCTACGCCGCCGGCCGCATCCCGGGCGGTTTCTTCAAGCGCGAAGGCAAGCCCTCCGAAAAGGAAACGCTGACCTCGCGCCTGATCGACCGTCCGCTGCGTCCGCTGTTCCCGGAAGGCTTCTATAACGACGTGCAAGTGGTCATCCACACGCTGTCGGTCAATCCGGACATCGATCCCGACATTCCCGCCATGATCGGCGCCTCGGCCGCGCTGGCCATCTCGGGCATCCCGTTCAACGGCCCCATCGGCGCCGCCCGCGTCGGCTATGTCGACGGCCAGTACGTGCTCAACCCCACCGCGACGCAACTGAAGTCGTCCAAGATGGACCTGGTGGTGGCCGGCACCGAGAACGCCGTGCTGATGGTCGAATCCGAGGCGAAGCAGCTGTCCGAGGAAATCATGCTGGGCGGCGTGGTGTTCGGCCACGAGCAGATGCAGGCCGCCATCAACGCCATCCATGACCTGGTGCGCGATGCCGGCAAGCCCGACTGGGACTGGCAACCCGCCCCCAAGAACGAAGCGCTGATCGCCGCCGTGAGCGCCGCCGCCCAGGAAGGGCTGAACGCCGCCTACCAGATCCGCGAAAAGCAGGCCCGCACCACCAAGCTGCGCGAAGTCTACGCCGCCGTGCAGGCGGCCATGGCCGAACAGGCCGCGCAGGCTGGCCAGCCCGCGCCCGACAGCGTCGGCGTGGACAACATCCTGTTCGACCTGGAAGCGCGCATCGTGCGCAGCCAGATCCTCAACGGCGAGCCGCGCATCGACGGCCGCGACACCCGCACCGTGCGTCCGATCAGCATCCGCCTGGGCGTGCTGCCGCGCGCGCACGGCAGCGCGCTGTTCACCCGCGGCGAAACGCAGGCGCTGGTGGTGGCCACGCTGGGCACCAAGCAGGATGAGCAGATCATCGACGCCCTGATGGGCGAGTACCGCGACCGCTTCATGCTGCACTACAACATGCCGCCGTTCGCCACCGGCGAAACCGGCCGCATCGGCGTGCCCAAGCGCCGCGAAATCGGCCATGGCCGCCTGGCCAAGCGCGCGCTGCTGCCGCTGCTGCCGGCCCCGGAAGACTTCCAGTACACCATCCGCCTGGTGTCCGAGATCACCGAATCCAACGGCTCCTCGTCGATGGCCTCGGTGTGCGGCGGTTCGCTGGCCATGATGGACGCCGGCGTGCCCACCAACGATCACGTGGCCGGCGTGGCCATGGGCCTGATCCTGGACAGCGGCAAGTTCGCCGTGCTGACCGACATCCTGGGCGACGAAGACCACCTGGGCGACATGGACTTCAAGGTGGCGGGTACCGAAACCGGTATCACGGCGCTGCAGATGGACATCAAGATCCAGGGCATCACCAAGGAAATCATGCAGGTCGCGCTGGCCCAGGCCCGCGAAGGCCGCCTGCACATCCTCGGCAAGATGCGCGACGCGCTGGAAGGCTCACGTACCGAGCTGTCGGCGTTCGCGCCGCGCATGCTGACCATCAAGATCAACCCCGAGAAGATCCGCGACGTGATCGGCAAGGGCGGCGCCACCATCCGTGCGCTGACCGAGGAAACCGGCACGCAGATCGATATCTCGGACGACGGCACCATCGTGATCGCCAGCGTGGACGAGACCCAGGCCAAGGAAGCCCAGCGCCGCATCGTCGAACTGACCGCTGACGTCGAAGTGGGCCAGATCTACGACGGCTCGGTGCTGCGCCTGCTGGATTTCGGCGCCATCGTGCAAGTGCTGCCGGGCCGCGACGGCCTGCTGCACATCTCCGAGATCGCCAACTACCGCATCGCCAACATCAACGATGTGCTGAAGGTTGGCCAGCCGGTCCGCGTCAAGGTCATCGAGGCCGACGACAAGGGCCGCCTGCGCCTGTCGATCAAGGCGATCGGCGGCATCGAGCAGCAGCAGTCCGGTACGGCCGAGCCGGCCGCCCAGTCGGAGCCGCAAGCCGAATAAGGTTTGCGATTCCTGACGCAAGAACGGCGCCCGCGGGCGCCGTTTTTGCGTCCGCATACGGTAAAGTCATGCCACGCGCGGCCAGGCCGCCTCAGGACAAGGGACACGGACGGATATGGCATGACGAGCAGGCGGCTGGCCGCACTGTCAGGATGGGCCGCCAGCGTGCTGCTGGCCGGCTGCATCGCGCCCGGCGGCAGCGGTGGGCCGCGCGGCGAATCGATGTCGGCCGACCAGTTCATGCAGACCGACTTCAACCGCACGGTCACGCTGGAGATCCGCGACAACCTGGCCAGCCTCGACACGCTGCTGGACAAGCTGTACCGGCGCAATCCGCGCGAATGGCGCAAGAGCGGGGTGGCGGACCAGGCTGCCGCGGTGGCGCGGGTCAAGCGCCTGATCGAAGAGCGCCGTCCTCCGGCGGGCCTGGCGGGCCTGCGCGACATCCAGGTGCTGGCCGTGTCGCTCGATCCGGCCTACGGCGGCGATCGCGTGGCGGCCTTCGTCTATGGCCTGGCCGACACCCTGATCGCGGCGCACAACGACAAGACCCGCATCTACCTCTCGGACGTGCTCGACGGCCAGCGCATCTACAACGCGGCGCGCAATGTCGAGGCGGCCGCCTGGCTGCTGGCCTCGCGCCGCACCGCCCAGGGCGAGCCGCTATTGCTGGCCAACGAGATGTCGGCCGCGGCCACGAATCTCAGCTTCGAGCGCGAATTCGGCGCTATCATCGGCAGGCTGGACTTGATTGCCAACCTGCTCGGCGAAAACTCCCGGCGCATCGGCATCAACTACGCACAGGGCCTGCTGTTCTTCAATTTCCTGCCAGTCCGCTAGGTGTGAACTGTCAATAGGTTGTATTCGTCCAGGTTGAGTCTGGAGATGGGTACAGCGCGCCCGATGCCTTGGTGGGGTCGATGCCAGTTGTAGTGGTGTAGCCAGGATTTCATGGCATCGGCTCGGTGTTGGGAGTTCTGGTAGGTGTGAGCGTAAGCCCACTCACGCAAGGCCGACTGGATGAAGCGTTCGGCCTTGCCATTGGTCTGTGGGCGGTAAGGTCGGGTAAAGCGGTGCTTGATGCCCAGCTCATGGCACAGCGCGGCGAAGGCGCGGCTGCGAAAGGCCGAGCCATTGTCGGTGAGCAAGCGCTGGATGGTCACGCCCAGGCGCTGGTAGTAGGCCACTGCGTCCTTGAGGAACTGGACGGCGCTGGGGAAGCGCTCGTCGGGGTGGATGTCGGTGAAGGCCACGCGGGCGTGGTCATCGATGGCCACGAAGACGAAGTCCCAGCCGGCCCCCTCAACGGTATCGCGTCGGTTGCCCGTGACCCGGTGGCCAGGGCGCTGGATACGTCCCAGCTTCTTGATGTCGATGTGCAGCAGATCGCCGGGGGCCTGATGCTCGTAGCGCACCACCGGCTCGGCCGGCTCCAGGTCGGCCAGGTGCGACAGACCGGCGCGGGCCAGGACGCGGCTGACGGTGCTGGCTGACACGCCCAGCGCCTGGGCGATGCGCGCTTGGGTCAGCCGCTTGCGGCGCAGCTCCACGATAGCCAGCGCCTTGGCCGGCGCAATCGCTCGGGGCGAGACCGTCGGGCGCGAGGACGCATCGGCCAAGCCCGCCTGGCCCTGAGCCAGGAAGCGGCCCAGCCATTTGCGCACAGTCGGCGCGGTGACCCCATAGGCGCGGGCCGCTTCAGGCACACAAACTTGATGGGCGATCAATTGCTGGACCATTTCGAGTCGACGTAGGAAGGTCAATCGGGCATGCTTATGGGTGTTCATCCGGCCGGGCTCCTTGAGTGAACTGGGGAGTTGGCGATTTCCAGTTTCTCAAATCCGGTTCGGATGAACCATGCATACAACCTATTGAATCTTCACATCTAGTCGTCTATCTTGTTGGGTTCAATAAGAAATAAATGACATATAAATTCCGCATCGGCCTGCGGCCGCAATGGGTGCTGGAGGGGGGCGAGGGCGCCGCCGGCCAGCCCCTGCAGGACATGCTGGCGCTGCTGGCCGCCATCGACGACAGCGGCAACATCGCCGGCGCCTGCAAGACCTGCGGGTTGTCATACCGCCACGCCTGGGGCGTGCTGCGCCGTTTCGAGGCGCTGTTCGGCATGCCGCTGCTGGTCACGCGCCGGCGCCTGGGCACGGCGCTGTCGCCGTTCGCCCAGCGCCTGCTGTGGGCCAACCGGCGCATCGATGCGCGGCTGATGCCCACGCTGGAGAGCCTGGCCTCCGAGCTGCAGGAAGAACTGGAACGCCTGCTGCCCGAAAGCGGGCCGCACCTGCGCCTGCACGCCAGCCACGGCTTCGCGGTCGAGGCGCTGATGCAGCACCTGGACACGCGCCTGCCCGGCGTGGAGCTGCGCTACCGCACGGCCGCCGAGGCGCTGGCCTCGCTGCGCGGCAACGATTGCGACCTGGCCGGCTTCCAGGTGCCCCAGGGCGAGTTCGAGGCGCCCATCCTGCGCCTGTATGCCCAGTGGCTGGACCCCGACGAACACCTGCTGATCCACCTGGCCGTGCGCAATACCGGGCTGTTCGTGGTGGCGGGCAATCCCAAGGGCATAGGCGGGGTGGCGGACCTGGCGCGCGCGGACGTGCGCTTCGTCAACCGCCAGGCCGGCTCCAGCACGTACTACCTGGTCAACCTTATGCTGCAGCGCGCCGGGGTCGCGCCGGCGGCGGTGCAGGGTTACCAGAACAATGAATTCACGCACATGGCGGTCGCCGCCCATATCGCCAGCGGCATGGCCGACACCGGCATCGGGGTCGAAACCGCGGCGCGGCGCTTCGGACTGGACTTCATCCCGCTGGTGCGCGAACGCTATTTCTTCGCCATCCGCAAGACGGCGCTGGAGAGCGCGGCCATGCGCGCGCTGCTCGAAGGCATGCGCAGCCCCGAATACCGCGGGTTCGTCGGCCAGCTGCCCGGCTACGATGCCAGCGATACCGGCGCCATCCAGACCCTGGAGCAGGCGTTCGCCCGCGATTTCCGGCCGCGCGCCGCGCTATGATCGACTATCTATGAGCAAAGTCATTTTCCTGACCGATCGCCGCCAGGCCGACCTGGCGGCGCCGAGCGCGGATCTGCCGCCGGCCGGCGAGCCCGCGCGGGACGTGCGCGCCCGGCCGCTGCGCGACCTGCGCATTTCCGTCACCGACCGCTGCAACTTCCGCTGCACGTACTGCATGCCGCGCGAAGTGTTCGACAGCAGCTATGCGTTCATGCCGCACTCGGCGCTGCTGTCGTTCGAGGAAATCACCCGGCTGGCCGCGCAGTTCGCCCGCCTGGGCGTCGAGAAGATCCGCCTGACCGGCGGCGAGCCGCTGCTGCGCAAGAACATCGAAACCCTGGTCGGCATGCTCGCCGAGCTGCGCACGCCCGCTGGCCGCCCGCTGGACCTCACGCTGACCACCAACGGCAGCCTGCTGGCGCGCAAGGCGGCGGCGCTGAAGCAGGCCGGCCTGTCGCGCGTCACCGTCAGCCTGGACGCGCTGGATGCGGCGCTGTTCGCGCGCATGAGCGACAGCAACTTCAGCCCCGACGACGTGCTGCGCGGCATCGACGCCGCCGCCGAGGCGGGGCTGGCACCGGTCAAGGTCAACATGGTGGTGCGGCGTGGCCTGAACGACGGCGAGATCCTGCCCATGGCGCGGCGCTTTCGCGGCAGCGGGCATATCCTGCGCTTCATCGAGTACATGGACGTGGGCAGCACCAACGGGTGGAACCTGTCCGAAGTGGTGCCCAGCGACGAGGTCCTGGCGCGCATCGCCGAGCACCATCCGCTGGCGCCGCTGGACACGCCGGTCATGGGCCGGGTGGCCGAACGCTGGCGCTACGACGATGGCGGCGGCGAAATCGGCGCCATCTCCAGCGTCACGCACGCCTTCTGTTCGGGCTGTACGCGGGCGCGCCTGTCGCCCGAGGGCAGGCTGTTCCTGTGCCTGTTCGCCTCGCACGGCCACGACCTGCGCGCGCCGCTGCGCGAAGGTGCCGACGACGACAGCCTGGCGCGCATCCTGACCGGCATCTGGGGCCAGCGCGACGACAACTACTCCGAACGGCGCGGCCAGGGCGGCGGCGCGGCCGACCGCATCGAGATGAGTTATATCGGGGGGTGAACGAGGTGCCTGTCCCCGTGGGGACAGGCACCTGCGGTGTCCCTCGGAGCCTGTCCCTGCGGGGACTGGCTCCGAAGGGCTGCGTGCGGGACAGGCATCAGGTTTGCGGGTGCCAGTCCCCATGTGGGGACAGGCACCCGAGGGTCAGGTTAGCCAGTGCCTCAGGTCGTAGTATCCGACGCGTTCGCCGTCGTTGACGGGGACGCCGGCGGGCAGGCGGGCCAGGCCGGTGGACCAGGGCACGGAGGTGATGATGGCCGAGTCCTGGTTGCCGAAGGGTTGCAGTTCGCCGGCGCCGTCTTCGGTGGCCCGCCATTGCACGCGCAGGAATTCCTCGCGGCTGTCCTGGCGTGGCCGTTCGGTGCACAGCGGCAGGCGGCTGACGGTCGGATAGAGTTCGGCGCGGCCTTGCATGCGCCGCACCAGCGGCGATACCAGTAGCGCGAACACCGCATAGCTGGAGACCGGGTTGCCCGGCAGGCACACGACCGGCTTGCCGTCGATGTGCGCCAGCGCGACCGGCTTGCCCGGCTTCATGCGTACTTTCCACAGCCCCAGCTCGCCGCCCAGCGCTTCCAGCACCGGCTTGACCATGTCGCGCTCGCCGACCGAGACCCCGCCCGAACTGAGCACCAGGTCGCTGTCGGCCAGCAGCGTGCACAGCGCCGCGCGCAGCGCGTCTTCGTCGTCGCGCGCATGCAGCACGTGCGAGACCTGCGCGCCCATGCCGCGCACCAGCGCCGCCAGCATCGGGCCGTTGGAGTTGTAGATCTGCTGCGCGGCGCGCGGCTGTCCGGGCGCGACCAGTTCGTCGCCCGTGGTCAGCACGCCGATGCGCAGCCTGGCGCGCACCGGTACGCTGGCCAGGCCCTGGGTTCCCAGCAGGCCGACGTGGCCGGCATGCAGCAGGGTGCCGGCGTCCAGCAGCGGCCGGCCGGCGGTGGTGCCGTCGCCGCGCTTGCGTATCCATTGGCCGAGCGTGGGCGCCTGGGTGATTTCCACCTGGCCGTCGGCTTCGCGCGCGTCTTCCTGCATGACGACGGTGTCCGCGCCGGCGGGGATGAGGCTGCCGGTGAACAGGCGCGTGGCCTGGCCGGGGATCAGCGCTTGCGGCATGTCGCCCGCGTAGGCGCGCTGCTGGACCGGCATGCACGCGCCGGCCTGGTAATCGGCCAGGCGTATGGCGTAGCCGTCCATGGCGCTGTTGTCGGCCGGGGGCAGGTCCACGGTGGCGGCCAGGTCGGTCGCCAGCACGCGGCCGTCGGCCTGTTCGAGCGCCACGTTTTCGGTGCCGGCCACGGGTGCGCCGGCCTGCGCCAGCAATTGCTGGGCTTGGTCGAATTCAAGCATGATGGGTCAGTCCGCGTCCGGCTTGGCGCGGTAGTGCATGGCGAAATTGCAGGGTTTGTGGGCGTCGTCGAGCTGTTCGCGGATGATGCGGTTCCAGCCCAGCTTGCAGGCGTGGTTGGAGCCCGGCATGCAGAAGATGACGGTATCGTTGGCGGTGCCGGCCAGCGCGCTGGACTGCACGGCCGAACTGCCGATCTCCTCGTACGAGAGCTGGCGGAACAGCTCGCCGAAACCCTCGATGGTCTTGTCGAACAAGGGCTCGATGGTCTGGGCGGTACAGTCGCGCGGCGTGAAGCCGGTGCCGCCGGACACCAGGATGACCTGGACCTCGGGGTCGGCGATCCATTCGCTGATGACGCGGCGGATCTGGTAGAGATCCTTCTTGACCAGGTCGCGCCGCACGCACATGTGCCCGGCGTGCGCCAGGCTCTCGGCCAGCATGTTGCCCGAGGTGTCGTCGCCGGCGCTGCGCGAGTCGCTGACGGTGAGGATGGCGCAGACCAGCGAAACCTGCTTGGCGTCGTTCATGGATGCTCCTTGGTGGGCGTGCCCGGGTCGTCCCAGGACTGGGTGCGGTCGGCGTCGGATTGGCGCTGCTCCACCCAGAAGCTGTCGCCGGCAGCCAGGGTTTCGCGTTTCCAGAATGGCGCCCGGGTCTTCAAGGCGTCGATGATGTACTCGCAGCCGCGAAAGGCGTCGCCGCGATGCGCGCTGGCGGCCGCCACGAACACGATCTGCGCGCCGCGCGGCAGGGCGCCCACCCGGTGGGCGATGACCGTGCCGGCCAGGTCCCAGCGCTCGCGCGCGGTGGCCGCGATGGTTTCCAGCTCGCGTTCGCACATGCCGGGATAGTGGTCGAGATACAGCGTCTCGGTGGCCTGCTCGGGCGCGAAGTCGCGCACGTAGCCCACGAACGTGACGATTGCGCCGGCCTGTCCGCCGACGCGTTCGCGCAGCGCCGCCAGCAGGGCGGCGCTGTCGAAATCGGCTTCCTGGACGATAACCATGATGTTCAACCCCCGGTCACCGGTTCGAAGACCGCGACCTCGTCGCCCGGGCGCACCGACGCGCCCACCTTGACATGCGTCTGGTTGACGGCCAGCTTCAGGCGCTCGGCCGGCTCCAGCTGCGGATAGCGTGCCGCCAGCGCGGCCAGCAGCTGCGCGCCGGTCACGGTTTCGGCCAGCGGCCAGTCTTCGGTGCGCTTGCCGACGAGTTCGGCCAGGCGCGCGAAATACAGAACCTTAATCGTTGCGCCACTCACCGCTTTTTCCTCCAGCCTTGTATTGCAGGCGTATCTGTTCGATGACGATGCCCTTGTCGGCGGCCTTGCACATGTCGTAGATGGTCAGCGCCGCGACGCTGCAGGCCGTCATGGCCTCCATTTCCACGCCGGTCTTGTACTGGGTGCGGCAGGTGGCGCGGATATGCACGCTGTGCGCGGCCTCGTCGAGCTCGAAGTCGATGCCCACGAAGGCCAGCGGCAGGCTGTGGCACAGCGGGATCAGTTCGGCGCAGCGCTTGGCCGCCAGCACGGCCGCCACGCGCGCGGTGTTGAGCACCTCGCCCTTGCCCTGGCCGGGCTGGGTCAGCAGCCCGTAGGCGGTCGCGTTCATGCGCACGCTGCCGCGCGCGATGGCGACCCGGTCGGTGTCGGTCTTGTGGCCGACATCGACCATACGGATCTGGCCCGATTCGTCCAGGTGGCTCAGGGTGGGGGTAGTAGACATGGCGCAGCCGCTGTGGATCGTCAAATATTGAAAGTACCCGGCCCTCGGGGTATGCCTCGGGGCCAAGCATGCCTATCATAGACGAGCCGCGATAGCGGCGCGATAATCCCCCCAATCCGTGTCGGGAGTTGCCCAATGCCTGTGCGAATGCCCGGAGTGAGACTCACCCGCCGTACCGTGAAAGTCCTCCTGGCGACCGTGCTGGTCGTGCTGCTGCTGGCCGGCCTGGCGGCGTGGCAGGTGCCGCGCATCGTGCGCGGCGCGCTGACGCAGGACGTCTCCGCCATGCTGGGCCGCGACGTCAGCGTGGGCAAGATCCGCTTCAATCCATTCACGCTCACCCTGCGCGCCCACGACCTGGCGCTGGCGCAGCCCGAGGGCGCCGCGCCGCTGCTGCAGGTGGCCGAACTGGACGTCAGCGCGTCCTGGATGTCGCTGTTCTGGTTCGCGCCGGTGGTCGACTCGCTGGTGGTGCGCCAGCCCAAGGTCGCGCTGGTGCGCGAAGACGTCACGCGCTTCAATTTCTCCGACATCCAGAAAAAGGTCGCCGACATGGCGGCGCAGTCGCCGCCCGAGCCCGAGCCCGAATCGGGCCCGCCGCGCTTCTCGCTGAACAACATGGTGCTCGAAGGCGGCGAGATCACGCTGGACGACAAAGTGTCCGGGCGCCAGCAGCGCATCGACGAGATCGCCCTGGGCGTGCCGTTCATCTCGACCTTCGGCTATGCCACCGACATCGACGTGCAGCCGCGCGTGCACATGCGCATCAATGGCAGTCCGTTCGACCTGACCGGCGTGGCGCGGCCGTTCGATACAGTGCCCAGCTCGACGCTGGACGTGTCGTTTGCCGGACTGGAACTCGAGAAATGGGCCGATGCCTGGCCGCTGCCGCTGCCGGTCAAGCTGGAGCGCGCGCTGCTGGACTCCGACCTGCAGGTCCTGTTCGAGCAGCCCAAGGACGCGGCGCCGCGCATCAAGGTGGTGGGCGAACTGGGCCTGCGCCAGCTGGACGTGCGCGAGTCGTCCGGCGATGTGCTGGCGCAATGGAGCGCGCTGGCCGTGCGCCGTATCGCCTTCGAACCCATGCAGCGCAGCCTGTACGTCGGCGAGGTCGAACTGTGGTCGCCCCAGATCCAGACGCGGCGCTACGCCGACCAGCGCCTGAACTGGCTGGACATCGCGCAGAAGCTGCAGAAACTGGGCGCCGGCGATGCGCCGGCCAAGCCGACGGCTGCTTCCGCACCGGCGCCCGCACCCGCACCCGCACCCGCACCCGCGCAGGCTCAGGCGCAGGCGCCCGAGTCCGCAACGCCGGCCGCCGCCCAGGCGGCCGCCGCGCCGCAGGCCAGCGCCGCCGCGGCTGCGCCCGACGCGTGGCATGTGGTCGTGGATGCGATCAATGTCAGGGATGCCGAGCTGCACTTGCGCGATGCGGTCACCAAGCTGGACTACGTGATGAACGGCGTGGGCGCCACGGTCGAGGGGCTGGAGCTGCCGCAGCCGCCGGACCGGCCGATCGGTCTGTGGCTGACCATGGACAGCACCATCGACGGCAGCTGGCTGCGCGCCAAAGGGTCCTTGACGCTGGAGCCGCTGAACCTCGACGTCAAGGTCGAACTCGACAGGCTGGCCCTGGCGCGCCTGGCGCCGGCGGTGCGCGCCAGCGCGCCCATCCTGGTCGAGGACGGCCGCCTGGGGGCGCAGGCGCGCGTGCGGGTGGCGCAGCGCGACGGCGCCACGCAGGTCGTCGCCGAAGGCGCGGCGCTGCGGCTATCGGACCTGAGCCTGCGCGACGAGTCGGTCAAGCCCGCGGTGCCGGTCAGCGTGAAGCAGTTCGAGGCCCGTTTCGACCGGCTGGCGCTGGACGCCCAGCCGTCGCCCTTCACCCTGAAGGCCGACGGCGTGCAGGGCGAGGGCGCGCTTGCCATGCAGGGCAGCCTGACCGCGCAGCCGCTGGCGCTCAAGTCCAGCGTGGACCTCGCGCGTCTGGACCTGGCGCCGTTCGCGCCGTATATCGCCTCCAGCCTGAACGCCACGGTGCGGGCCATCAACCTCAGCGCGCGCGGCGACGCCGAATTCGCCGCGGCCGCCGGCGCCACGCCCATGAAGGCGGCCTGGCGCGGCGCGCTCGACGTCAACGACCTGGACCTCGCCGACCGCGTCAATCGCGACGACTTCATGCAATGGAAGCGGCTGGGCCTGGCCGGCATGCAGGTGTCGGTCAATGGCGATGCCTTTGCCGCCAACCTGGGCGACATCACGCTGGACGATTTCTACGGGCGCGTGCTGCTCAACGCCGAGGGCCGGCTCAACGTCATGGACCTGGTGGCCGAGCCCGGCCAGGCCGGCTGCTCCATCACCCAGGACACCCAGACCCGCGCCCGCGCCGCGGCGCCCGCCAAGCCGGGCCCGATGCCCGACATCGCGATCGGCAGCGTGACGCTCAAGGGCGGCAAGGTGACGTTCACCGACCGCTTCGTCAAGCCCAACTACACGGCCGAGCTGTCGCGCATCGAAGGCTCGGTCTCGGCGGTGTCCTCGCGCCAGCCCAAGCCGGCCAAGGTCAACGTGGCGGGCCGCGTGTATACCTCCGCGCCGTTCTCCATCAGCGGCACGGTGCAGCCGTTCGCGCAGTTCCTGTCGCTGGACCTCAAGGCCTCGGCCAAGGGGGTGGATCTGCCGCGCTTCACCACGTATTCGGCCAAGTACGTGGGCTATCCGATCAAGCGCGGCAAGCTGTCGCTGGACGTGCAGTACCAGATCAAGGACCGCGCGCTGCAGGCGAGCAACCGCGTCGTGCTCAACCAGCTGACCTTCGGCGACAAGACCGACAGCCCGGACGCGGTCAAGCTGCCGGTGCTGCTGGCGGTGGCGCTGCTCAAGGACAGCCGCGGCAACATCGACATCAACCTGCCGATCTCCGGCTCGCTGGACGATCCGCAGTTCTCGGTGGGCGGCATCATCGTGCGCGTGCTGGTCAACCTGGTGGTCAAGGCCGTGACCTCGCCCTTCACGCTGCTTGCCTCCGCCTTCGGCGGCGGCGAGGAACTCTCGTACATCGAGTTCGATCCGGGCAGCGCGGCGCTCACGCCCGAGGCCGAAAGCCGCATCGAGACGCTGGCCAAGGCGCTGAACGACCGCCCGGGGCTGAAGCTGGACGTGGCCGGCCGCGCCGATCCCGCCAGCGACGAGGAAGGCCTGCGCCAGGCCTGGGTCGAGCGCCAGATCCGCCTGGCCAAGGCGCGCGATACCGGCGGGCGCGGCAAGAAACCGCCGCCCGACGGCGTCGAGGTCGCCCCCGCCGAACGCGCCCAGTACTTGGAAGAGGTCTACGACGATACTAAGATCGAAGACAAGCCGCGCAATTTCATCGGCATGGCCAAGTCGATCCCGGCCGAACAGATGGAGGCGCTGCTGCGCGGCGCCGCGCCCCTGGGCGCCGAGGACCTGCGCAAGCTGGCCGACGCGCGCGCCCAGGCCGTTTATGAAAAGCTGCAGGCCGAAGGGCCGGCCGACCGCATTTTCGTCGTAGCGCCCCAGCTCGACGCCGACGGCATCAAGGATGACGGCAAGCCGACGCGCGTGGACTTTTCCCTGAAGTGACGCACCGGAGGTTCCCCATGACCGATGCAGATCCGCAGTTCGACAGTCTGTTGCCGCCCCTGACGCTGACGCGGCGCGGCTTCGTCGTCACCAGCCTGGCCGCCGGCTTTTCGCTGGCGGCCGGCGCGGCCGCCGCGCAGAGCGCCATCCATACCGACGCGGCCGGGCTGACCGCCGGCAAGGTCGACATCCCCACGCCCGACGGCAAGATGCCGGCCTATCGGGCCGCGCCGGCCGGCAAGAAGGACCTGCCGACCCTGCTGGTGGTGTCCGAGATATTCGGGGTGCACGAATATATCCAGGACGTATGCCGCCGCCTGGCCAGGCTGGGCTACCAGGCGGTTGCGCCCGAGCTGTTCGCGCGCTACGACGATCCGACCGGCTATACCGACATCGGCCGCTTGCGGGCCGAGGTGGTGGGCAAGGCCGGCGATCGCCAGGTGCTGGCCGACCTGGATGCGGCGGCGGCCTGGGCAGCCGCCAATGGCGGCAATGCGTCCCGCCTGGGCATACTGGGTTTTTGCTGGGGCGGGCGCATCGTGTGGCTGTACGCGGCGCACAATCCCGGGCTGAAGGCCGGCGCGGCCTGGTACGGTCAGCTGGGCGGGCAGGCCAGCGAGCTCAAGCCGCGCTCGGTGCTGGAGTCGATCGGCGATCTCAAGGCGCCCGTGCTGGGCGCCTACGGCGGCAAGGATGCCGGCATCCCGCTGTCGGACGTGGATCGGATGCGGCTGGCGCTGGCCAAGGGGCCGCAGGCCGCGCGCGACTCGCGCATCGACGTCTACCCGGAGGCGCCGCACGCGTTTCACGCCGATTACCGGCCCAGCTACCGCAAGGCCGAGGCCGAACAGGCCTGGCAGCGCATGCTGGACTGGTTCGGCCAGCACGGCCTGGCGGCGTAGCGCCGCCGTTCAGTCGGCGGGCTGGTCTTCGGGCAGTCCGTCGGTCGCCTCGGCGATCGCCTGTTTCATTTCGTCGTAGGTCATGGCGCGCTCGCGCTGGAAGCTGGCCAGCGCGCCGGTGCAGCCGTCCACCCCCGAGGCGCGCATATCCGCCATCATTTCGGCGCCTTCCTGCTGGCCGCGCGCATAGCGCTCGTCGAAACTGTCGAAGGCATAGTGGTACTCATCGGCGTAGCGCCGCAGGTTCAGCCGCCAGGTTTCGGCGTGCTGGGCCAGGTCCGGGGGCGAGGCGCCGCAGGTCCGCGCCGCGCCGTTGGCCGCGCCCGAGGTGAGCACGATCTGGTCGAAGATGGCCTGGCCGGCCGGATCGGCGCCGGCCTGGGCGCAGGCCGCGCCGCTTGCGGCCGCCAGCAGCAGGGCGGCCAGGAAATGTCTGCTCATGAAGAGGCCTCCACAAGGCGCCGCGCCGGGCGGCGCGGGCGCGGCACGCGTGTGCCGCAATCCTGCATTATGGCCAAAGCCGCGCCGCGCCGCGCCGCGCCTGGGCCGTTGGCCGTTTTGAGTCGTTTCAGACTGTGCGGGGTTTTTTCCGCCCCGCGGCGCGCGGCGCGAAATCCGCGCAGGAACTATGATTGAGCTTTGCCGCGCCCGCCCGGGCGCACCTCACCCGAGAAACCGGAGAGCCTCATGACCATCAAAGTCGGCGATCGCGTGCCCGACGGCACGTTGACCGAATTCATCGAAACCGAAACCGCCGGCTGCACGCTGGGGCCCAATGCCTTCCAGGTCGCCGACCTCGTCAAGGGCAAGAAGATCGCCCTGTTCGCCGTGCCGGGCGCGTTCACGCCGACCTGCTCGGCCAAGCACCTGCCCGGCTATGTCGAGCAGGCCGCGGCGCTGCGCGCCAAGGGCATCGACGAAATCTGGTGCGTGGCGGTCAACGACGCGTTCGTGATGGGCGCCTGGGGCCGCGAGCAGCAGGCCGGCGGCAAGGTGCGCATGCTGGCCGACGGCTCGGCCCTGTGGACCACCGCGCTGGGCCTGGAACTGGACCTGGTGCAGCGTGGCATGGGCGTGCGCTCGCAGCGCTATTCGGCGCTGATCGACGACGGCGTAGTCAAGCAGCTCAACATCGAGGCGCCTGGCAAGTTCGAAGTCAGTGACGCCGCCACCATGCTGGCCCAGGCCTGAGCCTTACGTAGTTGCTGTATGCCGCGGGCCATCGAGGCCCGCGGCCCGTTTTGCCGCAAGCGGACATCCGTGTTTCCATGCTAACCACGATTTCTTCATTCTCGTCGCTTTACTTCGCGACCCTGCTGATGCTGATCGGCACGGGCTTGTTCAATACCTATATGGGGCTGCGGCTGACCGCGCAGTCCGTCAACGAGATCTGGATCGGCGCGCTGATCGCAGGCTACTACCTGGGGCTGGTGTGCGGCGCGCGGCTGGGACACAAGCTGATCATCCGGGTCGGCCATATCCGGGCCTTCGTGGCCTGCGCCGCCGTGGCTACCAGCATGATCCTGGCGCAGGCGCTGGTCGACCACCTGCCGCTGTGGCTGCTGCTGCGCCTGATATCGGGCATCGTGATGGTCACCGAGTTCATGGTGATCGAAAGCTGGCTCAACGAACAGACCGAAAACCACCAGCGCGGCCGTGTCTTCTCGGTGTACATGGTGGTATCCGGCCTGGGCACGGTCCTGGGGCAACTGGCCCTGACGGCCTACGCCACGCTCGACGACGGCCCGCTTACCCTGGTGGCCATGTGTCTGGTGCTGTGCCTGGTGCCGATCGCCGTGACGGCGCGCTCGCACCCGCCCACGCCGCTGCCCGCGCCGCTGGACCTGCGCTTTTTCGCCAGCCGTGTGCCGCTGTCCCTGACCGTGCTGTTCGTGGCGGGCAACCTGTCCGGCGCGTTCTACGGGCTGGCGGCCGTCTATGCCGCCAAGCACGGCCTGTCCACGTCGCAGTCGGCCATTTTCGTGGCCGCCGCGGTAACGGCCGGGTTGCTGTCGCAGTGGCCGATGGGCTGGCTGTCCGACCGCATCAACCGCGCCGGCCTGATCCGCTTCAACGCGGCGGTGCTGGTGCTGCTGCCGGTGCTGATGTGGGGCTGGATCGTGCTGCCGTACTGGGCGATGGTGGCGCTGTCGTGCGTATTCGGCGTGCTGCAGTTCACCCTGTACCCGCTGGGCGCCGCCTTCGCCAACGACCACGTCGAGCCCGAACGCCGTGTCGGCCTGAGCGCCATCCTGCTTATGACCTACGGCGTGGGCGCCTGCCTGGGGCCGCTGATCGCCGGTGTCATGATGTCGCTGGGCGGTCCCGGCATGTACTACGTGTTCATTTCCGCCTGCGCCGTGATCCTGGTCTGGCAGGTGCGGCCGGCGCGCGTTACCGGCGCCCACCAGGTGGATGAGGCGCCGGTGCACTTCGTGCCCATGCCCGACACCCTGCAAAGCTCGCCGGCGGCCGTCGCGCTCGATCCGCGCGTCGACCCCGACGTGGACATCACGATGGAAATGGCCGACCCCGGCCCCGATGTGGTCGAGCCGCCGGCGCCGGCCGGCCCGCCCGCGCCGGCCGCCGACAGCGAAAGCACGAGCGCGCCGCAGGCCGGCGAGCAGGCCGCGCCAGACGACGCGGCAGCCCGGCGCACCGGAACCTGAGGCGCGCGGCCTGGGGAGCGACTGCCGCGGCAAAGGGAGCCTGTCCCCGCTGGGACAGGCTCCCGGGTATGTAGTTACCACGGCAGCATGGCGGCGATGGCCGCCAGGGCCAATGCCAGGCCGGCCAGGTTGAGCGCGCTCAGGCGTTCGCGAAACGCCAGTGCGCCCACCAGGGTGCCCGCCGTGATGACCCCCATGTTCATCGCGCCGAATACCAGGGCAGGGTGGTCCGGCAGGCTTTGATGCGCGCGCACGTAGGTGAGGATATTGCCGAAGTTGGCCAGGCCCAGCGCCACGCCGGCCAGCGCGTGGCGGGCTTGCCAGCGGGTGCGCCGGATGCACAGGTAGGCCAGCGTCAGCAGGCCCGCGGCCACGAACGTCGCCAGCAGGCCGGCCGAAAACGCCGTGCCGCTGCGCGCCAGCTGCTTGAACAGGATATCGATCACGCCGTAGCCGGCCCATACCGCCAGCGGCCACATCCATGCCGCGCGGCGATCGTCCGGCGCGTCGTCCGCCGCTGCGCCGGCGGGCGCGCGGCGGCGCAGCAGGCAGGCCAGCGCCGCGAACGCCAGCGCGATCGCGGCCAGCTTGCGCGCAGTCAGGCTTTCGCCGAACAGCGCGAAGGCGGCCAGCAGCGGAATGAACAGCGACAGGCGCTGCGCCGCGTCGCTCTTGACGATGCCGGCGTAGCGCACCGAGCGCGCCATGGCGACGAACACCGTGGGCAGCAGCACGGCCAGCGCGGCCAGCACCGGCACGCCCTGCATGGCCTGGCGCAGCGCCTGCGCATCGGGGCGCAGCAGCAGCCAGCAAAGGGCCGCCGCCACGGCGTAGTTCACCGCGATGGCCTGGCGCACGTCGATGGCGTGGCGGCGCGCCAGTTTCAGGAGCACCGCCACGGTGACGCTGCAGGCGACGCTGGCCGCCAGGTACAGCAGGCCCTGGTTCATGCCTGGCCCGCCGCGCAGGGCAGGCCCTCGGCGCGCATGCCCAGGCGTTGCAGCAGTCGCCGGTCGGCCTCGACCTGCGGGTTGCCGGTGGTCAGCAGCACATCGCCATAGAAGATCGAGTTGGCGCCGGCCATGAAGCACAGCGCCTGCTCGCTGTCGCTCATGGTCTCGCGGCCCGCCGACAGGCGCACCTTGGCCAGCGGCATGGTGATGCGCGCCACGGCGATGGTGCGGATGAACTCGAACGGATCCAGCGTTTCGGCGCCCGCCAGCGGCGTGCCTTCGACTTGCACCAGGTTGTTGATGGGCACCGACTCCGGATAGGGCTCCATGTTCGTCAGCTGGGCGACCAGGCCGGCGCGGTCGCGGCGCGATTCGCCCATGCCGACGATGCCGCCGCAGCACACATTGATGCCGGCCTCGCGCACCTGTTGCAGCGTATCCAGGCGGTCCTGGTAGGTGCGCGTCGAAATGATCTTGCCGTAGAACTCGGGCGCGGTATCCAGGTTGTGGTTGTAGTAATCCAGCCCGGCGGCTTTCAATTGCTCGGCCTGGCCGTCGCGCAGCATGCCCAGCGTGACGCAGGTTTCCATGCCCAGCGCCTTGACCGCGCCGATCATTTCGGCCACCGCTTCCAGGTGATGCGGTTTGGGGCTGCGCCAGGCCGCGCCCATGCAGAAGCGTTGCGCGCCGTTGGCCTGCGCCGCGCGCGCCGCGCGCACCACCTCGTCCAGCGGCATCAGCTTGTCGGCGTCCACGCCGGTATCGTAGTGGGCCGATTGCGGACAGTACGCGCAATCCTCCGGGCAGCCGCCGGTCTTGATCGACAGCAGGCTGGACAGCTGCACCGTGTTGGCGTCGAAGTGCTGGCGATGCACCTGCTGGGCGCGATGCAGCAGGTCCAGGAACGGCAGCTCGAACAATTCGGCGACCGCCGCCAGGGGCCAGCGCTCGGCGCTGGGCGGACGGACGGGAGCGGGGACGGGAACGTAGGCCGTATGCATGGGGCGGGGCTCCATAGGGGCGGTGGACGGGCGGCTGGGCGCCAGGGCAATGCGGCCGATCGTAGGAACGAATCGGCGATTTGGGCAATATCCCGTATTTAAGTGAAAATGACAGAGTGTTGATTGGAATTGGCAGGAATAAGGAGATTTTGCGGCGAGAGCGACGTTAACGCGATGCGATCTTCCCGCAGGCGGAGGCGCCGAATTATTGTTTCCATGTGTAAATCATTGCCGGCCTGAGGCCTGTGCGGCTGGTGTTGCCGCCAAGTGGCGTCTTATCAAGTTACAAAAAACCCCGAAACCAGGCTTGCGCCATCTATCTACTAGTAGGTAATATTCATCCATCGACGCAGCAATCCCGTTTCATGCGGCATCGATGCAGCAAGGCTTACCGGCCTTTTTTATTTATCGGCTTATCTATCTACACATAGATAGCTCAACGCAGCATCCTCTATCGGAGATTGACCATGAACCGCATCGCTACCGCCCTGATTCTTTCCGCTTCCGTATTCGGCGTCGCCCAGGCCGGCGAGCTGGACTATCCGCCCGCCATCGAAAGCGCCAGCGCCCTCAGCCACACCCAAGTGCAGGCCGAGTTGCAGGCCGCCCGCACCCAGGGGCTGATGGCCGCCGGCGAGCAGGACTACCCGATCGCCGCCTATGCCGCCGCCAGCACGGTGTCGCGCGAGCAGGTGCGCGACGAACTGGCCGCCGCGCGCGCGCAGGGCCTGACCGAGTCCGGCGAACTGGCCTATCCGCCCGTCGCGGGTTGAGCCATGCCGGCTCGCTGCGCCGCTTGCCGCGTGAACCCGTTCTGGGTTAACCCGCTATCGCCCCAACCTACGTATAGGTAAAATTCGATCATGGACACGCCAAGCACAAACACCACCCGCGAGCAGCTGCTCGACTACGCGCAGAAGTTGATCCGCACGCGCGGCTGCAATGGCTTCAGCTATCGCGACCTGGCCGATCACGTGGGCGTCAAGACGTCCAGCGTGCATTACTACTTCCCGTGCAAGGACGACCTGCTGTACGAAGCCGTCGAGAACTACACCGGCTCCGCGCTGGAAACCCTGCGCGGCATCTCGCCCACGCTGCCCGCCAAGGAGCGGCTGGACGCCTATATCGCCATGGTCGAGTCGCACAGTTGCCAGGCCGACCAGCTTTGCCTGGGCGGGATGCTGGCTGCCGAACTCAACACCTTGCCGGAACGCGTGCGCGCCGCGCTGCAGGCCTTTTTCACGGTCGAGGAAAACTGGCTGGCCAAGGTGCTGGCCGACGGTGCGCGCGAAGGCACGCTGCGCTACGCCAGCACGCCGGAGAAGGCCGCGCGCGCGCTGTTCGCCACGGTGCAGGGCTGTCTGCTGGGCGCGCGCCTGTTCCAGCGCCCGCCCGAGTTGCGCGAAGCCCTCGGCGCGCTGTACGTCCAGTGCGGCGCAAGCCCGGCGCACTGAGCGCCGGCGTGTCCCCATGACGAACGGCCGCCGCGAGCGGCCGTTTGCTTGTCTGGCGGCGGATCGGTGCCTGTCCCTGCGGGGACAGGCACCCCCGAGAGTTTGCGGGTGCCAGTCCCCCTGCGGGGACAGATACCGTCTTGGCAGTCAACCGTTCATGGCGTAATTGGGCTGGTAGGGGATGCGGTTTTTGAGGACCCCGAAGCACAGATGCACCAGTTTTCTCATGGCCGCGCCCAGCGCGGCCTTTTTGCTTTTTCCTGCTTTGAGCAGGCGCTGGTAAAGGGCGCGGATGTGGGGGTTGTGGCGGGTCCCAACCAGGGCCGCCATGTATAACGTGGCGCGCACCTGGGAGGGGCCGGCTTTGGACAGGCGTGCGCAGCTGTTCAGACTGCTGCCGGATTGGCGCTGCACAGGGACCACCCCGAGATAGGCGGCCAGGCTCTGGGCGGAGTCGATATGCCGATTGTGCATGACGGCCAGGATGGCGTTGCCGGCCTGAGGCCCGATGGCGGGGATGGAGTTCAGCAGCTCGCAGTCTTGCTTGAGGTCGGGGTGGTTGTCGATGTGCTGATCGATCGCCCGCTCGATTTGTTTGATCTGTTCGCGCAAGAACGCGATGGCCTTGTCGATGGAACCATCGACCAAGGGCGCCGAGGGGCTGAACTGGCTCTTCTCTTTGCGATTGAGCTCACGCAACAGATCCTTGCTCAGCGCCTCGCGTCGCGTCAACAAGGCGCGCAGTTGACGCGCATGCAAGGGCGCCGGGTGCCACAGCGCCGGGCTCAGCGTCTGTCCATAGCGAGCCAGCACGTAGCTGTCGAGCGCATCATTTTTGGAGCGCAGCGCCAAGGCCTTGGCAAAGTCCCGGGCCTGGGCGGGATTGACCAAAGAGACCCGGACCTGGGGCAGCGCCGTGGCCGCTTGCTCGTGATACAGACCCGTAGGCTCCAGGATGGCGTGCAACTGCGCCGGCTGTGCGCCGTGTTTGGCGCACCACGCCAGCAGGGCTTGTACGCCCGCGGCGGTGTTGACCACCACCTTGGTCTTACGCTTGTCAGCCTCAGCCGTCAGCAACGTGCAATCCAGCTTGGCCTTTGATACATCAATACCTATGAAAACATGGACTTGGCCTCCTGCAGATAACAAACTGCTGTCAGCCACTGCGCCCACTTGCCTTGTACATACAGGGTCCTCGCCCTACGATACCGTCCAGTGTCTCGCCGGCCCAGCAGTGCGCTGCCGAGCCGCTATCTGTCCCACAAAGTCCTCGCTTTGGGCACCAACTCGCGGTCATCGGCGCGCGGTGGTGATAGCTAATCACCACCGGAGGAAAGATACAAGGCACCCGGGAAGAAAAAAAGCCAGTTGCTTACGCAACTGGCTTTTCGGAATTTTTTGGCGGAGCGGACGGGGCTCGAACCCGCGACCCCCGGCGTGACAGGCCGGTATTCTAACCAACTGAACTACCGCTCCGCAGCGGCGTAACTTCTACACCATGCCAGATGAACTGGCGTCCCCTAGGGGATTCGAACCCCTGTACTCACCGTGAAAGGGTGATGTCCTAGGCCTCTAGACGAAGGGGACAGGACTGGTACTACTTTACTTCGCCTTGGACTGGTGGAGGTAAGCGGGATCGAACCGCTGACCTCTTGCATGCCATGCAAGCGCTCTCCCAGCTGAGCTATACCCCCGGTGTAAAACATCCTAATCAAGCTGGTAACTCAACCGCATTTCTGCTGAAATTTCGATTTTCGTTGCCGGTTTGTTTAGTGCCGTTGGCGAAGAAACGAGATTATGCACGAGTTTTTTGTGGCGTGCAAGTCAGGGGGAAATAAATCGGTGTGGCCCAGCCTTGCGCCTGCCCCCCGGTTTGAGTACGGCGCCGACCTGTCCTAATCTTTGCGCAGCCCGGCCGCGGGCGCATGCCTATCACGCAGGAGCACGCCATCATGAGCACTTCGTTTCCCACCCAGAGGCTGGGCGCCACCGATATGCGGATCACGCGCGTGGGTTTCGGCGCCTGGGCGATAGGCGGGCCGGGCTGGTCCGTGGGCTGGGGAGCGCAGGACGACGGCGAGTCCATCCGCGCCATCCGCCACGCGGTGAACCGCGGCATCAACTGGATCGACACCGCGGCCGTCTACGGGCTGGGCCATTCCGAAAGCCTGGTGGGCCGCGCGCTGGCCGGCATGCCGCCTTCGGAGCGGCCCTATGTCTTCACCAAGGGCGGCCTGGTGGGCTCGCCCGCCGACCCCATGGCCAAGCCGCGCCGTATCGGCGCCCCGGACAGCCTGCGGCGCGAGGTCGAGGCGTCGTTGCGCAGGCTCGGCGTCGAAGCCATCGATCTGTACCAGATGCACTGGCCGGCCGGCGACGGCACGCCCCTCGAAGTGTATTGGCAAGCGCTGCTCGACCTGCGCCAGGCCGGCAAGGTGCGCCACGTCGGCCTGTCCAACCACAATCTGGCGCAGGTGCAGGCGGCCGAGCAGCTGGGCCACGTCGAAACGCTGCAACCGCCGTTCTCGGCCATCCGCCGCGAAAGCGCCGCGGACCTGCTGCCCTGGTGCGCAAGCCACGACACCGGCGTCATCGTCTACAGCCCCATGCAGTCGGGCCTGCTGTCGGGCGCCTTCAGCGCCGAGCGCGCCGCGGCCTTGCCGGAAGGCGACTGGCGCGCCCGCAACGCCGAGTTCATGGCGCCGCGGCTGGCGGCCAATCTCGAGTTTGCCGATGCGCTCAAGCCGATCGCGCAGCACCACGGCGCCAGCGTGGGCGCGATTGCCGTCGCCTGGGCGCTGGCCTGGCCCGGTGTCACCGGCGCCATTGCGGGCGCACGCAGCGCCGAGCAGGTCGATGGCTGGCTGGGCGCGGCGACGCTGGAGCTGGATTCCGATGACATGCGCCAGATTGCCGATGCGCTGGCGCGCACCGGCGTGGGCGGCGGGCCCTTGCTGCCGCCGCCCGACGAGGCGGCGCTTGCGCTGACGGCCCGGCCCTAGGGCTGGCGCGGCCGGCGGCCGCGCGCCGCCGCGGCGATCAGCAGCAGGCCGATCAGCGCCAGCGCGGGCTTGTCGCCGAAGCGGGCGTACGGCGTCAGGCCGGTCATGCCCTGTACGGCGACCGGCAGCACGCCGGCGCGGTCGGCCGGCAAGGCGGCGGCAACGCGTCCGCGCGCATCGATGGCGGCGGTGATGCCGGTGTTGGTGGCGGCCACCATGGGGCGCGCCGTTTCCATGGTGCGCAGCCGGCCGATCTGCAGGTGCTGGCGCAGCGCCCAGGTGTTGCCGAACCAGCCGAGGTTGCTGACATTGGCCATGATGGTGGCGCCAGGGCGGCCGTCGGGGCCATCCTGCAGCGCCGGCAGCAGTTCGGGGCCGAACAGGTCTTCGTAGCAGATGTTGAAGGCGATGCGCTGGCCCGCGATGTCGAAACTGGGCTGGCGCGCGGCGCCGCGGTCGAAGTCGCCCAGCGGGATGTCCAGCATGTCGACGAACCAGCGGAATCCCGGCGGTACGTATTCGCCCCAGGGCACCAGGTGCTGCTTGTCGTAGCGCATGGCGGTGGTGCCGGTGCGCAATTGTTCGACGGGCGTGCTGGCGTCGAAACCGATCACGCTGTTGGTGTAGCGGTGTCCCGTGGCGCCGTCGGGCTGCATGTGCAGCGGCACGCCCATGGCGATGCGGGTGTCGGCGCGCCGCGCCACCTCGATCCAGGCGTCCCAGACGCTGGCGGGCAACTGGTCCTGGAAAACGGGCAGGACGGTTTCGGGCAGGATGATCAGATCGGGCTTGGGTTCGCCGGGGCGCGGCGGCAGCGAGGCCAGTTCGAGGTGCCGCCGCAGCCCGGTTTCCAGCAGCGCCGGATCGAACTTCTGCGACTGCTCGACGTTGCCCTGCACCAGGCGCAGGTGCAGCGGCTTGCCTTCGGGCCGCGACCAGCTGAACTGGCCGAGCAGCCAGCCGGCGCCCGCCAGCAGCAGCGCCACCCCGGCGGCCAGCGCCTGGCGGCTGTCGATGCGTCCCGAGGCCGATTGCCACAGGCCGGCCAGCGCGGCGGCCGCGAAGGCGGCCAGCAGCGCCATGCCGTGCACGCCCAGCAGCGGCGCCCAGCCGGCCAGCGGGCTGTCGACGTGCGCGTAGCCGATGTTCAGCCACGGGAAGCCGGTCAGCACCACGGCGCGCAGCCATTCGAGCGCGGCCCAGCAGGCGGCCCAGGTGGCGGCCGTGTAGAGCGTGCGGCGCGCGCGCGCCGGCGGGCTGGCGTCCCAATGGGGCGGGCACAGCCAGCGCGCGGCGGCGCAGGCCAGGCCCGGAAACAGCGCCAGGAACGCCGACAGTGCCAGCACGCCCGCGGCCGCCAGCGGCGCGGCCAGTCCGCCGTAGTCGTGCATGCTGACGTACATCCAGTACAGGCCCAGGCTGAAGCTGAACATGGCGAACAGCCAGCCGCGCGCCAGCGCCCGCCGCGCCGAAGGCGCCTGCAAGCTGGCATGCGCGGCCACCGCCAGCGCGATGACCTGCACCGGCGCCAGCGACCAGGCGGGCAGGGGATCGGGGGCGAAGCTCAGTGCGTGCGCGGCGCCCGCGGCGGCCAGGATGGCGGGTTGGCGCCAGGCTGGCCCCTTGCCGGCCGGGCTCATTCAGCGGCGCTCGCCGGAGGCTGTGCGCCCGCGTTGCGGCGCACGCGCAGCCACAGGGCGCGCCGCGCGTCGGCGCGCACCACTTCGATATGCAGGCCGTCGTGGTCGGCGCTGTCGCCGCGGCGCGGAATGCGCCCCAGCTGGCCGCCCAGCCAGCCGCCCACGCTGTCGTACTCGTCGTCGGGCAGGTCGGTGGCGAAGGTGGCGTTGAAATGGCTGATGTCCGTCGAGGCAGTCAGGCGCCATTGGTTCTCGCCTTCGGGGAAGATCGATTCTTCCTCGTCCTCGTCGAATTCGTCCTCGATGTCGCCGACGATCTGTTCCAGCACGTCTTCCATGGTGACCAGGCCGGAAATGCCGCCATGCTCGTCGATGACGATCGCCAGGTGGTTGCGGCTGGCGCGGAACTCGCGCAGCAGCACGTTCAGGCGCTTGACCTCGGGGATGAACACGGCCGGCCGGACCAGCGAGCGGATATCCAGCGCCGGCTCGAGCATGTAGCGCAGCAGGTCCTTGGCGAGCAGGATGCCGATGATGTTGTCGCGGTCGTCTTCGTAGACCGGAAAGCGCGAGTGCGCGGTCTCGATGATGGTGGCGAGCAACTGCGGCAGCGGCTGGGAGATATCGAGCAGATCCATGCGCGAGCGCGGCACCATGATGTCGGCGACGGTGCGCTCGGACACGGCCAGCGCGCCCTTGATCATGGCGTAGGACTCTGCGTCGAGCAGCTCGCGCTCGTGCGCGGCTTCGAGGATGGCCTTGATGCCTTCGCGGTCTTCAGGCTCGCGCCGCACCAGGGAAAGCAGGCGGTCCAGCAGGGATTTGGGAGGGGATTTGGCGGCGCGCTGAGCGTGCGCCTCGGTAGCAGGGTAAGGGTCGGACATCGTCCAGGCGGACAAGTTGGTAAAGATTCAGCATAACCGAATATTTGGCGCAAGTTGTTACGCAGCGCTCCGATTTTGCATACAACAGCGGCCATTGTTCCCCGATTTGGGGCGCATTGGCGCCAATCTGCGCGGCGCCGTCAGGCGGCCAGATAGGGGTCGGCGATTCCCATGCGCGCCAGCACGGCGGTCTCCAGGGCCTCCATGCGCCGCGCTTCGCCGGCCTTGATGTGGTCGTAGCCCAGCGCATGCAGGGTGCCGTGCACCGTCAGGTGGGCGGCATGGTCGAGCAGCGTCTTGCGCTGTTCGCGCGCCTCGCGCGCCAGCACCGGCACGCACACGACGATGTCGCCGCGCGCCACCCCGTCGGGGCCGGTGCCGTATTCGAACGTGAGCACGTTGGTGGCGTAGTCGCGGCCACGGAATTCGCGGTTCAGGCGCCGGCCCTCGGCCAGCCCCACCAGGCGCAGGCCGAGTTCGACGCCGGCCAGCCCGGCATGCCCGTCGCCGGCGGCGCCGGCCAGCGCATACTGGACCCAGCGGCGCAGCCGCCAACGCGGCAGCCGCGCGTCGGCCACGCCGTACTGCACCGACAGCGACAGCTCAGTCGCCATTGGCGGCCGCCTGGTCGTAGGCGTCGACAATGCGCGCCACCAGCGGATGGCGCACCACGTCGCGGTTGGTGAAGCGGGTCGTGGCGATGCCCTGGACTTCCTCGAGCACCTGCACGGCGTGCGCCAGCCCGCTTTGCTGGCCGCGCGGCAGGTCGACCTGCGAGGGGTCGCCGGTAATGACGGCCTTGCTGCCGAAACCGATCCGGGTCAGGAACATCTTCATCTGCTCCGGCGTGGTGTTCTGGGCCTCGTCCAGGATCACGAAGGCGTGGTTGAGGGTGCGCCCGCGCATGTAGGCCAGCGGGGCAATCTCGATGGTCTGCTTCTCGAACAGGCGCTGCACGCGCTCGAAGCCCATCAGGTCGTACAGCGCGTCGTACAGCGGCCGCAGGTAGGGGTCGACCTTCTGCGCCAGGTCGCCCGGCAGGAACCCCAGCCGCTCGCCGGCCTCGACGGCCGGCCGGGTCAGCACCAGGCGCTGCACCGTGTCGCGTTCCATGGCGTCGATGGCGCAGGCCACCGCCAGCCAGGTCTTGCCGGTGCCGGCCGGCCCCACGCCGAACGTGATGTCGTGCTTGAGGATGTTGTTCATGTAGTCGCGCTGGCGCGGCGTGCGCGGGCGCAGGTCGGTGCGGCGCGTGCGCAGCACCACGCCGCCGCTCTCGTCGTCGACCGGCGGCAGCGTCTGGTCCAGTTCGCGCGGGTCCGCCTGGACCTCCACCGGGCGGCCCACGCCGATCTCGACCAGGCCGAGCTGGATGTCGTCGACCGACAGCGCGCGGTGGGTGGCCTGCTCGTGAAAGCGCCGCAGGGCCCGTCCGGCCAGTTCGGCCTGTTCGCCCTCTATCGTGACCCGGCTGCCGCGGCGCGCCAGTTTCACGCCCATGCCGTCGGCGAGCTGGCGCAGGTTCTCGTCCAGCGGGCCGCACAGGTTGGCGAGGTGGATGTTGTCGCCATCGAGATTGACGATGGCGGGCATGGTGCGGCGGGCGCGGCTGCGGGAAGTGCTCATTCGGCTCCGGATGTGTCGCGTTCGATGCCGGCGACACGGCCGCGCAGCGAGTTGGTGTGGGCGTGGGTGACGACGACGTCGACCATGTGGCCGATCAGGCGCGGCACGCCGGGAAAGTTGACGATACGGTTGTTCTCGGTACGGCCCATCAGCTCGTTGGGGTCGCGCCGCGAAGGGCCTTCGACCAGCACGCGCTGGCGGGTGCCGATCATGCCCTGGGCGATGGCCGCGGCCTGCTGGTTGATGAGCGCCTGCAACTGCTGCAGGCGGCGCAGCTTGACGTCCTGCGGCGTGTCATCGTGCAGGTCGGCGGCCGGCGTGCCGGGCCGGCGCGAATACACGAACGAGAACGAGGTGTCGAAGCCGACGTCCTCGATCAGCTTCATGGTCTTCTGGAAGTCCTCCTCGGTCTCGCCCGGGAAACCAACGATGAAGTCCGAGGACAGCGTCAGGCTGGGGCGCGCAGCGCGCAGGCGGCGCACCACGGACTTGAACTCCAGCGCGGTGTAGCCGCGCTTCATGGCCGCCAGCACCCGGTCGCTGCCGGCCTGCACCGGCAGGTGCAGGAACGACACCAGCTTGGGCAGCCGTGCGTAGGCGTCGACCATGCGCTGGGTCATTTCCTTCGGATGCGAGGTGGTGTAGCGGATCCGTTCGATACCGGGAATCTCGTGCACGTATTCCAGCAGCATGGCGAAATCGGCGATTTCGCCGCTGTCGCCCATGGCGCCGCGGTAGGCGTTGACGTTCTGGCCCAGCAGCGTGACTTCCTTGACGCCCTGGTCGGCCAGGTCGGCGACCTCGAGCAGGACGTCGTCGAAGGGGCGCGACACTTCTTCGCCGCGCGTGTAGGGCACCACGCAGAAGCTGCAATACTTGCTGCAGCCTTCCATGATGGACACGAACGCGGTGGCGCCGTCGACGCGCGGCGGGGGCAGGGCGTCGAACTTCTCGATCTCGGGGAAGCTGATGTCGACCTGCGACACGCCCTGGGCGCGGCGGCGCTTGATCAGGTCGGGCAGCCGGTGCAGGGTCTGCGGGCCGAACACCACGTCGACATAGGGCGCGCGCTTGACGATGGCCTCGCCTTCCTGGCTGGCCACGCAGCCGCCCACGCCGATCACCAGGTTGGGGTTCTGCTTCTTGAGGTGCTGTACCCGGCCCAGGTCGGAGAACACCTTCTCCTGCGCCTTCTCGCGCACGGAACAGGTGTTGAACAGGATGACATCGGCATCCTCGGGGTTGTCGGTCAGCTCCAGGCCCTGGTCGGCGCGCAGCACGTCGGCCATCTTGTCCGAGTCGTACTCGTTCATCTGGCAGCCGAAGGTGCGGATATACAATTTGCCCAGGCCCTGGGCGGCGGTGGCCGGCGTGCCGGCATCGGACGGGCTGGCGCCGTCGCGTTTGACAGTGGTTTCTTGCATGGCGGTCGCCGTGACGGGTGTAGATCCCGGGAGCGTAAGTGGACGAAACCGCCCATTTTAGCCTGTCACCCGCGGACGGTCTTGGCGGTGTCGTATTTGGCAAGTACTATTGCTGGCCGC
The DNA here is from genome assembly GCF_000306945.1 of Bordetella pertussis 18323. Classification (NCBI taxonomy): domain Bacteria; kingdom Pseudomonadati; phylum Pseudomonadota; class Betaproteobacteria; order Burkholderiales; family Alcaligenaceae; genus Bordetella; species Bordetella pertussis. The sequence goes on along the minus strand of NC_018518.1, from coordinate 2,729,482 downwards.
CGGGTTGCGGCTATCCGGCCCTCATCCCATTCCCTCATGACCGCAGAACCGATCACCGCTTTCCCCCCGCCCAAGCCCGGGCTGCCCGGCCAGGGGCTGGCCGGCCTGTTGCACCGTTGCCTGGTGCCCGTGCTGCTGCTGCTGGGGTGCGCCGCCTGGCTCGACCGGCCGCTGACGCTATGGATCAACCGCAGCGTGTCGCCGCAGGTCAATACGGTGTTCGACTACATCGGCAACCTGGGCGACAGCGGCACCTACGTGGCGCTGGGGCTGGCCGCCTATATCCTCGGCCTGCAAGGCATGCTGCGCGGCTGGGCCGTGCCGTGGGGCTGGACCTGCGAGAAAATCGCGCGTGCGGGCATGCTGCTGCTGGCCACGCTTACCGCCGGCGGGCTGGCGACCTGGGTGCTCAAGAACGTCGTGGCGCGCGCGCCCCGAAGTGCTGCTTGACGACGGCATCTACGGCATGGGCCGCATGTTTGCCGGCAACCCCTTCAATTCGTTCCCGTCCAGCCATACCCAGACGGCGTTCGCCGTCGCGGCCGTGCTGGGCATCCTGGCGCCGCGCTGGCGCTGGCCGCGCTGGTGGCGATCAGCCGGGTCATCAACCGCGACCACTACCTGTCGGATGTCTGCGCCGCGGCCCTGATCGCCGTGGTGGCGGCCTACGCCATCAAGCCGTACGTGCTGTCGCCACGCTACACCTGGCCGCTGCGCGCGCCCTGGCGCTGGCGCAAGCGCGGCTGAAGGGCAGCGCCTGTCGGGTGCCTGTCCCCGTGGGGACAGATACCGTCTTGGCAGTCAACCGTTCATGGCGTAATTGGGCTGGTAGGGGATGCGGTTTTTGAGGACCCCGAAGCACAGATGCACCAGTTTTCTCATGGCCGCGCCCAGCGCGGCCTTTTTGCTTTTTCCTGCTTTGAGCAGGCGCTGGTAAAGGGCGCGGATGTGGGGGTTGTGGCGGGTCCCAACCAGGGCCGCCATGTATAACGTGGCGCGCACCTGGGAGGGGCCGGCTTTGGACAGGCGTGCGCAGCTGTTCAGACTGCTGCCGGATTGGCGCTGCACAGGGACCACCCCGAGATAGGCGGCCAGGCTCTGGGCGGAGTCGATATGCCGATTGTGCATGACGGCCAGGATGGCGTTGCCGGCCTGAGGCCCGATGGCGGGGATGGAGTTCAGCAGCTCGCAGTCTTGCTTGAGGTCGGGGTGGTTGTCGATGTGCTGATCGATCGCCCGCTCGATTTGTTTGATCTGTTCGCGCAAGAACGCGATGGCCTTGTCGATGGAACCATCGACCAAGGGCGCCGAGGGGCTGAACTGGCTCTTCTCTTTGCGATTGAGCTCACGCAACAGATCCTTGCTCAGCGCCTCGCGTCGCGTCAACAAGGCGCGCAGTTGACGCGCATGCAAGGGCGCCGGGTGCCACAGCGCCGGGCTCAGCGTCTGTCCATAGCGAGCCAGCACGTAGCTGTCGAGCGCATCATTTTTGGAGCGCAGCGCCAAGGCCTTGGCAAAGTCCCGGGCCTGGGCGGGATTGACCAAAGAGACCCGGACCTGGGGCAGCGCCGTGGCCGCTTGCTCGTGATACAGACCCGTAGGCTCCAGGATGGCGTGCAACTGCGCCGGCTGTGCGCCGTGTTTGGCGCACCACGCCAGCAGGGCTTGTACGCCCGCGGCGGTGTTGACCACCACCTTGGTCTTACGCTTGTCAGCCTCAGCCGTCAGCAACGTGCAATCCAGCTTGGCCTTTGATACATCAATACCTATGAAAACATGGACTTGGCCTCCTGCAGATAACAAACTGCTGTCAGCCACTGCGCCCACTTGCCTTGTACATACAGGGTCCTCGCCCTACGATACCGTCCAGTGTCTCGCCGGCCCAGCAGTGCGCTGCCGAGCCGCTATCTGTCCCACAAAGTCCTCGCTTTGGGCACCAACTCGCGGTCATCGGCGCGCGGTGGTGATAGCTAATCACCACCGGAGGAAAGATACAAGGCTCCTAGGGCGGAAGTGCCTGTCCCGGCGGGGACAGGCACCCTATCGCTCCCCAAGTGGGGACAGGCGCCTCGCGCATCGGGGCTGCATGTAAAAAAACCCTGCCCGGCCGCATTTGGCCGGGCAGGGTTTTTTACTACCGGGAACGGTCTCAGGCGATTTCGACTTCGTCGCCGTCCTTCTTGACCGGCTTGACCAGGTCCTCGCGCTTGACGCCCATCCACATGGCCAGCGCGGCGGCGACGAACACCGACGAGTAGATGCCGAACCAGATGCCGATGGTCAGCGCCAGCGAGAAGTAGTGCAGGGTGGGGCCGCCGAAGAACAGCATGGCCAGCACCATCATCTGCGTCGAGCCGTGGGTGATGATGGTGCGCGAGATCGTCTGCGTGATCGCGCTGTTGATGACTTCCTGTACCGAGGCCTTGCGGTACTTGCGGAAGTTCTCGCGGATCCGGTCCATGATAACGACCGATTCGTTGACCGAGTAGCCCAGCACCGCCAGTACCCCGGCCAGCACCGCCAGCGAGAACTCCCACTGGAAGAACGCGAAAAAGCCCAGGATGATGACCACGTCGTGCAGGTTGGCGATCACGCCCGCCACGGCGAACTTCCATTCGAAGCGCAGGCCCAGGTAGACCATGATGCCGATCACCACGACCAGCAGCGCCATCAGGCCGTTGTGCAGCAGCTCCTGGCCGATCTGCGGGCCGACGAACTCGACCCGGCGCAGCTCCACCGCCGGATCGGCCGCCTTCAGCGCGCCCATCACGGTTTCGCTCTGGGTGGCCGAGGTCTGGCCTTCGGCGATCGGCAGGCGGATCATGACATCGCGCGAGGTGCCGAAGTTCTGCACCTGGAAGTCGGTGTAGCCCAGCGTGCCGATGGCCGTGCGCACCTGGTCGAGCTGGGCGGTCTGGGCATAGCTGACCTCCATGACCGTGCCGCCGGTGAACTCGATCGACAGGTGAAAGCCGCGCGTGATGATGAAGAACACGGCCGCCAGGAACGTGACCAGGCTGATGATGTTCAGCACCAGGGCATGGCGCATGAACGGGATGGTGCGATGAATCCGGAAAAATTCCATGTTTCGCCTTGCGTATCAGGACGGCGGGCGGCAGGGCCGCCCGCATCGATCAGTTTGCCTTGGGTTTCCAGACGGTGCCGATGGAAATGCTCGACAGCTTCTTCTTGCGGCCGTACCAGAGGTTGGCCAGCGCGCGCACGCCCACCACCGACGAGAACATCGAGGTGACGATACCCAGGCAGTGCACCACGGCAAAGCCGCGGATCGGGCCGGAGCCGAACGCCAGCAGCGCCAGGCCGACGATCAGCGTGGTGAGGTTGGAGTCCAGGATGGTGCCCCACGCGCGCTCGAAGCCATGGTGGATGGCCTGTTGCGGCGTGGCGCCGTTGCGCAGCTCTTCGCGGATGCGCTCGTTGATGAGCACGTTGGCGTCGATGGCCATGCCCAGGGTCAGGGCGATGGCCGCGATGCCGGGCAGGGTCAGGGTTGCCTGCAGCATCGACAGCAGCGCCAGCAGCAGCAGCACGTTGACCGTCAGGCCGATGGTCGAGAAGATGCCGAACAGGTGGTAGTACACGATGATGAAGATGGCGATCGCGATGAAGCCATACAGCGTCGAGTAGAAACCCTTGGCGATGTTGTCCGCGCCCAGGCTGGGGCCGATGGTGCGCTCCTCGATGATGGACATGGGCGCGGCCAGCGCGCCGGCGCGCAGCAGCAGCGCGGTGTCGGCGGCTTCCTCGGCGGTCATGCTGCCCGAGATCTGCACCTGGCCGCCGCCGATTTCGCTGCGGATGACCGGCGCGGTGACGACTTCGCCCTTGCCGTTCTCGAACAGCAGGATGGCCATGCGCTTGCCGATGTTGTCGCGCGTGACGTCGCGGAAGATGCGCGCGCCCTTGGAGTCCAGCGTCAGGTGCACGGCCGGCTGCTGGGTCTGGCCATCGCGGCCGGGCTGGGCGTCCTGCAGGTTTTCGCCGGTCAGCACCACCTGGCGGCGCACCAGCAGGGGGCGGCCGTCGCGGTCGGTGTAGCGCTCCAGGCCGAACGGCACGCTGCCGGCGGCCAGGGCCGATTGCGCCGCCGGGCTGTCGTCGACCATGCGGATCTCGAGCGTGGCGGTGCGGCCCAGCAGCTCCTTGGCCTTGGCCACGTCCTGCACGCCGGGCAGCTGCACGATGATGCGGTCGGCGCCTTGCTGCTGGATGACCGGCTCGGCCACGCCCAGCTCGTTGATGCGGTTGTGCAGGGTGTTGATGTTCTGCTTGAGGGCGGTGTCCTGCACGCGGGTGACCGCGGCCGGGTTGAGCATGCCCGTCAGCTGCAGCTTGCCGCCGTCGCTGGTTTCGGTGAACTGCAGGTCGGGCAGGCGCGAGCGCAGCACGTCGCGGGCGCGGTCGCGTTGTTCGGCGGTGGCGAAAGTGGCCACGACCGACTGGCCCGAGCGCTCGATGGCGCCGACTTCGGCCTTCTGGTCGCGCAGCGCGCTGCGCACGTCGGCCACCAGCGAGTCATAGCGCGCCGTCAGGGCGCCCTGCATGTCGACCTGCAGCAGGAAGTGCACGCCGCCGCGCAGGTCCAGGCCCAGGTACATGGGCTTGGGCTCGAACCAGCCCAGCGACCGCATCCAGGGCGGCGAGGCGGGCAGCAGGTTGAGCGCCACGGTGTAGTGGGGGTCGCCGGCCACGGTGTTGAGCGTGCGGTCGATCAGGTCGCGCGCCTGCAGCTGCACGTCGGTGGACGGAAAGCGCGCGCGCACCGTGCCCAGCGTGCCGTTCTGCTCGTAGTAGACGCTGTCGACCGGCAACTGGGCGTTTTCGATGATCTGCTGGACCTGCTCCAGCGTGGCCTGGTCGACCTTGATCGTCGCCTTGGCGGACGAGACCTGGACGGCGGGGGACTCGCCGTAGAAGTTGGGCAGGGTATAGAGCAGGCCGATGACGACCGCAACCAGGACCGTGATGTATTTCCAGAGGGGATAGCGGTTCATTGCCGGCTACTTCGTGCGGTGGGGGTGAGCGGAACAAGGCCCCGCCACGCGGGGCCTTGTGTGACCTTACAGGGCCTTGATGGTTCCCTTGGGCAGGACCGCGGACACGGCGGTCTTCTGCATCACCACTTCGACCGGCTTGTCGGCCAGTTCGGAGACTTCCACGGTGATATAGCTGTCGGTAACCTTGGAAACCCTGCCCAGCATGCCGCCCGAGGTGACGACCTCGTCGCCCTTGGACAGGGCGGCGACCATGTTGCGATGTTCTTTCTGGCGCTTCATCTGCGGGCGGATCATCAGGAAATAGAGGATCACGAACATCAGAACGATGGGCAGCATGCCCATCAGCGCGTTGCCTTCGGCCGGCGCGGCCTGGGCCAGCACGAGGCCAGCGGTATCGATAGCAGACATTGGTGTGTACTCCTGGTTGGTTGTTCGAGTCTATTTAGGTTGTCTGTATGCCTGTCCCCCGCGCGAGCCTTGGACAGGGCAAGCCGACTATTGTAGCGATGTTGGCGCGGCGCAACGAGGGCCGCGCCGCCGGGGGGGCCGGCCCTAGTCGACCCCGCGCGCGCGATCGGCGGCGAACTGGGCGCGCCAGGCCTCGAAGCGGCCGGCGGCGATCGCCTCGCGCATTTCTCCCATGATGGCCAGGTAGAAGTGCAGGTTGTGCAAGGTGTTCAGGCGCGCGCCGGTGATTTCGTTGGCGCGCTGCAGGTGGTGCAGGTAGGCGCGCGAGAAGTGGCCGCAGGTGTGGCAGGCGCAGCTGGGGTCGAGCGGGCGCGTGTCGTCGCGGTACCTGGCGTTGCGGATCTTGACGTCGCCGTAACGGGTGAACAGCCAGCCGTTGCGCGCGTTGCGGGTCGGCATGACGCAGTCGAACATGTCCACGCCGCGCGCCACCCCCTCGACCAGGTCCTCGGGGGTGCCCACGCCCATCAGGTAGCGCGGTGCCTGCGCCGGCAGGCGCGGCGTGACATGCGCCAGGATGCGCATCATGTCTTCCTTGGGCTCGCCCACCGACAGCCCGCCGATGGCGTAGCCATGAAAGCCGATTTCGGCCAGCCCGGCCAGCGACTCGTCGCGCAGCGCCTCGTACATGCCGCCCTGCACGATGCCGAACAGCGCGTTGGGGTTGCCCAGCCGGTCGAACTCGTCGCGCGAGCGGCGCGCCCAGCGCAGCGACATGCGCATCGAGCGGGCGTCTTCGTCGATGCTGGCGGGGCGCCCATCGATTTCGTACGGCGTGCACTCGTCGAACACCATGACGATATCGGAATTCAGCGAGCGCTGGATGCGCATCGACTCCTCGGGCGTCAGGAACAGGCGCGCCCCGTCGATGGGCGAGGCGAATTTCACGCCTTCCTCGGTGATCTTGCGCATGCCTTGCAGGCTGAAGACCTGGAAGCCGCCGGAGTCGGTCAGGATGGGCTTGTCCCATTGCATGAAGCCGTGCAGGCCGCCGTGCTTTTCCATGATGGCGGTGCCGGGGCGCAGCCACAGGTGGAAGGTGTTGCCCAGCACGATCTGCGCGCCGATGTCCTCGAGCTCGTGCGGCAGCATGGCCTTGACGCTGCCGTAGGTGCCGACCGGCATGAAAATGGGGGTCTCGACCACGCCGTGGTTGAGCGTCAGGCGGCCGCGGCGGGCGCCGCCGTCGGTGGCCAGCAGTTCGAATTGCAGTCCGGTCATGGGGCGGGGGTCTCGATGAACATGGCGTCGCCGTAGCTGAAGAAGCGGTAGCGTTCGGCGACCGCGTGGGCGTAGGCGCGGCGGATCGGCTCCACGCCGGCCAGCGCCGACACCAGCATCAGCAGCGTGGATTGCGGCAGGTGGAAATTGGTGAGCAGGGCGTCGACGGCCCGGTAGCGGTAGCCGGGCGTGATGAACAGCCGCGTATCGCCCTGCGCGGCGGCCAGCGGCCCGTCCTGCGCCTGGGCGGCGGCCGATTCCAGCGCGCGCACGCTGGTGGTGCCCACCGCCACGATGCGTCCGCCGTGCGCCCGTGCCCGGGCGATGGCGGCCACCGTGGCTTCGGGCACCGTGTACCACTCGGCGTGCATGATGTGCTCGGCGAGGTTCTGCACCCGCACCGGCTGGAAGGTGCCGGCGCCCACGTGCAGCGTCACGAAGGCCCGTTGCACGCCCTGGGCGGCCAGTTGCTCCAGCATGGGCTGGTCGAAGTGCAGGCCCGCGGTGGGCGCGGCGACCGCGCCCGGCTCGCGCGCATAGACCGTCTGGTAGCGCCGTTCGTCGGTCGCGTCGGCCGCATGCGTGATGTAGGGGGGCAGCGGCGTGGCGCCGTGGGCGTCGAGCAGGTCCAGCACCGGCGCGGGAAAGCGCAGGTCGAACAGCTCCCCCTCGCGGCCCAGCACTTCGGCCTCGAAGGCCTCGGCCAGGCGCAGGCGCATGCCCGGCCCCGGCGACTTGCTGGCGCGCACGTGCGCCAGCGCGCGGTCCGGCGCCGTGATGCGTTCGACCAGCACCTCGACCTTGCCGCCGGTGGCCTTCTGGCCCGTCAGGCGCGCCTTGATCACGCGCGTGTCGTTGAACACCAGCAGGTCGTGCGGGCGCAGCAGCCCGGCCAGGTCGGGAAAGCGGCGATCGTGCAGCCGGCTGGCCGCGTCCAGGTGCAGCAGGCGGCTGCCGCCGCGCTCGGCGGCCGGGCTCTGGGCGATCAGCTCGGGCGGCAGGTGATAGTCGAAATCGGCAAGCGTAAGAGGGGTGGGCACGCGATACGTTCTATGGAAAGCCGCGGCCAATGGCGGCCGCGTTGGACAGCCCGCTATTGTATGCGAGGGGCCCGCGCGGCCCGCCGGCCAGGCAGCGGCGCCGAAAATGTGTCCGCGTGCGCCGCTGCGCGCCAGCTTAGGTATGCTTGCATTCTTGAACGAAAGAACATGTAACAGGCAGGGAGCGATGCGGCGGGCAGGCAAACAAGGCAAGTGGCAACAATGGCTGGCCGGCGTCATGCTGGCGCTGGGCGCCGCCGGCGCGGCGGCGCAGGGCCTGCCGTCCAGTCTGGTGGCGGCCTGGAAGGCGACCAAGCTGCCCGACCAGTCCCTTTCGCTGGTGGTGCAGGAGATCAACGGCCCGCGGCTGGCGACGCTCAACGCCAAGGAGCCGCGCAATCCGGCTTCCGTCATGAAGCTGGTGACGACCTGGGCCGCGCTGTCCGAGCTGGGGCCCAGCTACGCGTGGCGCACCGAATTCCTGACCGAGCCCGGCAATCGTCCGGATGCCCACGGCGTGCTGCGCGGGCCGCTGTACCTGCGCGCCGGCGGCGATCCGCAGCTGCTGCTGCAGGATTTGTGGGCCCTGCTGCGCGAGCTGCGGCTGCGCGGCGTCAAGCAGATCGGCGACCTGGTGGTGGACCGCAGCATTTTCGGGCAGGTGGCCATCGATCCCGGCGCCTTCGACGGCGCCTCCGACCGGGCCTACAACGCCAGCCCGGACGCCCTGATGGTGGGCTTCGGCGCGCAACGCCTGCTGTTCACGCCCGACGCCGCGGCGCGCAAATGGGTGCCGATGATCGATCCGCCGCTGCCGGGCCTGCGCCTGGAAGGCGCGGTCGAGTGGAGCGACGTGCGTTGTCCGGGGCCGCCGGTGGTCGGCACCGAGCCGGTGGTGACCCAGCAGGGCGTGTCCATCCGCCTGAGCGGCAAGGTGGCCGGCTCGTGCGGCGAGTTCAGCCTGTACCGGCTGGCGCTGTCGCAGCCCGAGTACGCCAGCGCGGTGTTCCGCCTGCTCTGGCGCGAACTGGGCGGCACCCTCAAGGGCCAGATCCGCAGCGGCGTCGTGCCGCCGGACGCTGTGGTGCTGGCCAGCCACGACTCGCCCACCCTGGGCGAGGCGATCCGCACCATCAACAAGCGCAGCAACAATGTGATGGCGCGCACCCTGCTGCTGACCCTGGGCGCCGAGCGCGGCCGCCGGCCGGCCACCGTCGAGAGCAGCGGCGTGGTCGCCCGCACCGTGCTGGGCGCGCAAGGGCTGGAAATGCCCGAACTGGTGATCGACAACGGCTCCGGGCTGTCGCGCGAGGGCAGGGTGTCGGCCGACAGCCTGGCTTCCATGCTCACGGTGGCCTGGAATTCGCCCCTGATGCCGGAATTCATCTCGTCGCTGGCCATCGCCGGCGTGGACGGGACGGTGCGGCGGCGCCTCAAGGGCAACGGCGCGCAGGGCATGGCCCACCTGAAGACCGGCTCGCTGCGCGATGTACGGGCGGTGGCCGGCTATGTGCTGGGAGCCAGCGGCAAGCGTTACGTGGTGGTCAGCATGGTCAACCACGAGAACGCGGCCGCCGTGCGGTCGTTCGACGACGCGCTGGTCGCCTGGCTGGCCGAACAGTGATTGCCCGCCAACCGGCTTAAAATCCGCATGTTCCCGTCGGCGGCCCTGCGCCGCCGGCCATTCGAGAGCCATTTACTGGAGATTCCGCACATGCCTGTGCATGAAATCCGCCATCCGCTGATTCGCCACAAGCTGGGCATCATGCGCCGCGCCGACCTCAGCACCAAGAGCTTTCGCGAGCTGTCGCAGGAAGTCGCGGCCCTGCTGACCTACGAGGCGACCAAGGACATGCCGCTGGCGCCCGCCAGCGTCGAAGGCTGGTGCGGCACCGTCGAGGTCGACAAGATCACCGGCAAGAAAGTGACCGTGGTGCCCATCCTGCGCGCGGGCATCGGCATGCTCGACGGCGTGCTGAGCCTGATCCCGGGCGCCAAGGTCAGCGTGGTCGGCGTGGCCCGCAACGAAGAAACCCTGCAGGCGCATACCTACCTGGAACGCCTGGTGGGCGAGCTGGACCAGCGCCTGGCCCTGATCGTCGACCCGATGCTGGCCACCGGCGGTTCCATGGTCGCCGCCATCGACATGCTCAAGCGGGCCGGCTGTCGCGAAATCCGGGCGCTGACCCTGGTCTCGGCGCCCGAAGGCATCGACGCCGTGCTCAAGGCGCATCCGGACGTGCAGATCTACACGGCCTCGATCGACCAGGGCCTGAACGAGAACGGCTACATCATGCCCGGCCTGGGCGATGCCGGCGACCGCATCTTCGGCACCACGCAGAAGCACGCCGAATAGCGCGCCGTGCGGACCCGCCCGCCCACAGGAAAACCGCCTTGCAGGCGGTTTTTTTTTGCCGCCGGGCCGCCCCAAGGCAAAAAGCCCCCTCGGGGGGCAGCAAGCCCGCCCAGCGGGCGCAGCGTGGGGGGGGTTTGCTCGGCTGAGCGGGTGCCTTGTATCTTTCCTCCGGTGGTGATTAGCTATCACCACCGCACGCCGATGACCGCGAGTTGGTGCCCAAAGCGAGGACTTTGTGGGACAGATAGCGGCTCGGCAGCGCACTGCTGGGCCGGCGAGACACTGGACGGTATCGTAGGGCGAGGACCCTGTATGTACAAGGCAAGTGGGCGCAGTGGCTGACAGCAGTTTGTTATCTGCAGGAGGCCAAGTCCATGTTTTCATAGGTATTGATGTATCAAAGGCCAAGCTGGATTGCACGTTGCTGACGGCTGAGGCTGACAAGCGTAAGACCAAGGTGGTGGTCAACACCGCCGCGGGCGTACAAGCCCTGCTGGCGTGGTGCGCCAAACACGGCGCACAGCCGGCGCAGTTGCACGCCATCCTGGAGCCTACGGGTCTGTATCACGAGCAAGCGGCCACGGCGCTGCCCCAGGTCCGGGTCTCTTTGGTCAATCCCGCCCAGGCCCGGGACTTTGCCAAGGCCTTGGCGCTGCGCTCCAAAAATGATGCGCTCGACAGCTACGTGCTGGCTCGCTATGGACAGACGCTGAGCCCGGCGCTGTGGCACCCGGCGCCCTTGCATGCGCGTCAACTGCGCGCCTTGTTGACGCGACGCGAGGCGCTGAGCAAGGATCTGTTGCGTGAGCTCAATCGCAAAGAGAAGAGCCAGTTCAGCCCCTCGGCGCCCTTGGTCGATGGTTCCATCGACAAGGCCATCGCGTTCTTGCGCGAACAGATCAAACAAATCGAGCGGGCGATCGATCAGCACATCGACAACCACCCCGACCTCAAGCAAGACTGCGAGCTGCTGAACTCCATCCCCGCCATCGGGCCTCAGGCCGGCAACGCCATCCTGGCCGTCATGCACAATCGGCATATCGACTCCGCCCAGAGCCTGGCCGCCTATCTCGGGGTGGTCCCTGTGCAGCGCCAATCCGGCAGCAGTCTGAACAGCTGCGCACGCCTGTCCAAAGCCGGCCCCTCCCAGGTGCGCGCCACGTTATACATGGCGGCCCTGGTTGGGACCCGCCACAACCCCCACATCCGCGCCCTTTACCAGCGCCTGCTCAAAGCAGGAAAAAGCAAAAAGGCCGCGCTGGGCGCGGCCATGAGAAAACTGGTGCATCTGTGCTTCGGGGTCCTCAAAAACCGCATCCCCTACCAGCCCAATTACGCCATGAACGGTTGACTGCCAAGACGGTATCTGTCCCCGCGGGGACAGGCACCCTGGCCTGCGGGGCGGGACCGGGCACAGGACCGGCGCGTGTTTCGCGCACGACTCTAAAAACCTACATCTATATCGGAATTCTTACTTTATTTTGTGCGCGTTTGATTGCTTACGGCACGCATCTCGGACAGGAGAATTTTCCTCCTGCCATCGATGATACGTCGCTGTAACACGACAAATACCGTGCGTTGCAGCGGTTCTGGATGGCGTTATTCGTACTTTTGCTGCGCCCATTCTTCCCTGTTCCATCGCGGTGCGGGCATGGCGGGCGTCTGCTCTCCACCTGGCATCCAATGAACATGTCTCTGTCACGCATTGTCAAGGCGGCGCCCCTGCGCCGCACCACGCTGGCCATGGCGCTGGGCGCGCTGGGCGCCGCCCCGGCGGCGCATGCCGACTGGAACAACCAGTCCATCGTCAAGACCGGTGAGCGCCAGCATGGCATCCATATCCAGGGCTCCGACCCGGGCGGCGTACGGACCGCCAGCGGAACCACCATCAAGGTAAGCGGCCGTCAGGCCCAGGGCATCCTGCTAGAAAATCCCGCGGCCGAGCTGCAGTTCCGGAACGGCAGTGTCACGTCGTCGGGACAGTTGTTCGACGATGGCATCCGGCGCTTTCTGGGCACCGTCACCGTCAAGGCCGGCAAGCTGGTCGCCGATCACGCCACGCTGGCCAACGTCGGCGACACCTGGGACGACGACGGCATCGCGCTCTATGTGGCCGGCGAACAGGCCCAGGCCAGCATCGCCGACAGCACCCTGCAGGGCGCTGGCGGCGTGCAGATCGAGCGCGGCGCCAATGTCACGGTCCAACGCAGCGCCATCGTCGACGGGGGCTTGCATATCGGCGCCCTGCAGTCATTGCAGCCGGAAGACCTTCCGCCCAGCCGGGTGGTGCTGCGCGACACCAACGTGACCGCCGTGCCCGCCAGCGGCGCGCCCGCGGCGGTGTCTGTGTTGGGGGCCAGTGAGCTTACGCTCGACGGCGGGCACATCACCGGCGGGCGGGCAGCGGGGGTGGCGGCCATGCAAGGGGCGGTCGTGCATCTGCAGCGCGCGACGATACGGCGCGGGGACGCGCCTGCCGGCGGTGGGGTTCCCGGCGGTGCGGTTCCCGGCGGTGCGGTTCCCGGCGGCTTCGGTCCCGGCGGCTTCGGTCCCGTCCTCGACGGCTGGTATGGCGTGGACGTATCGGGCTCCAGCGTGGAGCTCGCCCAGTCGATCGTCGAGGCGCCGGAGCTGGGCGCCGCAATCCGGGTGGGCCGCGGCGCCAGGGTGACGGTGTCGGGCGGCAGCTTGTTCGCACCGCACGGCAATGTCATCGAGACCGGCGGCGCGCGTCGCTTTGCGCCTCAAGCCGCGCCCCTGTCGATCACCTTGCAGGCCGGCGCGCATGCCCAGGGGAAAGCGCTGCTGTACCGGGTCCTGCCGGAGCCCGTGAAGCTGACGCTGACCGGGGGCGCCGATGCGCAGGGCGACATCGTCGCGACGGAGCTGCCCTCTATTCCCGGCACGTCGATCGGGCCGCTCGACGTGGCGCTGGCCAGCCAGGCCCGATGGACGGGCGCTACCCGCGCGGTCGACTCGCTGTCCATCGACAACGCCACCTGGGTCATGACGGACAACTCGAACGTCGGTGCGCTACGGCTGGCCAGCGACGGCAGCGTCGATTTCCAGCAGCCGGCCGAAGCTGGGCGGTTCAAGGTCCTGACGGTCAATACGCTGGCGGGTTCGGGGCTGTTCCGCATGAATGTCTTCGCGGACCTGGGGCTGAGCGACAAGCTGGTCGTCATGCAGGACGCCAGCGGCCAGCACAGGCTGTGGGTCCGCAACAGCGGCAGCGAGCCGGCCAGCGCCAACACCCTGCTGCTGGTGCAGACGCCACGAGGCAGCGCGGCGACCTTTACCCTTGCCAACAAGGACGGCAAGGTCGATATCGGTACCTATCGCTATCGATTGGCCGCCAACGGCAATGGGCAGTGGAGCCTGGTGGGCGCGAAGGCGCCGCCGGCGCCCAAGCCCGCGCCGCAGCCGGGTCCCCAGCCGCCGCAGCCGCAGCCGGAAGCGCCGGCGCCGCAACCGCCGGCGGGCAGGGAGTTGTCCGCCGCCGCCAACGCGGCGGTCAACACGGGTGGGGTGGGCCTGGCCAGCACGCTCTGGTACGCCGAAAGCAATGCGTTGTCCAAGCGCCTGGGCGAGTTGCGCCTGAATCCGGACGCCGGCGGCGCCTGGGGCCGCGGCTTCGCGCAACGCCAGCAGCTGGACAACCGCGCCGGGCGGCGCTTCGACCAGAAGGTGGCCGGCTTCGAGCTGGGCGCCGACCACGCGGTGGCGGTGGCCGGCGGACGCTGGCACCTGGGCGGGCTGGCCGGCTATACGCGCGGCGACCGCGGCTTCACCGGCGACGGCGGCGGCCACACCGACAGCGTGCATGTCGGGGGCTATGCCACATATATCGCCGACAGCGGTTTCTACCTGGACGCGACGCTGCGCGCCAGCCGCCTGGAGAATGACTTCAAGGTGGCGGGCAGCGACGGGTACGCGGTCAAGGGCAAGTACCGCACCCATGGGGTGGGCGCCTCGCTCGAGGCGGGCCGGCGCTTTACCCATGCCGACGGCTGGTTCCTCGAGCCGCAGGCCGAGCTGGCGGTATTCCGGGCCGGCGGCGGTGCGTACCGCGCGGCCAACGGCCTGCGGGTGCGCGACGAAGGCGGCAGCTCGGTGCTGGGTCGCCTGGGCCTGGAGGTCGGCAAGCGCATCGAACTGGCAGGCGGCAGGCAGGTGCAGCCATACATCAAGGCCAGCGTGCTGCAGGAGTTCGACGGCGCGGGTACGGTACGCACCAACGGCATCGCGCACCGCACCGAACTGCGCGGCACGCGCGCCGAACTGGGCCTGGGCATGGCCGCCGCGCTGGGCCGCGGCCACAGCCTGTATGCCTCGTACGAGTACTCCAAGGGCCCGAAGCTGGCCATGCCGTGGACCTTCCACGCGGGCTACCGGTACAGCTGGTAAAGCGAGGAGGGTCTATCCCCCGCGGAGGAGGTTTTCCTGGAGCTTGGCCGGTGCCAGTCTCCAGGCTCAGGCGGCCAGGGCCTGCGGGCCGGGCAGGCCGCGCTGGTGCTGGCCGAACCATTGCAGGGTGTCGGCCAGGGCGGCGACTTCGCCGATGACCAGCAGCGCCGGGGGGCGCACGCCGCGCCGGCGCGCGATCTCGGGCAGGTCGGCCAGCGTGCCGGTGACGACGCGTTGTTCGGGCCGGCTGCCGTTTTCGATCAGGGCGAACGGGGTGGCCGGCGCGCGGCCGTGTTCGAGCAGGCGCGCGGTGACGTAATCGAGCTGGCCCACGCCCATGTAGAACGCCAGGGTCTGCTGGTCGCGGGCCAGGCCGGCCCAGTCCAGGGTGTCCTGGTCGGCGCGGCAGTGGGCGGTGACCATGCGCACCGACTGCGCATGGTCGCGATGCGTCAGGGGCATGCCGGCATAGGCGGCGCAGGCCAGCGCCGCGGTGATGCCGGGCACGACCTCGTACGGCACGCCGTGCGCGCGCAGGTATTCCAGTTCTTCGCCGCCGCGTCCGAAGATGAAGGCATCGCCGCCTTTCAGGCGCACCACGCGCCGGCCGGCGCGCGCCTGGGCCAGCATGAGGGCGTGGATGCGCGCCTGGGTGGCGTCGTGGTCTTTGCCGGGCAGCTTGCCCACGGGCACGCGTTCAGCGTCGCGGCGCGCCAGCGCCAGCACGCCCTCGCTGACCAGGCGGTCGTACAGGATGATGTCGGCTTCATTGAGTGCGCGCAGCGCCTTGAGCGTCAGCAGGCCGGGGTCGCCCGGGCCCGCGCCCACCAGCACGACGCTGCCCCGGGGGGCGGCCTGCGGCGCGCGCAGCGCCTGTTCCAGTTCCTGTTCGGCCAGCCCGGGCTGTTGCTGGCGCAGGCGCGCCGCGACCGGGCCGTCGAGCAGCCAGTCGTAGAAACGCCGCCGCTGGCCGAGGTCGGGGCGGGCGGCGCGGATGCGCGGCCGATAGCGCGCCGCCAGGGCTGCCAGCTGGCCGAGCGAATGGTCGAACAGCGACTCGATGCGCTCGCGCAGGCGCCGCGCCAGCACGGGCGCCACGCCCGAGGAGGAGATGGCCACGATCAGCGGCGACCGGTCGACGACGGACGGCACCTGGAAGGACGACAGTTCGGCATCGTCGACCACGTTGCAGAATACCCGGCGCGCCCGCGCGGCCTCGCTGACCGCCGCGTTGACGGCGCGGTCGTCGGTGGCGGCCACCACCAGCCAGGCGCCGGCCAGCCAGGCGGGTTCGAAGCCGCCGTCCAGGCGGGCGATGCCGCCCTGCTCGGCCAGGGCGGCGAGCGCCGGATCCAGGCGCGGCGCGCCCACGACGACCTCGGCGCCGGCTTGCAGCAGGGCCTGTGTCTTGCGGACGGCGACGGCGCCGCCGCCCACCACCAGTACGCGCCGCCCCGTCAGGTCGGCGAAAATCGGGAACAGCGTCATGGAAATCAGCCACGCGGGAAGGCCCGCGAATGTCAGCCGATCATAGGGACCGGGGTTCATCCCCACAACTTTCGATTTCTTGAATCCATATAGCCATTAATCATTTGGACGCCTGCCGCCCCTGGCGCGGCCGGCCCGGAACCCTGGGCGGACGGGCGGGTCAGAACTGTCTGCCGGGCGGCGCCGGCCGGCGCAACCGGTGTAGTATCAGCCAGCGCGGCCCGCGTCCCGGGCCGCCGAACCGAGCGTTTCAGGAGCGGCCCATGATGGTGCGATTTTTTGTTTCAATTGGTGTGCTGGCGTGGGCCGGCGCGGCGCAGGCGGGCGTGTGCGACGCCAAGTTCATGCATGACGGCGGCCAGGTGCAGTTGACCGGCAGCGGCAACATCGGCCTGGGCGCCGACCTGGGCTTCACCGAGGTTTCCAAGACCAATGGCGACAACTGTCGCGCGCGCGTGCAGGGCATGGCCACCTTCAGCTATGCCGGCCTGCCGCCGGGCAAGTCGCGGCTGGATTACCTGATGACCGTCAAGAACGGCCAGGCCACGTTCGTGAAGTACGCCGAGGCGGGCGAGCAGCCCCGCTCCGAGGGGCAGTTCGACCTGCGCATGCTGGGCCTGTTCGCCTACGACAAGATCAGCGGCGAAGGGCAGCGCCTGCCCGGGGCCAGCTACCGGCTCAGGATCGGCAAGGAGGCGCCGGTGGGCGGCCAGCCGACCACCGTGGTGCGCATCGGCGAAAAGACGGTCGGCGCCCGCCAGGACCTGAGCACGGCGCTGGGCCGCCATGCCTGCTGGCCGATCACCTATCCGCGCAGCAGCGAGCCCACCATGGCCACCTTCAAGGGCCTGACCTTGCCGATTCCCGGCATGGACACCACGGTGACCGATTGGTACTGCCCCAGCGTCAACCTGGTGATGCGCCAGGACATCGACCAGGCCGGAATCAAGTCATCCGTTGAGATTACGCAATTGAAGTAGCACCCCGTAGCACGCGGGGGTGCGTGGCGCGGGGCGCGGCTGGTATGATGAACGCGTCATCGACACATCGACAAGGAGCTGATAATGGCCGCGAGAAGATCCGACGAAGCAACGAAAGAGAAACTCATCGACAGCGTCAAGACCAGCCTCAATGATGCCGAGACCTTGCTGCGCGAAGCCGCCAGCACCACGGGCGACAAGGCGACCGAATTGCGCGAGCGCGCGCTGGCATCGGTGCGCCGCACCCGCGAGGCGCTGTACGACGCGCAGGACGCGGTGCTCGAACGCGGCCGCCGAGCGGCCCGCGCCACCGACGATTACGTGCACGACAATCCCTGGCAGGCCATCAGCATCGCAGGCGTGACCGGCCTGCTGCTCGGCCTGCTGATCAGCCGCCGCTGATCACGGCGGGGCGGGCCGCGCGTCCGCCCCGGCATGCACAATGGGTTTGCGTAGATCGGTATTCGGCGTGGCCGCCAGTCTGGTCGGACTGACGCGTACACGCCTCGAACTACTGGCGCTGGAAGCCGCCGGCGAAAAGATCCGCCTGATCAAACTGCTGGGCATGGCCTTCGGCGCGCTGTTGTTCCTGACGCTGGCGGTCCTGGTATTCACCATCACGATCGCGGTGGCCTTCTGGCCTACCGAGTCGCGCTACGCCGCGCTGGGCTGGCTGGCGGGCGGCTATGGCGTGATCGGGCTGGTGCTGTTCTTCCTGGTCCGGCGCGACCTGGTCGACGGTCCCGTGCCGTTCGCCGCCACGCTCGAGGAGCTCGGCCGCGATACGGACATGCTGGAACGGGTGCGCGATGCGCAACGCGCCAGCGACGGGCAGCGCAACGCGGAGGACGACTGACATGGCCCGCCACTCGGCTTCGGTAGACCGCATGGTGCGGCTTGAATTGCTGCGCGCGCGCGCCGCGCTCGAGCGCGAGGCGCTGGCGCAGGGTATCGTCGAGGCGGGGCGCACGCTGACGCCAAGCAACATGGTCAAGTCCATCTGGCCCAGCCTGGGCAAGGCCAATACCTCGCGGCTGTTCTGGCAGGCGTTCGCGCTGGTACGGCGCTATCCCTTCGTCAGCTCGACGCTGTCGGCCATGGTGATGGGGCGCGGCGCCCGGCGCTCGCGCCTGCTCAAGCTGGCCGGCGTGGCGCTGGTGGGCTGGCAGGCATACCGGATCTGGCAGTCCGCGCGCGAGGAGCGCCAGGCCGACTGAGCCAGGCCGGCAGGCGGGCGGCCGGCGCCGCCCGCGGCATGGCTACAGTCCCAGCGTGTCCCACATGGCATCCACCCGGCGCTTGACCGCTTCGTCCATGTGTATGGGCGTGCCCCATTCGCGGCTGGTTTCGCCCGGCCACTTGTTGGTGGCGTCCAGCCCCATCTTGCCGCCCAGGCCGGACACCGGCGAGGCGAAATCCAGGTAATCGATAGGCGCGTTCTCGACCAGCACCGTGTCGCGCACGGGGTCCATGCGCGTGGTCATGGCCCAGACCACTTCGGTCCAGTCGCGCGGGTCGATGTCTTCGTCGACCACCACGATGAACTTGGTGTACATGAACTGCCGCAGCACGCTCCACAAGCCGAACATCACGCGCTTGGCGTGGCCGGCGTACTGCTTGCGGATCGACACCACCGCCAGGCGGTAGCTGCAGCCTTCCGGGGGCAGGTAGAAATCGACGATCTCGGGCAGCTGGCGGCGCAGCAGCGGCACGAATACCTCGTTCAGCGCCACGCCCAGCACGGCCGGCTCGTCGGGCGGCTTGCCGGTATAGGTGGAGTGGTAGATGGGGTTGCGCCGCATGGTGATGCGGTCCACCGTGAACACCGGGAACCAGTCCTGCTCGTTGTAGTAGCCGGTATGGTCGCCATAGGGGCCTTCGAGCGCCATTTCGTAGCCGGTGGCCGGGGGCGGGTTGGCGCCCTCGGGCACCACGGCAGCGACGGCGCGCGGATCGTCGGCCGGCAGCAGGTGGCCCTCGAGCACGATCTCGGCCGAGGCCGGCACCGACAGGTCGCTGCCCAGCGCCTTGACGACCTCGGTGCGCGAGCCGCGCAGCAGCCCGGCGAACTGGTATTCGGACAGCGTGTCCGGCACCGGCGTGACCGCGCCCAGGATGGTGGCCGGGTCGGCGCCCAGCGCCACGGTGATGGGAAACGGCTTGCCCGGGTGGGCCTGGGCGTGGTCGCGGAAGTCCAGCGCGCCGCCCCGGTGCGACAGCCAGCGCATGATCAGCTTGTTCGGCCCCAGCGGCTGCTGGCGGTAGATGCCCAGGTTCTGCCGCCGGGCGTTCGGCCCGCGCGTGATCACCAGGCCCCAGGCGAGCAGGGGCGCCACGTCGCCCGGCCAGCAGGTCTGGATGGGCAGGCGGCTCAGCTCGACGTCGGCGCCTTCCCAGACGATTTCCTGGCAGGCGGCGCTGCGCACGGTCTTGGGGCTCATGTCCCACAGGGCGGCTTTCAGCATGGACACCTTGGCCAGCGCGTCGCGCAGGCCCTTGGGCGCTTCGGGCTCGCGCAGGGAGGCCAGCAGTTCGCCGGTTTCGCGCAGGGCGCCGACGTCGTCGGCCCCCATGCCCCAGGCGACCCGCCGCGGCGTGCCGAACAGGTTGGCCAGCACCGGCATGTCGGCCGGCGCGTCGTTGTGGCGGGCGTTCTCGAACAGCAGGGCCGGGCCGCCGGCGCGCAGCACCCGGTCGGCAATCTCGGTCATTTCCAGCCGCGTCGAGACCGGCGCGGTGATGCGTTTGAGTTCGCCCTGGCGTTCGAGCTGGGCAAGAAAATCTCGGAGGTCGCGGTACTTCAAGGCAGATCCCGGCAAAATAGTTACATTCTTGAGGCAAAACAGAGGTTAACATCTGCCTCCTCTCATTCCACGCAGGAGGTCCCATGCCCGATGCGTCAGTGGCCGGCCTGTTCCGACAGCTGGCCCAAGGAGTGCACCACCATCTCGCCGAATGGCTGCGCATCAGCTCCGTCTATCTGGGCATCGCGGTCATCGTGACAGTGAGCATGGGATTTGCCTTGCCCGGTCTGCGCGACCAGGCGCTGCAGGTGCACAAAGCCTTGTTGACCGCCCTGGCACCTACGTCCATGCCATCCGCCGAACTGGAACCCGGAGCCGAAGCCGGCGCCGATGCGTCCTCGGCCGTGGTCATGGCGATACCGAGCGCACCCGCCAGCAATGCGACCGGATTCCTCGGCCCGTTGCGCAGCGATACGCCGCCGGCGCCGCCGAACCGTCCGTCCGCCGCCTCGAGCGCGCAGGTGGAGGCATTGCGCAACTATATCTCGCGCAAGTACAAGGTGGCCTATGACGCGACCGCGGTGCTGGTCAATACCGTCTACAAGGTCGGCCGCGAGAAACAGCTCGATCCGCTGCTGTTGCTGGCCGTGATCGCCATCGAGTCGCGCTACAACCCGTTTGCCGAAAGCCCGGTGGGCGCGCAAGGGCTGATGCAGGTGATGACCCGGGTGCACCAGGACAAGTTCGACGCCATTGCCCACGTGGGCAAGGGCAACCCGCTCGATCCGGTGGCCAACATCCATGTCGGCTCCACGATCCTGAAGGATTGCATCAACCGCCGTGGGTCGTTCAATGGCGGCCTGGCCTGCTATGTGGGGGCCACCGGCCCCGACGATGGCGGCTATGGCGCCAAGGTGCTGGCGGAGCGGCGCCGCCTGGCGCTGGCTTCGGGCATCGCGCTGGCGCGCGATTGACGCCGGGCCGGCGCCAGCCGGCCCGCGCCGCCGCCTACAGCAGCTTCTCGATGCGGGCCACGGCTTCCTGCAGGCGGTCCAGCCCGGTGGCGTACGAGAAGCGCATGGTGCGTTCGCCGTGGGCGGGGCCGAAATCCAGCCCCGGCACCGCGGCCACGCCGCCCTCGTGCAGCAGGCGATGCGAGAACGCCATGCTGGTCGTGCCCAGCGCCGCGATGTCCGCATAGATGTAGAACGCGCCGTCCGGGCGCACCGGCACCGGGATGCCCAGGCGCTCGAACTCCGGCAGCAGGTAGTCGCGCCGCTGCTTGAAGGCCTCGCGGCGGTGCTCGAATATCTTCAGCGCGTCGGGCGTGAAGCAGGCCAGCGCGGCATGCTGGGCCAGCGTGGGCGCGCAGATCGCCAGGCTGGCGGCCATTTTCTCGACCTTGGCCGCCATGCTTTCGGGCACGATCATCCAGCCCAGGCGCCAGCCGGTCATGTGGAAGTACTTCGAGAAGCTGTTGATGACGATGATGTTGTCGTTCAGCAGCAGCGCCGAACGCGGTTGCGATTCGTACGACAGCCCCAGGTAGATTTCGTCCACGATGCTGAAGCCCTGGCGTTCGCGCACGGCGGCCAGCAGCTCGGCCAGTTCGTCGTGGGCGATCGAGGTGCCGGTGGGATTGCTGGGCGAGGCGATCAGCACGCCCTGGGTGGCGTCGTTCCAGTGGTCGCGCACGTCCTGCGCCGAGAGCTGGAAGCGCTTGGCGGCGGTGCTGGGAATCAGGCGCGGCTGCCCGCCGGCGGCCAGCACGAAGTTGCTGTTGGCCGGGTACGAGGGGTCGGGCATCAGGACTTGCGCGCCCGGGTTGACCAGCGCGGCGCAGGCCAGCGCCAGCGCGCCCGAGGCGCCGGCGGTGACGATGATGCGGGCCGGGTCCACGCGCGCGCCGAACTCGCTTTCGTAGAATGCGGCAATGGCTTCGCGCAGGGCGGACAGGCCGGCCGGCGCGCTGTAGCCGTTCAGGCCGGCGCGCGTGGCGCGCTCCAGCGCTTCCACCACCTGGGGAGGCGCGGTAAAGTCCGGTTCTCCGATTCCCAGGCTGATGATGTCGCGCCCGGCCGCTTGCAGGGCCTGCGCTTCCTTGAAAAGCTCCACAACCTGGAATGTCAGAAAATCGTTGGTACGAGTGGCTAAGCGCGGCATGGTGAATCGAATGGGTTATGTAGCGAAAGGGGGATTGTAGTCATGCAGCCATCGCGACGCGCTTTCCTGCTCGGACGCCGCCCGCGGCAGTCGTCCTGGGCGGCGTTCTGCGAGCGGCTCTCGCTGGCGGTGGCGGCGCCGCTGCGCGACCTGGACCCGGCCGGGGGCGCGGCATTGTTGCGGGCGCGCTCGGACGCCGAGGTGCGCCGCGCGCGCGCGCTGTGCCAGGAGTATGGGGTGAGCCTCGGCCTGCCCGGCGCCCGGCCAGCCGGACGGCCGGTATTGCAGATCGATCCGCGCGGCCTGCGCGCGCTGGCGCCCGAAGGCGGCGCCTGGCGTGCCGGTCCCGGCTGCCTGGCGGGAGAGCTGGCCGCCGCCGGCCTGGGCCAGTTCGCCGAGGTCGCGCCGACGTGCACGCTGGCCGACTGGCTGGCTGATTCGCATGGTTGGCCCACCGGCGAGACCGGCGTCAGCGGCGTGCTGGAGGCCAGCGTGCTGCTGGCCGACGGCACCGCCGAGGTGCTGGGCCCCTTTGGCGCGGCCGATGTGCGGCCGCTGCGCTCGGCCACGGTGCAGCGCCTGGTGCCGGCCCTGTTCCAGCTGGCCGGCGGGCAGGATGCCGCGGCCTGCCTGGCCCAGCCTGCCTGGCCGGCGCGCTATCGCCTCGACGCGCTGCAGCCGCGCGAACCGGCAGGCGTCAATCTGGCGCATCTGTTGCTCGGGCATGACAGCGCGCTGGCCTGGGTGGAAAGCGTGCTGCTGGCGCCGGCGGCGGCGCCGCCGCCGGCCGCGTCCGGCAGCGCGCCGGCCGAGGCCGCGCGCCTGGATGCGCGCGTGCGCGCGCTGTTCGATCCGGATGGCGTGCTGGCGGCGCGCGCCGGGTCCGGCGCGGTCGGCGCAAAGGGGCGGGAGTAAGATAGCGCCACTGCGCCTTGCGCAGCCGGCCAGCCCGTGCAGGCGCGGGTAGCATCTTTCCGGCGTGCGCTGCCGCATCGTTCACTTTCGCAGCTCCAACCTACGTCATCGCCATCATGGACGCCAACTTTCGCAAGGCCGCGCTGGAATATCACGAGCATGGCCGCCCCGGCAAGATTTCGGTCACCCCCACCAAACAGCTGAGCAATCAGCGCGACCTCAGCCTGGCCTACTCGCCGGGCGTGGCCGCCGCCTGCGAGGAGATCGTCGACGATCCGGTGAATGTGTTCCGCTACACCGGGCGGGGCAACCTGGTGGGCGTGATCACCAACGGCACGGCGGTGCTGGGGCTGGGCAACATCGGCGCGCTGGCCTCCAAGCCGGTGATGGAAGGCAAGGCGGTGCTGTTCAAGAAGTTCGCCGGGCTGGACGTGTTCGACATCGAGATCAACGAGACCGACCCGGACAAGCTGGTGGAGATCATCGCCGGGCTGGAAGCCACCTTCGGCGGCATCAACCTGGAAGACATCAAGGCGCCGGAGTGCTTCACGGTCGAGCGCAAGCTGCGCGAGCGCATGAAGATCCCGGTGTTCCACGACGACCAGCACGGCACCGCCATCACGGTGTGCGCGGCCTTCATCAACGGCCTGGAAGTGGTGGGCAAGGATATTGCGCAGGTCAAGGTGGTGACCTCGGGCGCCGGCGCCGCCGCCCTGGCCTGCCTGGATTTGCTGGTGGACCTGGGCCTGCCCATCGAGCATGTGTGGGTCACCGACATCGAAGGCGCCGTCTACCAGGGCCGCACCGCCCTGATGGACCCGGACAAGGCGCGCTATGCGCAGCCGACCGAGGCCCGCACCCTGGCCGAGGTGATCGAGGGCGCGGACGTGTTCCTGGGCCTGTCGGCCGGCAATGTGCTCAAGCTCGAGATGGTGGCCGCCATGGCGGCCAACCCGCTGATCCTGGCGCTGGCCAACCCCAACCCCGAGATCCTGCCCGAGGCGGCGCACGCGGTGCGCGACGACATCGTCATGGCCACCGGCCGTTCGGATTACCCGAACCAGGTCAACAACGTGCTGTGCTTTCCGTACATCTTCCGCGGCGCGCTGGACGTGGGCGCGACCACGATCACGCGCGAGATGGAAAAGGCGGCGGTCCTGGCCATCGCCAGCCTGGCGCGCGAAGAACAGAACGAGGTCGTGGCCGCGGCCTACGGCACCTATGACATTTCGTTTGGCCGCGACTACCTGATTCCCAAGCCGTTCGATCCGCGCCTGATCGTGCGCATCGCGCCGGCGGTGGCCAAGGCGGCCATGGAGGGCGGCGTGGCCACGCGTCCCATCGCCGACCTGGACGCCTACGCCGAGCAGCTGCAGCAGTTCGTCTACCACTCCGGCGCCTTCATGAAGCCGCTGTTCTCGCAGGCCAAGCAGATCGTGCGCGACGGCGGACGGGCCCGCATCGTGTTCACCGAGGGCGAGGACGAGCGCGTGCTGCGCGCCGTGCAGGTCATCGTCGACGAGAAAGTCGCCAAGCCCATCCTGGTGGGCCGCCCCCAGGTGCTGCTGTCGCGCATCGAGAAATTCGGCCTGCGCCTGCGCCTGGGCCAGGACGTCGAGGTCTGCAACCCGGAATACGACGAGCGCTTCCACCAGTACTGGACCACCTACTGGGACATGATGTGCCGCAACGGCATCACCAAGGAGATGGCGCGCGTGGAAATGCGCCGCCGCCTGACCCTGATCGGCGCCATGATGGTGCACCTGGGCGACGCCGACGGCATGATCTGCGGCGCGGTCAGCGGCTTCCACGACCACCTGCGCTTCATCGACCAGGTCATCGGCAGAAAGCCCGGCGCCACCACCTACGCGGCGATGAACATCCTGCTG
Source organism: Bordetella pertussis 18323 (assembly GCF_000306945.1). Lineage (NCBI taxonomy): Bacteria > Pseudomonadati > Pseudomonadota > Betaproteobacteria > Burkholderiales > Alcaligenaceae > Bordetella > Bordetella pertussis. The sequence goes on along the minus strand of NC_018518.1, from coordinate 2,704,793 downwards.
CTGGACGAGCGCACCGTGGCCCTGGTGGACACGCACGTCAATGAAGACCCCAGCGCCGAGCAGATCGCCGAGTACACCGTGGCGGCCGCCGAGGAAATGCAGCGCCTGGGCCTGGCGCCCAAGGTGGCGCTGCTGTCGCGCTCGAACTTCGGCTCGGGCAGCTCGGCCTCTGGCGCCAAGATGCGCCGCGCGCTGGAACTGGTACGCGAGCGCGCGCCCGAGCTGGAGATCGACGGCGAGATGCACGGCGACTGCGCGTTGGACGAGGCGCTGCGCCTGCGCATCCTGCCGTCGTCCACGCTCAAGGGGGAGGCCAACCTGCTGGTGTGCCCCAACGTGGACTCCGGCAACATCGCCTACAACCTGCTCAAGACGACCGCCGGCGGCAACGTCGCGGTGGGGCCGTTCCTGCTGGGCGCCAACGCGGCGGTGCATATCCTGACGTCGAGCTCGACGGTGCGCCGCATCGTCAACATGGCCGCCATGGCCGTGGTCAATGCCGACGCGGTCCGCTGAGCGCGGCGCGGGCAGGGCGGGGGACGCCCGCCCGCTGACCGGCCTGGTCATGACGGGCGGCGGCGCGCGCGCCGCCTACCAGGTGGGCGCGCTCAGCGCCATCATCGCGATCCTCGACCCGAAGGCGCGGCCGGGCTATCCCAACCCGTTCCCCATCATCTGCGGCACCTCGGCCGGGGCGGTCAATGCGGCGGCGCTGGCCTGCCGCGCCGACCGGCCCCACCTGGCGGTGCGCCGCATGCGGCGGCTGTGGGCCTCGCTGGAGACCGGCATGGTGTACCGGGCCGACGCGCCCGGGCTGATCCGCACCGGCGTGCGCTGGCTGGGCCTGCTGTCGCTGGGATGGGTACGCCGGCCTGACGCGCAAGCGGCCCCAGTCGCTGCTCGACAGATCTGCTGGGCCGGGTGATGGATTTCGACCGCATGCGGCACAACCTGGCGCGCGGGAAGCTGTCGGCGCTGGCCATCACCGCCTCCGGGTATACCAGCGGCGAGCACCTGACCTTCTACCAGTCGGACCGGCCGATCGACCCCTGGCACCGGTTCCTGCGCCGCGCCGTGCCGTCGGCCATCGGGATCGATCACATCATGGCCTCGTCGGCCATCCCGTTCGTGTTTCCGGCGCGGCCGGTGCGCGTGCACGGGCAGGTCGAATGGTGCGGCGACGGGTCGATGCGGCAGCTGGCGCCCATCAGCCCGGCCATCCACCTGGGGGCCACCCGGGTGCTGGTGATCGGCACGGGCTTCCATGACGACACCCACCCGGAAAAGCGCGAGGAGGACCCGCCGCACCCGTCGCTGGCCCAGGTCGGCGGCCACGCGCTGTCGAGCATCTTCCTCGACGGCCTGTCGATGGACGTCGAGCGCCTGGAGCGCACCAATTTCCTGCTCAGCCGCGGCGGCCAGGGGCCGAGCCGGAGTTCGCCCTGCGGCGGGTGGACGTGCTGGCCCTGACGCCCAGCCAGTTGCTCGACCAGCTGGCGCTGGAGCACCTGGACGACATGCCGTCGGAAGCCCGTACCCTTTTCCGCGTTCTCGGTGTATCGTCCGACCCGAGCCGGTCAAACGGTGGCGCGCTGATGTCATATCTCCTGTTCGAGCATACGTACACGCAACGATTGATCGAACTGGGTTATGCCGATACGATGCGGCGTATTGACGACGTGGTGAAGTTTTTCGGGGAGGCCGGGGCATGACGCGTAACGGTCAGACGACTTTGCAGCGCCAACTGCGCCGCGGCGGCGCTTTGGATCACGACGGGCTGGACAAGCAGGCCGTGGTCGACGCCACGCGCGAACTGGGCATGTCGTTGCTGGTTGCCGATTGCGACCGCGCGCGCAGCCGTTCGGCGGTATTGCGCGCGATCGCCAAGGCGGTGGATTTTCCCGAGTATTTCGGCGGCAATCTCGACGCCCTGTACGACTGTCTGTGCGACACCGTGCTGGACCACAAGACCGGCATCGTCCTGTGGCTGTACCGCCTGCATTCGGGCGATCCGGCATTGCACGAAGACAGCAATCTCATCGATGGCGTATGCGCCGATACGGCCGAGTTCGCACGCGAGAACGGCCGGGTGTTCGCCTATGTCATCGAGCACGCCGGGCGGCACCCCGACCCCGAGCCGGGCGTGGCCGCGGCCCCCTACGGCGAGGCCTGAGGCCGGCGGGCGCCAGGGCGCCCCGGCTAGGTGTGAACTGTCAATAGGTTGTATTCGTCCAGGTTGAGTCTGGAGATGGGTACAGCGCGCCCGATGCCTTGGTGGGGTCGATGCCAGTTGTAGTGGTGTAGCCAGGATTTCATGGCATCGGCTCGGTGTTGGGAGTTCTGGTAGGTGTGAGCGTAAGCCCACTCACGCAAGGCCGACTGGATGAAGCGTTCGGCCTTGCCATTGGTCTGTGGGCGGTAAGGTCGGGTAAAGCGGTGCTTGATGCCCAGCTCATGGCACAGCGCGGCGAAGGCGCGGCTGCGAAAGGCCGAGCCATTGTCGGTGAGCAAGCGCTGGATGGTCACGCCCAGGCGCTGGTAGTAGGCCACTGCGTCCTTGAGGAACTGGACGGCGCTGGGGAAGCGCTCGTCGGGGTGGATGTCGGTGAAGGCCACGCGGGCGTGGTCATCGATGGCCACGAAGACGAAGTCCCAGCCGGCCCCCTCAACGGTATCGCGTCGGTTGCCCGTGACCCGGTGGCCAGGGCGCTGGATACGTCCCAGCTTCTTGATGTCGATGTGCAGCAGATCGCCGGGGGCCTGATGCTCGTAGCGCACCACCGGCTCGGCCGGCTCCAGGTCGGCCAGGTGCGACAGACCGGCGCGGGCCAGGACGCGGCTGACGGTGCTGGCTGACACGCCCAGCGCCTGGGCGATGCGCGCTTGGGTCAGCCGCTTGCGGCGCAGCTCCACGATAGCCAGCGCCTTGGCCGGCGCAATCGCTCGGGGCGAGACCGTCGGGCGCGAGGACGCATCGGCCAAGCCCGCCTGGCCCTGAGCCAGGAAGCGGCCCAGCCATTTGCGCACAGTCGGCGCGGTGACCCCATAGGCGCGGGCCGCTTCAGGCACACAAACTTGATGGGCGATCAATTGCTGGACCATTTCGAGTCGACGTAGGAAGGTCAATCGGGCATGCTTATGGGTGTTCATCCGGCCGGGCTCCTTGAGTGAACTGGGGGGTCGGCGATTTCCAGTTTCTCAAATCCGGTTCGGATGAACCATGCATACAACCTATTGAATCTTCACAGTTAGGCGGCGGGTGCGGCCGGTCGGCGCGCCGCCCAGGCCGGCGTGGATATCCTGGCGCAGCACCAGGCAGGCGTCGTAGCTGTCGACCAGTTCGCGCAAGCGCGCGACCAGGCTGGCCAGCAGCGCGTCGTGCCAGCCGGACTGCCGGTCGATCGCGGGCGCCAGGCGCGTCAGCGCGGCGCGCAGCTGCACCGCTTGCTCGCGCGTGGCGTGGGCACTGTCGTCCATCCAGGCCGAGATGTCGGCCAGCACCCTGGCCGCCGGCGGCGGCAGCGCGCGGCCCTGCGCCTGCAGGGCTTGCAGGCGGTCTTCGACGGCCGAGACCGCCGGCGTCAGCGCGGTGATGTGCTCCTGCATGGCGCGCAAGGCGTTGGCGGTCCAGCGGATGTTGCCGGTGTCGAACGGCACGTGGGTCGACAGCAGGCGCAGCTGGGTGATGTCGTTGGCCAGCGCGCGGCGGTCCCTGGCGTGCTGCGCGGCGCCGCGCTGGTTGAGTACATCCTGGATCCAGCTGCGCGCGTCGCGCACGGTGGCGTCCAGGCGGCCCATCATGGCGCGGCCGATGCCGCGCGGCAGCACCACGCTGTGGACCAGCGTGGCGCAGATGATGCCCAGGCTGATTTCCTCGACGCGCGCCAGCGCGGTGTCGAACACCAGCGCCGGGTCGGTCACGCTGGGAAAGCCGATCATGGCGGCGGTATAGCCGGCCAGCATGAAGAGATACGAGCGCGGCGTGCGGTCGAGCACGGCGATGTACAGGCACAGGCCGACCCACAGCACCATGGCCAGCGTCATCAGCACGGGGTAGTTGGCCAGGCGCGGCACGGTATAGATCGTCATGGCCGAGCCGAAGAAAGTACCGCCCAGGCGGTACACCGCCTTGGAGCGCACGGCGCCGGACCACGGCTGCGCAACGACATAGGCCGTGGTCATGGCCCAGAACGGACGCGGCAGCCCGATGGAGTACGCCAGGTAGAGCGCCAGCATGGCGCCCAGGTAGCACTTGATCGAGAACACCGCCTCATCGGCGGTAGGCAGCTTCATGGGCGGTAGTCCTCCCGCGCGGCGGCCGACTCCCGTCCCAGCGCCGACTTGAGCGAATCGAACACGCGCAGGCAGGTCTCCAGGTCGGAGTCGGCGATGCCCTGGAAAAGCTGGCGGCGCAGTTGCACCAGCACGTTCTCGACCTGTTCGCGCAGGGACTGCCCGGCGGGGGTGAGATGCAGGGTGCGGGCGCGGCGGTCCTGCGGGTCTTCGCGGCGCTCGATCAGGCCGGCGGCGACCAGCTGATCCAGCACGCGCACCAGCGACGGGCCTTCGACGCCCAGCGCCTCGGCCAGCGCGCCCTGGCGCACGCCATCGCCCAGCCGGCCGGTCAGGATGACCGGCCAGGCGGTGGCCTGGGACAGGCCGAAGTCGGCCAGGGCCTTGTCGGCTGCGCTGCGATAAGCGCGCGAAAGCACCATCAGGTTGGCGGTCATGGCCATGAGGCGGTTGTCGGTGGCGGTTTTCATGATCTAGATTGTATCCTATTTAATAGTATCCTATTAATTAGTTTGTATGGATAATTGGCGGGCATTGTGCCGGGCGGGACAATCCGAGGCGTGGCGGGGACGGGCGCGGGTGTGCCTGTCCCCGCTGGGACAGGCACACTGCCGTACGCCATCGACGCTTGACGGGGTGCCTGTCCCAACGGGGACAGGCACCCTTGCCGCTGCGGGGACAGGCGCCCGTGCATGCGGATGCACGCCGGGCAGGGGGATCAGCCGCTGGCGATGACGACCAGGGCGCGCGCCAGCTTGCGGCCTTCGGCGCTCAGGCTGTGCGGCAGGTAGCCGGGAAAGCGCACGCTGTCGTCGCGCTCGAGCAGCACCGTGTGCCCGCCGAAATGCACCCGGATGCGCCCGTCGAGCACGAAGATCAGTTCGTCGCCGCCGTGGTGGGCCTCGGTGTGCGCGCCGTGCGTGCCGACCTCGACCACCATGACCGACAGGCCGCTGTGCGAGCTGCCCAGGGTGATGGCTTCATAGATGTGTTCGCCCGGCCCGGGGGCGGTCGTCATGCGGTGCCGGTCGGCGGCGCGCACGATCTGGATCTCGGTCTGCGGATCGGCTTCGCCCAGCAGGGCCGACAGGCTGCTGCCCAGCGCGCCGGCCACGGTATGCAGGGTGCCGACCGAGGCTGACTTCTCGCCGCGCTCCAGGCGCGACAGAAAACCCTTGTCCAGCCCGCACTGCGCCGACAGCCAGGCCAGGGTGCGTTTCTGCCGCTTGCGCAAGGCCCGGATGCGCAGGCCGATCTGTTCGGGGCTGGGCGCGGGAACGGGCGGCGATTTGGCGGTCATGGGCGGTGGCGGGGAATGCGTCAGCACGCATGATGCCATTTTTGGGCGCGGCCCGCCGTCTTGCGGGTTTTCCCTCGTTGAGTGTTTGGGCAATTATTTGTATGTTGGGCAACAAGTTGCCTATAAGGCAATAACAAGGCAATAAATTGCTCTCGCTTGGCGAGGCGGAACCGAATGGAAAGCATGATGTCGTCTTCTTACACAGTGCAGGACAAGGATGTATTGCGCGCGCGCGTCGACCGCGAAATCGAGTCGCGCGTGAGCGAGCCGCAATGGACGCGCGCCCAGAAAATGGCGCTGGCCTGCCGCATGCTGGCCGAGCAGGGCCACTGGCATGGCGGGCTGGCCGGCCAGATCACGGAGCGCGGCGACGAGCCGGGCACGTACTGGACGCTGCCGTTCGGCGTGGGCGCCGACGAGGCGCGCGCCAGCGAACTGATCCTGATCGACGAGGACCTCAATCCGCTCGACGGCAAATCGCTGCCCAATCCCGCCAATCGCTTCCACATCTGGATTTACCGGCACCGGCCCAACGTGCAGTGCATCGTCCATACCCATCCGCCGGCCGTCTCGGCGCTGTCGATGGTGGGCGAGCCGCTGGTGGTGGCGCATATGGACGCCACGCCGTTCTACAACGATTGCGCCTATCTGCCGCAATGGCCGGGCCTGCCCATCGGCGACAACGAGGGCGAGGTGATTTCGGCCGCGCTGGGCGAGAAGCGCGCCATCCTGCTGGCCAACCATGGCCTGTTGACCGCCGGCAGTTCGATCGAGGAATCCGCCGTCATGGCGCTGTGGATGGAGCAGGCGGCGATGCTGCAATTGCGCGCGCGCGCCATCGGGCCGGTCAAGGCGGTGCCGGGCGAACTGGCGCAGGAATCGCACGACTTCCTGGTCAAGCCCAAGATCCAGTCGCTGACCTTTGCCTATTTCGCGCGGCGCGTGCTGCGGGCCGCGCCCGACTGCCTGGATTGACGCGCGCCGCCGCCAGTTTTTCAGCCATAGACCAAAGAAAGAGGGATCATCATCATGCAGCGACGTCGTTTTCTGACCGCCGCGGCCGCCGGCGCGGGTAGCGCAGTGCTGGCCGCGCCCGCGGTGGCGCAAGAGGCGCCCACCATACGCTGGCGCATGCCCAGCAGCTTTCCGCGCTCGCTCGACACGGTATGGGGCGCGGCCGAGGCCATTACCGCCCGCGTCAGCGAGCTGACCGACGGGAAGTTCGCCATCCGGGCCTTTCCGGCCGGCGAAATCGTGCCGCCCCTGCAGGTGCTGGACGCGGTCCAGAACGGCACCACCGAGTGCGGCCATACCGCCGGTTTCTACTACATGGGCAAGGAGCCCGCGCTGGTGTTCGATACCGGCGTGCCTTTCGGCCTGACGCCGCGCCAGCACAGCGCATGGGTGCTGCAAGGCGGCGGCCAGGCGCTGATCGACGAGCTGTACGCGGGCTTCAACGCCATCGCGATTCCCTGCGGCAACACGGGCGCGCAAATGGGCGGCTGGTTCCGCAAGCAGATGCGCACGCCGGACGATTTCAAGGGCCTGCGCATCCGTACGCCCGGCTTGCTGAGCATGGTGTACCAGAAGCTGGGCGCGATTCCGCAGCAGATCGCCGGCAGCGACATTTATCCCGCGCTCGAGAAGGGTTCGCTGGACGCCGTCGAATTCGTCGGTCCGTACGACGACGAGAAGCTGGGCTTCGCCAAGGTGGCGCAGTACTACTATGGCCCAGGCGTCATGGAGCTGGGCGCCAACCTGTGCCTGAACGTCAACCGCGAGAGCTGGCAGTCCTTGCCCCCGCGCTACCAGGTGGCGCTGCGGGCGGCCTGCGCCATGGCCGGCGAAGAGCTGCTGGCCAAGTACGACGCCCACAACATCCCGGCGCTCAAGCGCCTGGTGGGGCAGGGCGCCAAGCTGCAATCGTGGTCGCCCGAGATCATGGCGGCCATGCAGAAGGCCACGCGCGAGGTGCTGGAAGAGTACGCCGGCAAGAATCCGCGCTTTGCCAAGGTGCTGGAGTCGTGGCGCGCCTTCCGCGCCGACCAGCTGCTGTGGGCCAGCGTCAACGACGGCGCCGCCGAGCGCTACCTGCTGGCCACGCGCGAGAACGGCCTGTAGGCGGCCGCGCGCCGGGGGCCGTCAGCTGCCGCAGTCGGCCCAGCAGTTCGGCGTTTCGTACAGGCGCACCCGGGTCAGGCGCAGGTCCGCGCCATAGTGCCCGTGGTAGTGGGGCGCCAGCGTCGCGAAAATGATGCTGGCCAGGTTCTCGGCCGTGGGAATGCGGTCGAGCACCACCGTCTTGTGGTCCGGCAGCGTATCGAGAAAGCCGCGCACGGCATGGTCGCCCTCGTAGACCAGGAAGGCGTGGTCCCAGACGTCGACGATATGCGCCCTGGCGATGCGCTTGATCTCGGAAAAATCCATCAGCATGCCATTGTCGGAGGCGCCGGGCGCCTGCACGACGTCGCCGCTGAGCGTGACCTCCAGCACGTACCGGTGCCCGTGCAGGTTGCGGCACTGGCTGTTGTGGTCGGGGATGCGGTGGCCTGCGTCGAATTCGAGTCGGCGGGTGACGGAAATCATCGCGCATCTCCCGCGATGGGACGGACAGTCATGGAATACCTATGTATTTATGGGTTTGCAGGCTCAGGCGCCATTGCGGGTGGTCGAGGCAGTACTGCACGGCCTGGGTGGTGTGGGCCGCGCGCGCGGGGCCGTCCATGGGCTGCAGGAAGAAGTGCTCGAACGCCAGGTGGGCGAACGCCTCGGGGCGCGCGTCGGCCTGCGGAAACACCAGCTTGAGCTCGTGGCCGCGCTCGACGACCACCGGCGCCCGGCCCTTGGGGCTGACGCAGATCCAGTCGATGCCAGGCGGCGGCGGCAAGGTGCCGTTGGTTTCGATGGCCACCGTGAAACCCTGCGCGTGCACGGCCTGCAGCAGGGCTTCGTCCAGCTGCAGCAGCGGCTCGCCGCCGGTGAAGACGACGTAGCGGTCGGCGGGGTGCTCGCCCCAGCATGCCGCGATGGCGTCGGCCAGGCCGGCCGCGTCGGCGAATTTGCCGCCGCCCTGGCCATCGGTGCCGACGAAATCGGTATCGCAGAAGGTACAGGCGGCGCCGGCGCGGTCGCTTTCGCGCCCGGTCCAGAGATTGCAGCCCGCGAAGCGGCAGAAAACCGCGGCGCGGCCGGCCTGCGCGCCTTCGCCTTGCAGGGTCTTGAAGAGTTCTTTGACGGAGTAAGCCATGATGCTGGTCCGGCGTTGCCAGGGCCAGGAGATGTGAATCGACCCACTATTTTACC